>JAZLLT010000111.1:0-16257 GCA_045598325.1 Clostridia bacterium | reverse complement strand
CTGGTCCGCTCAGGGCGGCGAGCAGATCAAAGCCGAGTACACCGCGGCTTACAATGCCGACTAACGGCTGATCTACCGTCAAAAAGGTGCCGTCCCCTTCGGGGGACGGGATTTTCTTTGTCCTTTTTCAGAAGCAGCGCTCTTTGCGTTCCTTCCTGCAGGCAGTCATGTCCGCGCAGCGGTAGCAGATCTCGTTGGGCAGTTCGTCCTTTTCAAAGAAATCGCGGATGTTGTTTACGGTCGTTTCCGCGATGCCGGTAAGCGCTTCCTTCGTGAGGAACGCCTGATGAGAGGTCACGATCACATTCGGCATGGAGATGAGCCGTGAGAGAGTGTCATCGTTCAGGATGTGCCCCGAGAAGTCCTCAAAGAACAACTCGGATTCCTCTTCGTACACATCGAGGCACGCCGCGCCGATTTTCCGCTCCTTGATTCCGGTAAGCAGCGCTTCCGAATCGATAAGGGCGCCGCGGGATGTGTTGATGAGTACCACACCCTTTTTCATGAGTGCGATGCTCTTTTCCGAAATGATGTGCTTCGTCTCATCGGTGAGCGGGCAATGCAGAGAAATGATGTCGCTTTCGCGGAACAGTTCCTCCTTGTCCACATAACGGATGCCCTCGATTTCCGAGGGATATTTGTCGAAAGCCAGCACCTTCATGCCAAAGCCTTTGCAGATATCGACGAAGCAGCGGCCGATCTTTCCCGTGCCGATGACGCCGACGGTCTTTCCGTGCAGGTCGAAACCGGTGAGCCCCGAAATGCTGAAGTTGAATTCCCGCGTGCGGTTGTACGCCTTGTGGATGCGGCGGATGGATGTGAGCAGAAGCGCCATGGCGTGCTCCGCGACCGCATAGGGCGAATAGGCAGGCACGCGCACCGTGTGGATTTTGCCGTACGCCGCCTTGAGGTCCACATTGTTGTAGCCCGCGCAGCGCAGGGCGATGAGTTTCACGCCGCAGGAATTGAGTTTTTCGATCGTCTCCGCATCCAGATTGTCGTTTACGAACACGCAGACCGCGTCCGCGCCTTTGGCAAGATCCGCGGTGTCCGCGTTCAGTTTGGTTTCGTAGAAGGCAAAGTGCATGCCTTCTTTTCCGTCATAAGGTTCAAATGATTTTCTGTCATATTCTTTGGTGTCGAAAAATGCGATTTTCATAATGGTTTTTCCTTTCGTTCTGTGTCCGTATTCGTCCCCCCTCCGCGGAAGAGTTCCTCTCCCCCTCAACATCATTATAAAAAGCAACCGGCACCGCCGTCAAGAATCAATCAAGACATTTTCGTGACGGGATTCCGATTTCTTTGTGTACGGCAAAGCCCCGCCTCACCGGGCGGGGCTTCGTTTGGATATTATGATTACAGTCCCTGCTGTCTGTCGTACGCTTCCCACAAAGGACGGTAATGGGCGACATTTGCTTCGTGCTCGTCCGCCGTCTTTGCGAAAATCAGTTTTCCGCTGCCGGGTTCGGCGGCGCAGAAGTACAGATAGTTTTCGTTCAGATATTCCTCGTCGGGATAGAGGGCAGCCATGATCGCGTTTTTGCCCGGGCTGCAGATGGGACCAACAGGCAGTCCCGTCACCATGTAGGTGTTGTAGGGACTCTGATGCAGGACATCCGCATCCGTCAGGGCGATGCGCTTGACGCCGGTCAGGTACTTCGCCGTGGGATCGGACTGCAGTTTCATGCCGGCGGCGAGGCGGTTATAGAATACCGCGCTGACCTTCTTCATATCCTCGGCGGATGCCGCTTCCTTTTCGATGACGGAAGCGAGGATGAAGATGTCGTCATCGCTCATCACGATGCCCTTCGCGCCGTTCTGTTTGGGCTCGGAGAGGATGTCGCCGTTTTCATCGTAGGTGTATTCGTGATCGAACAGTTCGGAGTAGACGGTATCCATCTGCTTGATCAGCGTGCGCAGGATGGATTCGGGGCTCGCGGTCAGATAGACGCGGTAGGTATCGGGCGCGAGATAGCCTTCCAGCGGATAGGTGCGGGCGGAAAGGTTCTTGCCGGACGCCGCGTTGATGAGCGCGAGGGAGTAGTCCATGTAGTCGTTATACTTTTTGCATTCGGCAAGGAATGCATCCCGGTTCCCGACGGCACCCACGCTCACCAGATAATCCGCGATGTCTTCCACAGTCCAGCCGGGCAGGATGCGGATGGTGCGTTCGGTGGTGACGATGCCGCTGGTCAGCGCGTCCGCCATCTCGAACAGGTTCAAATCCTTGCTGATGTAGTACACGCCGCTCTGAAACTTGTTGGTGAGGCCGTAGAACTGGACATAATACTTGAACAAGGCATCGTTCCGGATGAAGCCCTGCTTTTCCAGATTCTGGCCGATGGCCGTGACCGACTCGCCGCTGGAGATCGTGAACGCGTATGTGGACGCGTCCGCGTCATCCACGGGCGCCAGCAGGCTTCCGTAGACCTTGTTCCACGCGGTGGACGCGATGCCGATCACCACGAGCAGAGCGCAGATGACGGAAAGCGCGGGCCGCAGGATATGCCACAGCCAGTCATACCAGTACATCCCGTATTCTCTGTCCTTGGCGACGGTCTCGCGGGTGTAGCGGCGCGTCTTGAACAGGCGGTCGTATTTTTTCTTGTGGGACATAACGCTCCTTATGCCTGCGTGAGTGCGTCGATGTCGATGCCCGCCACATCGCCCAGGATCTTGTAGATGTCCGCGATCAGTTTCTGAAAGCGGAATTCCGCAACGATATAGGCGGAGGCATCGGAATTCATCTGAAGCAGAGAGGAGATGCGCATCAGTTTCTGCATGTCCTCGTCCTCGGGTTTTTCACCGGACGCGGCTTTCGCCTGCATTTTGAACTGGAGCCGCTTGAGTTCGTCCAGCAGCGCCTTGTTGGTGCTGTCATCGTAGGCGATCTCACGGAGGCGGTGATATTCCCGGTATTCCTCGGTTTCCTTCAGTTCCCGCGCCAGTTGGTTGGCGGTATCATAGACATTGGTCATAGTTGCTCCTTACGCAATGATGGTCAGGATCATGGGATCCCGGCGGATGCTGTCGTTAAAGTATCTCTTGAGTGCCTCGCGGATGGCGTCTTTCAGGGCATTGGTGGAGTTGAACTCGTACATGCGGGTATCCAGGATGCGGTTGACCACATCCCGCGCGCCATCCAGCAATTCGCCGTTTTCCTTCACATACACGAAGCCGCGGGTGATGATATCGGGACCGGAGATGAGGGTGCCGTCCTCGTGATCGAAGCAGAGCACCACGATGATCATGCCATCCTCGGACAGATGCTTGCGGTCGCGCAGCACGCTCTCGCCCACATCGCCCACGCCCAGACCGTCCACCAGCAGATCGCCGCTCACTACGGTGCCGCCGCGTTTCAAGCCTTTTTCGCTCAGTTCCAGCACACCGCCGGTTTCGGGGATGAGCACATGGTCCTCCGGCATGCCCATGGAAACCGCCAGTTTCGCGTGCTGATAGAGATGCCTGTATTCGCCGTGCACGGGTACGAAATAATCGGGCCTGCACAGGGCGTGCATGAGTTTCAGTTCTTCCTGACGGGCGTGACCGGACACATGGACTTCCGCCAGCGCCTCATAGATGACATCCGCGCCGGTGCGGACCAGTTGGTTTATGACCTTGCTGACGCTCCGCTCATTGCCCGGAATGGGGTTCGCGGAAATGATGACCATGTCGGTGGAGCGGATATCCAGTTTTTTGTGTTCGCCGAACGCCATGCGGGATAGACCGCTCATGGGCTCGCCCTGGGACCCCGTGGTCAGCACCACCAGTTCATCGTCGCGGTAGCGGTCCAGTTCGTCCACATTCACGAGCAGCCCTTCGGGGATATTCAGATACTCCAACTGGCTGCTGACGCGGGCGACGCCCACCATGCTGCGCCCCACAAGGCACAGATGCCGCTTGCAGCGCACGCAGTTGTCCACGACCATCTGGATGCGGTGGACATTGCTGGCAAACATGGCGATGATGATGCGGTCCTTTGCCTTATCGAAAAGGGAAGTGAAAGTCTCCCCTACGGTCTTTTCGCTCATGGTGTAGCCCGGGCGCTCCGCGTTGGTGGAGTCCGCCAGCATGAGGCGCACGCCGTCGCTGCCCAGAGCCGCAAAGCGCTGGAAATCCATCCTCTGACCGTTGATGGGCGTATAGTCCACCTTGAAGTCGCCGGTGTGGATGACCGTGCCCACGGGGGTATGGATAGCGAGTGCGCAGGCGCCCGCGATGGAGTGGGAGACATTGATGAATTCCACGCCGAACACGCCGGTTACGATGCTGTCACCGGGCTCGACCTCCACCATCTCCACGCGGTTGCTCATGCGGTGCTCTTTGAATTTGAGGCTCATGAGGGCGCAGGTGAGGCGGGTTGCATACACGGGCGCGGGCACCATGCGCAGCACATAAGGCGCGGCGCCGATGTGGTCCTCGTGTCCGTGGGTGATGAAATAGGCGCGCACGCGGTCCGCGTTTTCCTGAAGGTAAGTCAGATCGGGGATGACGAGATCGACGCCGGGCATGTCCTCGTGGGGGAACATGGAACCCACATCCACCACGATGATATCATCGCCGTATTCGAACGCGGTCATGTTCTTGCCGATTTCGCCCAAACCGCCCAAGGGTATGATTTTCAGCACTCCGTCGGGAGTGCGCCTGGCTGTTTTGTTTTTGGACATAATACCTCCTTTTGTCCGTTTTGCAAAGGGTTCTCTTTATAAAAACCGTACGGTACGCCGCCCGGACGGCTGAAATCTAAACGCAGTATAGCACATTTCATCTCCGCTTTCAGCCGGATTTGTGTGATTTATGCGTTATTTTTCGTTTCAGTTTGCATATTCCCACCGTCTGTGCTATAATGAAGACGGAGGTTAATATGAAAGAGTTTCTGAAGAATTTTCCGTGGAAGCGGCTCGTGTGGGCGATCTGGCTTCCCGTATATATCGCGACTTACCTGCTGCTGGAGCACATTTTCAGCAGTAACGATTCCGTCAAGTGGATCACGGACACGGTCATCGACTCGTGGATCCCCTTTTACGAGGGCTTCATCATCGCCTATCTCAGTTGGTTCCTGTATATCGTGGGCACAGGTTTTTACCTGCTCATCAACAATGAACCTGCGTTCAAACGGTATATGATCTTCCTCGCGGTGACTTTCTTCTCCTGCGCCCTGTTCTGGGTAATCGTGCCGAACGGTCAGGGACTGCGCCCGGAAGTCTACCCGCGGGACAATCTCTGCACGGACCTCGTCAAATGGATCCATTCTATCGACACGCCCACGAATGTCTTCCCCTCCGAGCACATCATCGGCACCTGCGGCGCGCTCATCGGTCTGTGGGACGCGGGGCTTTTGAAGAAGCAGCCCGAGCGCTTCCTGTTCATCCTCTGGGGCATCCTCATCGCCGCTTCGACCGTGTGTCTCAAACAGCACGCATTCATCGACATTCTGGGCGGCGTGGGGCTCTCCGCCGTCGCGGGATTCTTCGTATATAAAAGACGCATATTCCCCGGAAAAGTTGCATGATACGGACGCGGCTGTATATTGCAGCCGCGTTTCTATACGAAAATACTGCATAACAATTATTTAATATGCATATTCCATTGACATACATGCATTTCTGTGTATAATTATGCACATCAAATTTATAGGAGGTACCCGGTATGAAAAAGCTGATCGTCATCCTGTCCGTATTGCTGGTCCTGTGCCTCTCTTCTTCGGCGCTGGCCTGCACTTCCCTGTATGTCGGCTCCGCCTACACGGAGAACGGCTCCATCCTTTTCAGCCGTTCCGAAGATTACAGCAATTCCCAGAACAAGGTCTTCTTCGTGAAGGAGGCGGGCGCCCACAAAGCCGGTGAGGTATACGCGGGCTGCTACGGCTTCACCTACACCTTCACCCATGATTCCTATTCCTACACCGCCTTCCGCGATGACAACCTGCTGGGCGAGTGCCCCGACTGCGGCGGCACCCACGACCACACCCCCTACGAGGCGGCAGGCACCAATGAAAAGGGCGTTTCCGTGACCGCCACCGAGACCATCGGTTCGGCAAGCGGCGCGGATGAGTTCGAGCCCTTTGAGGATCTCGGCATCGAGGAAGCGGAGATCGTCACCGTGCTGCTCTCCGAGGCGGCGACCGCCAAAGAAGCCCTTGATATCCTGACCTCCATCTACGACACCGCAGGCGCCTGCGGCGGCAGCGGCATCATCATCGCCGACGCCACCGAAGCGTGGTACATCGAAAATGTGACCGGTCACCAGTACATCGCCCTCAAGATGTCCCCCATCACCGTGTTCACCGAGCCCAATATGACCATCATCGGTCTTGTGGACCTGGATGACACCGAAAATGTGATCGCGTCCGAAAAACTCATTTCTCTGGCTGTGGAAAACGGTTTCTTCTGCGGCGATCAGGAAAAGAACATCATCGACTTCACCGAGTCCTATAACGCAGGTCAATCCGCAAACGCCCGTATGGTGAATGCCATCGCCTTCCTGAATCCCGACCTGGACGCCGAGGACGCGGCGGTCTACACCCTGACCAATATCGACGAAAATGACGAGATCATTCCCGTCCAGACCGGCATCACCGTGAAGAACGGCTTCTCCGTCAAGGATTTCGTGGACTTCTACAAGATTTCCAATATCGGCTACGAGCGCAACCTCGAGACCCACATCTTCGAAATTTCGGATCCTTCCGCGGCCGGCACCGTCGAGTGGGTCGCCATGGATGATGCATCCTGCAATGTGTTCGTCCCCTATTTGCCCATGCTGACCACCGACACTTACGCAGGACTGAAACTCGGCACAGAGACCGCGGGCTTCGAAACGGATCAGCCCGAAAGCGGCATCTGCTACAAGAGCACACAGCGGATGTGGACCCCCGAAGGCGTCGTTTCCGTGGAAGGCTATGTGACCCTCCCCGAAAACTGGAAGGACAGTTACTACTGGAGTTTCGACGCCCTGACCAACCTCGTGAAATTCGGCGGTTTCAGCGAAGCGCAGGTTGCCGATGTGAAGGCGCAGCTCGATGCCATGCAGGAAAGTTTCTATGAGGCATACGCGACCCTTGCCGCCGGCGACGCCACCGCCATCTCCATGGATCTCGCGCAGCAGGCGCACATGGCGGCCATCGACCTCGTGGAAGGACTTTTGGCAAAGTAAACGGTTCATATCAAGCACCGCGGTTCGTCCGCGGTGCTTTTTTGTTGACATTGTCCCTCCCCGGTTCAATAATATCCGAAGAAACATCATCCGGAGGCAATCATGAAACTCGTCATTGAATTTCACCATGTTCCGCCGTTTCGGTCATGAGGAAGCCATCCGCAAAATCGCGGAGGCGGGCTTCGATGCCGTCGATTTTTCGTTTTACCGGGTCCGGGGCGAAGACGGTTTTCTGAACCGCCCCGATTACCTCGATTACGCGAGACATCTGCGCGCGGTCGCCGAAGAAAACGGCATCTGCATCGCGCAGTCACACGCGCCGTTCGACAACAAATTCGAGTTCGAGCCCGAAAAGATAGCGAAAGGAACTGCGCGGAGCGCAGGGGCTTTCGTTTACCGTAATGAATCCGCCAGCAGGGAAGCGAAGGCTTTCATGTCTTCGATTTCTTCCGCGAGGACTTCGCCCATGAAGGTGAGCTGCTTTGCGCGCTCCGCTTCGTAGAGGGCGATCTCATCGGTGAAATCGGGGGTCTCCGCGTAGATTTCACCGAAGAGGGAGAGGGTAGCGGGCCAGGTCTGCGCGTATTCGTAGCCCTTGCCGATGCCCCACAGGGTGCTTTTGCCGGCAGCCTTGTCGGTGTGAGAAGCACGCCGGACGGCGGTTTCGGGGTTGAAGATGTAGAAGTTATACTCGCTGACCGCGTTCAGGTTGTAGGCGATGTCCAGAGCGCCGGTACCTTCGGCATTGAACAGTTCGCCGTTATTGAGGGCATTCAGGATGTAGTCGATGATGATGACATTGTTCTGATAGCCCTCGTGGCGCTCGACCACATTGAGGGAAGCCTCGATGCCGATGAAGGCGTCCTGCACGAACTTGAAGGCTTCAAGGGTCTTCGCGTTGATGGCTTTGCCCTCGGCGCGGATGGCGGCTTTCTCTTCCTCGGTGGAAGCGGCGGCGTAGCGGGCATTGATGTCGGCAATCTTCGCGTTGTGAGCCGTCGCGGCGGCACCCATCATGGCGTATGCCTCATTCCACGCGTCGGGATCGATGCCGGCTTCCACGGCGTAGGGCTCGATGAAGGCAGTGCCCAGATCGATGACGGACTGGGTGAGATCCAGTTCCAGAGCGGGGTTTTCGTCCATGTGGAGCAGGATGGAACCGAACACATCGATGTTTGCCTTCATAGTGCGCGCGTCGTAGGTGGTGTAGTTATCGGAATCGGTGTGGTAGTGCAGCTGCATCCAGCCATATCCGCCGCCGGGCACGCCCGCGCTGCTGCTGGTGGCGTTCAGGAAGTAGGGAACGCCGGCGTTGCGGTAGGAGATGCCGTCCTCCATGGTGGAGGTGTCGCCGGTCACGGAGAGGATCCCGCCTGCCCAGCCGGTGACGGCGGCGTCCAGTTCACCCGCGTCCGTCATGGCGGCGAACAGAGTGCTGTACTCGGGTACGCAGCGGACTTCATAGGTATCGCCGTAATCGAAGCCGCACAGTTCGAAGTTGAACATGGCGAGGGTCTTGCCTGCCCACTCGGGATGGACATTGTTGATCAGTTCCCACGCGCCGCGGGTCCAGTCGAACTCGGTGCCGCTGTAGCCCCACTCCTCGGAGCCGTGGGCAATGATGAGCACATCGTTTTCGGGCTGAATGCCGCTGTCGATGATGCCCTTGCCGATGGACATGGCGCAGGCGATGGCGGAGCAGTCATCCTGGAAGCCCTCGAAATACATGTCGTAGTGGCCGGACACAATGAACTGCTGCTCGGAGGACTTGCCGGGGATGCGGCCGACGACATCGTAGGAGATGCCGGTGCCGATCTCGAGATCGCTGTCCACGATCAGGGTGCAGGTGTCATTGCCCTCTGCGATGGCGGCGGCAAGGGTATCGTAGTTGTTCTTGGTGATGATGATGGTGGGCATGATGTCCTCGCAGCAGACATCCTGGATCTGATACACATCATCGGAAAAGCGGCCGTAGCCGTCGTAATCGTAAGTGACCAGAGCGATGGCGCCCTGGAGCTGCGCTTCGTAGATGTAGGCATCGATCCACGCGGCGCCCCACTGGTCAACGCCGATGAGCGCGATCTTGCCGTCGACATCCTTGCCCGCATAGTCTTCGGCGAAACCGGTGCCGCAGTCAACGATCTGAGCGGTGATGCCGGCTTCATCCGTACCGGAGACCATGTAAGAAACGGGAGTCAGGGCAATCTCGGTGCCCGCGATGGTGAGGGATGCGCCGCCGAACTGCCACTTGTCTACATTCACGGGGATTTTTTCCACATCCTGAAGACCGATGCGCTCCATCTCTTCCGCGATGAAATCCGCCGCGCGGTGCTCCGCGTCGGAACCGGCGGTGCGGAAGCCCATGGCGTTATCATGCATGGAGGGATCGGTGGAGAGTTTGTAGGTCAGATCGTACGCGTACTGCTCGTCGGTGGCGGCAAGGTAGGCGGCGATGGGGTCGACAGGCTGCTCCTCAGCGAAGGCGGAGGGTACGAGGCCGAAGAGGAGAACCATTACCAGAAGCAGAGAAACCGTCTTTTTCATGTGTATTTCCTCCCTGTGGTGATCGTTGCAGGCCGGATGGGTAAAAGAAAAGCGATGTGGCACACGCACATCGCTCAGACAAAACAGCAATATCAGTCGTCTCCCCTTTCGGAGAGGACGGAGACGGAGTCTATCCGGTAATTGACTTACGAATAGTACTCTTATTGACCATTTCATCGGAATGCGTTCGGGCGTGAAATCCAACTCAATCAATAAAAATACAGCAAACCTGTATACGGGTTTATACCCCGCATCGGCTTTTGACCCGGCTGTCCGTTCGGCCTGAATCCCCTGCGGGATGGGTCAGTCTTTTACCCGGAATGACTCTGTTTCATTCCTTATCTGCAATGGGTGAATGATAGCAGAATCGATGTTATCGGTCAAGTTATTTGTTTGATTTTTTCTTTACTGATTTATGTTTTTCACATTAATTCTTTGTTTTGTTCACAAAATGCAAATTCGGCATTTCGCCCCTGTTTTTTCTCAAAAACAGGCAAAATTCCGCGTTGCAACACTTTGTACATGCATTCGTATTTGTATCAATCCGGCATTGCATGATAGAATGGGAATATCAAAGAAAACGGTTATCTGTGGAAGGGGTATGTCTCATGAAAAAGTATGCCTGTCTCCTCGCCGCTCTCACGCTTCTGCTATCAATCGACCGGCAACGGTATCGCCCCGCCGGTCTTTTTCATGCATGATTGACGCAGTCGGAAACGCGCGGTATAATATGGCAAGCAACCAACGAGAGGTGACAGCATGACTCCCCGTGAACGCATCCTTGCCCTGCTCTCCGGCGCGCCCCTCGACCGCGTGCCGTGGAACGGCGATCTGGATTACTGGATGACCTATCTGCGCACCGAAAAATTGATGAAACCGGAACACGCGGGCGAGGAAGGGCGCTTCCGCCTCCACCGCGATCTGGGTGTGGGCTTCTATCTGCAGGGGCATTGCCCCTGGAAGACCCGTTTCGAGGGACTCACCGTGCGCGGCGTAAACGACCCGGACGGCTCCTACCGCAACATCTGGGAGACGCCCGTCGGCACGCTCACCGAGTTTTACAAGTACTCCCCCATCACCTATTCCCACGCGCCCGCGGAGTTTCTGTGCAAGAACGCGGACGATTTCAGGGTGCTGAAATATATCTACGAGCACACCTTTTATGAGCCGTACTACGGCTTCACGAACTTCGTGCGTGAGCATGTGGGCGACCTCGGCGTCACGCTCGTCTACACGCCCCACACGCCTTTCATGACGCTGGTCGCCAACCGGATGGGCATTGCGAACCTCGTGTACGCCATCGATGACGATGTGGACGCTTTCGAGGATCTGCTGGAAACCATGAAGAAGAAATTCGACGAGTGCGTGGACATCGCCTGCGCCTCCCCTGCCGAGTGCATCATGGTGCCCGAAAACCTGTCCTCGGAATCCGTGGGCAAGAAATTCTACACGAAATATATGGCGCCCGTCCACAAGGAATGGACGGACAAGATCCGCGCCGCGGGCAAATATTCCTTTGTCCATATGGACGGCACCTGCCGCGGGCTCATCAAAGAACTGTCCTATTCCGGTTTTGATGTCATCGAAGCCTGCACACCCGCGCCCGTGGGCGACATGACGCTTTCCGAAATGCGCGCCTACGCCCGCCCCGAGACCGTCATCTGGGGCGGCATTCCCGGCGGATACTTCACCGACCTCGTGAACGATGAGGACTTTGACAGGTATGTCATCGGCGTTCTCGAAATCATGCGGAAGGACAGGAGTTTCTGCCTCGGCGTTTCCGATCAGGTGGTGCCGGGCGCGCGGTGGGAACGCATCGCGCGGGTCAACGAACTGGCGGATAAATACGGGAAATACGAATAATTCTATTTACAAAGCCATTCATTTCGTGTAAAATAGAGTCAACTAATATAGCGGAGGTCAATCATGAACGAGAAACTGATCAAAGCGGGTTTTGATTACGCCAAAGATGTCTATGCCGAAAAAGGCGTCGATGTGGAAAAAGCCATGGAGAAGGCCGCCGCCTTCACCGTATCCATGCACTGCTGGCAGGGTGACGATGTCATGGGTCTCGAAGCTGATGTAGGCGGCACCTCCGGCGGCATCCAAACCACCGGCAACTATCCCGGACGCGCGCGCAACGGCGACGAACTGCGCGCCGATTTCCTGAAGGCCATCTCCCTCATCCCCGGCAAAAAGAAACTGAACCTGCACGCCAGTTACGCGGAACTGCACGGCAAGAAGATTGACCGCGACGCCTACACTGCGGAGCAGTTTGCCGACTGGATGGCGTTTGCCAAGGAAAACAAACTGGCTCTGGACTTTAACCCCACCTATTTCGGCCATCCCCGTGTAGCGGACGGTTTCTCCCTCGCCAGCACCAATGCGGACAACCGCAAGTTCTGGATCGAGCACGGCAAGCGCTGCCGTGAGATCGGCGAAGCCTTCGGCAAAGCACAGGGCGAGCCCTGCGTCATCAACCACTGGATGCCCGACGGATACAAGGACACCCCCGCCGATACCGACGCGCCCCGCAAGCGCATGGTAGAGGCGTTGGACGAGGTGTTCGAAGCGACCAAGTCCATCTCCAAGGATCATGTGCTGGACGCCGTGGAAAGCAAACTGTTCGGCATCGGCGTGGAATCCTACACCGTGGGCAGCAACGAACTCATGATGGGCTACGCCATCAGCCGCGGAAAGCTTCTGACCCTCGATACCGGCCACTTCCACCCCACCGAGCAGGTGAGCGACAAACTCTCCGCCGCCCTCCAGTTCCTGCCCCAGATCCTGCTGCACATCTCCCGTCCCGTCCGCTGGGACAGCGACCATGTAGTCACCTGGGATCAGGAGACCAGCCGCATCTTCAATGAAATTGTATGCAACGGCTACGAAAAGCGCGTCTTCTGCGCCCTCGACTACTTCGATGCCTCCATCAACCGCGTGGCCGCGTGGGTCATCGGTGTACGCGATGCGCAGAAGGCTCTTCTGAACGCCTACCTCACCCCCAACGCGACCCTGCGCGCGTGCGAGTACGCGGGCGACTTCACTTCCCGCCTCGCCCTTCAGGAGGAAGCCAAAAGCCTGCCCTTCGGCGCCATCTGGGATATGTACTGCCTGAAGCAGGGCGTGCCCGTAGGCGACGCGTGGCTTGCCGAAATCAAGCAGTATGAGAAGGATGTCCTCAGCAAGAGATAATGGATACATAAAAACAACAGACCGCGAATACGCGGTCTGTTGTTTTCTTTCGGAAACGCTTTATCCTTTGTAGTCTCTCAATTTTTCCAGCGTGGAGCAGATGGTCTCGATCTTGTCCAGCGACACATCCTCGCCGCATTCGGCGCAGAGCATGAGTCCGCCCTCGGGCAGATACATGGCTTCGCAGCACTCGGTGATGTGCTCCTCGATCTGGCGGGGCGTGGCGAAGGGGAACAGCTGCCTGTCGAGGTCCAAGTCGATGCAGACCTTGCCTTTACAGACCTCCACCAGTTTATCAAGTCCGTTTGCACGGATCTGGGGGTTCACGCAGTTGACGCCCGCGGCGACCATGTCCGGGATGACCTCCCAGATGCAGCCGTCGGTGTGCATGTAGACCAGTTTTCCCGCCTTGTGCGCCACATCATAGATCGCCTTGTAGGCGGGGCCGATGTATTTGCGCCAGGTGGAGGGGCGAATGGCGAGGGACTTCTGCATGCCGTTGTCGTCGCCCACGAACACGATATCGTCCGTGGTGGCGTTCACATAGTTCTGCATCTGGCGGATGTTGTAATCGCGCACGATGTCGATGAGTTTCTGAAGTTCCGGCGGCTCCTCGGCGAAGTCGATCATCATCTCTTCAAAGCCGCGCAGGTCCAGCAGGCGCAGATACATGAAGCCGTGCGGCAAGCCGATATCCACGGTGGGCGCGACCAGTTTGTTCACATCTTCCCTTTCGGGCAGCGGATGCCCCGTCACGATGGACTCGTAGCCCTCGTGGATGTTCTCCCACACGCAGCCCCACGCGTCGGTGAATTTGCCCTCATGGTAGGACGGCGGCGTGAAATACTTGACTTCATCGGACGCCTTGATATTGGAAAACAGGATGGGATGGCGCAGGCAGAGATCCTGCAGGTCCTTTCCGTATTTTCTCCAGGTGGCGGGCAGCAGGCTCACATTGATCGGAATATGCTCCGGATGCTGATATGTAATCGCAGCGTATTTATCGTTCATATAATGCCTCCGTAAGCAGGATGAGGATATTATAGCGTAAAACCGCCCACCGCGCAACCGTATTTATCAGCGTTTCCGAAATTTAGCGGCAAAGACCGGGGCGCCTGCCAGCACCGCGGATGTGATGATGAAATACAGAACCCAATTTTCATCCTCCACTGTTTCCCTGAAGTCATTTTCCGGTTTCCTTTCGTTCATGCGGTTTTCCCTTTTTCCGCCGTCCATATTGCCCATGGAGCCCATATCCGAAACAGATATGGAGGAAGCATCGACGCGCGGATTTGTATTACCGCCGAGTTGCTCCTTTACGCTCTCCACACGGGCGTTTATGTAGGTTCCGAGCGAGGAAACACCCTTCAAAAACTGTTCATAGCTGTAGAAGCCGCGTTCGTCCTTTTCCACATAGGGCGAGATGAGCGCGATGACCCGTTCCAGTTCTTCCCCGAACCAACCGCTGTCAAACACCGTTTCGATGAAGCGGGTGTAGGTTTCATGATACCGCGCCATGTAGGTTTCGCTGTTCATGATCCAGTTCGCCATGGGACGGTCTGAGGAGGCGATCTCATCGATGGAAGTATTGACCGAACTCGTGGCATTCCCTCCCCTGCCGCCGTCAAAGGCGCCGAAGGAAAGGTTATAGTCCCACGGGATCATGGAAAGGATGCCGTCCTGCTCCAGCAGATAGTAATTATGCACCATGCTGCCCGTGTAGGAGTCACCGTTGACCATGAAGTTATGGACCGCCATGTAGACGATGACCTCATCGATCGCCACGGAGGACTCTGCGTCACCCTCATTCATGCGCTTGAGGGAAGCGATGAGTCGGGCCTTGTCCGCGTCTGTCACCGTGGTTTTGGCGTTGTCAAAGATATTGGAGTAGCTGTCAAACTCATCATCCGTGTAGATGAGCTTCGTGTCATCGCTGCCCATGCCGCCGGCATCGGGCTTATCATTGCGCCTATCGTTCATGCCGCCGGATCTGCCGCCGAAACCATCGTTTTCCTGCGGCATTCCGGGCGGGTTCATACCGTTCTGAGCCAAGTCACCTTGCGGTATTTCCGGCGGAGTCGTACCGTTTTGTTCAAATCCGCCCTGCGGCATCTCCGGCGGAGTCATGCCGTTTTGTCCGGCAGTTTTCTCCGAAAGTTGCTGCTCCTGCAGTTCCGTTTCCGCATTCCCGAAGAACTCCTCCGCATCGAATCCGCGGCCGTTGCCTCTTCCGCCTCCGAAGGACAAGGAATCGGGCTTGTACAGATCGGCGGTGCTCTTTACGCCGTTGCGGGCAAGAAAAGAGTCCTCCACGCCTTCCACCATAAGGTAAAGCCCCCAGTCGTCGCCGTTTACCTTGATCCACGCAAAGGCGCACAGCGGTGCCTTCACGCCCATTTTGTTCATGAGCGTGTAGGCGATGTAGTCCTTCAGGTAAGTGGCATCCTGAATCAAATTGTTAAGGCAAAGTTTGTCGAGCCCCCAGCAGGTCTGACTGCTTTTATAGTGATCGAACTCCGCCTTGAAGCTGTAGCGGTCGTTGCCGTAAGACGAAACGCTGGACAGGGATGTATTGCCTTTGGCGCGTATGGCCACATTTTTGAACGCCGTACCGTCAATGACAAGCGTCGCCTGCGCGTATCGCTCATCCTCGCAGGAGGCGATAAAATCGTCCCACACATCCATTTCGATATTGATTTCATGGACGCAGCCCGTATCGAACAGGTGGTTTATGTATGCGAATTCCGCTTCCGCCCGCATGCTTCCCACCGGGATACACATGAGCGTGAGAGACAGGACTACGGCAGAAATAATGGCTATGCGGCAGAGCCGGTCAATCTTTTTGGATATCAGCATACCGTCAGCCCGCGTAGTCCCCGTTGAAGCTCACGAGCGCGGCGCTTTTCACGCCCTCAAGCGCGGTAAGCGCGGTCACAAAATCGGTGTTCCCGTTCTTGAGCCGCACCTCATAGCTTACCTCGATCAGACCGTCGCACACAGTCTTGCTCTTAACGACCGCTCGGGAAACATTCTCCCGCAAATAACCGTCCGCGGCTTCTTCCCCTATCCGGCTGTCCGCGGTGATGACAGCCATATAAGGCGCGTCACCGCTTTTCCTGTTGACAAAGAAGAGCAGGATGACGCCGATAACCGCGCTTCCGATGACCGCGAGGGGAATGAGTCCCGCCGCCAGAACGATGCCCGCGGCGACCGCCCAGAACAGGAGCGCGATCTCCAGCGGCTCTTTGATGGCGGAGCGGAAGCGGACGATGGACAGGGCACCCACCATGCCGAGTGGTAATACCACATTGGAGGTCACCGCCAGAATGACCAACGCGGTGATCATGGTCAGCGCGATGAGGGACG
>JAZLLT010000110.1:0-60966 GCA_045598325.1 Clostridia bacterium | reverse complement strand
AACATCGCCATCGTGGGCGAGACCGGCGCGGGCAAGAGCACGCTTGTAAACCTTGTGTGCCGGTTCTACGAGCCCACAAGCGGCCGGGTGCTGATAGACGGTAAAGACGCAAGGGAACGTTCACAGCTCTGGCTGCATTCCTCGATAGGCTATGTACTGCAGAACCCACACCTGTTCTCCGGCACCGTAAGGGATAACCTTCTGTACGGCAATCCCGACGCGACACAGGAAGAGATAGACCGGGCTATCAAGCTTGTCTCTGCTGACGAAGTTATCGCAAGGCTTGAGCACGGGCTCGATACCGACGTAGGCGAAGGCGGAGACCTGCTCTCCACCGGCGAAAAGCAGCTCATCTCCTTCGCGCGCGCCATCCTCGCCAAGCCCCGCATCCTGATCCTCGATGAGGCGACGGCGTCTGTCGATACATTGACCGAGCAGAAGATACAGACCGCCATCGAGACAGTCATCAAGGGCCGCACCTCCATCGTGATCGCCCACCGCCTGTCCACTGTCAAAAACGCGGACTGCATCCTCGCCGTGCGCGACGGCAAGATCGTGGAAAAAGGCACGCACAAGGAACTCATCGCCAAGAAGGGCTACTACTACGAAATGTACACCCGTCAGTACGAAGACGAAGAAGCCGCCAAGATCATGGCATAAACCAAAGGAAGCGGGGGCAATCCCCCGGCCCAATTTTGTTCATTTTCACATCAAACTTTGTACAGTAAATATCTTGGCTTCCCCTCCGGAGCGCGAAGCGCGGTTTGGTAGTGAATGAATGCCCGGTGAGCATTCAGAGCCAAACCGGGACCGAGCCCGCAGGCGCGAAGCTGTCGAGCGAAGCGAGACTGATGAGGTCCGGCATTCAATTATCGATACCAATACTCCTCATCTGCCACTGCGGTGATGCTCCTTCCCCAAAGGGGAAGGCAAGGAGTTGTCCGTCCCATCTCCGTCATTTTCTCATACCTTTTTCGCAGCAATCCCCATCCAAAATCTCCCTCTTGACAAATTCCCCGCTATCCCTTATACTAAGACCACTCTTTGCACTGCGAAGAAAAACAGTACAAACTGATCAGGCGGGGCAATGCCCGGAGCCGGGTTACCTGGTAACAGTGGTTGATTCATTCATCCGCGGGACAGTAAGCAACATTACCGTTTCGCGGGTATTTTATACCTGCGGAAACAGAGCCATTCCGGAGGTATTTTTATGCAGAAAAACAATCGTGACAGCTTCGAAGCCGTCGCCGTCCGCGTCTCCGATGTGGGCATCATCGGCAATTGCTTCCTTGCGCTGTTCAAGTTTCTGGCAGGCATCATCGCCCACTCGGGCGCGATGATCTCGGATGCCGTGCACTCCGCCTCGGATATCTTTTCCGGCCTCATTGTCATCGTCGGCGTGAAGCTTTCTGCCCGCAAATCGGACAGCGAGCACCCGTACGGACACGAGCGTTTCGAGCCCGTGGCGGCCATCGTGCTGGCGATTGTGCTGTGCGTGACCGGTCTGTTCATCGGGCACACCGCCATTGAGAAGCTCTCCGCACGGGACACGGCGGAACTCACCAGACCCGGCATCCTTGCCCTCGTCGCGGCGATTGTTTCCATCGTGAGCAAGGAGGTCATGTACCGCTATACGCGTTTCTACGCGAAGAAATTCGATTCCACCGCCCTCATGGCAAACGCGTGGCATCACCGCAGCGACGCGCTTTCCTCCGTCGGCGCGCTCATCGGCATCGGCGGCGCGCGCATGGGCTACACCTTCCTTGAGCCGGTCTCGAGTCTGGTCATCTGCGCCTTCATCATCAAGGCTTCCTACGACATCTTCGCCGACGCCATCGAAAAGATGGTGGACCATTCCTGCAGCAGGGATGAGCAGGAAGCCATTTCCGCCTGCGCCCTCTCCGTGGCGGGCGTCCTCGGCATCGACCGCCTGCGCACCCGCAAGTTCGGCAACAAAATCTATGTAGACCTTGAGATCCGCGAAAACGGCAGCCTCACCCTCCGCCAGAGCCATGAGATCGCCGAAACCGTCCACCGAAAAATCGAGACCCGATTCCCGCAGGTAAAGCACATCATGGTGCATGTGAATCCGGACTGACAAAAAGCCGTGAAAGAACGAGAAATCATTCTTTCACGGCTTTTCTTGGCTTCCACCGGCCGGGGAAACTGTCAAACGAATGCGAGATTGATGAGGGTACGACGGGAAATCATCGAAACGACGGACCTCATCTGCCGCCTTTGGCGGCACCTTCCCCATAGGAGAAGGCAAGAGGGTCGGCCGGAACTGCCGGAGGATTACACATACTTCATCCCGCACAGCATCCTATGCAGCGCGAAATACTTGTTCGCGGGCCAGATGTGTTTATTGTGCACCTCGTAGTAGGTGCCGCTGCAGGTGAAGAAGAGGACCGAGGTGTGGGCTACCGCCATGGCGGTGAGGCCGGTCATGGGGTAGGTGAATTTGGCAGAGCCGTTCGTGAATTCGAGGCGGTCGCCGCATAGGGACATTTTGAGGTCTTCGCCGAGGACGGTCTTGCTGTCGCCGTGCACCTCGTAGAGGATGGCGTCGTCATCTTCGGTGATGAGGCTGTCCGTGCCCTTCGCCGCGGCGGTCATGTCCATGAGGATGTTCCTCTGCCACATATCCCAGTCGTAGACGGTTTCAAACTTCGCGTCCGCGCCCTCGAAAAAGCCCATCTCGTTCATGGTGACTTCCATGCCGCAGGTGCAGGTGAAGCGGTTATTGTCGCTTTTGAGCCCGCCGGTCTTGCCGCACTTCGGACAGACGAACAGCGTGGTCTCCAGATATTCGCATCTGTGATCGCCCTTATAGAGGTACTTGTGTTCCTTCTGATAAGCGTAGGCGTCGCAGTACAGATCCTCGTAGATGTGAGCGTAGATCTCTTCCGCGCTCATTTTATCCAGTTCCGCGCGGGAATACTCGCGTACGACCTGACCGAACACGGGACCCTTACGCAGGGTGTGCCCCCAGCGGGGCGTCTGCATATAGGCGCCGTCGATGCGGTAGGTGATGAGGGAGCCGGTAGCGTCCTTCACCAGTTGTCCCGTGCGGGGGGAGATGAAGCCCGTGCGGCCGTTAAAGGAGCGGTTGCCCTCCGCGTACATGATGACGGGCACGCCGAGACGCAGGTTCTGCTGGTCCATTTTGCCGGTGGGCTCGCCGCCCGATGCCTTTCTGCGGGGGATGGGGTTTGCCAGAAACCGCATCGCCCACGAGCCGATGCCCTTGCGCATCAGGTGATCGGAAACCACGAAGCGGATATAACTTTTGACCGCGATGGCGTTCAGAAAGTGGTCCACTGTGGAATTGTGGTTGGTGAGCAGCAGGAAGGTCTTGTCTTTCGGTTGATACAGGTCATAGTGGAAATGATTCCGCAGACGGAAAAACAGGGACATTCCCGGGCGCATCAGGGCGTAAAACGCCTTGTTTCGCCATAAACCTTTCGTCCAGTAGGAATCGGCGGGCAGTTCCATAATATCACCTCAGTCGTTCGTAAAAGTGAATTTGTCCCAGGGGATGTCGACGGGCGCGTGCTTGGTCAGGATGTCGTCCACATGGAGGAGCAGGGGAAAGTCATTGAGGTCCGCTTTGCCGTTTTCCGCGAGGATATGCACGGCGCGCGCCACGCGCTCTGCCACCACGAGGGACTCCAGCGTCACGCCATTCAGTTCCTTTTTCGCTTCGTCGATATCGAGCCCTCTGCCCAGCAGCACGCCGACCAGCCGTGTCCTGCCGCCGTACACGGTCACATACAGATCGCCCGCGCCCACGGCGAGGTTGTCGAGGGTGGCCGCGCCCTGCAGGGTGAGCAGTTTCCCCATCTCCCGCACAGCCTGATAGAACACGGCGGCTTGGGAATTGTAGTGCAGTTCGCTGTCCATGCCGAAAGCCTTCTGGTTGAGCCCCACGGTCAGCGCTACGCCCAGCGCGTAGCCGTTTTTGAGCGCTACGGCGCTTTCGATGCCGATGATGTCCGTGGACAGGGAAATGTGGTAGTAATCCGTGCCCATGATGGCTTTTACGCGGCGAAGGGCGTCCATGTCTTTTCCGCAGAAGGTGACCTGCGTCTGATCGTGGGCGACCAGTTCATAGGAGGTGCAGGGCCCGCCCACCGCGCAGAGATTGAGCTTTCTGCGGGTGGCGTCCAGTTTCTCCTGCCAGAGATACGGGTAGGGCTTCAGCGTCCCGTCCGGGAAGTCCATGAGCCCCTTGGTTACGGTGAGCACATCGGTGCCCTCGGGGATGACGGGCAGAACGAAATCGCGGAACCACTCCACGCCGAAACTGGACACGCCGCCGATGACGAGGTCAGCGCCGCGCAGGGCGGTCTCCAGTTCTTCAATCTGATAGTATTTGAGCCCCGCGGGAAAATCGCGGGTGAATTTGGGATGACGGTTTGTTTTTACGCAGGTATCGATGATCTCGCGGTCCAGATGCGTGCCGACCAGGCGCACCTCGTGCCCGTTCTCGCGGGCAGGGAAGGCGAGGGCGGACCCCATCATGCCGGAACCGACGATAGCGACTATTGCCATAACTGCCTCCGGAACAACATTTTTGCCACATGCCAGTATAGCACAAAACGAGAAAGATGTAAAGAAAAAACCTGCTGCATTTGCAGCAGGTTTTCCATACCGGCGATCGGATTCGAACCAATGACACTCCGGGTATGAACCGAATGCTCTAGCCAACTGAGCTACGCCGGCATGAGAGTTGCGGGGGAGGGATTTGAACCCACGACCTCCGGGTTATGAGCCCGACGAGCTGCCAGACTGCTCTACCCCGCGACGACAAGGGATATTATATCGCGTGGCGGAGATTTTGTCAATACGCTTTTTCACAATTAACCGCCGCATAACAAGCAAACTGCCTATGGACATTTCTGAACGGAAAGGGTATAATATTGGCATCATATCACGGAGGCACTTATGGAACAGGACAGAATGATCATAAACCCCGGCTGGCTCTTCAGGAAGGCGGACGATCCCGCTATGGCGGAACTTTCCTATGACGATTCCGCATGGGAACAGGTCACCCTGCCCCACGACTGGCAGATCTTCAACACCCAATGGAAGGATATGCCGTGGGGCGGCTGCCAGGGCTTCTTCCCGCGGGAAGAGGTGGGCTGGTACCGCTATCATTTCATCGCGCCCGAGGTCTGGCGCGGACGCGTCATCCGCGTGCTGTTTGACGGCATCCAGCGCTTCAGCACCGTGTACCTGAACGGTAAAGCCATCGGCGGACGCAAGTACGGCTACATCCCCGTGCTGGTGACGCTTGACGGTCTCAAATACGGCGGGGACAATGTGCTTGCCGTGCGGGTCGACAACGCGAGCAACGGCGGCGACCGCTGGTACAGCGGCTGCGGCATCTACCGCAATGTGTGGCTTTTGAATGACGCGCCCGCTCACATCGCCCACGACGGTGTGTGGGTGACCTGCGATCCCGTGATCTCGGGTCCCATGGGCGACCTGCCCGATGTGCACGGCATCCGCTGCGGCAGAGCGGAGACGAAGGTCACCGTGGAGACCGAAGGCGATGTGAGCGGCATGGAGACGCGTGTCGAAGTCTCCCTGAAAGGCGAAACGATCCTCACCCTTTCCGCTCCCGCGCAGCGGAAGACGGAATTTTCCTTCGACATCGACAATCCTCTTCTGTGGACGACGAACACGCCGCATCTTTACGACCTGACCGTTGTCCTCGTGAAGGACGGCATCGAAACAGACCGACAGAGTCTTCGATTCGGCGCGCGCAAGGCGGTATTCGATGATGAGGACGGTTTCCTGTTAAACGGCGTCAAGACGAAACTGTGGGGCGTCAACTTCCACCACGACGCCACGGCCTTCGGCGCGGCGGTACCCAAAGAGATCTGGCGGCGACGCTTTGAAGCGGTCAGGAAAATCGGCGTCAACGCCGTGCGCTGCTCCCACAATCCCATGGCGGAGGAGTTTTACGACCTCGCCGATGAAATGGGCCTGCTCGTCATTGATGAATACTGCGACAAGTGGCAGCACGCCAACGGCATGTATTTCGACCTCATCGACGATGAGGAACGGTTGGAGGAAATCGAACTCATGCTCCGCCGCGACCGCAACCACCCCTCCATCATCCTGTGGAGCGTGGGAAACGAGGTCTGCAGACAGTATTCCGAATATTTCTTCGAGACCCTCGAAAAACTGGTCACCAAGGTCCGCGAGGTGGAGCCTACCCGGCCCGTCACCTGCGTACTGCAGGGCTTCTGCGTGGAAAACTACAATGACGCCACGCCCCTCGGGGTCAAGATGGCGGTGGCGCGCAGATACGCGGAAATCGTGGATGTGTTCTGCGGGAACTACATGGAGCAGGTCTACGAGAAGATGCGGGAAAGCGGCATGCGCAAGCCCATCATCGGCACCGAAGTGCGCACCTATTACCGCCACGACAGCCGCACCATGAACACGACCGACATTTCCTATGAGGACCCGTACAGCATCGTGAAGAAGTACGACTGGGTCACGGGTGCCTTCGTGTGGGCGGGCTGTGACTATCTGGGCGAGAGCGGCGGTTGGCCCGCGCGGGGCTGGACGGGCAATCTCCTTGACAGCACGGCTTATCCCAAACTGCGCGCCCGCTACTGCGAAGCCTTCTTCAAGAACGAGCCCGTTCTGAAACTGGCGGTCTACGACGAAGCTGAGCCGTGGGACATGGCGCGGGGCATGTGGGGCTTCCCGCAGATGCGCGCCCACTGGAAATACAGTCAGTATGAAAAGGTGATGGAAGTCGCCGTCATGACCAACTGCGATACGGTGAAACTCTATCAGAACAGTCAGACGCCGCGCACGGCGTATCTCAGGGATTTCCCGGACGGTATGGTGCACATGCGCGTGCCCTACATCCCGGGCGTCCTGCGGGCGGAGGGCTACAACGCGGGCAGAAAGGTCGCCGGGGACATCCTGTACAGCGACATAAGCGGGGAAGAAGTGAAAATCGAACTGACTCCCATGCAGGAAGGCGATGATTCCCTCCTCGCGGACATTTGGCTCCCCGACAAGCCCGGAACCCCCTATGTGCTGGAAAATCCCGCGGCGGAGACCACCATCGAAGGCGCGGGGACCCTCGCCGCCATCGACAACGGCGACGCCCTGCTGCTGCGCGAATACAGGGCTGTTTCCGCCCTGCCTTTCTATAACGGGCACATCTTCGCCGCCGTCCGCAAAACGGGCGTGGGCAAGTGCGTCATCACCGTGAAGACCGAAGGCTTTGACGCGGTCAGAGCCGAATATACATTTATGGAGTAGTGTATGAACAAAATTGCGTTTCAATCTGAGGAAGCCTGCACGCTCTACGGCGTGGACGGCGGTTATAAACTTCTGAAAGAATGCGGCTTCGACGCTGTGGATGTGGGCCTTTACCGCCTGACGCCCTACCGTGATGTGGTGGACAACAAGGTGAACGAAGCGCTCCTGCGCGGCGATGTGAGTATCTTTACGCCGTGGAAGGACGCGGCGGAGAAGTACGGGCTCGACAACTATCAGGCGCACGCCATCATGCCCTGTTACATCCCGGAGGAGGTTTGCCCGGGCGCCAACGACCGCATCATAGAGATCCTCAAAAACACCGTCCGCGGCTGCGACCACATCGGCTGCCGCAACCTGGTCGTGCATCCCTTCTTCGGCGACTATTTCCATCAGATGGACAAAAAGACCGAGTGGGATTTCAATATCGAGCAGTATAGTAAACTCATTCCCGTAGCAAAAGAATACGGTGTCAAGATCCTGCTTGAAAACATGTTTACCGCCTTCAAACGCCGCATCTACGCTGCCATCTGCTCGGACATCACAGAGGCGTGCAGCTACATTGACACGCTCAACGGCATCGCGGGTACAAAGCAGTTCGGCTTCTGCCTCGACACGGGACACCTGCTCCTTGTGGGCGTCGACATCAAAAACGCCATGATCCAACTGGGTGACCGCATCGAAGCCTTCCACATGCACGACAACGACGGACGGGACGACCTGCATGTGTCGCCGTACATGGGCGTGCTGGACTGGGACCGCTTCATCGAGGGTCTGCGCGCCATCAAGTTCGACAAGACCATCTCCTTCGAGGCGGGTCAGATCTGGGAACGCGTGGACAAAGAAGTGGTGCCCTCCCTCCTGCGCTACACCGCGGACTGCGGCAGAATGTTCGCTCGCAGAGCAGCGGAAGAATAAAGGAAGTCCCCGGGAATCTCCCGGGGATTTTGCTATTTTTTCATCGGCAGTTCCGTGATGGTTTCGATGCCGAGGCCGGAGAGGAACGCAGATGCCTTTTCGTAAAGGTCCGTGCGCATGATGTCTTTGGGTCTGTGACAGTCGAGCCCCACGATGGCTTTCAGTTTGTATTCCGAGGCGATCTCCCAGAATTCACGGCAGGGATAGCCGAGTCCCGGGACATTTCCGCCCTCGGAACGGATGGCGCCGTTTAAGTTGTATTCGACAGGCAGGTCCATCTGCTCCGCTGCGGCACACAGGTCGCGGCTGATGGCTTCGGCGTCTTTGTCGAAGACGGGATAGGCAAAACAGAACAGGTCCGGATGGGCGAGACAGTCGTAGATGCCGGTCAGCACGCCGGTTATCGTGCGCTCCGCGTATCTGTGCGCCTCGGCGTGGGTGGAGGCGCGTCCGAAATAGAATCCGCCCGCGTCATTGAGGGGCAGGAAGTTGTCAGGGTTGCCCTCGTCGATGCAGTCGTAGTGGTTTCCGAGGATCACATAGTCGAGGTGTTCCTGCTTGAATTCTTTGAGCCAGCCGAAAAACTCCGGGAACGCCTCGCATTCGAGTCCCAGCGGCACGGATATCTTGTCTTTGTATTTCTCATTGAGCCCGCGCACGGTTTTTGCGTAGTCCGGAAACTCGCTGAGTTTCATGCGCATGTAACTCACATAATCGCTCTTGTAGGGCCAGGGGGAGTGGTCGGCAAAGCCGAAGACGGAGTAGCCGTTTTCGATGGCGGTCTTCACATATTCTTCTTCCGTGCCCTGTGCGTGCAGGCAGCGGACGGTATGGGAATGGTAATTGGTCAGCATACAGTCACCTTCTTCTCGCGTGAAATGATACGCTGCCGGGAGGATAATGTCAATATGCCAAGGCACAGTCTCCGCGCAAAATTTCAGTTTGCTTCATTCGAATGGGTGCTTATAAAAAAATATATGAATTTTGACACACAACCTTAACAAAACCTGCCGTAAAATGTGGTAAAATATCATCAACTGGGAAGAAGGGGGCATTGATGTGAACGGAAACCTGAAGGCACTCGGGAACCGCATCTGGCAGGCGCGTTTTCTGTATGTGCTGCTGATCCCGGGCCTTATGTATTTCGCCGTGTTCCACTACGCGCCCATGACGGGTCTTGTCATGTCCTTCAAGAAATTCAATGTGCAGGAAGGCATCTGGGCGTCCCCGTGGATCGGCATGAGCAACTTCGAGCGCATTTTCACCACGCCCGACGCCGTTGCCGCCATCCGCAACACCTTCTCCATCAACCTTTCCCGCCTCATTTTTCAGTTCCCGGCGCCCATTATTCTGGCACTGCTGCTCAATGAACTGCGTTTGTCCGGCGTCAAGCGCATTTATCAGACCATTTACACTTTCCCGCATTTTCTGTCCTGGATCATCGTTTCCACCCTGCTCAATAACTTCTTTGCCAACGGCGGCATGGTCAACACCATCATCGCCAATCTGGGCGGGGCGAGGATCAACTTCCTCGCCGATGTCCGCCTGTTCCGTCCTTTCCTGTACCTGACTGCCAACTGGAAGGAAATGGGCTGGAGTTCCATCATCTACATGGCCGCCATCACGGGCATCGATCCCACTCTGTACGAAGCCGCCACCGTGGATGGCGCGGGCCGTCTCTCTCAGGCGTGGCATGTGACACTGCCCGGCATCCGCTCCACCATCGTGACCCTGTTCATCCTGCAGGTAGGCCGCGTCATGAACAGCGGCTTTGAGCAGGTCTTCTATCTGCAGAATCCCGCCGTAAAGGAAGTGTCCGATATTCTGGACACCTACATCTACACCATCACCTTCAAGGGCAATCCCAACTACGCCTTCTCCACGGCGGTGGGTCTGTTCAAGTCCGTCATCAATCTGGCGATGTTGATTATTGCCAACCGCGTGGTGAAATCCATCAGCGGCGAAGGCATGTTCGCTTAAGGGGGTGCCGGCATGAAGAATAACATGCTTTACAGACCGGGCTTCAAAAAGTGGACATGGGGTGACACGGTGGTGCTCCTCGTGCTCACCCTCATCGCCGTCATCATTTTCGTACCCTTCTATAACGGTGTCGTCATTTCTCTGGAATCCAACCGCGGCTACGCCTTGCATCCTGTCTCCATGTGGCCTACGGAACTGACCTTCAAAAACTATAGTTATGTGCTGGAAAAGGGCAACATGAGCACGGGCTATATCAGCACCATCATCATCACCTTTGCCGGTACCGCCCTATCCATGACCGCCATGGTCATGATGGGCTATGTGTTCTCGCGGCGGGCGTTCCCGGGCAAGAAACTCATTTTCGCCCTGGTCCTGTTTACCATGTTCTTCTCGGGCGGCATGATCCCCACCTACCTCCAGATTAAAAATATGGGGCTCATCGATTCCCGCTGGAGCGTCATCCTGTTCTGCGGCGTTTCCACCTACAACATTATCATCCTCAAGAACGGCTTTGAGCAGACGCCTCAGGAACTGGAAGAGGCCGCTAAGATCGACGGCGCCAACGACATCACCACCTTCTTCCGCATCATGCTGCCCCTGCAGGGCGCGTTGCTTGCTACCTTCACGCTGTTCACGGCGGTGGGGTATTGGAACGAGTGGTTCTGGTCCATGCTGCTCATCAACTCCTCCAAGAAGATGACCTTGCAGACTGTGCTGCGCGCAATCGTCGCCGAATCTCAGGCGTACTCCGATGTGGCGTCCGGCGACACGGATGTGGATGTGTTCACCAACGGCGTCAAGATGGCCGCCGTCATGATGACCACGCTGCCCATCATGCTGTTCTATCCCTTCCTGCAGAAATACTTCGTAAAGGGCGTTCTGGTGGGCTCTGTCAAGATGTGATTTACCGGTCACAAGACCGGCAATCAAATTAAAAGGAGGCTATATCCATGAAAAAGATCCTGGCTCTGGTCCTTGTTCTGGTTCTGATGCTGGGCACTTTCGCGATGGCGGATCATGTGTCCTTCACCGTGAACGGCACCCACACCAACTCCAACATGGACTACAATCACGACGCGCTGTATGACTATATCGCGCAGATGTTCGACTTCGAATACGAAGTATTCCCCGTCTCCAAGGACGCCCAGTCCGAGAAGATCCGCACCTGGGTCAACGGCGGCACCATGCCCGACCTGATCACCTGGCGCGACTTCGCCTATCAGGAGTATGTCACCTACGCGGAGCAGGGCCTGCTGGCTCCTCTGCCCGATGACTGGATGGAGAAATACCCCGCCCTGTACGAGCAGATGCTCGGCTGCATGGGTGAAGAGCAGTTCGCCAAGTTCGAAGTGAACGGCAAATACTACGGCATCGCCCATGCTCGCAACTACCGCTTCAACCCCGTTGATGTGCTGGTGGACCACATTTCCGTGTACTACCGCAAAGACTGGGCAGCCCAGCTGGGCATGGAGATCGGTGAGATCATCACCGTTTCCCAACTCAAGGAATACCTGCAGGGCGCCATTGAAAACGACCTCGCGGGCAACGGCAACACCATCGGCCTTTCCGAGGAACCCGGCCGTCTGGCTACCTTCTTCACCATGTTCTCCGATGTAGACTATCAGAAGTTCTACAAGACCGAGGACGGCTATGCCTGGTCCTTTGCGAACCCCACCGTTCTCGAGGCTGCCAAACTGGCCAATGAGTGGTACACCGAAGGTCTGATCGACCCCGACTTCTATCTCCATCAGTCCGCAGAAGCCATCTCCCAGTTCTGCTCCGGCGTCGCCGCCATGATGTTCGGCAACTGCCAGGCTTCCTCCTATCTGGGCTACAAGCAGCAGTTCGATGAGGCGACCGGCCTCAACTCCGACGACTGCATGGGCATCGCCACCATCGCCACCGATGACGGCGTGACCCGCGCCATCGAGTGCATGAACTGGTGGTCCGTGTCCCTGTTCGCGCCCCAAACCGACCCCGAGACCCTTGACCGCATCCTGACCGTTATGGACTGGTGCGCCACCAAGGAAGGCCAGGTTGCCTGCAACATGGGTATCCCCGGCGTTGACTGGAAGTTTGACGACAACGGCGAACTGGAGATCCTCATGGAGAAGAAGGAAGACGGCACCTACCCCAACATCGTGGATGTGTACAACAGTTACAATGTCATCCGTACCTGGGGTCTCAACGCCGACGACTTCCTCTTCATCAACCCCACCTACGACAAGGAAGTGGTTATCGATCCCATCCTGTCCTTCTATCAGTTCCGTACCAAGGGCTTCATCATTCCTCTGGATGTGGACTATGAGTTCTTCTCCAGCGAATCCAAGGCGAATTACTCCCTGTCCCTGAAGGACGAGTTCGCCAAACTGGTCATGGCGGAACCCGAAGAGGTCGAGACCGAATGGCAGAGCTACATCGATGCGAACGCCAACATCTGGCAGCCCGTCATCGATGACCTGAACGCAGAATTCTTCAAGTAAGTCAAGGCAAAAAACGCCTGCGCGGATTTCCGCGCAGGTGTTTTTTTATGCGCATAGGGTGGTAAATACGCGAAATCCGTAGGGCGGGGGGCTTGCTCCCGTCCTGCGGGTGGATGGGCTCGGAGGCTCCTGCCCTGCGTGAAAATCACCTATTCCACAGCCCGTACTGCTCCTCGTTTTGCAGGGCGGAGAGCATGAGTTCCCGGGCGTTGGGGGAGGTGTTTTTCGTGATGTAGTCGATGAGGTCCTTCATGGTTTCCCGCTTGGTGAAACCGTTGGCGGGGCAGGGGGACGCGACCACGGGCAGATCCAGTTCTTTCGTCAGGTGGATGATGTGCTTTTCGCTCGCGTACACCATGGGACGGATCTGGGTGATGCCGCTTCTGGAAAGATAGGTCTTCGGGTGGAAAGTGTGGATGCGCCCTTCGTACAAAAGTGACATGAAAAGCGTTTCGAGGGCGTCGTCCCGGTGATGCCCCAGCGCCAGTTTGTTGGCGCAGAGTTCTTTGCACAGGTCGGTGAGCGCGCCTCTGCGCATTTTTGCGCACAGCGCGCAGGGGTTTTCTTCCTTGCGTTCGTCAAAAATGACGCGCGAGATCTCCGTCATCTTGACCGTGTAGGGCACATCGAGGCTGTCGCAGAGGCGGCGGATGGGATCGAGGTCAAAGGGCTCGCGGCCCAGATGCAGGGTCGCCGCCACCAGTTCATACTTGTTGGGGCAGAATTTGCGGTACAGGGCGAGGGCGTACAAAAGCACAAGGGAATCCTTGCCGCCGGACACGCCCACACAGACCCGGTCGCCCGCGTCGATGAGTCCGAAATCCTTGTCCGCCTTGCGGATGCAGCCGAGAAGTTCTTTCATGTTGGGTGCCTCGTGGGGAAAATTTAAGGGAGAGAGGATGGAGGGAGATGGACGGGGATACGAGATGGGATGGGTACGCGGCGGGAGCAAGCCCCCGCCCTACGGTGGTGCGGAGGGGTGGAGATGCGCGGCGAGTTGCCGCCGATAGGGGGCGTGGGTCACGCAGCGGACGACTTCTTGCCTTCCTCTTTGGGGAAGGTGCTGCCGCAGCGGCAGATGAGGAGTGGCTATTCGGAATTATGCTGTGCCGCGGACCTCATCAGTCTCGAATACGCCCGACAACTTCCCCATAAGGGAAGCCAAGGGGGTTACGCGGATAGCATCCGCCTGCTTTTTACACCATCGCGGCGAAGGCTACCAGGATCAGCAGGGAGCAGACATCGACGATGGTGGTGATGAGCGGGGCGGCCATGAGGGCGGGGTCCAGTTTCAGTTTCTTAGCCAGCAGCGGCAGGGTGCAGCCGATGGACTTGGACAGGATGACCGTGCAGATCATGGCGCAGGAAATGACCGCCGCTTCGACGACCGTGCGGGAGAAGACGATGGTCTGGATGCCGAAGGAAAGCAGCGCCAGCACAAAAGAAACGATGATGGACACGCGGAATTCCTTCCACAGGATGCGCAGGGCGTCGCCCGGCGTGATCTCACCGAGGGCGAGACCGCGGATGGCGAGGGTAGAGGACTGGCTTCCGCAGTTGCCGCCGGTGCCCATCAGCATGGGGATGCAGGCGGCGAAGGCGATGGACAGATGTGCCTCGAAGTTTTCGATGATGGTCTCGGTGAGGATGGAAGAGAGCATCATGAAAAGCAGCCACGGCAGGCGATTTTTGGCAAGCTTGAAGGGACCGGTCTTGATGTACTCGTCCTCGGAGGGGAGCAGGGCGTTCATCTTTTCGATGTCCTCGGTCGCCTCTTCCTGAAGAACATCCATGATGTCGTCCGCGGTGACGATGCCGACCATGCGGCCTTCCTTGTCCACGATGGGGACGGACATGAGGTCGTATTTGCGCACCAGATCCGCCACGGCTTCCTGGTCATCAAGGGTGTTCGCGCACAGGAAGTTGGGGTTCATGAGGGTCTCCACCTTCGTGTCGCCGTCCGCGAGGATCAGTTTGCGCAGGGGGAGCGTGCCGATGAGTTTGCGCCCGGGATCGAGGATATACAGGGTGTAGACGGTCTCCTTGTCCACAGAATGGACTTTCAGATATTTGAGGGCATCCTCCACCGTCACGCCTTCGTGGAACTCGCAGAATTCCGGCGTCATGATGGAACCGGCGCTGTTTTCGGGGTAGGAGAGGAAACGGTTGATGACCTTGCGCTGATCTTCGGATACATTGTTCAGCACGCGCCTAACGAGGTTCGCAGGCAGTTCTTCCAACAGGTCCACCGCGTCATCCACGAACATATCGCTGATGAGGGCGGCGGTCTCCGCGTCGCCGATGGACTCCATCAGTTTCTGCTGCTGCTCGTCCGACATATAGGCGAACACATCGGCGGAAATGTCCTTGGAAAGCAGACGGTACAAACGCAGCATACGGTCCGTTTCGAGGGTGTCCATATATTCGGCGATGTCCACGGGGTTCATCATCATGAGTGCGCCGCGCAGTTCGCCGATCTTGTCCTGTTCAAGCAGCTTTTCGAGCAGTTCGGCGGCTTTCGTATTTTCCATCGCAGTACCTCCTTATCCGAGGATGAGGCTTGCCAGAGAGAACAGAATGATGAGCGAGCCTGTATCCGAAATGGTGGTGATGAGGGGAACGGCCGTGAGGGCAGGGTCGAGATGCACCGCCTTGGCGGCAAGGGGCAAAAGACCTCCGACGATCTTGGCGAATACCACCGCGCAGACCATGGCGGCGGAGATGACCAGCGCCATGGAAAGTGCGGCGCCGAAGAGGTAATACTGGATGAGGAAGCAGAACACGGAAAGCACCGCCGCGATGGTCAGGGAGACCCGCGTCTCCTTCCACAGAACGCTCAGCGCGTCCGCAGGGGAGAGTTCCCCGGTCGCCAGTCCGCGCACCACCAGTGTGGAGGCCTGCTGTCCGCAGTTGCCGCAGGTGTCCATGATCATGGGGATGCATGCGGCAAGGGCGATGCCCGCGCCCTGAAGCCCCGTGATGAGACCGTCGTAGTGGTTGATGATGAGCCCGGTCAAAATGGACGCGGTCAGCATGATCATGAGCCAGGGAAGACGGTTTTTAACCAGCGTAAAGACGCCGGACTTGATGTAGGTGTCCTCGCTGGGGGTCAGCGCGCTCATCTTTTCGATATCCTCGGTGGCCTCGTCCTGCATGACATCCATCACATCGTCCGCGGTCACGATGCCCACGAGACGACCCTCTTTGTCCGTGACGGGCACGGCGAGCAGATGGTATTTGCGCACGGTCTCGGCGACCAGTTCCTGATCGTCGCTTGTGGCGATGCACACGCGGCCCGCATCGGTCAGCGCGGCGACGGGGGTGTCGTCGGACGCCATGATGAGGCAGGAAAGGGCGAGAGAACCCTTGAGCCTGCCGCCTTCGTCCACCACATACAAGGTGTTGACCGTCTCCTTATCAAGACCCGTGGAGCGGATCTCCGCCATCGCCTGCGCGACAGTGTAGGACAGGGGAAAGGCGCAATATTCCACCGTCATGATGGAGCCCGCGCTGTTTTCGGGGTAGGAAAGGAAAGTGTTGATGAGTTTCCTCGTCTCGGGGGACACGGTGGACAGGATGCGTTTGACCAGCGCGTCCGGCATGTCCTCCAGAAAATCCACGGCGTCGTCGATGAACATGTCGTCCACCAGAGCGCGGATCTCGCTGTCGCCGATGGATGCGATCAGTTTTTCCTGCTGATCGTCGTCCATGTAACTGAACACTTCGGAGGAAATCTCGGAGGGAAGCATACGGAAAACGCGCAGCATCTTGTCCGTATCCAGTTCGGAAAGATACTCCGCCACATCCACGCGGTTGAGCATTCGTAATGCGCCGCGCAGTTCGCTTTTTTTATCGGATTCCAGCAGGGAATCCAGCCTGCTTTTCAATTGACTCCATTCCATGGGAAATCACCGCCTTCATTCAATTTAGCAAACACAAACGGACACAGCCCGTTGGGCTATGTCGCGGCTGAGTGTGCCAATGAAGGTGTGCCGGGAAAATCAGACGAAGCCGCGGAACAGGGCGGCTAAGCACAATCGGGGCACGCCGTCAGTTGACAGACATCTACCGCCATCTTCCAAGACTTGTCACCTCCCGTAAAAAATAAACCGTGAAAAGACCATACCACGGTTCTGTAATAATACAACGGGGGCGAGCGTAAGTCAAGCCCAATTCACCGCAAATTCTGTTTCGTAAATTTGAAGAAAGTTTTACCGCGCAAAACGGCGCGGAACGGACGGATAGAAATTCTTCTTGACAGAGACGGCAAAAATACATACAATATATACAGCGAAATTTCACCCGGGAGGTATCACTATGTATAAGCCTGTTATCGAAGACGCCAAGGTCAGAATGGAAAAGACCCTTGCGGGCCTCAAGAAAGAATATTCTACTCTGAGAGCCGGCCGTGCCAACCCCCAGATCCTCGATAAGATCACCGTTGATTATTACGGAACCCCCACCGCTCTGTCCGGTGTCGCCAACATCTCTTCTCCGGAACCGAGACTGCTCGTCATTGCGCCCTGGGAAGCCAAGATGATCGCCCCCATCGAGAAGGCCATCCAGAAGAGCGATCTGGGCACCAACCCCAGCAATGACGGCCGCGTGGTCCGCCTGCTGGTGCCCGAACTCAACGAAGAGCGCCGCAAGGAACTGTGCAAGCAGGTCAAGAAGGCCGCCGAAGACGCCAAGGTCGCCATGCGCAATGTGCGCCGTGACGCCATGGAAGCCATCAAGAAACTGAAGAAGGACAGCAAGATTACCGAGGACGATCAGAAGACCGCCGAGACCCAACTGCAGAAGGCAGTGGACGAAGCCATCAAGAATGTCGACAAGGTTTCCGCCGACAAGGAAAAGGAAATTATGTCCGTATGATCTCGGTTCTGGGACTGCCGCTTGACGAGGCGCTCCGCGTCCTTACCGAAAACGGCATCACCGGATCAACTGCAAACGAGTATGCTGCGCCGCGGGGAGGAATTACCCGCGGCACTTTGCGCGTAATACGGGAAAGTGAAGACCGCCTGACGCTCACCGTTTGCCGCTTCGCCGATGACGCCCACGAAAATCAAAAGGAAAAAACGAATGAAACTGACTGACCTGTTTAAAAAGAAGACCGCACCCGTCTGCCCGCCCGAAGAGAAACTGCCCAAGCACATCGCCTTCATCATGGACGGCAACGGCCGCTGGGCGAAAAAGCGCGGGCTGCCCCGCACGGCAGGGCACGCCGCGGGCACGGAAGCCTTGCGCGAGATTATCCGCACCTGCAGCGATATCGGCATCGAGTCCATGTCCATCTATGCTTTCTCGACGGAGAACTGGAGCCGTCCCGCGGAGGAAGTGGCGGCGCTCATGAAACTCATCACTCGCTACTTTGTGAGCGAGATCGACGAACTGGACGCGGAAAAAGTGAAAATCACGATCCTCGGGGACATCGAAGCATTCCCGGAGGAGCAGAAGAGCGCCCTGCAAAACGCCATGGACCGCACCTGCGACAATACGGGGCTGCGCCTCAACATTGCCCTTAACTACGGCGGCAGGGCCGAGATGGAAAGGTGCGTCAAAGCCATCGCGCAGGCTTGCGTGGATGGGAAGATGGCAGTGGGCGATATCAGCGCGCAGACCATCGCAGATCACCTCTACACCGCGGGACAGGGGGATGTGGATTTGCTCATCCGCACGGGCGGAGACAAGCGGCTTTCCAATTTCCTCCTGTATCAGACCTGGTACGCGGAACTCATTTTCAATCCCGTTTACTGGCCTGACTACAACAAGGAACGCCTGTTTGAGGATCTGAACGAGTACGCGTCCCGCGAACGCCGCTTCGGACGCGTGAAGGAGAACTGATGAGAACGATATCGGTGCTGGGAGCCACGGGCTCCATCGGCACGCAGACCCTGGATGTGGTGCGGCAGTATCCCGCATTGTTCAAGGCGGACGCCCTCGCCGCGTACAGCGACGCGCAGGGGCTTTTCGCTTTGGCGCGGGAGTTTAGTCCTGCCCACTGCGCCCTCGTGAAGGAAGCGGAAGTGCCGGAGGATCTCCGATTTATCGACTGGCACTTTGGTGAAAACGCCGCTTCCGAAATGCTGCTTGCCGCCCGCACGGACGACGCGCTCTGCGCCGTTGTGGGCATCGCGGGGCTTCAAACGGTATTGACTGCCCTCGACACCTGCGGACGCGTGCTGCTTGCCAACAAGGAAGCGCTCGTGACAGGCGGAGATCTTGTCATGGAAAAGGCGAAGCGGCTCGGCAGGCAACTGCTGCCCGTGGACAGCGAGCACAGCGCGATCTTCCAGTGTCTGAAAGCGGCGGAGGGCAATCCCGCCCGCCGGATCATCCTCACCTGCTCGGGCGGCGCCCTGCGCTTAAAGAGTAAAGAGGAAATCGAAAACGCGTCCGTTTCCGATGTGCTTTCCCATCCCACCTGGCGCATGGGCAGCAAGATCACCGTGGACTGCGCGAGCCTTATGAACAAGGGGCTGGAAGTCATCGAGGCGCATTACCTCTTCGACATGCCGCTTGATAAAATTGATGTGGTCATCCATCCCCAGTCCGTCATCCACTCCATGGTGGAGTTTGAAGACGGCGCGGTGCTGGCGCAGTTGGGCAATCCCGACATGCGGGGTCCCATCTCCTACGCCATGGGACACCCGGGGCGCATCGACTATCACGGAAAGAAACTGGACTTTACGCTTCTATCCGCCCTCACCTTCGAAACGCCCGACACGGAGCGCTTTCCCTGCCTGAACATGGCGCGGGAAGCCCTCAAAGCGGGCGGCACTGCCCCCGTCATCCTGAACGGGGCGAACGAAGTTGCCGTGGCGGCGTTTCTGAAAAACGGGATCAGATTCGGACAAATTCCGGAAATCGTGATGAAAACGCTTGAACGCTGTCCCGTGACGGGCGTATCCTCCTGCGAGGATGTGTACGCGGCGGACAGACTGGCAAGAGAGACGGCGGAAGGGATGCTGTGACCATCTTCCTGGCTTCCCCTGCCGGGGGAAGCCGTCGAGCGAAGCGAGACTGATGAGGGCACGGAAGAAAAGCGGCAATCACGAAGTCCTCATCTGCCGCCTGCGGGCGGCACCTTTCCCGGAGGGGAAGGCAAGAAGTTTTTAAGTCCTTTCCTTACGGGAAGGCAGGAAGTTTTAGTCCTTTACCAAAGGAGCAGCCAATAAGATTCCGTCCTTCCCCTATGGAAGGCAGAAAGTTTTTCCCGAAGGGGTAATTTTTTACCATGAAACTATTGTATATTGTAATCGCGATCCTGATGCTGGGCATCATCATTTTCCTGCACGAACTGGGACACTTCATCGTGGGACGGCTTTCGGGCATCGGTGTGACCGAATTTGCCCTCGGCATGGGCCCGCGAATTTGCGGTTTCACCCGAAAGGGCACGAAGTTCTCCCTGCGGCTCATCCCGCTTGGCGGCTACTGCGCCTTCGTTGGGGAGGATGAGGACAGCAGCGATCCTCGGAGCATGAACAACGCGCCCGCGTGGAAGCGGCTGCTCACCGTGCTGGCGGGCCCCTTCATGAACTTCCTCGTGGCGTTCATCCTGTCCACGATATTGATTGCCGCGGACCTCATTACGAACCCCTTTGAAACTGTGACCTATCCGCAGGTCGCGGATATCATCGCGGGCATGCCGGCGGAAGAAGCGGGCATACAAAAAGGCGATGTGTTCGTCGAGGTGAACGGCGCCGCCATTTCCTTTGACGGTCAGGGTACGGACCTCCTGCGCTCCGCTGCCGCCGCGTGCGAAAACGGGGAAAGCATGAATGTGAAACTCGACCGTCCCGTTACCGAGACCGAATGGGAGACTTACGAGACCGTACTGACGCCTGCCTTTGACGAGGAGAGCGGCTCCATGCTGATGGGCGTGCAGCTGCCGGTATGGAACGCGCCCTACAATGTGGGCGTCGTGGGCGCCATGGGCGAGAGTTTCCGCTTCATGGGCAGGGTCGTGGTGGAGACCTGGAAGATGCTGGTGAGCCTGATAAGCGACCTCGTGCGCGGCAACCAAATCGAGGAAGGCGCGGTCAGTGGCGTGGTCGGCATCGTGGATACCGTGTCGGATGAACTGAACACGGGCTTTTCCAGAAATTTCGCCTACGGCATCGCTGCCGTCGTATACTACATCATGGCCATCTCCCTCTCGCTGGGCATCATGAACCTGCTGCCCTTCCCGGCGCTGGACGGCGGACGGGGCGTGCTGCTGGTCATCGAAGCCGTAACCGGCAAGCATATCAAGCGCGAGACCGAAGCCGTCATCAATTTGATAGGCTTTGCCATCCTCATCCTGCTCATGGTGTTCGTCACCGTGAACGATGTACGAAATATCATCAAATAGAGGCATAAAATGTACAAAGAGTCTTTTCACAACCACACCACCCGCTGCGGTCACGCGAAGGGCACCGAGCGGGAATATGTGGAGGAAGCAATCAGAAAGGGCATGACGAAGTTCGGCTTTGCCGACCACAGCCCGCAGGTATTCGGCAACGGCTATGTGTCCGGCATCCGCATGAAGCCGGAGCAATTGGCGGATTACTGCGCCGTCATCGGCGCGCTCAGGGAAGAGTTCAAAGACCGGATCGAACTCCACACCGGGCTTGAATTCGAGTATTACCCGAAGCACTTCGCCGACTCCATGAAACTCATCGAAGGCAGCGGTGTGGAGTATCTCATCATGGGTCAGCACTATGTGAAAAACGAATATGATGGCTTTCAGGTGAGCGGAAAAGATCAGGGACCGGACCTGCTCAAACTCTATGTGGATCAGGTGCTCGAGGGCGTTCAGACGGGCGTCTACTGCTGCATCGCCCACCCCGACATGTTCCGCTATACGGGCGAGCCCGAGGCCTATGATAACGAGATCCGCCGCCTGTGTGAAGGCTGTATCAAGCACAATGTGGCGCTTGAAATCAACCTGCAGGGTCTGCGCGAAAAGCGGCACTATCCCCACGCGCCCTTTTGGGAGATCGCCGGGAAGACGGGGGCGACCGTGGTCTTCGGCGGCGACGCCCACCAGCCGTGGAATGTGTGCGATGACACCACCTATCGGGAAGGCCTCGAATGGGTGAAGAAATACAACCTCAACTACAAAGAGGCGTCCTGTATCCTGGAAGGAGGGCATCTGCTCAAATGACCAGACAGGTGACCGCGGGAAATGTGAAAATCGGCGGCGGCGCGCCCGTCACCATCCAGTCCATGACTAACACTGACACCCGCGACGCGCAGGCGACGCTCAGCCAGATCAAAGCCCTCGCCGCGGCGGGCTGCGAGATCGTGCGCTTCAGCGTGTACGACGATGCGTGCGCGGACAATGTGCGCTTCCTTTCGGAAAACAGCCCCGTGCCGGTGGTGGCGGACATCCATTTTGACTATAAACTCGCCATCAAATCTCTCGAAAACGGCATCCATAAAGTGCGCATAAATCCCGGCAACATCGGGGGAGAAGCGAATGTGAGGAAACTCGCCGACTGCCTCAAGGTCCACCATGTGCCCGTGCGCATCGGCGTCAACAGCGGCTCCGTGGAAAAGGACATCCTCAATAAATACGGCGGACCCGATCCGCGGGGACTGGTGGAGAGCGCGCTCACTCACGCGAAAATGCTGGAAAAGTGCGGCTTTTATGACATGGTACTTTCCATGAAGGCATCCAATGTCCCCATGACCGTAGAGGCGGCGCGCATCGCGTCCCGCTCCTGCGATTATCCCCTCCACATCGGCGTCACTGAGGCGGGCACGCCCGGCATGGGCAACATCAAGTCAGCCATCGGTATCGGCGCTCTGCTGCTGGACGGCATCGGCGACACCATCCGCGTGTCCCTGACGGGCGACCCCGTGCAGGAGGTCTACGCGGCAAAAGAGATCCTCAAGGCCTGCGAGATCCGCAAGGAAGGCATCAACATCGTTTCCTGCCCCACCTGCGGGCGCACCTGCATCCCCGTGGGCGACATCGCGGAGAAGGTGCGCGCCGCCTGCGCGGACATCAAAACGCCCATCACGGTCGCCGTCATGGGCTGCGTGGTGAACGGACCGGGCGAGGCGCGGGAAGCGGACATCGGCATCGCGGGCGGACACAACGGAGGTGTCCTCATCCGGAAAGGGCAGGAGCCCAGAACGGTGAGGGGCGACCTCTCGCAGATTTTGATTGACGAAATCAGGTCGGTCTACGGAGAAAACCAATGAGCGAACTCTGGACACAACTGCTGAAAGGAAATGACAGGAAACTCGAGGAGACCGTCTCTTTGGGGCGTGTCACCGTGTCCAAAGCCACGGGCAACCTTGCCGTTTTTCTGGAAAGCAGCAGGATACTGAAGCGCAGTGAAATAAGGATCATCGAGAACGCCTTCAAAGCGGGCTTCCCTGATGTGCGCGTGGATGTGAAAGTGAATTATCCCGCCCTGCGCGAGCAGGTGCTTTCGGACATCAACGCCTACAAGGGCGTCATCACGGACCGCGTGGTGGAGGAAAGTCCCGCCTGCCTGCCCTTCCTCGTGTGGAATGAAGAAAAGTGGACCATCGAGGACAACCGGCTCTCGGTGTTTGTCTCTTCCAAAGAGGGCGCGCAGTTTCTGCGCGTGAGGGAAGTGGACAAGATGATCGGCAGGCTCCTCAAGGAGACCTTCGATGTGGAACTTCAGGTGGCCATCGAGCAGAAGGGCAACAACGAGGAACGCATCCGCCGCATCACCGAGCAGCGGATGGAAGAGGAAGCCATGCTCGCCAAAGATTTTCTGGATCACGGCGCGGAGCAGGTTTCGGACAAGCCCGTCGTCGCTTCCGACGCCATCATGGGTCAGAGCATCACCGCGCCCGCGATGAGCATGAAGGACATCACCGAGGATTCCGGGCGCGTAGTCGTGCTGGGCGAGATCATCTCAATGGAACTGCGCGACACCCGCAAGGAGGACTGCAAGATCCTCTCCGTTACCGTGACGGACTATACCGGCTCCATGATCTGCAAGGCGTTCGTGCGCCCGAAGCGGGGCAAGAATCAGATTCCCTTCGAGCAGGTGCTGGAGAATGTGAAGACCCACATCAAAGAGGGCAAATGGATCAAACTGCAGGGCGATTACCGCTACGATGAGTACGATAAGCGCTTCCAGATCATGATCACCGACATCATGCCCGCGAGCAAGCCCGAGCGCAAGGATACCGCAAAGGAAAAGCGCGTGGAACTGCATCTGCACACCACAAAGAGCGCCATGGACGCCTGCGCGTCGCCCACGGACCTCATCAATCAGGCGGCGGCGTGGGGACACAAGGCCATCGCGGTCACCGATCACGGCGTGGTGCAGGCGTTCCCGGAGGCGTTCCAGGCGGCGAAAAAAGCGGGCATCAAACTGATCCCCGGCTGCGAAGCGTACCTGATCGAGGACTGCCCCGAGATCGTGGCGAAGGCGGACAGCAGAAAACTGGATGCCTGCGCCTATGTGGTACTCGATGTGGAGACCACGGGCCTTAACAGAAACACGGATGAAATCACGGAAATCGGCGCCGTGCGCATCGAAAACGGCAGGGAAGTCAAAGAATTTTCCATGCTCATTGATCCGCAGATCCCGATCCCCGAAAAGGTGACGGAATTGACCGGCATCAATTCCGCCATGGTGCGCGGACAGCCGAAAATCGGCGAGGTGATCCACGATTTCGCCGCCTTCTGCGAGGGTGCGGTGCTGGTCGCCCACAACGCAGACTTCGACACGGCGTTCTTTAAGCGCGCCTTCAAAAACGCGGGACTGCCATTCGACTATCCCGTGCTTGACACCCTTGCCCTGTGCCGCAACTACTACCGCACGATGAAGACCCACAAACTGGGTCAGGTCTGCAAGGAATTGGGCATCGACCTCAAAAACGCCCACCGCGCCGTCCATGACGCGAGGGCGACTTCTCTGGTGCTCATCAAAACCCTCGAGTCCCTCGGGAAAGAAAAGCCTCTCGAACGCCTCGATGACCTCAATTCCTGCTTCGCCACGGACGCGGGCGGGGAGAGCAGGCACATCATCCTCCTTGCCACTTCGCGCAAGGGCATGACGAACCTCAATCACATGGTGAGCGACGCCCACCTTAAATACTTCCACAGAACGCCCCGCATGACCCGTTCCCTCATCCAATCCCTGCGCGAGGACATCATCGTGGGCAGTGCCTGCGAGGCGGGCGAACTGTACCGCGCCATCATCGCGGGCAAAACCGAGGAAGAACTGGAAAAGATCGCGGATTTCTACGACTATCTGGAAATCCAGCCCATCGGCAACAACGAGTTCATGCTGCGGGACGGCACGGTTTCCTCAGAGGAGGACCTGCGCGACATCAACCGCCACATCCTCGCCCTCGGAAAGAAACTGCACAAACCCGTGGTCGCCACGGGCGATGTCCACTTCAAAGACCCGAAGGACGCCATTTACCGCGCCATATTATTGGCGACAAAGGGCTTTGAGGACGCGGACTTCCAGCCGCCGCTGTACTTCCGCACGACGGACGAGATGCTGAAGGAATTTGCCTATCTCGGCGAGGAAGACGCCCGCTATGTGGTCATTGAGGCGCCCAACGAGATCGCTGACCGCGTGGAACACATCAAGGACCTGTTCATGAAGGCGCCGGGCGGCGGCGATACCTTCCAGCCCGTGTGGGAAACCGCCGAGCAGGATCTGAGAGACTTGTGCGCCCACAATGCGGAGCGTATTTTCGGCTCGCCCCTTCCCGAGATCGTGCAGGCGCGCCTCGACAAGGAACTGGGCTCCATCTGCGGCTACGGTTTCTGTACGCTGTACATGATCGCGGTCAAACTCGTTCAGAAGAGCCTTTCCGACGGTTACATCGTCGGCTCCCGAGGCTCCGTCGGTTCCTCCTTCGTTGCGAAGATGGCGGGCATCACGGAAGTGGACGCACTGCCGCCCTACTATGTCTGCCCCAAGTGCAAACACTACGAATTCGATGTGCCCAAGCAGTATACCTGCGGTCTGGACCTGCCCGCGAAGGCGTGTCCCGAATGCGGTACCATCATGGATAAAGACGGGTTCAACATCCCCTTCGAGGTCTTTCTGGGCTTCAAGGGCGATAAGGTGCCCGATATCGACCTGAACTTCTCCGGCGTCTATCAGCCCCGCGCCCACCAGTATGTGAAGGATCTGTTCGGCGAGGAGAATGTCTTCCGCGCCGGCACCATGGGCGATGTGGCAGAAAAGACCGCCTACGGCTATGTGCTCAAATACGCCGAGGAGCGGGGACTTAACCTGCCTCAGGCGGAAAAAGAGCGCCTTGCCCGCGGCATCACGGGCGTCAAGCGCACTACCGGCCAGCACCCCGCCGGCATGGTCGTTCTGCCCAAGGGGTATGAGATCTACCAATTCACGGCAGTGCAGCATCCTGCGGACGACCCGGACAGCACCACCGTCACCACCCACTTCGATTTCACCTCCATGCACGATGTGCTGGTGAAACTGGACATCCTCGGCCACGATGATCCCACGATGCTCCGCAATCTGCAGGACATCACGGGCATCAAGCCGCAGGCGGTGCCCCTCCACGACAGAAAGGTGTTCGACGAGATCCTGTCCCTGTTCTCGGGCCCCGAGGCGCTGGGACTGACCGCGGAGCAGTTGGGTGTCTCCACGGGAACGCTGGGCATCCCCGAATTCGGCACGCCCTTCGTGCGCGGCATGCTCAATGAGACACGCCCCACCACCATGGAGGAACTCATCCGTATTTCCGGTCTGTCCCACGGTACCGCCGTGTGGCTGGGCAACATTCAGGACATCCTGAAAGCAGGGCTTACGGACCTCAAACACGCTATCTGCACCCGCGACGACATCATGAATGCCCTGATGGAATACGGCGTCGAATCCAAGATGGCGTTCGATACCATGGAGTTCGTGCGAAAGGGCAAGGCCGCCGCCGGCAAGGGCGGAGACCTGAAACCCGAAATGCTCCAAGCCATGCAGGAGCACAAGGTACCCGAGTGGTTCATCGGCGCCTGTCGTAAGATCGAATACATGTTCCCGAAGGCCCACGCCGTCGCCTATGTCACGATGGCGCTGCGCATCGCGTACTTCAAAATCAAGTATCCCGCCGCGTACTACGCCTGCTATTTCTGGCGCAACGCGGAGGACTTCGACGGCGGCACGATGACCGTGAACGCCAATGGCATCAAGTCCCTGATGACCGCCATCGAGGGCATGGACAAGGACGAAAAAGAGAAAAACGACGGCAAGTACACCGTGCTGCAGTCGCTGTATGAAATGAATCTGCGCGGCATCGAAATGCTGCCCGTGGATGTGTACGAGTCGGATGCGGAGAAGTTCCTCGTGGTGGACGACACCCATATCCGTCCGCCGCTGTCGAGCCTGCCGGGTCTGGGACTGAACGCCGCCAGGAATCTGCAGGAGATCCGCGAGAACGGACGCTTCATCTCCATGGACGATATGATCCGCCGCAAGGTGGGCAAGTCCGTGGTGGAGACGCTGGCAAAATACGGGTGTCTCGGCGATCTGCCCTCCACCTCGCAGGTGTCGCTGTTCGACATGGGGCTGTAACATGAAACGGATCATCTGTTTTCTGCTTGCTCTGCTGATGACGGTATCAGCCGCCCGGGCATCCACTGCGCTGTCGCTCACGGACGCGCTGCTGGTAAACGACTCCTGGCAGCCGCTCACCGAAAAGGGCGTCTACACGGACATCCGCCCGCTCGGAGATACGGGTCTTTTCGCCTGCACGCGGGCAGGCAGCGGGCTGGTAAGCGTACTGGACAGCACGGGAACGCCCGTTTCCGAGCGCGGCTATACGGCGGTCACCTGCGCGCAGGATCGCATCATCCTGACGGTCGACACCTACTGTGCCCTGTATGACGGGTCATTTACGCAGCTCACGCCCTTTGTGTACCGCCTGATCGCGCCCACGGGCGAGGGCTTCCTCGCCTTCAAGAGCGATGTGTGGGACGGCGTGGCGGACCGCGTGTATTATCTGGACGCGGACGGGACCGAGTACCCCACGGAGAACAGCATCTTTTATGCCTTCGGCGTGACGGTGAGCCCGCTCATCCCCGTGACGGACGGAAAGAGCGGCCGCATGGGCTATCTGACGGACAGCGGCGAATGGGCGCTGCCTGCCGAGTTCCGTTCCGCGGGCGCGTTTTGCGGAAGCCTCGCCTGCGTCACAAACGGGGAAGGAACGGGCGTCATCGACCGTGACGGCGACTGGATCCTGAAGCCGGAGTATGACTATATCCGCCTGAACGAAGCCTTTGTCTGCACGGTCAAAGGGACGCGGCGGCAGGTGTACGCGGTCAGCGGCACGAACCTCAAAATCGTCTATTCGGGGCAGGCGGGCGTGACGCTGCTCGATAACGGATTTGTGATCTTTACGGAGAAATCCGCTTACCTCATGAACGCGGACGGCAGTCTGAACGCGATGTTCGGGCCTGACAGCATCCTGTACGGCGGCATCGGCAGCGGCATCATCGTGTCGGAATACGAGGGCATGTATCTGTATGACATGATGAGCCGCGTCACCTCGGACGGCTTCTTCTCCATCCTGCCGTTCGGGGGAAACCTCTACCGCACCTGTACGCAGCACAGGGAGGACGGCGACGCGCCTTTTCTGTTCGGCGTGATGGACACGGAGGGCAACGAACTGCTCGGCGCCCGCTATGAAGCGGTGGCGTACATCAACGAAACCACCGTGGCGACCCAGACGGGAGACAGGATCCTGATCTGGGAAATCCGCGGCACGGACGCCGTACTGAAATACGGGATCGAATACTGAAAACGGACAACAAAAAACAGCGCTCCGCCGGGAACGCTGTTTTCGTATGCAGTTTTACTGCGCTTTGTAGTCGTATCTGCCCGCGGGGTAAGTCACGGTCTTTCCGCCCTTTTTGAGGGTCACGACGGCGGAAACCGTGCTGTCGGCGTTCTCGATGGGGAAGGAGGCGTCCGCGGAATAGGAGATGAGGCGCTTCTGCCCCGGGAAGACATAATTCTGAATGAAGGTGATGCTTTCGAAGGTGCAGCCGGAGGGAACGGCGGTCACGGTGACCGAGTAAACACCGTTTTCAACGCGGACCACGACGGCGGGGCTTTCGCTTGTCTGCTCGTTCAGGACGGTTCCGGGACCGATGATGGAGGGGGTTCCCCGGGGGGTATCGTCACCCTCAGGAACAACGGGCGCGTCCGGTTCGCCGTCTTCCGGTTCATAGGCGGGGGTATCGCCGCCCATCACCGCGCTTTCGTCGATCATCGGCGTACCAAAGGAGCCGAAAGAGCCGGACAACCGGAAGGCAAGCGGCGTGGTGTCCAAACTGCCCTTGAGGACGCCGTTTTCGGAGGAAAGAACGGTGTTGCCGTCCGCGTCAAGGACGGAAATGCCGGTTGCGGCGTCATTGCCGCGTGCGGAGACGGCGGAAGTCTTGCTGTTGTAGCCGAGGTCTGCCGAGCACAGCGGGGCGCCGTTGCCGCTCAATTTGATATTGTCGCCGCTGCCGCTCACATACAGGCGGTCGCCCGCGTAGCAGGAGGCGGTGCCGGTGATGGTGCCGCCGGAAGAAAGCATATCGATCACCGCGCAGCCCGCGGGGATACGCCTTATGAGAATGGTCTTGCCTTCGCGGCTTCCCAGATGCAGCGAGGCGTTTTCGTTAAGCACGAGCGTGATGGAAGAGCCGGACGCGGCGGAGAGGAACTCGATGGCGTTATCGCCCGATACGGTCAGCAGGGCGCCGCCGCTCATCTGCCATACGCCTGTGTATTCGCCGGTTTTCGCGGAAGCGTAGATTTCGGTTTTGGAGTTCGAGGTCGCGGTCAGGGCGATGGTTCCGCCCGTATAGAGGGTGAGGTCGCGGCTGTTTCCGCTCGTCAGGGTCACGGTGTTTACTTTGATGTAGGAAGTGCCGTTGTTCAGGATGTCCGTGCCCTTCATTTCGTACAGGGTCTCGTAGATGGAATTGAAGCGCATGAAGGACGCGCCGCACTTGGCGCAGGTGATGCTCTTTTTGCCCAGACGGTTGCTGCGTGCCGCGGTGATCACCTTGGCAATGGCGGTTTCATGATTTTCGGTCTGGGTGTAGCCGCAGACGGAACAGGTGCGGCTGTGGCGGCTGTCGCCGTTTTTGCTGTATGATCCGAAAGTGTGGTTCAGTTTCGGTGTGACGACGGTTTCCGTTTTTCCGCAGACGGTGCAGGAATGGGTCCTGCTGCCCTCGGCGGAACAGGACGCCTCCGTGACGGCGGTGTCCGCGCCCCAGGTGTGCTTGCCGGTGGGTGCGCCGTCTTCCCGGGAGGTGCTGTAGCCGCAGGCGGAACACACCATCGTCACCGTGCCGCTCTTTGAGCAGGTGGCGGGGGAGCGGGTCGTGGTGAAGGAATGAGACACCTGCTCGCTCACGGAGCACTTCGTGCAGGTGCGCTTGTGCGTCGCGTCATCCGTCTTTGTGTAGACCCATTTGTGGGAGCAGGGCTCCGCGTGGGCAAGCGCGAAGAGGGCGGTAAGCAGCAAAAGCGCGCAGAACAGGACCTTGCGTTTCATGGGAAAACCTCCTTGGTCGGGAAGAGGGATCAGACCTTTCTGAGTTCCACCCATTTGCCGGCGGCGGAAGACTCATACACGGCCTTGACAAAATCGAGAGCGGGGAAGGCGCTGCGCCCGTCGATGGGATACTGCCTGCCCTCGCGGATGGCTTCGTAGACGCCGCGAATCTGCTCATTGTGGCTGACGCCCCAGTAACTCTTATCACCCAGTTCCGTGGCGACGCGGCCGCCCGCGATGAGCGTGGGGATGCCGTCCTCCACCTTCATCAGTTTCTCGGCAAGCAGTTGATAGGTGCCGTTTTCAAACACCATTTCGAGCAGTATCGGCGCGTCCACACCGTAGTTGTTGGTGGCGTAAAATACACCGCTCGCGCCGTTTTCATATTCGAACACGGCGTGGCAGTTGTCCTCCACCTCGATGACGCCACTGAGAAGATCGGTGGAAATGTGCCCTTTGAGCCGCTTGATGGGGCCGCCAAGATAGGACAGAAGGTCGATGGTGTGGATGGACTGGTTGATGAGGGCTCCGCCGCCCTCCGTTTCCCAGGTGCCTCTCCAGCCGCTTTCCGTATAGTACGGCGCGGTCCTGTGCCAGCAGACGGAAGCGCGGGCGCAGATGAGTTTGCCCGCCTTGCCCGAATCGATGATGGTTTTGAGCGCTTTTGTGGAGGCGTTCAGGCGGTTCTGGAAAATGACATTCAGGGTTCCGGGACATTCGTCCGCGGTTTTGATCATTTCAAGGGCGTCCCGGATTTCGGACGCCATGGGCTTCTCCGTCAGCACATGCTTGCCCGCCTTGAGGGCGGCGATGGCCATGGGCGCGTGGAGATAGTGGGGCGTGCAGATCTCGATGACATCAATATCGGGGCGGGCGATGACATCCTGCCAGTTTTCGTAGGGATCGGCGCCCAGTTCCTTTGCCGTTTCGTGAAGTTTATCCTTTTTGATGTCGCAGACCGCGGCAATGTTCACACCTTCGAGTTTTCGGATCGCGGCGATATGCACCTTGCTGATGCCGCCCAGACCGATCACACCGACATTGATCGTTTTCAATCAATCATCCGCTTTCATATTTTTAAAGGTATACATGGCAATGGAAGCCGCCACGGCGAGGTTCAGGGAATCGATTTCATCCGACTGGGGGATTTTCACGCTCTGCCCGTAGGCGGCGAAAACGGGCTCAAGTCCGCTCGCCTCGTTTCCGAAGATGAGCGTGTGGTTTTTGCCTGCTTTGGGCGCCACGGTGTTCAGGTCCTTCGCGCCGTCCAGCATGAAGGGATACATTTCGCGTCCGGGGAACTCATCCATGTAGTCCTCGAACCTGTCGTACACATGCAGGTTCAGGCGGAAGATCGCGCCCATGGAGGAACGCAGCACATGGGGATCGAACACATCCACACATGGACGCACCACGGCCAGGTCCTTGTAGCCGAAGCCCACGGCGGCGCGGGAAGCGGTGCCGAGGTTGCCCAGATCCGAAATGCGGCAGAACACGGCGTGGGGCTTGTCTCCGTTCAGACGGCAATCGTACTTTTTGAATACCAGCGCCGCAAAGCAGTTGTCCTTGCCGCTTTCCCTGCGCAGCACTTTGTCCGCGATCTCCTCGCGGATGCCGAGTTCCGCGCAGCGGGCGCGCAGTTTTTCCACGCCTTCGTTGCCGATGCCGTTTTCGGACAGGAGCAGGCGCTGCACGGTATCCGGGCGCACATCCAAAAGCGTGAGGGAAGGGTACAGCCCCAGACAGTAACTGTAATCAAGATGCTTGGAATAAGGCTCCAATTTGGGCATATTATCACTCCATAACATTCCTATCTTACATTATACTCCCGTGCAGAACCGTTTTCAATCGTTTTCAGGAAGTGTCATATAATTGTCACAGCAAAAAATAATCGCGTAAAGAGTTGTTAAAAGCGGATTTCACCCTTGCAAAACGGCGCGAAACGGGCTACAATATAATAAGATTATTATGTATTTTCGGAGGTATCGGCATGTCAGCAATCGACCGTGCTTATCTTGGCTTTGATTTCGGCGCATCCAGCGGCCGCGCGATATTGGGGCGGCTCTCTTCCGGAGAGCAAAAGAAACTGGAAATCGAGGAGATCTACCGTTTCCCCAACGAGGCGCTCCCGAACGGAAAGTATCTCATGTGGGAGATCGACCGCCTGTTTAACGAAGTGAAGACGGGCATCGGCATCGCCGCGAAGATGGGCGTGCACATCGAGGCCATCGGCGTGGACACCTGGGGCGTGGACTTCGGCATCGTCGAGAAGAAGACGGGCAAACTGGTCTTCGCACCCGTTTCCTACCGCGACAGCCGCACGGACGATATGATGGAGGAAGCCTACAAGATCATGCCCAAGGAGGAGATCTTCCGACATACGGGCCTTGCCTTCATGCAGTTCAACACGCTGTATCAGATCCTCGCCATGCAGAAGGATCCCGAAGCCGCGAAGTATATCTCCGACGAATATACCCTCCTTTTCATGCCCGACCTGTTCGAATACTACCTTACGGGCAAAGTGGGCACCGAGTACACCATCGCGTCCACCAGCCAACTGATGGACCCCGTGAAGCGCACCTGGTCCAAGGAGATCCTTGACGCGTTCCACATCCCCGAGGGCTTCCTCGCACCCCTGCAGGACAGCGGCACCGTGCGCGGCATGCTGAAAAAGGAGATCTGTCCCGAACTCGATTACGATGTTCCCGTCATCGCCGTGGCGTCCCACGACACCGCCTCCGCGGTCGCGGCTGTGCCCGGAAAGAAAAACGAGAACTTTGCCTACATTTCCAGCGGGACCTGGTCCATTTTCGGCATCGAGACCACCGAGCCGCAGACCGCGGAAAGCGTTATGGAAGTGAACTTTTCCAACGAAGGCGGACTTAACGGCACCACGAGACTCCTTAAAAACATCATGGGTCTGTGGATCATTCAGGAGTGCCGCAAGCAGTTCAACATCGAGCGCAAGGATCGGGGGCTCGCGCCGCTCTCCTTTGCGGACATCGTGACCGAAGTGAAAAACACGCCCGACAAGCCCGATTATGTCATCGATGTGGACGACCAACTGTTCTTCGCGCCCGATCATATGGCGGACAAGATCGTTTCCTATGTGGAAGCGCGCGGCGGACACATCGACCCCAACCATAAAGTCGGCATCATCGCCGACATCGTGTACCGCTCCCTCGCCCTCAAATACCGCTGGGCGGTAGAGAGTATCGAGCGCATCACCGGAAAGCGCATCGACGCCCTGTATATCGTGGGCGGCGGCGGAAAGAACGAACTGCTCAACATCTACACTGCGCAGGCACTCGCGCGCCCCGTCACCATCGGCGCGGGCGAAGGTACCGTCATCGGCAACCTCCTCGTGCAGGCGATGGGAAAGGGCGATGTGAAGGACCTGTGGGAGGTGCGCTCCATCGTCATGGCGTCCGAAGGCGGCAAGACCTATGGCTTCAATCCGACCCTTTCCGCGAAGTGGGACGCGGACTACGCGCGCCTCATGGAGATGGTGAAATAATGGCGGCGGAACTTGACGGCAAGGTCTTTTCCCACGGCCAGCAGCCGGGTTCTCTGGAACTGGCGTTCGTGGGGGACAGCCTGTATGATCTGTATGTGCGCGCCCGGCTGACGATGGCAGGAGGCAAGGTCAAAGACCTGAACCGCGCCGCGGTATCGAAGGTGAACGCCCATGCCCAGCGGGAAGGGCTCGACAGGATCGCGCCGCTCCTTACGGGGGACGAGCAGGCGGTCGTCCGCCGCGCCCGCAATACGAAGCAGTCGCCCACCAAGAACGCCGACCCCGAGGATTACTGCCGCGCGACGGCTTTGGAAGCACTGATGGGCTATCTGTACCTCACGGGTCAGAACGCGCGCATGGCGGAACTGCTGTCCGTGAGCACGGGGCTGCCCATTGACGGCATCACGCCCAATTCCATCAATCACAAGCAAGAAGGGTAAACATATGTACGGCGAGAAAGAGCCCAAAATGCCTTATCACGGCAATCACAGCGGCAAGCGCCCCGAGGGAAACGACTGGAGCGGCACCGCGCAGAGGACCTATAAAGACCCCAAGAAGCGGGCGGAATCCGTGCGGAGCAATTTCGCGCCCCGTCCCATGCCCGCGGAAGAACTGCCCGAAAATCTGCTGGTGGGCAGAAATCCCATCCGTGAAGCGCTCCGCGCGGGGCGTCCCATGGAGAAACTGCTGGTCATGAAGGGCGACATCTCCTCTTCCGCCCGCGAGATCGTCCGCATGGCGAAAGACGCCGGCGTCATCGTGCAGGAAGTGGAGAAAAACCGCCTTGACGCGGTGTACGCGAATCATCAGGGACTTCTCGCCTATGTGTCCAGCGCGGAGTATTCCACCGTGGAAGCCATCTTCGCCGAGGCGGAGAAGCGGGGAGAAGCGCCCCTCATCATGGTGCTTGACGGTATCACCGATCCCCACAATCTGGGCGCCATCATCCGTTCCGCGGAGTGCGCGGGAGCGCACGGCGTCATCATCCCCGAGCGCAGGAGCGCGGGTCTCAACCCCGCCTGCGTGAAAGCGGCGGCGGGCGCGACCGAGTACATGAAGGTCGCCCGCGTCACCAACCTGCCCCGCACCATCGACGAGATCAAGGAAAAGGGCGTGTGGGTCTACGCGGCGGATATGGGCGGCGAAAGCCTGTATACCGCGGACCTCACCGGTCCCGCCGCCATCGTCATCGGCGCGGAGGGAGACGGCGTCAGCCAACTGGTCGCGGAAAAGTGCGACAAGATCCTGTCCATCCCCATGTTCGGAAAAATCAATTCACTCAACGCGTCCGTGGCGGCGGGCATCATGGTGTTCCAGTTCGCCCGCGCGCGGCACTGACGGAGGATTCTTTGGAAGCGTTTGAAAACCTGACCGACGAGCAGATCGCCCTTTCCGCCCAGCAGGGCGACGACAAGGCGACGGAATATCTGTTGGCAAAATATAAAAACTTCGTGCGCTCCAAGGCACGCAGTTATTTTCTCGTGGGTGCGGATCACGAGGATGTGGTGCAGGAGGGGATGATCGGCCTGTTCAAAGCCATCCGCGATTTCCGCGATGACCGTCAGGCATCCTTCCGCGCCTTCGCGGACACCTGCATCACCCGCCAGATCATCACCGCCATCAAGACGGCGACCCGGCAGAAGCACATCCCGCTCAACAACTATGTGTCCCTCGACAAGCCCGTTTTCGACGGGGAAGGGGACAGAACGCTGATGGAAGTTGTGCGGGAGGATAATGTGAGTAACCCCGAGAATGTGATGATCTCCGGCGAGGACTTCCGCCTCATCAACAACATGATCGGCTCATCGCTCACCGAACTGGAGCGGGTGTCGCTTTCCGGCTACATGGAGGGCAAATCCTATCAGCAGATCAGCGAAGAATCCGGCTATCACACCAAAGCCATCGACAACGCCCTGCAAAGGGTGAAGAAGAAACTGCTCAAGTACATGGAAAACAAATAACCCTGCATTTCCGCAGGGGAAGTTGTCAGCGAATCTGACCGATTAAGTTTCACCATCTTGCGTTCCATGAAAAAACGCCCCGTGGCAGTTCACGAGGCGGTTTTTCATGTCTTTTACTATTAACCTGTCAAATTCCCGAGATGTGTGCTTTACTGCTTTTAATTTATAACCTTTTGCCAGTTACCGCTTTCGCTCTTTTGCAATACGATTTTATAACCGGCTCCGCTGCCGTCGCCCGCATCTCCATACAATGCAACGGATTTCACATTTTCGGGAAGCGGTATCACATAATCCCACTTTGCACCGATGGAGCCATTGATTCCGCCGAAAGCGGAATAACAATCGAGAAGCAGTTTCCCGTCATCTTTCTCATGAACGGTAACTTTGCGCACATATCCGATGGATGAGGCAAGCATGATCCGGATGTTCATTTCGCTGCCGTCTTCCGATACGGTGAAATCCTCGATGAAGGCGGATTTGATGCGAAAAAACCCGGAACCGACCCAAACACTGCAGAAAATGACAGCCAGCACCGCGATGACGGCGGCAATGATGAGAAGTACCTTTTTCATTTTCCGTATGAACCACCTTTCAATTACAGGATAAATTTGTGCAGATCGGAATCCTTCTTTTCGGCGTCCAGTTGCTTTCCGATGTACTCGGCGTTCACGATTACTTCGATGTCCGGAGCGTCGCCGCCGCCTGCGTTGAAGGCGATGTCGGAGAGGATCTTTTCCAGCACCGTATGCAGCCTTCTCGCGCCGATGTTCTCACCGTTTTCGTTCTGCTCGTAGGCGTAGCGGGCGATGAGATCGAGACCGTCATCCTCGAATACCAGATGCACCTTGTCCACTTCGAGCAGGGATTTGTACTGGTTGATGAGGGCGTTTTTGGGCTCTTTCAGGATGCGTTTGTAGTCTTCCGCCGTCAGGGGATTGAGTTTCACGCGCACGGGGAAGCGGCCCTGTAGTTCGGGGATGAGGTCGGTGACGCTCGCCACATGGAACGCGCCCGCGGCGATGAAGAGGATGTGATCCGTGCGCACGGGTCCGTATTTGGTGTTCACCGTGCAGCCTTCCACGATGGGCAGGATGTCCCGCTGTACGCCTTCACGGCTCACATCGGGTCCTTTGCCCGCGGCGCCGCGGCCGGCGACCTTGTCGATCTCGTCGATGAACACGATGCCGTTCTGCTCCACGCGGCGGATGGCGTCGGAATAGACCTTGTCCATGTCGATGAGGGAGTCCTCCTCCTGAGCAATCAGGATGCGGCGGGCTTCGCTCACGGGTACTTTGCGGATCTTCATCTTCTTGGGCATCATGCCGCCCATCATGTCGTTGATGTTCATGTCCGTGCCGGGGATCTCGGCGGAGGGCTTCACATCTTCGACTTCCACTTCCACGACGGTGTCTTCCAGAGAGCCGGACACGAGTGCTCTGCGCACATCATCCCGCTTGCCGGAGAGGGCGGCGTTCTCCTCGGGGGAGAGTTCGGGTTCCTTGGGCTTGTTGCCGAGGATGAGGTCGATGGGATTCTGCTTCTTTTTCACCGGATGGGCGATGAGTTCCACAAGACGGTTCTCCGCCGCCTGTGCGGCGAGATCGTGGATCTGACGGGTCTGCTCCTCCTTGACGAGCCGTATGCCCGCTTCGGTCAGGTCGCGGATGATGGAGTCCACATCGCGGCCCACATAGCCGACCTCGGTAAACTTGGTGGCTTCCACCTTCACGAACGGCGCGTCCACCAGTTTGGCAAGGCGGCGGGCAATCTCGGTTTTGCCCACGCCCGTGGGGCCCATCATGAGGATGTTCTTGGGCGTCACTTCCTCACGGATTTCCTCGGGGAGCATCATGCGGCGGTAGCGGTTGCGCAGGGCGACCGCCACGGCTTTCTTGGCTTCGTCCTGTCCGACGATATATTTGTCCAGTTCGCGGACGATTTCTCTCGGGGTCAGCGTGTTCATCAAACCAGCTCCACGATGATGCGGTCGTTGGTAAAGACGCAGATGGAGGCGGCGATATGCAGCGCCTTGTCCGCGATCTCGTGCGCGGTGAGATCCGTGTTCTCCATGAGGGCGCGGGCGGCGGCGAGGGCGTAGTTACCGCCGCTGCCGATGGCGAGCACGCCTTCATCGGGCTCGATGACTTCGCCCGTGCCGGAAATGAGCAGCAGGCTTTCCTTGTTGGCGGCAATCAGCATGGCTTCCAGATTCCGTGCCTCCTGATTCATGCGCCAGCCCTGCGCCAGTTCCACGGCTGCCTTTTCGAGGTTGCCGGAATACTGGGCGAGTTTTGCTTCGAATTTTTCTGAAAGGGCGAACGCGTCGCTCACGCCGCCCGCGAAGCCGATGACGACCTCGCCGCCGTAGATGCGGCGCACTTTCTTTGCCGTATTTTTGAAAATGACATTTTCGCCCATGGTGACCTGACCGTCACCGGCGATGGCGATTTCACCGTTGCGCTTGACCGCGCAGATGGTGGTACCTTTGAATGCGGACATGGTTTCCTCCGTTACAGGTCGTATTTTGCGATGATTTCGGTGAGTGTTTTGAGACTGCGCGCGGAAACTTCCTCGTAGCGCAGCTTTTTGTTGCGCTGCTTGTGGTCGAGAGGCGGCAGGATGCCGAAATTGGAGTTCATCGGCTGGAAATCGTGGGTGGGGGTCTTCACATGGTTGGAAAGGGCACCCAAAATGGTCAGATCGCCGAAATCGGGTTCTTCCTTGCCCAGCAGGATCTGACTCATGCCGAGACCCGCCACGAGGCCGCTCGCCGCGGATTCCATGTAGCCTTCCACGCCCGTCATCTGTCCCGCGAAGCGGAACAGGGGATTGCCCCTGACGGCGTAGTTGTCCGAAAGGACATCGGGGCTGTTCAGGTAGGTATTTTTGTGCATCACGCCGTAGCGCGCGAATTCCGCGTGCTCCAGGCCGGGGATCATGGAGAACACCCGCTTCTGCTCGGAAAACTTGAGCCGCGTCTGGAAGCCCACGATGTTGTAAAGACTCCCGGACAGGTTGTCGCGCCGCAGCTGCACCACGGCGTAGGGCATTTTGCCCGTATTGGGATCGGTGAGTCCCACGGGCTTGAGCGGCCCGAAGGCGAGGGTCTGGCGGCCGCGGGACGCGAGAATCTCCACGGCGATGCAGCCTTCGAACACCATTTTCTTGTCGAAATCGTGCACCTCTGCGGTCTCGGCGGAAATGAGCGCGTCATAAAACGCGTTGTATTCCTCCTCCGTCATGGGGCAGTTCAAATAGTCCGCGTCGCCCTTATCGTAGCGGGAGGCGGCGAAGACCTTGGTCATGTCGAGGGAATCGTAGGTGACGATGGGCGCTTCCGCGTCGAAAAAGTGAAGTGACCCGAAACCGGGCAGCGCCATGATCCTGTCCGCCAGCGTTTCGTGGGTGAGGGGACCCGTGGCGATGATGACGGGACCATCCGGGATGTCGTCCACCCGCTCCCGCCGCACCTCCACATGGGGATGAGTTGAAAGCGCGTCGGTGATGAAGCCGGAAAACGCGTCCCTGTCCACGGCGAGGGCGCCGCCCGCGGGCAGACGGCTTGCCTCCGCCGCCTTCATGATGAGGCTGTCCAGCGCCTTCATCTCGGCTTTCAGAAGGCCCGAGGCGTTGGATAGATATTCGGCTTTCAGAGAGTTGGAACAGACCAGTTCCGCAAATCCCTCCCGGGTGTGGGCGGGCGAAAAGCATGAGGGCTTCATTTCATACAATGCGACATCGATGCCGCGCTTGCACAACTGCCACGCGGCTTCGCAGCCCGCCAGTCCCGCGCCGATGACTTTGACTTTATTCATTCTCGTCACCGTCACCCGCCGCGGCTTCGATGCGGCAGGCGCAGTCTTCCGCGGAGCAGATATGGAACAGGGAACCGTTCTTGCCGCGCTTGACCACCATGTAACTGCCGCACTCGGGGCAGGAAACACCCGCGGGCTTGTCCCAGGAGACGAAACTGCACTCCGGGTAGCCGGTGCAGCCGAAGAACTTGCGCCCCTTGCGGTTCATGCGCTCGGCAACGGGCTTGCCGCAGACCGGGCAGGGCGCTTCGATGAGGTTGAGCAGGGTCTTGGTATTGCGGCAGCCGGGGAAGTTGGGGCAGGCGAGGAAACGCCCGAAACGCCCGTTCTTGTACACCATCATGGCACCGCACTTGTCGCATGGCACATCGGAGACTTCGTCTTCGATCTTCACTTTCTCAAGGCTGCCTTCGGCGGCGGAAAGTTCTTTGTTGAAGGGACCGTAGAAGTCGGACACAACGCTCTTCCAATTGAGTTCGCCTTCCTCGATTTTGTCAAGGCGGGTCTCCATGTCGGCGGTGAACTGCTTGTCCACGATGTCGGGGAAGGATTTCAGCATCATCTCGGTCACGATGGAGCCCAGTTCCGTGGGATAGAGCTGCTTCTTTTCTTTTGCCACATAGCCGCGCTCGGTGATGGTGGAGATGGTGGGCGCGTAGGTGGAGGGGCGGCCGATGCCCTTTTCTTCCAGAGCGCGCACGAGGCTGGCTTCGGTGTAGCGGGCGGGCGGCTGGGTGAAGTGGCGGGAAGGCGTCACGGATACGGCGGACACGGTCTCGTCCTCGGTGAGGGAGGGCATCCTCGTGTCGTCCTTTTCCGCGGCCTCGTCCTGACCTTCTTCGTACACGGCGGTGAAGCCGGGGAAGCGCAGAGTCTGGCTGGCGTGACGGAACATCGTCTTTCCGCACATGAGGTCCGCAGTCTGGGTGTCGTATACGGCGGGGGTCATCTGGCTGGCGACGAAGCGGTCATAGACCAGTTTGTACAGTTTGTACTGGTCGCCGGTCAGGGAATCCTTGATGTCCGCGGGCGCGAGTTTCACATCGGTGGGACGGATGGCCTCGTGGGCATCCTGCGCGCCGGCGCGGCTCTTGTAGACATTGTAGGTTTCGGGGATGTAGGCGGCGTCGAACTTGCTTGCCAGCAGTTCCCTGCAGGCCGCGGCGGCTTCCTCGGAGATGCGGGTGGAGTCGGTACGCATGTAGGAAATGAGACCGATGGCGCCCATCTTCTTGATTTCCACGCCTTCATACAACTGCTGGGCAATCTGCATGGTTTTGGACGCGCCGAAATTCAGTTTGCGGGATGCTTCCTGCTGCAGGGACGAAGTAGTGAAAGGCGCGGCGGGATATTTCCTGCGCTCCGCCTTTTTGATGTTTTTGACAGTGAAATCCCTGCCCTTGCAGGCGTCGAGCACCTTCTGGGCGTCCGCCTCGCAGTTGAGGTCGGCCTTTTCGGAGCCATAGCCGTAGAAACGGGCATTGAACAGGGAACGGCCCGCCTTGAACACGCCGTCCACCAGCCAGTATTCCTCGGGCACGAAATCGGAGATCTGCTGCTCGCGCTCTACCACCATGGCGGTGGCAACGCTCTGCACGCGGCCGGCGGACAAACCCTTGCGGACCTTTGCCCAGAGAAGGGGAGAGAGTTTGTAGCCCACCAGACGGTCCAGCACGCGGCGCGCCTGCTGCGCGTCCACCAGTGTCAGATTGAGGGCGCGGGGATTTTTGACCGCCGCCTTCACTGCGCCGGAAGTGATTTCGTTGAACTCGATGCGGCACTTCTGCTTGGGATCGATGTCCAGCATGGTGGCGAGGTGCCAGGAAATGGCTTCTCCTTCGCGGTCAGGGTCCGTCGCCAGCAGGACGGTGGACGCCTTTTTGGCTTCCTCGCGGATAGTGCGGATAATGTCTCCGCGGCCGCGGATGTTGATGTATTTGGGCTCAAAGCCGTTTTCCACATCGATGCCCAGTTGGCTCTTGGGCAGGTCGCGGACATGTCCCTGGGAAGCGATCACTTTATAACTGCTGCCCAGATATTTTCCTATGGTGTGAGCCTTCGCGGGAGACTCGACGATGACCAGTTTGTGTGCACTCATGTTTTTTCCTCCAGGCCGGGTCATGCCAACCGGTACAGGTTGCCCGGCAGTTTTATAATTATTGACCGAAGAAGCATCATTGTCAAGTAGGAATTGAGGTCGGAAACGGCGAATCCCGATAAATTCTGAATTTCTTCGAAACTCAGACATTCGTTTTTCAGAATGTTGTAGATCTTCGTTTCGTTTTCGTCCATTTCGGGCGCCTTCGCCCGGTTCAGTTTCTTTTCCGCGGGACGCCCGCCCCAGCGCATGGATTCCAGAATGTCGTAGGGGTCGAGGGCAGGGGAGGCGCCGCTCCGGATGAGGCGGTTCGTGCCCGAGGCGACGCTGTTGTAGATGGAGCCCGGGATGGCGAATACCTCGCGCCCCAGTTCGAGGGCGTCCGTGGCGGTGATCATGGCGCCGCTTTTGATGTCCCCTTCCACCACCAGCACGCCGTGGGACAGAGCCGCGATGATGCGGTTGCGCGCGGGGAAGGACCATCGGGAAGGCGGCTCGCTGGGCGGCAGTTCGGAGACGACGCTTCCGCCGCTTTCGAGAATCCGTTCCGACAGGGCTTCGTTTTCCGGCGGATAGACGGACGCAAGACCGTTTCCGAGCACCGCGATGGTGTGCCCGCCCGCGTCCAGACAGGCGGTGTGGGCGCAGGTGTCGATGCCCCGCGCGAGCCCGCTCACCACGGTGACACCGTGCTCGGTCAGCGCCTTGGCAAACTCGCCCGCGGCTTTCCTGCCGTCATAGGTGGGACGGCGGGTGCCGACGATGCCGAGGGGCTTTTCCGCCGTGAGGTCCGGGCAGCCCTTCACATACAGCACGGGCGGCGCGTCGGAAACATCGTTAAGGGAAGCAGGATAACGGTCATCGCTTCGTGTGAGGGCGGTGATGCCGCATCGATCCATTTGCGTGAACATTTCGTCATCGGGACGGGCGATGCGTTCCTTTACGGCGCCGTAGGTCTTTTCGTCGATGATGCCTGCGAATTCGTCCGGGTTTTCCCACAGAATATCCGGGTCTTCCGCTTCCGCGAGGAGACGGTAGAATTTGCGGGGCGTCATGCCCGTGACGGCGGACAATTCGATGAAACGCCGCGCTGAGACCGTGTATTCCATGCCGCACCCGCTTTCCTACATTAAATACTTTTTATATATTATGCAAAAGCGGCGGTTTCGTCAAGTACTATTTTTCTTTTATAAGGAAAAAAGAAAAGACGCGCTTTTCGGCGCGCCCGTCAGTATTCGGTTTTGATATCGGATATTCCGTAGGTTTTCATGAAATAATGCCTGTCTTCTTCGCTTTTGATTACCGCTACTTCGGTGAAATGCCCGTTTTCCCGGTCCTTCCAGCCCGCGACCTTTTCGCCCGTGCAGATGGAGGAGCGAATGACGGCTTCGTGCCGCGCGGGGTCGAAAACAGGGCCTTTATCCGAAAGCGTTTTCGCGCGCGGACCGTTTGATTTTCTGCGCACTTTGCCGAATCCGAGTACCACCGCCGATATGGACAGCATCATGATACCGGGAATATAAGCACCCAACGAAACGCGCTTTGAGAGGATTACGCAAACGCAGATGATGACGAGAATCAACCCGGTTTCCAAAATCGTGAGGCTCGCGCTTCCATGCCCGGAATCAGTCCTCTTCATCATTTCCCTCCCATTCCGCGTAGAAACGGGAGAGATATTCTTTCATGAACGCTTCCTGTTTCTCCGCCAGTTTCCTTCCGTACTCCGTGTTCATCAGGTCTTTCAAACGGAACAGTTTCTCGTAAAAGTGGTTGACGGAGGTGGAGCGCGAAGCGCGGTATTCCGCTTCCGTCATGTTCTCCAAGGGCTTTTCATCGGGATCGTACATCGCGCGCCCGCGGCTTCCGCCGTATGCGAATGTCCGCGCGATGCCGATGGCGCCCAATGCGTCCAGACGGTCTGCGTCCTGCACGCATTTTCCTTCGGCGGTGGACGGCGCAATCGAATCCGTTCCGCGGTATGAGATCTCGCTTATGGCGGTGAGGATGCGGCGGATCCGCTCTTCGCTCACGCCTTCCTTTTTCAGGAACGCCCGCGCGCGGTCCATATTTTCATGGGTGGAGGGGGAGAGTTTAATGTCGTCCGCGTCGTGGAGCAGGGCGATGAGCGCGGTCTCTTCCGCGTCCGCCCCTTCCGTTTCCGCGATGCGCACCGCGGTCCTGCATACCCGCATGGAGTGGAAGAAATCGTGTCCGCTGAACTCGTTTTCGAACAGTCCGCGGATGAAACTTTCCGTATGCCCGATGATTTCAGACATCCCGTATACCGCCTTTCTCTTTGCTGCCCATATTGTACCACAACCGACGCCCGCCTGCAACGGCAATATTAATTTCACGAAAATTTGAAAAAGGTATTGACAAAAACGCCAAACAATAGTATTATATACCAGTCGTCGCGAGATGGCAAGGGAGCATAGCTCAGTTGGGAGAGCACTTGCCTTACAAGCAAGGTGTCACAGGTTCGAGCCCTGTTGTTCCCAGGGACGCGGTCCGGTAGTACAGTTGGTTAGTACGCCAGCCTGTCACGCTGGAGGTCATGGGTTCGAGCCCCATTCGGATCGTGTATTTGGCTCGGTAGCTCAGTAGGTAGAGCAGGAGACTGAAAATCTCCGTGTCGGTGGTTCGATTCCGCCCCGCGCCATATTTTGCGGTAGTAGCTCAGTTGGTAGAGCGCCACCTTGCCAAGGTGGAGGTCGCGAGTCCGAGTCTCGTCTACCGCTTTTTGTGTGGTGCCATAGCCAAGTGGTAAGGCAAAGGTCTGCAAAACCTTTATTCTCCAGTCCGAATCTGGATGGCACCTTAGGCAACCGTGATGCGGTTGCCTTTTTTGTACTTGCAATATGCGTTAATACGGAGTATGATATGAATATCACGGTGTTGTTTACGGGATTTGACAAAGGCGAACTGACGCTGGACGCGGTTTCCGCCCTCGAAAACGCAGGCAGGATCATCCTGCATACGAATAGATGCGGCTGCGCGGAATATCTGACGGAGAAGGGAATGCCCTTTGAGACGCTGGATGAACTGTATGAGATCTGCGAAGATTTCGACGAGCACAACGAAAAGGCGCTGAAGCGCATCTCCGCCGCCGCGAAAGAGGCGGGGGACAAAGGCACAGTCTTCTGCGCGTTCGATACGAATGACGAGACCGCCCGCGCGGTCATTTCCGCCCATCCTTCCTGCCGCGTCATCGGCGGAAGCCCGCTTGCGGGTCTCGAAAGCCGCGTGAAGGGCAGCTGCCTTTCCGTGAGCGCGGTGAGCCTTTCCGAAGCCTGTGTTTCGCCCATCAACGGCATCCTCGTGCGCGAAATCGATTCAGCCGTTCTGGCGGGAGAAGTGAAACTCACTTTGACTGCGGTTTACGGCGACGAAGCCGAGGCGTTTATCCGTCTGCCCGGCGGAAAGGTAAAGAAGATCGCCCTGTACGAACTGGACATGCAGAAGGAATATGACCACCGCTGTGCGTGTCTCGTAAACGCCTGCGAAGGCGGTAACGCGGATTTCGAGACCGTGCTCCGCGCGCAGAGGAACGCGTTTCCGGGCGGAGAGGCGCCCGATGAAGACGCGGTCGTCCGCGCATGCGCGGATACGGTAAAGCAGATCGTCGCGGGCGAATGCTGCGGAGCGTTCACCGTGCAGGACATCATGAACGAAGCAAAGGAACTCATCGAGGACGAAGCATGAATAAAGCGGAACTGATCGAAAAAATCGCAAATGACACGGGATACCCGAAGCAGACCGTAAAGGATGTGCTGGCGTGCCTTAAATCGACCGCCCGCGAGACCTTGCTGAAGGGCGGGGAAATCAAGATTAGCGGCACCGGCATTCTGACCGTAAAGACCTACGGCGAACGCGTTTCCCGCAATCCCAAGACGGGCGAGAAGATCGTGGCAAAGCCCACGGTCAAAGCCGTGTTCAAGCCGAGCGAGTATTTTCTGGAGGAAAAGTAAATGGCCGACAAGCGTCAGCAGAACAAAAACGAAGAGACGAACAAGGACGAAATGCGCCTTGACAAATTCCTGAAGGTCTCCCGCATCATAAAGCGCAGGAGCGTCGCCAACGACGCCTGCGACAGCGAGCATGTGTCCCTGAACGGTCATCCCGCCAAGCCCGGCGCGAAACTGAAGGTGGGCGACATCATCTCCGTCCGCTTCGGCACAAATACCACCGATTATGAGATTCTGTCCCTGAACGAGCATGTCCGCAAGGACGAAGCCGAAGGGATGTACCGCGTGAAGAAATGAAGATATCCGTCGTCGCCGTCGCTGCCGGAAAAGGCACGCGGGCAAAACTGGGCTACAACAAGGCCTACTACGATCTGGGCGGCAGGACCGTGCTCGAAACGACACTGCGCGTCCTGTCGGGCTGTGCCGTTCAGGAGATCGTTCCCGTCATCGCGGAAGAAGACGCGGACGCGTATGCCCGCCTGATTCCCGCAATCCCAAAGGTGACAGCGCCCGTTTTCGGCGGAGAAACCCGCAGGGACAGCGTCTATCACGGGCTCAAAACCCTTTCTGCGGACACGGACATTGTGCTCATTCACGATGCCGCACGGCCTTTCGTGACCCGAGAGATCGTGGACGCGGTCATCCGCGACACGGAAAAATACCGTTCCGCCGTCATCTGCACGCCCGTCACGGACACCGTGAAGCGTGTGGACGGCAGCATGAACGCCGTTGCCACGGAGGACAGGCGCAGCCTCGTCACCGTACAGACGCCTCAGGGCTTCGATTTCCGCATGCTGATGGAAGCATACGAAACGCTCCCTGCGGACGAGATGGCAACGGACGATGCGTATCTGTTTGAAAAGAAATACGGAAGCGTTCATCTGACCGCCGTACCCGGCGCGGAGAAGAACAGGAAACTCACCAACCTGGAGGACTTTGCAATGAATGAACTCCCCGCCTTCCGCACGGGCACGGGCTACGATGTGCACCGCCTTGTCGAGGGCAGAAAACTCATCCTCTGCGGCGAGGAGATCCCCTGTGAAAGAGGCTTGCTCGGACACAGCGACGCGGATGTGGCGCTTCATGCGCTCATGGACGCTATGCTGGGTGCGGCGGCGCTGGGGGATATCGGGAAACTGTTTCCCGACAAAGATCCCGCCTATGAGGGCATTTCTTCCATGATACTGCTGGAAAAGACCAATGAAGCGCTGGAAAACGCGGGTTACGCGGTTTCGAATTGCGATGTGACCATTGTGTGCCAGAAACCGAAACTCGCGCCCTATATCGTAAAAATGCGTTTGAACATCGCGGGAATATTGAAAACCGGTGTTTCCGCCGTGTCCGTCAAAGCAACAACGACCGAGCATCTGGGCTTCGAAGGCGCGGGCGAGGGCATCTCCGCGCAGGCAGCCGTGCTCATCAGGAGGATCAAATGAACAGGATCGCGTCTTTTTCCGTGAATCATGACTACATCGTTCCCGGCATCTACATTTCCCGCATCGACGGCGACATCGTGACCTATGACCTGCGCACGAGGAAGCCCAACGCGGGGGACTACATGGACAACATTACCATGCACTCCGTGGAGCACATGTTCGCCACCTTCATCCGCAACAGCGCCCTTTCCGGCAGGATCATCTACTTCGGTCCCATGGGCTGCCAGACCGGCTTCTATCTGCTGGTGCGGGGAGAAGATCACGGCGCGGTCATCTCGCTCATCAAGGAAACGCTTGAGAAGATCATCGCCTACGAGGGTGAGGTCTTCGGCGCGAAGAGGGAAGAGTGCGGTAACTTTGCGAACCTGTCCCTTGAGAGTGTCCACGCCGAGGCAAAACGCTATCTGAACGACATCAAAGACTGGACCGAACAAAAACTCATTTATCCGGAGGGCAAATAAATGACGGGCATTATCGCGGCGATGGACGCCGAACTCATCGACATCAAAAACGCACTTCAGGACAAAACCGAGCAGGTCATCGCGGGCCGCACTTTCCATAGCGGAAAAATCGGCTCCGAGCAGGTGGTCTGCGTGGTCTGCGGCATCGGCAAAGTGAACGCCGCCGTGTGCGCCCAGACCATGATCATGGCGTACCATCCCGACCGCGTCATCAACACGGGCGTGGGCGGAGCCATCGCGGGTCAACTCCATGTGTGCGATGTGGTTTGCGCGGATTTCCTCGTGCAGCACGATGTGGACACTACCGCCATCGGCGATGAACCGGGCATGGTCTCCACCGTGAACCTCATCCGTTTCCCCACCGACAAGGTTCTGGCAGATGAACTTGTCTCCATCATGGAACATCAGGGCATTTCCTGCAAGCGGGGCGGCATCGCCACGGGCGATAAGTTCGTCGCGGACTACCGGACCAAGGCGTTCATCTACACCACTTTCGGCTGCATCGCCTGCGACATGGAAGGCTGCGCCATCGCCCATGTCTGCTACCTCAATGACATTCCCTGCGCGGTCCTGCGCGCCATCAGCGACGGCGCGGACGAGGGCGCGACCATGAGTTACACCGAGTTCATGCCCAAAGCCGCCGCAACCTCCGCGAATGTGCTGCTGGCATATCTGGGGAAATGATGGAAATCTTTGATATTGTCGATGAACTCGGCAATCCCACGGGGGAGACCGTCACCCGCGAAAGGGCGCATCTCATTGGCATCCGCCACCGGACGGCGCATCTGTGGATATTGCGCAGAAAGAACGGAAAAACACAGGTTTTGCTTCAGAAACGGTGCATGACCAAGGCGAGTTACCCGGGACTTTACGACATTTCGAGCGCCGGACATATCCCCGCGGGCTGTGATTATGTGGAAAGCGCCCTGCGCGAATTATCCGAAGAACTGGGCGTGTCCGCGAAAAAAGAGGACCTCGTTCCCGTGTGGGCGCGCACCATCTGTGTCGACAGGGTTTTCGGCGGCAAGCCTTTCCGTGACAGGCAGTATTCCAGAATCTTTGCCATGTGGTTGGACAGGGAAGAAAATGAGTTCGTCTGCCAGCCGGAGGAAGTGGAATGTGTCCGCTGGATGGATCTGGACGAGTGTCTGACCGCGATTGAACAAGACGCCATTCCCAACTGCGTGTATCTTCCCGAACTGCAAAAGGTGAAGGAAGTCATGTGTCGGTAGATATGAAATGAGCCGTCCACGGCTCATTTTTCGTCCCGCCTCTTGCTTTTTGGACGCGGATGGTATATAATAGTCAAAAAAGGTCAAACCGGAGGGATCTATGGCGGGACTCAGCGACAGCATCGAGCGTTTCATCAAAGAAATGCTGGACGAGGACAGCAGGATCGAAGTCAAGCGCAATGAACTGGCGCAGTACTTTTCCTGTGCGCCCTCGCAAATTAACTATGTGCTCGCCACGCGCTTTTCCATGGACAGGGGCTACCTTGTGGAGTCCCGCAGGGGAGGCAGCGGCTATGTGCGCATTATCCGAATGGGCGGAGGTCAATCCGATCTGCTGGGCTCTCTGCTCACCCGCATCGGCTCCTCCATCGATGAGGAGAGTGCCTGCGCCATCGTCGACCGTCTGTATGAGATGGATATCCTGACGGAGCGGGAAGCGGGCATCGTGAAGGCGGGGCTCACCATGAACGCCCTGACCCTGCCCGTGAACGCGAAGGATGTGCTGCGTGCGGGCATACTCAAAAGTCAAGTCGTGGAGATCTTCAAGCGTCTCCGGGAGGAATAAACATGCTGTGTGAAGAATGCGGAATCAATGAGGCGACCGTTCATTTTCAGGCGCTTTCGCCGGACGGAAGCAGTGAAACCAGAAATCTCTGCATGGACTGCATGAACAAAATCAAGGGCCGCATGGGCGCCAACGCCGTGGACATCACGGGTTTTTTGGGTGCGCTTCTGAGCAGGCTCGGCGCGGTCAAGCAGGAAAAAGAAAACAATGACCGCTTTGACGGGGTTTGTCCCGCCTGCGGCACCACCTATCAGGAAGCCAAGAAAACGGGACTCATGGGCTGCGGAGAATGCTACAAGACTTTCCGCGAGCCCCTCATCGAAATGCTGGTCAAGCGGAACGGTTCCGCCCTCTATGTGGGCAGCGCGCCCGGCAACGGCGACATCCTGAACGGCGTCATCTACCGGCTCAAAAAACTGCGCGGCGAGATGAAAGAAGCCGTTGAACGGGAAGACTTCGAAGCCGCCGCCCGCCTGCGCGATGAGATCCGCAAACTCGAGGACAGCAAAGAGGGGGCGCAGTGATGTTCTACTTCGAGGATGACAAACTCACCGATGTGATCATCTGCTGCGGAGCCAACATCAAGCGCAATTTCAACGACGCGCCCTTTCCTGCCAAAATGACGGAGGAAGCCAAAGGCGACATGTGCGAGCGCATCCTGACCGCCCTTGACGACAGGAACGCCGTGTATGACTCCGACGATGTGGAGGAGGACATGCTGCTGGATGTGCGCGACCTCATGGAGGATGTGTGCTTCGCCGGCAAGGACGATGATGACGACGGAGACCTTAAAATCGTGCTGGGTCCCGGTCAGAAGGCCATGATTACCGTCAACCGCCGCGATCATCTGAACATCAGCGCCTATGTGGGCGGCAGCAATCCGCTGGATGCCCTGCAGATCTGCCGGAGCGCGGAAAACCTGCTCTCCGAAGCCGGCATCTACGCCTTCGATCCCGATTTCGGCTATCTGACCGCGTCCCCATCGGACACAGGCTCCGGTGCCAGAGCCATGTTCCTCATGCATCTGCAGGGGCTGGGACGGCTCGAAAAAATCGACGAAATCAAGGATGAACTGCGCGAAAAAGGGCTATCCCTGCGCGCGGTTATGGACCCGAACAGCGACGACTACGCGGAATTCTACTGCCTGGTCAGCCGCATCACCATGGGAAAAAGCGCGGAGGATGTGTTCCGCGAGACCCGCGAGACCGCCATCGAACTGGCGCTGCGCGAGCGGGAAGCGCGGGATGAACTCATCATCGGGGACACGGACGCCTTCGCGGACAATGTGGTGCGCGCCCTCGGCATCCTGGTCAATGCGCGTCTCATGTACTACACGGAACTCATCAGCCTTTACGGCGATGTGCGCGCGGGACTCACCGGCGGACTGCTGGACGGAGACATAGGCGAGTTCGATCGCTTCATCGAGCAGATGTCGCCTTATTGCCTCACGCAGGAGCGCGGCAAGATGACGGACCGCGAGGACGAACTTCTGCGGGCGGACCTCTCCCGGGAAAAGTTTGCCAAATACATCAGAATCAACAGAATCTGACGGAGATAAAGAATGATAGCAAGAACGAATGAACACGGCAAAAAAGCCCTTGAAGCGGCGCAGAAGGAAGCCGCGCTGCTTGGCAGAGGCTATATCGGCACCGAGCATCTGCTGCTGGGGATCCTGAACGATCCCGGCAAGGCGAGTATCGTGCTGGAAGGCATTTCCCTGGAGGATGCCCGCCGCGAGGTCGTGGAGCTGGTGGGTAAGGGCGAAGACACCGTGGAGCCCGGTTCTCTCAGTTACACCATCCGCAGTAAGACGGTGCTCGAGATGAGCGCCCGCGAAGCGCGGGAACTGGGTCAGGATTACATCGACACCGAGCACATCCTGCTTGCCCTCATGCGGGAGCGGGCGGGCGTGGCGGCGCACGCGCTGACCCGTCTCGGCGTGGACCTCAACAAAGCCCGGGAGGAACTCATCGACGCCCTCGGCGGAAAAAAGATGCGGCAGTTCGCGGGCATCGATCCGCAGGCGCGCAGCGAAGGCAAAGATACGCCCACCCTTGACAAATACTCCCGCGACCTCATCAAGGCGGCGGAAAAGGGCGAACTGGACCCCGTCATCGGAAGAGACCGCGAAACCGAGCGCATCATCCAGATTCTGTCCCGCCGCACCAAGAACAATCCCGTTTTGATCGGCGAACCCGGCGTGGGCAAATCCTCCATCGTGGAAGGCCTCGCCCAGCGCATCTATGACGGCAGCATCCCCGAGATTCTGACGGGCATGCGCATCCTGTCCCTCGATGTGCCCGGCATGCTGGCAGGCGCCAAGTACCGCGGCGAATTCGAGGAACGCCTGAAGACCGCCATCTCCGAAGTGAAGACCGCGGGCAACATCATCCTGTTTGTGGATGAACTGCACACCATCGTGGGCGCGGGCGGCGGCGAGAGCGCCATCGACGCGGCGGCTATTATGAAACCCGCTCTCAGCAACGGCGACATCCGCTGCATCGGCGCCAGCACGCCCAGAGAATATCACAAGTACATCGAGAAGGATCCTGCCCTCGAGAGGCGTTTCCAGCCCGTGAGCGTGGGCGAGCCCACCCGGGAGGAATCCATCGAGATACTGAAAGGCCTGCGCGAACGGTACGAAAACCACCACAAGGTGAAGATTACCGATGACGCCATCGAGGCGGCCGTGCGGCTGTCCTCCCGCTACATTTCGGACCGTTTCCTGCCCGACAAGGCGGTGGACCTGCTGGATGAGGCAGCTTCCCGCGTGCGCATCCGCACCTTCTCCGCGCCGCCCGACATGGTGGAGCAGCAGAAGAAACTGGAAGAACTGGACGAGGCCATCCGCCGCGCGGTCGAAGACGAAAACTTCGAAAAGGCCGCGGACCTGCGCGACAGCAAGAAGAACCTGACGCAGGAGATGGAAGAACTCAAAAAGGACTGGGAGCGCCAGAGACTCGAAAAGGTCGAGACGGTCAACGAGGACGAGATCACGCAGGTGGTCTCCACCTGGACCGGCGTGCCCGTCAACCGTATGACGGATGACGAGGCAGGCAGGCTCATGAACATGGAGGAGATCCTGCACCGCCGCGTGGTGGGACAGGAGGAAGCCATCAAGGCAGTTGCCCGTGCCGTACGCCGCGCGCGAGCAGGTCTCAAAGATCCCAACCGCCCCATCGGTTCCTTCATCTTCCTCGGTCCCACGGGCGTGGGAAAGACGGAACTGTGCAAGGCACTGGGCGAAGCGCTGTTCGGCGACGAGAACGCCGTGGTGCGCATCGACATGAGCGAGTACATGGAGAAATACTCCGTGTCCCGCATGATCGGTTCCCCGCCCGGCTATGTGGGCTACGATGAGGGCGGTCAACTGACCGAAAAGGTCCGCAGGAAGCCTTACAGCGTCCTGCTTCTGGACGAAGTGGAAAAGGCCCATCCCGATGTGTTCAACATCCTTCTGCAGGTGTTGGAGGACGGACGCCTGACCGACGGACAGGGCAGGGTCGTGGACTTCAAAAACTGCATCATCGTGATGACGAGTAACGCGGGCGCCCACACCATCGGCAAGTCCCGCTCCGTTGGCTTCGGCTCCGAGGCGGACAAGGAGCGCAACTATGAGCAGATGAAGGAAAGCGTGATGGGGGAGGTCAAGAAACTCTTCCGTCCCGAATTCATCAACCGCGTGGACGAGATCATCGTGTTCCATGCCCTCGAGCAGGAGCACATCAATAAAATCGCCATGCACATGATGAACGATGTGGCAAAGCGCATCAAAGAGCGTGGCATCGAACTGGATGTGACTGCGGATGCCGCCGCCGTCGTCGCCAAAGCGGGCTACGACCTGCAGTACGGCGCAAGACCCCTTCGCCGCGCCATCCAGAGGATGGTGGAGGACGCCCTCTCCGAGGAGATCCTTTCCGGCAATGTGAAGATCGGCGACCATATCCGCATGGAGCCCGACGGGGATAAATTGAAATTCGTCATCACCGAACTGTAAACGAATGCCGCGGAAGAAAACTTCCGCGGCTTTTCTTTCCGCACTTGACTTGAAACGCCTTTGCGGGTATAATACTGGAAGCAAGCCGAAGTGGTGGAATGGCAGACACCGGGGACTTAAAATCCCCTGCCTTCAAAAGCGTGCGGGTTCGAGTCCCGCCTTCGGCAGTCCTGCTTTCGCATGCGGAGGCAGGCTTTTTGGAATAATGAACGGAGGTGCCTTTATGGCTGCTGATACCGAGTACCGCTGCGGTATGCCCGCGGAACGGGCGGACATGATCGATTTTGCCAACTATGTGTTCTCGCAGGCGCACCGTCCCCATGATTTCAAGACGCTTCTGCCCAAGACCTACGCCGATGACGCGCCGGATTTCAGCGATTGGCACTTCCTCGCCGTGCGGGACGGGCACATCCGCGCCATGGTCTCCTGCAGACCCACGGAGATGTATGTCGGGAAAATGAAACTTTCCTGCGGCTGTGTGGGCTCGGTGAGCGTACACCCCTATTCCCGTGGGGAAGGGCACATGAAGACGCTCATGGCGATGATGCTGGAGGACGGCAGAAAGCGCGGTTATGATATGCTGTTCCTCGGCGGTCAGCGGCAGAGATACGAGCATTTCGGTTTTGAGAGCGCCTGCATCCAGACGGACTACATGATCTCCGAGGCGTCCGCGCGCCATGCCATGGCGGACATTGATGATACGGGCGTATCCTTTACGGAAATCACCGCGGACATGGAAAAGGAACTGGATTTCGCCCGGGAACTGGCAAACCGCGAAGCCATTCACGGTGTGCGGCCGAGGGAGGAATTCCTCGCCATCATGCACTCCTGGAACAGCAAACTGTGGCTTGTGACCGTTGACGGAAAGCCGTCCGGCTACATCATGGGCGATGTGAGCGAACTCATGCTCACGGATGAAAACCTGCTGCCCCGCGTCATCAAGGCGATGCTGCGCGACGGTCGCAAGGAAGCCGTCACCATCCCCGCGGCACCCTATGAGACGGAACGCATCCGCATCCTCGAGGGCATCTTCCATCATCGTTCGGTCCATTCCGGCGAGATGGTGAATGTGCTTAACTGGAAAAACACGCTCACCGCGCTCCTGGGTCTCAAAGCGTCCTACACGCGCCTGAATGATGTCAAAGCGGAACTGGACATTGACGGTGAAAAACTGACCATCGAGGTCAGAAACGGCGTTCCCACGGTCACCGAAGGGGGAGAGGGCAGCATCAAACTCACCCACATCGAGGCGGAACGGCTCATGTTCGGCTTTGAACGCGCCTTCCTGCCTGATGAGAGATTCGGCAATCTCCTGCCGCTGCCGCTCTATATCAGCCCCGCGGATACCTTCTGACAAACAAAAACGGCGGTTATCCGCCGTTTTCTTCATAAGAAAAGACCGTGCCGTTTCACGGTACGGTCTTTCTGTATGCTTTACTGGGCAGAAGCCTTCTTGGCGCGGATCTTCTTGAGGCGGGCTTTGAGGGCCTTGATCTTCATCTGGCGGGAGCCGCAGCGGATATAGGGCAGACCGAACAGCACGGCCAGGAAGGTGAACGCCGCGATGATGTAGATGCGCAGAGCACCGAGATCATAAGAAGCGAGCGTGGAATCCATGATGGATACGCAGTTGCCCAGCACATTGCCCAGCACGAAGTTGACGGCAAAGATGATGAAGCCGAGGATCATGAGCAGGATGCCGTAGAAGGTCTTCTTCACATTCTTGCTGATGAGGTGCAGGATGAACGCCAGCACGATGCAGCCGAAGGAGATGGTCAGAAGGGCGTTTACGGTGAAGTCCACATTGGGATCACCGAACTGCCAGACGATGTTCAGGTAGGAAGCGATGCCGCCGTCCTTGTAGTTTTCCATGTTTTCAAACTTGAACTCGGTGGCCTTTTTGTCGGTCCAGGTCCAGTTTGCGGCCTTCATCAGACCGATGATGGGATTGCTGTGCGCGGCGGAAAGATCATAGGAACCGTCGTCGAGGGGCAGATCATTGGCTTCTTCGTAAGACTCTTCATAGTCTTCGGCGGACTCTTCGGTCTCTTCACCGGCGGGTTCTTCATCGGAAGGCTCGACATAGTCGGGATCGGCTTCGCCGGGGAAGAAAGCGTCGTCTTCGTCGGTTTCGGGCACGCCTGCCTCACCCTCTTCTTCGGCTTCCGCCTTCTTGAACAGGGAAGAGAACTTGAAATCATACTCGTCCAGATTGGCCTTGACGGTCGCGACATCGATGCCCTTATAGTCGCAGGCATCCTTGAGAATGAAGAAATTACCGGCGGCGGTCACCAGCAGAGCGATGATCGCAACGATAAATGCGATAACCTTGATAACGCGGACAACTTTCATGTGTAAACCTCCTGTGGTGTGTATTCACAATCACGATGGAGCAATTATAGCAGATGTGTGGCAAATAGTCAATAGAATATTTCAAAAATATTTCAAAACATGTCACAATTTACCATGAAGCCGTTCAATGTTCAGTTTCGGTGAAAATAGACCAAATAAAGTTAACATTTATTTGTAAAACCACTTGCCATATCACTTAACATGGTGTATAATATCAGTATAGGTGTGTGCGCGTATGCGCACGGAGCCGTCCGGAACGGCTTGAAAAAGAATAAGCCTTCCTATTATTGTTTGAAAATCATTGAAAAGGGGATAAAGCATATGGCAAACAACGAACTGATTCTCGCTGTTGACGATGAGACCCACATTCTCGATCTTCTCTCGTTCAATCTCGAGGCTTCCGGCTACCGCGTGGTCACCGCTTCTTCCGGTGAAGACGCTCTGGTAGTCTGCTCTCACGAGCGTCCCGCGCTGGTGCTGCTGGACATCATGCTGCCCGGCATCGACGGTATGGAGGTTTGCAGGAGATTGAAAGGCCAGTTGACCACTGCCGATATCCCCATCATCATGCTGACCGCCAAGGGCGACGAAGTGGACAAGATCCTCGGTCTCGAACTCGGTGCCGACGACTACATCACCAAACCCTTCTCCGTGCGCGAACTGATCGCCCGCGTAAAGGCGCTCCTGCGCCGTGCCACTCCCCAGAACGATGAAGAAGGCATCCTCCATGTGGGCGGCCTGACCATCGATGTGGGCAACTACGAGGCGTTCCGCAATGGCGAAAAACTGTCCCTCACCCTCAAAGAGTTCGAACTGCTCAAACTCCTGGTCATCTCCCGCGGCAAGGTGCTCACCCGTGACTTCCTTCTGGACCGCATCTGGGGCTATGAGTTCTACGGCGAGACCAGAACCGTCGATGTGCACATCCGTCATATCCGCCAGAAACTGGGCGACGATGCGCACTACATCGAAACCATCCGCGGCGTCGGCTATAAGTTCAACGACCGTCAGGAGAACCGTATATGAGAAAGAGGGTCGCTTTAACGGCGACCCTTCTTAATCTGCTTGTCTGTATCGTGTTGCTGTTTGTCAGCACCTACAATGCCGCAAGGCTCCAAAACGAGTTGATCGCTGAGGAACTTACTGTGACATGCCGCCTGTCTGCCGAAATGCTGGACAGTGCGGCTTTTGTAGATACAAGGGAGGAATTCCTCGCCGATGCCGCCGATGAGGGCGGGATGAGCGTCGCCTTCCTGGAAGCAGACGGAACGGTCGCCTATAAGAATTTTGAAGATGATCTGGCTCTGTGGCCGGAGCGTCTCGATGCGTCCGCCCACACCGATGTGCAGCGCGTGAAACGCGCAAACGGCGAAAAGAGCATTCTTGCCAGAAGCGAACTGAACGACGGCAGCGAGATTGCCTTTGCCAAGCGCGTGGTTACCTTGGGCGAAGTCGTCCGCGGACACATCTGGCAGTTGGTGCCCATCATGGTGCTCTGCCTCGCCATCCAGTTCTTTATCATCTACCGCAATGTCCGCCGCACGGACAAACTGGCGGACCGTCTCATGAATGTCCTCGAGGACTTTTCGGAAGGCAACTACGGCAGCCGCATTACCGATGTCGGCGGCATTTTCGAGGGCCGCGTGGCAGCCAAATACAATTCCACCCTCGCCCGCGTGCAGGACAAGGTCTTCACGCAGGTGCGCAAAAACCGCGTGGTGGGGCAGATGCTCAACCAGATGCATAACGGTCTGGTCACCGTGGACACCAACCGCGTCATCACCTTCCTTACCGCCAACGCCGGCAAACTCTTCGGCGTGGATGTGAAGGAAGCGGTGGGGAAGCCCACCTCCGAAGTCTTCGACAACGAGGAAATGGACGCCGTCTTTGCCAAGGCCCTTGAAAGCGGCACGGGTAATGTCTTCACCGAGGAAACCGAGGGACTGACGCCCGCGGGCGCGGTGCGCCCACTGCGCATGTACACCTCCACCATGTCCGCCGAAGGCAAGTGCACGGGCGCGCTGATGGTGGTCGAAGACATCACCGAGATCCGCAAACTCGAGCAGATCCGCACGGATTTCGCCGCCAATGTGTCCCACGAAATGAAGACGCCCCTGACCTCCATCAAGGGCTTCATCGAGACCCTGCAGGCGGGTGCCATCGAAAAGCCCGAAATGGCGCGCAAATTCCTGGACATCATGATGGTGGAAGCCGAGCGCCTTACACGCCTCATCAACGACATCCTCTCCATCACGAAACTGGAAAGCGGCAGCGAGAATGTGGAGATCACCCGCATCGACCTGACCGGCATCATCCGCTATGTGACCGGTCCGCTCCTGCGTCCGCAGGCGGAAGCCGGCGAAGTGACCATCATCACGAGAAACTGCGACGAGCCTGCCGTGGTCATGGGCAACAAGGACCGCGTGCAGCAGTTGATTTTGAACCTCGTGGAAAACGGCGTCAAGTACAATAAAAAAGGCGGCACCGTCACGGTCACCATCCAGCAGGACAAAAACAACATCAACCTCATCGTGGCGGATACCGGCATCGGCATCAAGGAGGAGCACATCGACAGGCTGTTCGAGCGCTTCTACCGGGTCGACAAAGGCCGTTCCCGTGAAAAGGGCGGCACCGGACTGGGCCTTGCCATCTGCAAGCACATCGTGAACACCATGAACGGTTATATCGAGGTCAATTCCAAGTATGATGTGGGGACCGAGTTCCTCGTCACGCTGCCGAAGGCGCCCGATATCGAGGATAATCCCGAAGATTTCGAAGAAGAGGTATGATTATGCAGTACAGACATTTTCCCGGAACCGATATCACCGCATCCGCATTGGGCTATGGCTGCATGCGCCTGCCCGTTCAGAACGCGGAAGGCAATCCCATTGATTTTCCCGAGGCGATCCGCCTCATCCGCACCGCCATTGACAGCGGCGTCACCTATGTGGACACCGCTTACGGCTACCACAACGAGACCAGCGAAGTGCTGGTGGGGGAAGCCCTGAAGGACGGCTACCGCGAGAAGGTCACCCTGACCACGAAACTGCCCTGCTGGAAGGTGGAGAAGCGGGAGGACATGGAAATGCTCCTCGACACCCAACTCAAGCGCCTTCAGACCGACCATGTGGACTTCTATCTCGCCCACGCCCTGAACGGTGAGCGCTTCGACAAGATGGTGGAACTGGGCCTTTTCGATTTCATGGATGAAATGAAGAAAAAGGGCAAGATCCGCTACGCCGGCTTCTCCTTCCACGATGACGCGGACACTTTCAAGCGCATCATCGACGCCTATCCCTGGTCCCTTGCCCAGGTGCAGATGAACATGCTGGACGAATTCAACCAGGCGACCATGAAGGGCATCGAGTACGCCGCGTCCAAGGGCATCGGCATCGTCATCATGGAGCCCCTGCGCGGCGGTTCCCTCACCAAGACCGTCCCCGCGTCCATTCAGAAACTGTATGACGCCATGCCTGTCAAGCGCACCGCCGCGGGCTGGGCGTTCCGGTATCTGTACAACCGTCCCGAGATCGTCACCATCCTCTCCGGCATGTCTGCTTATGAGCAGGTGACCGAAAACCTCGACATCTTCAAGGAAGCAGTTCCCGGCTGCTGCACCGTGGAGGAACTCAAACTCTTTGCCGATGTGCGCGCCGCATACGAAGCCCGCGTGAAGGTGGGCTGCACCGGATGCGAATACTGCCAGCCCTGCCCCAACGAAGTTCAGATCCCCAGAGTATTCCGCGGCTACGACAACGCCAATGTATTCGACAATCTCGAAGGCTTCTACAGGAAGTATCTGGAAACGAACGAAGCGCAGAAGTGCGTGAAGTGCGGCGCCTGCGAGAGCGCCTGCCCGCAGCACATCTCCATCCGCGACTGGCTTCAAAAAATCGACGCGGAAGCGAACGCGAACAAGTGAGGTTTTGATATGGACATGCTTGATCAACTTTCCCTCGCCGGCATCGTCCCGGTCATCAAAGTGGAAAATGCCGCGGATGCGGTGCCCCTCTGCAAAGCCCTTTCCGACGGCGGACTGCCCGTGGCGGAGATCACCTTCCGCACCGCGGCGGCTCCCGAAGCCATCGCTCTGGTAAAAAAGAATCTGCCCGAAGTCATGCTGGGCGCGGGCACCGTGCTCACCGTGGAACAGGCGAAACAGGCTGTGGAAGCGGGGGCGGCGTATGTGCTTTCTCCCGGCTTCAACCCCAAGGTCGTCGGCTACTGCGTGGAAAACGGTATCCCCGTCATGCCCGGCTGCTCCGGTCCCAGTGACATCGAGCAGGCGCTGGAATTCGGCATCAAGACTGTGAAGATCTTTCCCGCGGAGGCTCTGGGCGGCGTGAAGTTCATCAAGGCCCTCACCGGACCTTACGGCTCCATGACCTATGTGCCCACGGGCGGAATCAACGAAGGCAACATGAACGACTACCTCGCCGTGCCCAAGATCAAGGCGGTCGGCGGCAGTTGGATGGTGCCCGCGGACGCCGTGAAGGCGGGGGACTGGGGCAAGATCACCTCTCTTACCCGTCAGGCGGTCGACACGATGCTGGGCATGGAACTCATGCACATCGGCATCAACAATGAAAACGCCGAAGAGGCGGAGAAGGGCGCGAAGATGCTCTCCGCGCTGACCGGCATGCCCATCAAAGAAAGCAAGGGCGGCTTCTTCACCGGCACCGCTTTTGAAGTGCTGAAATCCGTAAAACGCGGCAGGAACGGCCACATCGCCATCGGCACAAAGGACCTGCTCCGTGCCAAATGGCATCTGGAGAAGCGCGGCTTTGACTTTGACGACATTATTTATAACGATGCGGGCAAGCCCAATGCCGTGTATATCAAGGACGAAATCTGCGGCTTTGCCGTCCATCTGCTGCAAAAATAACGGGAAAGGTATTGCACGAAACCGCAAAATCGTGTAAAATACCACCGATATTCCCGAAAGGATGTAATTACCATGACTCAGATGCGTACCCACAATTGCGACGAACTGCGCCTTGAAAACGCCGGTCAGCGGGTCAAACTCGTCGGTTGGATGGAAAATGTGCGCGAGGTCGGCGGAAATCTGGCCTTCGTCGTCATGCGCGACTTCTTCGGCACCACCCAGTTGGTCGTCGAGGATGAGGCGCTTATCGCGATGCTCCGCGGTCTCAACAAGGAGAGCACCATCTCCGCTGAAGGCGTTGTCCGCGAAAGGTCCAACAAAAACCCCAAGCAGCATACCGGTGATATCGAAGTCGTGCCCGATAAGATCGAGGTACTGGGCCGCTGCCGCTACAACAGCCTGCCCTTCGAAATCAACCGTTCCCGCGAAGCGGACGAGATGCAGCGCCTCAAGTACCGCTATCTCGACCTGCGCAATCCCGAGGT
>JAZLLT010000109.1:0-47650 GCA_045598325.1 Clostridia bacterium | reverse complement strand
CTTGCTGTGAAGGGGTTTATCATATCCAGGGTACAACGTCCGCACGACATCAACCATATCCGCAACGGGAATATGCCGTTCGACACGGAGGCGTTGGATTTCGTTCTCGGACTTGACTTCTGGCTTGCTATCGTTTACAATAGCCTCGGTGTTATTGGGAGATACACCGTTTTCTTGCGGCTTGACGTGTTGGCGCTCGTCAGCCGCTTTTTTGTTGCCCATTATTCACGCTCCTTTTCTGTATCGTGTGGGGTATGACTTTTACGCGCTGCCAGCCATTGGCGATAACCGGCAACGTTCTTGGGATCCTCGAAGAAGCTCCGGACACCACTTAACGCTTTCTCGGCCATGTTGTCACGGACGCAATCGGGCACAGCGGACGTATCAATCACGATCACAGTACGTTTGGTATCCGTGCTCTCCATGCTATCTGTCACCTCCTTTCAAAAAAAGTCGCACGTCATGCGACACTCTGGCTAAAAAAAATAGCCAATGCTTCAGCAGACGTCAAATGAAGAACCTTGACGATAGCGTTCGCTTCGCTTACAAGTAACGATTCGCCATTCGCATCAAGCTTTCTGTAAAGCGTAGACTTATTTATTCCGATCATATCAGCCAGATCACTAATAGAAAGGCCACGCTCTACAATCTTGCCTTTGAGCTTGTTAACATTTACGTTCTGCATAACGCACCTCCTTCTGTCGCATATCGTGCGACTGTTGATATATTACCACACAGCATCCCCTTTGTCAATAATATTTTCGCATTGCGTGCGAATTATTTTTATTTGCGCTCGTTTTCTGTTGCAAATATGCGAATTATGTGGTATAATCAATTCAACGGAGGTAACGAGCATGTCTATTGTAGGAAAACGTATTCACGACAGAAGAATAGAGCTTGGCATTTCTGCAGATTTACTTGCGGAAAAGCTCGGAAAGAATAGAGCAACGATTTATCGGTATGAAAGTGATGATATTGAAAACATGCCGCTACAGATCATTAGTCCATTAGCTGAAATACTTTGTGTATCACCGGCTTATTTGATGGGTTGGACTGATGATATGAATCCGAATACAAACGAGCTCGCCGTAGAAGACGAGCCCGAGCGGGATGAGTTTGTCAGACTGTTTTCTTATCTGAACTCTGAGAATCGGAAGAGGATGATTGACTTGATGAAAGTGCTCGTAGAAGGTCAAGCACAAGCTGACGTTCATCATGAGTAAGCATGTCATACAACTCAATTGCAATCTTCACTTCATTATCCACGGTAGTACCTCCTTGTTATTTAAATTCCATACGTATATATTACAAAGATATTGCGTGTTAAAATCAACAAGGATAGAGAATAACTAAATGCGTTGTTGAATAACAATATGCGATAGGGAGTATTACAATGATATGTAAACATTGTGGATGTCAGATCAACACAAGCAAACGCAGATCGGATGGATCTATACAATGTCCTAAATGCAAAATAATCTATCGCCCACGCCCGAAAGCAAAGTCACAAGCAAAGAAAAGAAAGTCCTTTGTAGAATGGTTGAAATCAATACCGTGGAAGAAGAAATTCTGGAAGCTGCCACTGTGGCTGTGGGTTGGGATCGTCATCGTAATTATTGGATTGGGAAGCTCTAATGTGAGTAACAGTGTCAGCAGCTCACAGAATGTCTATACAACACCTGCACCAACTGACGAAGAGGCAGAGATGACCGAAGCAACTCTGATAGATGTGCCTTATGCCGATCCCGTTCAATCCGATTGGTCTGTGAAGTTTGAGCAAACAGAAACAGAGGTAACGGAATATATTGCCGACAAGATGAGAGAGGTCTGCGAAATCTCGGACATAACCATTGATTATCATCAGAATGAGCCGGACGTCTATGATGTATCATTCAACGTTTTTGCCGTAGCAGATTCCGAAATCAAATCGACAATCAAGTATATCAAGGAAACGTTGACTGACTATAGATTTAATTTCTGGATTCAGTTCATGAAGGATGAGTATACAATCCGTTTCGATGTTGCATTTGGAGAAGGCTTTGACGGATATACTGTACATAATAATCATTATGCTACGCTTGATGATTTGGTAATTCTGCCAGAAGAAGTATAAAACCAATGTTGTATCACAAAATGTGGTACTTTGCCATAATTGCAGGTTTAGCGGGATAATTAAGAAACGATGAGGGGAAAGCATTATGAATGAAATTACCTTTGAACAATTCGAGATGGATGCAGAAAACATAATGCGTGCTGCAGCTACCGGCGATCAGTTCACCGCAGTACAGATGCATGATGGGAAGGCGATCATCATCAATGAGGATGAATGGAAGATCCTCCGCGATGCTTTTGCAATGCTGCTCAAGATCAAGACTTAAAGTATACTTGTAATTTTCTGCGAGAATAATTGATTGGAGGATGTCAATGGCAAGAAAAAAAGCTGCAGCTACAGTATGTGCGAACGCTGTAATCTATGCACGTTACTCCTCCCATTCTCAGAATGATGCCAGCATAGAGCAGCAAGTCGCAAAGTGCGAGGAATATGCTGCACGTATCGGGATGCAGATTACAGCGACATATGCAGACCGTGCAATCTCCGGAAAGTCTGACAGAAGGCCGGAGTTCCAGAAGATGATGCGAGATGCCGGCAAAGGTAAGTTTCAGTGTGTGATTGCATGGAAGAGCAACCGCATGGGCCGAAATATGCTGGAAGCTATGCTCAACGATGCGAAACTAATGGACCATGGTATCCGCTGTCTGTATGTCGAGGAAGACTTCGGCGATACTGCTGCCGGTCGGTTCGCCCTTCGGAACATGATGAATGTGAACCAGTTCTATTCCGAGAACATGGCTGAGGATATCACACGCGGACTGTATGACAATGCAAAGCAATGCAAGGTGAACGGCTCATTGCCGCTGGGGTATAAGCGCGGATCCGATGGGAAGTATGAGATCGATGAACCATCTGCTGAAATAGTGCGTGAGATATACAGAAGGATTGCCTCGGGCGATACTCTGGCTGCGATAGCAGATGATCTGAATGATCGGCATATTACAACGTCGCTTGGAAAAACATGGGGTAAGAATTCATTCCATTCCCTTACATCCAACGAACGTTACATTGGCGTTTATAAGTATGGAGATGTACGCATTGAGAATGGTGTTCCGCCGATTGTCGACAGGAAGTTATTCTTCATTGTCCAAGAAAAAATGAGGAGGCGTAAAGAGGTGGCAGGGCGTAGGCGTGAGAATGAGCAGTACCTTTTGACGGGAAAGCTATTCTGTGGAAAGTGTGGATCTCCGATGACTGGCATATCTGGAACCAGTAAAACAGGATCCATGCACTTTTACTATATCTGTCGTAAAAGACGTCATGACCATACATGTGACAAAGAGAATGTAAGAAAAGAACATGCAGAACGTATCGTGGCTGCAGCCTTGAAAGAGTATGTACTTAGGGATGATGTTATCGAATGGGTTGCTGATTCGGTGCTGAAATTCCAAGAGACATTGAAAGGACAATCACAGCTTGCATACTATCAGGATAAGCTTGTTGAGGTAAAGCGTTCTCTGGATAACATAATGAAAGCTATCGAAGCCGGTGCTTTCTCGAATACGATTCAGACGCGCATGAGAGAATTGGAAGCCGAGGAACAGGAGCTTCAGGGAAAAATAGCAATCGAACGTGCATCTATACCAACGGTTACCAAAGATCAAATTATCTATTATATGGAATCATTCAGAAACGGCGATGTCAGTGATCCGGCTTTCCAGAAAAGTTTGTTTGATGGTTTCCTGGAAGCTGCGTATCTGTATGACGATAGAATGAAAATCGTATTCAATTATACGAAAGGAGAAAACGAAATCGACGTGCCGATTGTTATTGATGAGTCTGAGGCAAGCCCGGGAGAGAGTTCGTTTAACGTCTCTTCTGCTCCACTCATAAGAGACAGTCCATTATGGGCTGTCTTTTCTTGTAATCCGAAAACCCCGCGATAGTCGCGGGGCAGACTATTGACAAAGTACCTTAGCAGAAAGCGACATGAAAAGTGCCTCTGAAATGATGCCCTGTAGCGCTTTTTGAAGAACAATGATTGACATTTTCTCGATTAGCCAACGAAATAATCGCTCTGATGGGCTGAAAATTGAGGGAATTTTTCAATGCATTTTGTATGTAGGGTTTGTCAACGCTCTGACGGCAGGGAGTAATCCCTGCCGTTTATATATTCACTAATAACAGATACTGTTGATCAGCCCTTGTTTATTTTGATTTTCCTGACGGGCTTCCCGTAGAGGCGCGCAGGATCAGCTGAGGTTTGGATGGGAGAATGTTTTCAATGGGATTGTTGTTGAGCATGGAAAAAAGAAGGTTGCCGGCGAACTCACCGAGCTCATAAATCGGCTGGCGGATGACCGTGAGCGGCGGCTCACAGAACTGCGCGAAATAGTAATCGTCAAAGCCGATCAGGGAGACATCTTCCGGAATGTGGATATTCATTTCATGCAGCAGGCGGAGCGTACGGATGGCAAACTGGTTATCGAAGCTGTAAAATGCCGTGACACCGCTGTCGATGAGCTTTTTCAGCAAAATGGGGAAATCATGGTAGTTGCTGTGAGTTTCCATGATATTGCTGTTCGGAATGACAATGTCGTGCTTTCCCAGTGCGTGGCGTATGGCGTCGCATCGCTCGATGTGATCCTGCACATCAGCCGTGACATTCAGAATGGAAAAGTTCCGGTGACCGAGTGAATACAGATAATCGACGCTTTCTTCCGTCACGAGACGGTTATCGGCGCGTACGGAAACAATCCCGGGCAGATTCAGATCGGTTCCGATGCAGACCACGGGCAGGATGTCGGCGAACTCGCCGATGAAACGGTCTTTGGTCGTTATGTTCAGAAACACGGCCATACCGATGTGACGTTTGAAGCAGAACAGTTTGAATTCGTCCTTTTTCCGGGGAACGGAGGACAGGGGAAACAGGGAAAGAGTGTATTCGTATTTGCAGAAAACCGCGGACAGGCCGCTGATGACTTCCGAGCAGTAGGGGGACATCTCGATGGAATAGCGGTTCGCGCCGTAGCTGCCGATAAACACACCGACGTTCTCGAATTCGCTTTTGCCTATGGAAGGAACAAAGCCGGAATCTCTGATGGCGGCAAGAACGGTGTTGCGCGTAGCAGGCGCAACATGAGGATTGTTGTTCAGCACACGCGAAACCGTGGCCGGTGAGACACCGGTCTGGCGGGCGATTGCGTAAATACTCTTTCCGTTCAAAAAAATCAACTCCTGTCATGCGTTAACTGCATCATACGACATGATTCAGTGTTTCGTCAAGCTTACAAGGTTAATTTTCGAAAATATGGACTATTGACAAAGCAAAGAGGGTGGATTATAATATTGGCGGATATTTTTACACTACCATGAAACTGTTTCATGAATCACGGGAGATGGTGTTTTTATGAGAAAGCGGTGCTGTTTTATACTGCCGGTGCTTCTGATGGTGATGCTTTTCGAATGCGCCGCCGAAACCGACTACCGCAGCTACCGGGATGCGTTGAACATCCCCTGCGGTGGGGAGACGGAACTTTCTTTTGATGACGCCGTTCTGTCGCCGGAGGTGATTTTTAGTGAGGACGGGATCGTCATTCCGGAAACGGGGAGCGTGGAACTGCGGGTTAGTGCCGTGCGCGATTCCGCGTATGAACTGGAACTGACATACACTTCGCTCGAAAACAAGCGGGATGACATCGAATTTTATGTGCTCTTGAACGGAGACCTGCCTTTTGAGGAGGCGGGACAGCTGCGCCTTAACCGTATCTGGAAATCAAGCGGAGCAATTTCTCAGAATAATCAGGGAGACGATATCGTTCCAGAGCAGATTCAGAGTTATGAAAGCCGTTCCGTTCGTCTTTCGGACAGTGACGGCAGGTATGAGGATCCGTTCGTTTTTGTGATCCCCGAAGGGGAAAGCACACTGACACTGGTGTTTGAGCGGGCGGGGTTGAAACTTACGCGGGTGCGTCTGCTGCCGGTAAAACAAGTGCCGTCCTATGAGGAATATCTCACATCTCTGGGCGATGCGCGCACGGTGGAGGGAAGCAGAAAATACGAGGCGGAGCTTACCTACCGTACTTCGTCTCCCGTTCTGGCTCCGATTTACGACAAATCATCCGCGGCGACCACGCCGTCTTCCTCTTCGAATCTGCGCCTCAACACCATCGGCTCCAACAACTGGGAAGATACCGGTATGTGGGTAAGCTGGGAGATAGAGGCCCCGGAAGACGGGCTGTACGACATCGCGTTCCGCTATCGCCAGAACCTGAGCGAGGGCTTCTTTTCCGGCCGCTGTATGACCATAGACGGAGAAGTGCCGTTTTCGGAGCTGAAGGACATCCATTTCGAATACGATGATGACTGGCAGGTCCTTCGTGTGCCCTACCATATTTACCTGACACGGGGAACGCATATACTGAAGCTTGAGGCGACCACCGGCTGCATGGCTCAGTATATCAAGGAGCTTTGGGACAGGATTGAGCAGCTCAATACCCTTTACCGCCGCATCATCATGATCACCGGAACGACGCCGGATATTTTCCGCGATTATAATCTCGAAAATACGATCCCCGGCATGGTGGATACCCTGTCGGAGAGCGCGCAGGTACTGTATAAGCTGGCGGACGATATCGAAGGTTTGTCAGACGGCAACAATTCCGAGGCATCCTATCTCCGGTCCGTGGCGTATCAGCTGGACGATATTGCATCCCGTCCGGAAACCATGAAGGACCGGCTGGACACCTTCAAAAGCAACCTGAGCGCGCTGGCGACCTGGATGCTGGAACTAAAGGATCAGCCGTTGGAACTGGACAGCTTCTGGCTGCTCGGAACCGAAGAGGAAACACCTCGCGCGGACGCGGCTTTCCTTGACGAGCTTATGTATGAAACCGGCGCGTTTGTATCGTCTTTTGTGCGGGATTATTCCAATCTCGGCAATGTATATGAGGAAGGAACAACGCTCCGCGTATGGATCGTCGGCGGACGCGATCAGGCACAGGTGGCAAAGAATCTGATCGATAACCGCTTTGTGAGCAAGTACGGAATCAATGTGAATCTGGAACTGGTTCAGGGCGGACTGACCGAAGCGATTTTGTCCGGCAACGCGCCGGATGTCATCATGAATCTCGGACGCAGCGATCCCGTGAATCTGGGTCTGCGCGGCGCGCTGATGGACCTCAGCGAATTCGATGACTATGAGCAGACGGCGTCCCGTTTTTCAGCGGACGCGAATACTCCGTACCGTTATGGGGACAGCGCCTATGCGCTGCCCGTCACGCAGTCCTTCTGCATGATGTTCTGCCGCACGGATATTTTCGAAGAACTCGGCCTTGAGATACCCGAAACATGGGATGAGTTTTTCAGAATCGTCCGCATTCTGCAGCGCAAAAATCTGCAGGTGGGCGTACCGGTACCCAGCGGAACGACGCTCGGCGGCTATGATCTTTTTACGGCTTTTCTGTATCAGAACGGCGGATCAATCCTGAATGAGGACGGAACGAGCGCGGAGCTGGATACGCCGCAGGCGATTTCCGCATTCGAACGCTGGACGGGTCTGTTTACAGATATGGGACTGCCGCTTTCCTACGACTTCTACAGCCGCTTCCGCACGGGTGAAATGCCGCTGGCGATTCAGTACTATACCCAGTACAATCTGCTGATGACCAGTGCGCCGGACCTGACCAATCTTTGGAAAATGGCGCCTCTGCCCGGAACTCCGCGGGAGGACGGGACCATCGACCGGAGCATCATGGCGAGCGGTACCGCCTGCGGCATCAGCTCATCCTGTAAAGACAAGCAGGCCGCGTGGGAATTCCTGAAATGGTGGACGGGCGCGCAGGCCCAGTATGAGTACGGCACGAATCTGGAAACCATTATGGGCGCCGCCGTGCGCTACGATACGGCAAACACGGAAGCTCTTGAGATGCTGCCGTGGAGCAAAGAGGAGTATGGCGCGCTTTCCGAGCAGATGGGCTATCTGCGTGAAATTCCCGAAACGCCCGCGAATTACTTCATTTATCGTTCCATTACCAACGCGTTCCGAAAAGTCGTTTATAACAGCAATGTCAATCCGCGGGAAGCGATCGTGGATTACAACCTGCAGATGAACAAGGAAATCGCACGCAAAACGGCGGAGTTCGGTTCATAAAGGAGACGAAAGATGACGACATCAGCCAAGCGGCCATTGCTCAGGGAAATCTGGAAAAACAGAACACTGTATCTGATGATGGCGCCGTTTCTCATCGTGTTTACGGTGCTCATCATACTGCCGATCCTGTCCAGTATCGTTTTGAGCTTTACGAACTTCAATATGCTTCAGACACCTTCGTTTGTGAAACTGGAGAACTATATCCGCATGTTTCTGGACGATGATGTGTTTCTGATAGCTGTGCGCAACACGCTCATTTTTGCCGTTCTCACAGGTCCGGTCAGTTATTTCATGTGCTTTTTCCTGGCATGGATGATCAATGACCTGCCGCCGAAATTCCGCTGGGTGCTGACGCTTTTGTTCTACTCTCCGGCCCTGGCAAGCAATATTTTCTATATCTGGACCTATATTTTCAGCGGCGATATGTACGGCCTGATCAACAGCGTACTCATCCGTCTGGGTCTTATTATGGAGCCGGTACAGTGGCTGACCGACAGCCGCACCATCATGCCCGTCATCATCATCGTGCAGCTCTGGATGAGTTTGGGCACGGGATTTCTGGCATTCATCGCCGGTCTTCAGAGTGTGGATGTCAGCATGTATGAGGCGGGAGCCATCGACGGCATCCGCAACCGCTGGCAGCAGCTCTGGTATATCACACTGCCCGTCATGAAGCCGATGCTGATGTTCGGCGCGGTTATGCAGATTTCCACCTCATTTTCCGTGAGCACGGTACCGATGACGCTGGCGGGTTTTCCGAGTACGGATAACGCGGCGGCAACCGTGGTCAGCCACATGATCGACCACGGCATCCTGCGTTACGAGATGGGCTATGCAAGCGCCATTGCCGTAGTGCTGTTTATTGTAATGATCATTTTCAAAGCCGCAATCAGCAAGCTCCTTGAGCAGGATTGAGAGGATACGATATGAGTAAACTGAGAACCGGACGTATGCTGGGGAGATCACGGGGAGGCAATTTCGTAATGTTCTTCCTGCTGTTTGTCTTCGGCGCGTTCATGATACTGCCCATCGTCTATTCTGTTCTGCAATCCTTTAAGCCCCTGAATGAGATCAACCTCTTCCCGCCGCGGTTTTTTGTGGTTCGCCCGACCGTATCCAACTACAAAAAGCTGTTCCAGCTTTCGGCGAACCTATGGGTACCGTTTTCACGCTATGTATTCAACAGCGTGTTTGTATCGGTCACGGTTACTTTCCTCAATGTGCTTCTGGCGGCCATGTGTGCGTATCCACTGGCAAAGTACCGCTTCCCCGGCAGCAGGGTCATTTTCAAAATCATTGTCGCGGCGCTTTTGTTTTCATCACAGGTCACATATATCCCGCAGTATGTCATTCTGAGCAAGCTCGGCATGATCAATACCTATTGGGCCATGCTGCTGCCGCCTCTGGCCAGTACGCTGGGCCTTTACCTGATGAAGCAGTATATGACGGCGATACCGGATTCTCTTCTGGAAGCCGGCAAACTGGACGGAGCGGGCGAATTCATGGTCTTCTGGAAGATCGTAATGCCGAATGTGAAGCCCGCGTGGCTGACGCTTATGATTTTCTCGTTCCAGAATGTCTGGAATTCCACGGGCAATACCTACATTTATAAAGAACAGCTCAAGCTCCTGCCGACCGTTATGAGCCAGATGGCCGCGGGCGGCGTCGCCCGTGTCGGTGTCGGAGCCGCGGCAAGCGTAGTGCTGATGATCCCGACGGTTTTGCTGTTTGTATTTACCCAGACGAATATCATTGATACCATGACCACTTCGGGCATGAAGGACTGAGGAGAGAACCATGATCAAAAAGTTGCTTGCCCTGCTTTTGCTGCTTGCGGTACTGCTGCCCATGGCGCAGGCGGCACCGTATACGGGGTACTATTATGATTCGTGGGGAGAAGTCACGCCGTGCCCGTCCGTATTTGAAGCGGAAAAGGAATATCTGTTTTCGGACATGGAACTTTCGCAGCCGCTTTCGGGTCCTTCCGATCTCTGCATTGACGGCAGCGGTATGATCTATATCGCCGATACGGGCAATGACCGCATCGTTGCGCTGGACCGGAACCTCAAATATGTGAAGGAACTGAAAGGATATACCGAAGGAGTGCTTTTTACGGCATTTTCTTCACCGAAAGGGATTTCCGTTGACAGCAGTCAGAATTTCGTTGTGGCGGATACGGGTGCGTTCCGCGTGGAGCGGATCGCGCCGGACGGCAGTCTCATTTCGGTATATACGCAGCCGGGGAGCGAACTGTATCCGTCCGAGATCCCGTTTCAGCCGGTCAAGGCCGCGAGTGATCTTGAGAACAATATCTACGCGCTGATCCCGAGCGTTTATCAGGGGATCGTGCTGTTTACGGAGGACGGAGAGTTTCTCAATTTCTTCGGTTCCAATACCGTAAATGTAACGGCTTCCCTGCTGTTGGACTATTACTGGAAGAAGCTTTTGTCCAAGGAACAGGCGGAGAAAATGGCGCGCTATGTCCCGGTCAACTATCTTTCGATGGATATGACCGACAGCGGCTACCTTTTTGTTACGGAGTTTTCGGAGTCCAGCAAGCGCCAGATCAAAAAACTGAACGCTCTGGGCAACAATATCCTGCGCGTGGAGCAGGACTCCAAAGCACGGTACGGTGATTTGGATGTTGTTTGGTATAAAGGGAACCGTATCGACACGCAGCTGTGTGATATTGCCGTTGACGATGAAACGGGCATCATCTACGCGCTCGATTCGGAGCGCGGAAGGATTTTTGCCTACGATCAGTCCAGTGACAACCTCGGGGTGTTCGGCGGCAGCGGCAGTCAGACGGGACTGTTCACCAAAGCGGCGGCAATCGAATGCTTTGACGGCAAGCTGTATGTGCTTGACTCTGTCAGGGGTTCCGTTACCGTTTTCCGCCCGACGCTCTTCGGCGCGAACATGATAGAGGCGGTCGCGCTTTATGAGCAGGGACGCTATGACGAATCCGAGAAACTGTGGCGGGAACTGCTTGCCCGCAGCGAGAATCTGGAAATCGCGTATGACGGCATCGGAAAAGCCATGCTTGCGCGGCGTGAGTACGGCGCGTCGCTTCCGTATTTTGAAAAAGCAAATGATACCTACTGGTATTCCAAGGCGTTTACGGAATATCGCGTAGAGCAGGTACGGCGCGTTCTGCCCGCGGTGCTGCTCGGAGCTTTGACGGTTTTCGTACTTGTTGCGGTTCTCAGAAAATGCTTCGGCAAAAAGACGCGGCAGCGCGGGCAGACGGCTGTCACGCTTGCTTTGCGCACGCTGTTCCACCCGATCAGCGGTTTTGAGGAAATCCATTACAAAAAGAGTTATTCGCGCGTGTTCGCGCTCATCATCCTCGTGCTGTGGTTCATCTGTGCCGTGACAGGTTATCAATATACAGATTTCCTGTTTAACGGACACAAGCCGGACAGCATCAATGTGTTGCTGATATTCGCCAAAACGATCGGATTATTCGTGCTTCTGGTGCTCATCAACAACGCTTTGTCCACCTTCCTGGATGGTGAAGGTACGCTCCGGCAGCTCTGGATCTGCTGCGCGTATGCCATGATGCCGATCATCCTGTGCGATTTTGCCGTCATTGGATTGTCCTATTGCCTGACGCTCGAAGAAAGCGTGGTGCTCGGTGTGCTGCGTGTATGCGGCTATGCCTGGTCTCTGTGGGAGATCATATCCGTGATGATGGCGGTGCAGCAGTACACATTCAAGCGTTCTCTGGCAGCTTTGGTCTGCACGGCTGCCGGCGCTGTCATAGTGCTGTTCATTGTGTTCCTGTTTGCCAGTCTCATCGGTCAGGTCGGATCATTCTTCGGGACCGTGTTTGATGAGATCCTGCTGTGGTAGAGGAGACGAAGATATGAGACGAAAACTGCTTGCGTTGCTTTTGGCTGCGGCATTTCTGCTGCCCTGTATCGGCGGGGCGGATGGTGTTTCTCTGCCCAAAGGATACACGGCTGTGGCGGAAAACAACCGTTTCATTCTGGGACTGAATACCTCCAACTGTTTTTTCTGCGTTGCCGACAAAAAGCTCGGTCAGGTCTATTTATCCAATCCTTCCGACTGGAAGACCGACAAGCTGGCACAGGGCGCCAACAAAACGCGGCTGCAGAGCCAGCTGATTCTGACGGTGCTTCGTGAGTCCGGCATGCTGACCGAGACCGTGAACAGTCAGCAGGGCAGCGTTTCCAAGGGTACTGTCAAGCTGCTGAAACTGGAAAACGGTTTGTGCATCCGCTACAGCTTTGAGCAGTACGGCATCACGGTCCCGTTGTATGTCACCATCAATGAGGATTCCTTTGATATCAGCGTTCCCGCGGAGGAGATCACCGAAACGGGCGGAGACCGCGTACTGAGCGTGACCCTTGCTCCCATGTTTGCCTGCGCGGGAAGCGATGAGAACGGCTATATCCTTCTTCCGGACGGAAGCGGCTCACTGATGTACTTCGATAATGGAAAAGGAAAGCTGGGTCAGTATCAGGCGCAGGTATACGGCAGGGATGCCGGTTTTCTGAAAACGATGGATACTTATACATCGGCCCGTGTGATGCTGCCCGTATACGGATTCAGCTATGATGACTACGGCCTGCTGGCTGTGTCGCAGGAGGGGGATACCCATGCCTGGGTGAACGCAAGACCTTCCGGAGGAACGGATCATTATACTTCCGCCTGTTTCTCCTTTACGCTTCGCGCTTCCGATGAGTATACCATCGGTGAAGAGAGCGTCAACTCCCATACCGTGGATCTGTATCAGACGGAAAAATCAACGGCCGGTTCATTCCGTGTCAGATGGTATCCGCTGGACAAGGGCGAAAACAACTGGCTCGGTATGGCGGACAAACTTGGCAAACTGATTTTTGACGCGGAAACAACGGAAGCGGAACCGTCTGTGCTGCTTACGCTGTACGGTGAGATATACAAGCAGCTGCCGTTTTTAGGGATTCCCGTTGAGCAGAGTGTTGCGCTCACGACTTACCGTCAGGTATTGGAAATCTGCGGCGATCTGGGCGGAAACGGCGTTTCCCTGCTGATCCGGTATAAGAACGCTTCGGATGAAACGGCGCGGGAGCGAGGAGGAGAGATGTCTGTTTCATCTCATCTTGGCGGTAAAAAAGGTCTCACGGAACTGACGGACAGCGGTATTCCCGTCTGGTTTACCGGGGATGCGCTGCGCTTTTCGACGGATAATGCGCTGCTTTCGCGCTTTACGGACGGCGCAAAGCGCCTTTCGGGTCTGACGCTTGAGGAAAGCGGTTATCGCGTCAATACACATAAGGCGGATGACGCGCTTCCTTCCTATTACCGGATCAAAGCCGACAAGACGGCCGGGGTGCTGCATGCCTTCGCGTCCTCTGCCCAGAAGCTCGGCGTGATGGCGGATGCGGGAAACGCGGCCAATACGCTGTACTCGGATTTCTCCCGTGAAGACGGTGGCCGGGAACAGATCGCGTCGGCTTGCGCCGAATTTTACCGGCAGCTCCGCGGCGGACAGAAGGTCTTTGAGAGTGCGCCCAACGCCTATGCCATGCCTTATGCCGACTATATCGGCGATGTTCCGGTGGAAAGTTCTGCCTTTTCCGTTACGGATGAAACGGTTCCGTTTTATGCATTTATCCTGCGTGGGCGAGTCCCCGGAAGCGTGACCGCGGTCAACGGCTGCGACGAACCGCGCAGATGCCTGCTGTATGCAATGGAAACGGGACTGGATCTGGATTTCCGCCTCATATATGAAAACGAGGATCAGCTCCGTTTTTCCGATTTCAATGATCTTTACGGCTGCCGTTACGAGGACAACCGGGATACCATCCTGAGCATGTACGAGGAGCTTAAGCAGGTGCGCGCGGATACGGATGGCAGAACGGTTCTTTCGTATGAGAACACGGACGGTCTGGTCAGTATCGCATATGAGGGTGGAACGGTATTGGAACTGAATTTCTCATATGACGGGCGCAGCGGCATCGAACCGCTCGGATGGCGTTTGACAAAGGGGGAAGGCAAATGAAAGCGGGCAAGACATTATCCTACGAAAAGCGCAGAAGACTCATCGGTCTTGCTTTTGTCGCGCCCTGGCTGATTGGCTGCATCACCTTTTTACTGATCCCTCTCGGAAAGTCGCTGTACTTTTCCTTCGGCAAGGTCAAAACGGTACTGGGCGGCCTTGAGTGGACGAATCAGGGCTTTTCCAACTATGTGCGCCTGTTTGTACAGGATGAAGAAGCGCTGCCGAGTCTCGTTTCTTCCATAGGATCCATGGTCTATCAGTTGCCCGTCATCATTGTGTTTTCTCTGGTGATAGCCATCGTCCTCAACCGCCCGTTCCACGGCCGCGCCGCCGTGCGCGCGATCTTCTTTCTGCCGGTCATCATCGCTTCTTCCGTTGCGCTGGGCTTATTGCAGAATGATTCCACCACATACAGCTACATGAGCGGCAATCTTGGCGGTATGAGTGTGCAGGCAACGCAGCTCAAATATCTGCTTTTGGACGCGGGTCTGGGCAGTTCGCTCGTCGAGACCATCTCGGATTTTACCAGCAACATCTTCTCGCTTACCTGGAAAAGCGGTATTCAGATCCTGCTGTTCCTCGCGGGACTTCAAACGATACCGCCTCAGACCTATGAAGCCGCGTCCATAGAAGGCGCGGGTGACTGGGAAAGATTCTGGAAGATCACCGTGCCCCAGCTGAAGCCCATTACCGTGCTGATCCTGGTTTATACGATCATCGACGGCTTTACGGATTACGCCAATCCCTATGTCAAGCTGATGCTGGAGACGATCCGCAACCTGAACATCGGTTACGCGTCGGCACTGGCATGGGTCTATTTCGCGGTGATCGGTCTGGTGCTTCTGCTGGTTGCGCTGCTGATTAGGGAGAAAACGGAAAAAGAAGGGAGGAAACGCGTATGAGCAAAAAAACGTCTGTCGCGGATAAGCTCGTGAGAGTGATCCTCGCAGTAATGATCGCCTGTCTCGCGTTTATCCTGCTTTATCCGGTCATGTATATGATCACCATTTCGATCCGCCCCTCCTCGGAGCTGTTCAACCCTCTTTCCGTATGGATCCCGCGCAAACTGACGCTCGACAATTACCGCGAAACGATGAAGACGATGGAATACGGCAAAGCGCTTGTCAACAGTTTTGCCATCTGCGTGGTCAGCGCGGCCGTCAGCGTTGTCAGCTGCATGCTTGCGGGCTACGGCTTCGGGCGCTGCAAGGTGCCCTGCAGCAAGCTCCTGTTCGGGTTTGTAATCCTGTCCATCATGGTCCCACCGCAGGTAATCATCCTGCCGCAGTATCTTCAGCTGTATAATTTTGATTTTTTCGGCATCGGCTCTCTGATCGGGCTGATAACGGGAAAGCCGCTTACCGTCAACCTGCTGGACACCGCGTGGAGCTTTTATGTGCCGGCGCTGTTCTGCCACGGTATCCGCAACGGACTGTATATCTATATTTTCCGGCAGTTCTTTATGGGGATGCCGAAGGAACTGGAGGAATCGGCGTACATCGACGGAGCGGGCGCGTTCCGGGCTTTCTTCTCCTGTGTACTGCCCAACGCCGTTCCCGCGATGGTGACCGTAACGCTGTTCTCCGCTGTATGGTACTGGAACGATTACTATTTTTCCACCATGTTCCTGTCCACGAAATTCACGGTATCCAGCGCCCTGCTGCAGCTTAAGAGCATGCTGTCGGTCAAGTACAGTTTCCTGGCCATCTCGGATCCGTATACCGTTCTTTGCCAGGTGCAGGCCGGCTGCGTCCTGCTGATCGGTCCGCTGATCGTGATGTATCTGCTGCTTCAGAAATACTTTGTGGAAAGCATAGAACGTACCGGTTTGGTGGGATAAATCCCTTTGACAAAACGGCGGTTTTATGTTATGATTTATGGTGACGGCATGAAACTGTTTCATGCGGATCGATATCGTCTGAAAATGAATGGGAGGTAACCTTATGAAGCGTCTTGTGTCACTGCTGTTGTGCCTTTCGTTGCTGCTTTCTTTCGGCTGCGCGGAGGAGCTGGAGTTCATCGGCGGTTTCGAGGAAGAAACCTACAGCGATGAAGAGATCCTTGAACTGCTCGGCCATGATAAAACGGAAACGTCTTTTCTGACCGATTGCCGTGATCTTGGCGGAGAGCTGACCATTCTCACGCATTACTCTCTGAGCAAGTACAATGATTACTTTGAACAGCTGACCGGCTGCAAGGTGACCCAGATTATCTGCGGTGTACAGGAGTATTCCTCCAAACTGCAGAGTCTGATCGCTTCGGGCGAAGCCCCGGATTTGGTGGTGAGCGAATCCAGCACCTCGCCCCTGTTTATGGTGCTCGCGAAGGAAGGCCTTGTGCAGCCCTTCGATCCGTACATCGATTACAGTCTGCCGGAGTTCACGGACCTGCGCTCCTTTTATGAGGCGGGCAGATGGAACGGCCTGCATTATCTCGCGCCGTTTGACAACAAGCCCCTGTATTATCTGATCTATGACCGCAATCTGTTTGAGGAATACGGTGTAGAGACTCCCTGGGAACACTGGCTGGACGGCGACTGGACCTGGGATACCTTCCGTGAAACCGTGCAGCAGATGAACATCTCCAACGGTGAGGGTGGATATGTGTGCTACGGCACCACGGCCTGCGCCTACGGCGCACTCACCGGTTCCACCGGAGTGGACTATGTGGAGGTAGGAGACGGCACCATCAAGGTCAACATCACCGATCCCGCGATCGCCCGCGCCGAAAACTATCTGAATGATATGATGTATAAGGACGGCGTCATTCGCGTCAAGGCCCAGAACGCGTGGAGCGGCTACTGGAACCGCGGCATGCTGGCTATGCAGATCATTGACAGCTGGATGATCGATCAGGCGGATGTGACCAATGCCATTGAGGACGGCCGCCTCGGTATGTGCCCGCTGCCTCAGGATCCGGAATACAATATTCCCGGTGAATACCACACCTACTCCCAGGCGGGCGGATTCTGCCTTGTCAACGGAGCAAAGAACCCCGAAGCCGCTGCGATGTACATTCGTATGCTGGCTTACATTCCCCGCTACGGCGATCCCTTCTCCGAGAAGACCCGCGAGGAAAGTCTGGAAGCGATGCACGAAATGGGCTGGGATAACGAGCTTCTGTATCAGTATTACGGAGTTTGCCGCGATACGAGCCATGTCCTCGTGTCCTTCGGCTACAGCTTTATGGCAAACAACAAGATCTGGGTCTTCATGGCACAGCAGAATAACTGGACCAGTTTCATAGAGGGCATCCTGCCCGGTCTGGAGGAGAGCATCCGTGAGATCATGGAGGGCTGATAAGCTTTTCCTGCTGCTCATTCCGCTGCTGATCCTGCTTTCGGGCTTCTGCGGTGCGGAGGAAGGCATTTACAATCTCCGCGTGTCCGCCGGGGAGGCGAAAACGTACGGACTTGTCAAAATCGATTTCGATACGGATCTGCCGTTTATTAATCCCTATGACCCGGACGATATCGCCATCGACGCGGTTTTCACTTCGCCCACCGGTGAGGAGATCGTCTATCCCGCATTCTATAACCGTACCGACCGGGATCTGAATGAGGATTTCGTCCCCAAACGGGACGGCAGCGACTACCGCTACAATACGAAGACAAAGCAGTTTGTCTTTAAGCCCCGTGAAGGCGAGCACTGGACGGTCCGCTTTTCCTGGGGTGAGCCCGGTGCGTACATCTTCCGGCTGGAGGCACGGGTAAAGGGGAAAACATTCACCTATGACGGCGGTTCCTTCGTTCTTACCGAAAGCGGAGAGCCCGGTCCTCTTACCTTGTCACCGGGCGGTTATCTGATGTATGCGGACAGCGGGGAACAGTTTTTCCCCATCGGAACGGACAACGCCCAGCATTATGACACGGCGGGCTACAGCCGTATCCTTGACGCGCTGAGCGAAAACGGCGGCAACTTCTGCCGGGTTTGGTCGGGTACCGACTACGGCTACAGCTCGCTCACTATAGAAAACTGGGTATACGGAGCGGGACTGTACAATCTGGATATGGCGCAGGCGTTCGACCGCGTTCTGCTCAAGGCAAGACAAACGGATGTGAAGCTTTCTGTCTGCTTCGACAGCTTTACTGCGCTCAGCCGCAATGAGACGTATTACGGGCAGTTCGGAACTTACGGAATCTACGGCAAGTTCTTCGGCGGGTTTATCGATGAACCGCAGGAATTTTGGACAAATGAAGACTGCCGCAGAACCTACCAAAACCGCGTTCGCTATCTGATTGCCCGCTGCGGCTGGGATACCAATGTAGCTCTTTGGGAACTGATGAACGAGATCGACGGAACAAACGGCTTTGCGTCCTGTCAGACGGAGGCCGCGCAGTGGGTCAACGATATGTGTGGGTATATACGGTCGGTCGATCCTTATGCCCGTCCGGTCGGTGTCAGCTTTGCGGGCGGAGATTCCGCGGCCTCTTCCTATCCCCGTTTTGCCGCCATTGCGCATCCCGATTTCATTCAGGTACATAAGTACGATGCCACGGATGTCTGCGGCAGCATGAATCTGCTGGTAAGGAACGGAAAAGCGTTTTCCGGAACCGTGCTGGTGGGTGAATTCGGCTTATCCGAAAACTATGCTTCGTCAGATGCGGAGTTTGAATACTGGCGCATGGGGATGTGGTCCGGACTTATGTCCGGCAGCGCTTGCGTTCCCATGTACTGGTACTGCGACGACCTCTGCGCAAGCCCCGCCATCGAGAAGCTGATGGCGATACGCCGGTTTACCGACGCGTTTGACTTTGTATCAGAAGGACTCACGGGCGTGGATGCCTCGGCATCGAAAGCTCTCGGTTTCCGCGGACTGATCAATGATTCCGGCACGCGCGCGGCAGTTTATGTCTGGAATAAAGCGTACCGCTGGAATAACCCGAACGCGGTCCCGGCGGAAAACGCCCGTTTGCAGATCAATCATCTGCAGCCGGGAACATATACAGTTACCATATGGGACACCGAAAACGGAGAGATCCGTTCAGAACTTACAATGGAATGTTCCGGTAATCTCATAATCAATCTCGATACTGTCGCAAGGGACATAGCTGTCATGGTGCAGGCAGTGTGACCTTGTGAAGTAAATAAAAGGAGGAAATCCAAATGAAAAAGATCCTTGCTCTGGTTCTGGCCGCAATGCTGGTTCTGTCCTGCGCAGCGTTCGCAGAGGCAGCCGAGACCGAGAATCTGCTTGCCAACCCCGGCTTCGAAACCGGCGACTTCTCCGGCAAGTGGATGAACTACTATCACTACGATCAGATTGAAGAGAACACTCTCTACGCCGAGATCATCGAAGACGCTCACACCGGTACCTACGCTGCCAAGACCCTTTCCGCTACTCTGGTTGACGGTCAGGGCGAAAACGAGGGCTGGCTGTCCGCTCTGGGCATCGAAGCCACTGAGATCGTGAAGGCCGCCGGCAACGGTGAGTTCTTCTTCAAGGCGTTCGTCAAGCTGCTCGGTGAAGATAAGTATGCTTCCTGCGATGCATGGCTTTACATCTACGAGCAGGGCCGTGAAGACAACAAGTGGAGCCCCATCCAGGTTTGGAAGCTCGAGAGCAACACTCCCGTAGATTCCACCGCATGGACTCAGGTCGGTCTCGATGCCAAGGGCGCGGATAAGTCCTTCCAGCTCTGGTACAACAACGGTGCCGACCGCAACGGCAAAGAACCCACATCCACTCCCGGCTCCCGCATCTTCCTCAACGATGACTTCGAGTATACTCATGCCATCCTGTGGGTGACCTGTGGCATGGACGATGCTATCTCCATGTGCTATGCCATCGACGACGCGGAGTTCTTCTTCGCTCCCGCACCTGCTGCTGAATAAGCATTACCGACTTGCACCGCATACCCCGTTTGCCCCTTCGGGGGCATTCGGGGCTATGATCGTTTCGGTGTGGAGACGGGGATCCGTCTATGCACCCAAACGATCCGAGAGGAGTAAACAACATGAAACGACTGCTTGCCAAGTACGAGAACAACCCCGTCATGTGCCCGGCGATGATGCCCGAAACCGTACTGTATACCTTCAACCCCGGCGCCATCGAGTGCAACGGCGAGACCATCATGGTCATGGATGTAACCACTTTGGACGACATCCACCGCCTGTGGATCGCCCGCAGCAAGGACGGCATCCACTTTACGCCCGATCCCACGCCCGCGCCGTGGCCCGCGCCCGATCCCTATCATCCCGAAACCTGCACTTATGACCCCCGTATCACCAAAATCGGGGACGAATACTATCTGCTTTACGCATCCGACCTCAGCCAGAACAATGTGCGCGTCGGCATCGTGAAGACGAAGGATTTCAATTCCTTCGAGCGCGTCTGCACCGCCAGTGAGCTGGGCAACCGCAACGGCTGCCTGTTCCCGAAGAAGTTCGACGGCCTGTACGCCCGTTTCGACCGTCCCTTCGGAAACGAGCTGGAGCCCTGCTCCATGTGGCTGTCCTTTTCCCCGGACCTCACCTTCTGGGGCAAGAGCCGTCCCGTGATGTACAAGGGCAAGCCGTGGATCGACGGCTTCAAGATGGGCGCCGGCGCGGTGCCGATCAAGACGGACAAGGGCTGGCTGGAGATCTACCACACCGTATCCCAGACCTGCAATGGCTTCATTTACCGCCTGAAGGCCTGCCTGCTGAAACCGGACGATCCGGGTGAGGTCATCGGCTATACCAAGGACTTTATCCTCTGGCCGGAATACGACTATGAAATGAAGGGCCGCGTGATGAATGTGGTGTTCACCTGCAACGCGCTGCCTCAGCCGGACGGCACCGTGCGCATCTACTACGGCGCCGCGGACACCAACATCGGCCTTGCCACCGGCAGAATCGACGAGCTTGTGGCGGCCTGCCTGGAAAACGCATAAGGGGAAATATATGAGCGTATCGAATCAAGCCGACTGGAACTGTCCGTCGTCAGAGTATCGTGTCAACGCCATTGTTCATGAATGGGGTTCTTATCCCGAGGTACTGATGGATGCCGTAAAGGCATACGGATATGGCGGAGTTGTCACGAATCCCTCTCATGAAAACATGTATGAGAGCTACCGTAAAAATATCAATGCTTTAGCCGGTGTACTGGAAGGGCTGAAGCGACGGGGCCTCGGATACTGGCTGTACGATGAATCCGGTTATCCTTCCGGATATGCCGGAGGAGAGACCATGAAAGGGCATCCGGAGCTGGAGGCAAAGGGCTTCTATATGCGCCGCTTTGTGGCCTATGAGGATCGCAGGGTCTGCTTCCGTCTGGACTGTGAGTCGGATAAAATCATCTGGGCGGCAAAGTACCCCATGGATATCTCTTCGCTCCACCAGTCTTATGTGCAGTATGACGAAATGACGGCGCTGCCTTTCACGATGGATGCCTGTGACTGCGTCCTCAAGGCAGGGGAAGCCATGTTCGTGTTCTGCGTCAAGAGCGCTTACGAGGGCTCCCAGTGTACGCACAATACCTGTTCATTCTCCCGCTACATCAATATCATGGATGAAAAGGCGGTAAGACGCTTTCTCGATCTGATGTATGAGCCGGTTGCCGAGCTTCTGCCGAACGCCTTCCGTGACTGCAAAGCGGTTTTTACCGATGAGCCGTCTCTGATGGTCGGCTATTCCAGAGATTATGAGGTCTGGCCGTACGCGCTCGCCCCTTGGGTGGACGGCTTGTTTGAACGGTATGAAAAGCGCTATGGCTGCTCCGTTCTGCCTTATCTTCCGCTTTTGTTTGAAGGCGGCGACAAAGGAACGCAGGTGCGTCTTAATTTCTACCGTCTGGTCGGCGAAATCATTGCCGATGCCTATTCCGCTCAGATTAATCGCTGGTGCAGGGCGCACGGCAGCCGTATCTCCGGCCATTATATGTGCGAGGAAAGTGTATACGCGCATGTTCTGTATTACGGCAGCTATATTGAAGTATTGAAACATACCGGTTATCCGGGACTTGACATACTGGATTGTGTGCCGGAGCGCTTCAACTACAATACCGTAAAATTCCCGCAGATGGCGGCAAGGCAAATGGGCTCGGATGGCTTGATGGTAGAGATCTGCCCGTTCGGCTGGATCAATGAGTTCAAACTGGATCCGGTCAATAATATGACCGCGATCATGGGCCCGCTGTATATGTCCGGCGTGCGTGCTACGAACTCCTATTTCTATCCGGATTTCAACTCCTATGATCCGCGTATCGACCAGCATGAGGGTTATATGAGCCGCGAGGAAGCTGTGCGCTTTAACGATTATGTCGGGCGCATGGGCGTCATGCTGAAGGATAAAAAACCGGCGACGGATGTGTTTGTTTATTACGGCTACGAGGATGTCTGCTCGAAGTTCGAGCCGCAGTATACCGGAACCGCCGGACGCGCGTTTTCGTATGATAATTCCGCGCGCCGCATCACTACCCGCATCCTGGAATCCGGTCACGATTTCCTGTACGCGGACAACGGGGATATCCTCTCGACGCTCGAAGACGGTACGATTTTTGGCAACAAAGTACGTTTCGTCATCGTTCCGGAAATCGATGTGATGGACGCGGGAGCGTTCGGGGCTCTTGAGACCTTAGCCCGGAAGGGCGTGAAGGTTTTCTTCCTGAACCGTGTACCGCATATCTTTACTGATGGCCGGGCGTCCGCGGACGGCATCGATCCGGTGAGCGAGGAGCAGATCCTCGATGCACTGGACGCAGCACAGAGCGGTTTCCGTATCCCGCGCGACGGCAAGCTCCTGCAGGTCCGCTATGAATCTGAGTCTTCTTCGGTTCTCATGCTGAGCAGCATGTCCCGCAGCGAGACCTCCGTTATCTGTCCCGCGGATATTACCCTGTATGATCCCGAAACGGGCAATATTACTCCGTACCAAAAAGGCAGCAGTCTTAGCCTGTCCCCGCTTCGCACCGTATTTGCGGAGGAAGTCCGCGCATAAAGCAAATCATAAATCAATCATAAACCGAAAACCGCCGGCTGTCCAGTTTTTATACCTTATGTGTCCAGTTTTAGTTTACCATTACAGATTCGGGTATTTTTCTGCCGTTGACCTAAAAGGTCACAGATTTGTATCCCCGAACACCTCGTATGACGATGGCCTGCACCTCGGAGGATACGGTTTGCTGACCTCGAGTACCCAAAGCGAATTTGGGTCTGTTCAAGAGACCTAGTAGGGACTCTGCGCAATCAGAGTCTTTATTTAGGTCTCCTTTAGAGACCTAAATCGGATACGGCACGTAATATGCAGACGAATAATTCGGGAACCTTCAATGGCGATGCTGTAACTGTATTCGATATTGTGCACTAAGTCCGTGGACCAAAGGTGCGATTTCGTGGACTTTTTAGTCCATCGCGTGGACTATTTTCTTTCTGCAGAATGAAATTTGGTCCCATTGATGTACCACTTTGGGACATCTGTGGGACTACTTGTTTTTGGAATATAGTGGAATTAGGTTGACAAAAGCGGGGAATCGGAAAACGGAAACACGACGCGAGGAAAGGTTTTCGTTTTTTCGATGAAAGCAAGTTTCGCCATGTATCACATTTTTTCGGAAATGTGATACATGACAACCTGATGGGGTTCCCCCATGCCCGTTTATCGCATTTACAATGCTTATTGGTTTGCTGTGCTCACGGCATGATTTGCATCATGATGAGATGACATAGCCGCCGGCTATGCTGTGAGTGAAACGAACCAATAAAGCGGGTATGGGGTGCTGACCCCCATCAAGATTTCCTGTCGTGATTTGCCGTAGGCAAATTGTCGGACAGGGATAATCTTGCTCTCATACGACTGCCAAGGCGAAACTTGCTTTCGTAAGATCAACTCATGCCCGTCATCCGTGCATTCGTATAACCTTAGTCTTGCCCAAGTATCTGCGTCGAGTCATCCATGATTACATCACTGAATGGGCGATTGTCAATGCCAGGATAAATAAGCAGGTCTTCCATTGAGGCGAATGAGGCCATGAGGACAAATCGCATATTACCTTGGGCTTTGATGTTTATTTCATATAGGCCAAACAACACTTCTCGTCCATCGGGAGTAAACTCGGGATCATCTGCGTGCATTTGCCACGTATGAAGTCGATAGTCTTTGCCTCTATAGCGAAATTCCAATCCGTAGTAATGCCCATCAGAAGGCGACCATTCTCCAACATACTGTGATGTAAATTCATCTATCGTCCGATACTCGTTATTCCTCATATTAGCCGCTCTCCTTTTTAATTTGCTTAACTACCATGCATGAATCACCAACGCCTATCCATAAATTCGATTCAGCACATTCGTTGTTTCCTGCTCATCACTCACAAGCGCGAAATTCATTTTCGGATACTTACACATCAAGAGATACATTGCTTGAAGTATCCTCTTCATGAACAGTTGGTAGGCAATCGTGGAAGCGGAATGATAGTCCAAAATTATGAATATCTCTTGGCAATCAACGAGCTTACCGACAAAACCCATAATATTCTCAGGAGAAACAGCAGATAGGAGCTTTAGACCTGATATCTTCCGACGACAAATCGGCAAGTCAAACAAATTGTAATCATCCTCAATACTGGCACATTGCGGCACTTCGGATTGATAAATGATGCGCGGTGACTGCTTTGGCAAAGGCTGCTTATCGAGAAAAATGCCCAGAAGCTCATAGCTTGACTTCATTCTACCCACACCTCAAAAATCAAAGGATATGCCTGTATCGTTGGCGATTGCTTTCTCGGCATAGTCCAGCATCACTTCATAGACCGGTTTGATCACAAGGTCTGTTTCTCGTGTGAGGCGGTTCATGAGCCATTCCTGAAAGATCATACACTTATCGGGCAGGAAGAAATCACAGTCTCCCCAGTCAAACAAGGCATCTAACTTATCCCACATTTCCGTAAGAAAGCCGTCTGCTTCCAAAGCATTTGCTACGGCTCGATCAAAATAGTACTCTTCACTATTCGTGTTTCGCATTATTGAAGAATAGTTAATCGGATCACAATAGTGAATTGATTTTTTATCCAATGCAACACGTATCCACATATTACATTTCCTCCCGTCTCTTAATTTTAAAGTGTGTAAGCTCGTTTTGGTCACAAGGTGTTCCATCAAGCAGACAATATGATTTTGTCTGCTTGTCATATATCCGCAAGTATCCTGCAACCTTATCACATTTTACGATATATCTTTCGTCCTCGAAGTCGTACTTTACTCCACCTTCTGAATGTTGCTCAACGAATCCATCTACAGAAGGAACAAACTTATCAACGACCTCGTTCAAATTCACTTTCTGCTTTATCCAATTACTGTTGTCTAATGCTTCACGGTTCTTACTTCGGTCATATCGTCCCTGATCAACAGGATTTGATGGTACTATATTTTCAATGTAGTCTTTTGAAATATCCGAATATGCGCTCTTGTAGGAGGTATCCTCACCCGTTCTTAACTGCTTCACGGACACAGTTGTAGAATTTGTTCCACGCCTCTTCGGTGAGGTCGCAATGATCTCTGTCGGGCACGATGTGGAAGGTGACATCGTGATGCAGGCGGAGGACTTCCGCAAAGCGTTTGCTGTGTTTCTGAATATTTACCGCGTGGTCGTCGCCGCAGTGGAAAATGGTGTACTTTGTCGATTCGGGCATTCTGTCCACAAGGTGCAGGGGAGAGGCGGTCTTCATGGCGTCCTCAAGCGTGCCGGGATAGCTGCCGAAGGCACTGTAAAGTGTGCGCGGCAGATCGGGACGCTCCGTATAGTGATAGGGCAGGTCACACACGGGACAGGAGGTAACGCAGGCAGCGGGAACACGCTTCGCGTAGGCCGTGTAGACCAGAGCGGACAGACCGCCCATGCTGCCGCCGGCATAGACAACGGGAGTATCGGCGGGCAGAGCATACTTTTCAAATGCCGCGTCCAGCAGCTCGTCCGTGAATGAAACGGCTTGACGGTTCATCCACGACCAGGGATTATAATAGGGCACGATGCACAGAATGCCGTCCCCGGCCAGTTCCTTGGCAAAACCGGGATCTTCTTTGTAGATATCCATGCCGCCCAGACCGAAAAAGAACACGAATACGCCCTTGATGGGATGCGATACGATGTTTTCGCTCGAATAGGCGAAAAGGCGGAAGTTTTTGGTATTTATGACTTTCATGACGATAACCTCACTTGCTATGCGGTAGTGGTCAGTCCTCCAGGCTTTCGTAAACGGTGCGCTCAAACTGCTCCACGCTGGAAACGCCGGGCTTGTCCGGGGTGCTGGTGTTTTTCATGAACACGGCGGTGATTTGGTTCACGGGATCGCACCAGAAGTGGGTGCCGTAAGCGCCGCTCCAGCCGAATGTACCGAGGGGCAGGTTGTTGTGATGGTGTTCACTCGTGATGACGCGCACGCCGAGCCCCCAGCGCTCATCCAGCAGCTGCATGGATTCGGGCACATGGGGCGTACGCATGCGCCGCATCGTCTTTTCGGAAAGGATGCGCTGCCCGTTTCGGCTGATACCGTCGCAGAGCAGCATCTCGGCAAATTCGGAATAGGCCCGGGCTGTTGCGAACAGTCCGCCGCCTCCGCAGTATGCGGCGTAGGGAATCTGCTCGAAGACGCAGCCGTCCGTCATCTTCCGCGCGACCACTTTGCCGTCCACGGTGCTGTGCACGGGCACAAAGAGCCGCTGCCGGTTTTCATCCGGTGTAAAGCCCATATCGGTGATGCCGAGGGGCTCGAAGATGCGCTCCTTCAGGAACTGCTCGTAGTCCATGCCGGAGGTCACTTCCACGATGCGTGCCGCCACATCGAAGGCCGCGGTGGGGCTGTAGCTCGTCGCGGTATAGGGGTCGAACGCGAGGGGTTGGGTGGCGTAGTAATCGACAGTAGCCTTCAGACTTTCCCACGGCAGCTTCTGAATCGCGCAGAGGGGTGCTGTGCCGATGCCGCTGGTATGAGAGAGCAGGTTGAATACGCGGATGACGCCCGTGGCTGCGCGGTCAACCACCATCTTGCCGCCTTCATCATGACCGACAGTCATATTGGTGTATCCGGGAATGTAATCGGAAACGGGAGCCATGAGGTCGACCTTGCCCTCGTCCACCATGATGAGCAGGGCGGCGGAGGTGACGGGCTTGGTCATGGAAGCGATGCGGAACATGCGGTTTTTCGGCATGGTCCCACCGTTTTCGTCAAATACACCGAGCGCATCGTGATAGACGATTTTGCCCTCCTGACGGACAAGATACTCCGCGCCGAACATGATGCGGTTTTCGTTGACCATGGTGTCGGTGAATCGCTGTACCTTCTGCGCAAGCTTTTTCGCGTTTATAGTTTTCATAACCGCCTCCGAATTTATGTGAATATTTCCGAAGTTATTATAGAAGAAAAACGGAATCAAAACAATGTTTATTTCCGAAATTATGTATGATATCATAACTATCGGTGCGGAAAAGTCGTTTTTCATAACTTTTGTTTTTTTTCATAATTTACTTTTGACTTACCGGGAGTATAATAAAATCGTCGAATTTTGCGCGATGAATGTTTTCTAAGGAGTTTTGATTAATGATAAACAAACATACCGATTCAGACCGGAAGCGTCTGATGAAGTATTTTCGTACTTATTTTATACTGGCATTGGTGCTGGCGATCTGCCTGTGCTCGTTTGTGTATTTCTTCAGCGAAAAGTTAATGAAGGACTCTATCGATGAAACGGGGTACAGTTCTTTTTCGCTGCTCAAGCATTCTCACGATACTTTTTTTTCACAACTCGAATATACAACGCGGTACCTGTTCGAAAGCACCCAGTACAAGGATTTCATGGATTACTACGACCGCGGCAGTTATTCCAAAATGATCGAGGTCATACAGAACCTCAATCAGATCAAGGCGTCCATGCCCATTATCGAAAATATCTGCATCTACTACCCGAATCACGAGTACACCCTTTCCTATCGCCAGAGCGTGGCGAGCGTTTACTCCTGCCATGACAGCGCTTTTTTACTGTCGCTTACCGAAAGCAATCCCCTGACTTACCGCACCTATGTGCGTCAGGTGCAGTATTTTTTCTCCAATCCCACCACCGTGGTGACGCTGGTGCGCCCGCTCGCTTATTCCAAGGTGAACGGCTGCGAGAGTTTTGTGACCATCGATCTGTCTTTTGATACGATTTCAAAGGCCTTCCGTGATATCGTACCTGTCACGGGCAGCAGCTTACTTATCTACAGCGGCGACGGGACGCTCATTTCTTCTCTGGGCAAGACCTACGAATATGAAACGATCTCATCCGGGATGAACGCGCTGAGCGAGGAGATCACCTCGTCGGACATCAAACTGGATGGGGAGAATCTGCGGGTCTACAGCGTCTCCAATCCGTCCTTCGGATGGACATACTTCTATGTGATCAATGCCGATGTTTCCACCATGAAGCTCAGCAACCTCCGTCTCATCATCATTTCCCTGTTCGCGGCTATATCGCTCATCGGCATCGTGTATGCATGGAGCCAGAGTAAGCGGCTGACGAGACCTTTGGATGCCATTTCCAAGCGCATCGGCTCGCCTGATGTGGATGTGTATGAGCGCATCGATTCGCTGATCGAGCAGAATGCGAAAATCAGCATGGAGCTTACCCAGAATCTGGTGTTGGGCAGCGAAAATCAAGCTCTGCACAGGATGCTGACGGGCATCGACAGCGGCACCGATCCGGACGGTGTGCCCACACTGAGACTGCATGAAGGAGAGACGGAATGTGCGTTCTTCCTTATGAACATGAGCAGCGAAAAGTCAGTTTCCATGGAAAGTTTGAACCATATCCTCGACGCCTATGCCATGCGTGTGATGCTGAAACTGTATACGGATATGCATGAGATCGCGCTGCTGGTGGCATCCTCCGGCTTCACAGACGAGAAGATTCGCGCGTCGGCAAAGGAATTACAGCGGATTTTCGGGGAAGCGGATGACATCAGCGTTGGTGTCTCCAAGCCCTTTACGAGCCACGATATGCTGTCGGAGGCATATCTGCAGGCATCCATGGCCCTCGGTATGCGGACGGTGCGGGGCAGGGGAAGCGTATGTGGATTTCTTGAGATCCGCAATCATGTGCCGCCGACTTATCCATACGGCATTGAGATGGAACTGCTCAAAGCGTTCAAGCAGAGTGACAGGAATGGCATCCTGTTCGCCGTCAGCGCTTTTGAAAAACTGCTTATTGACGCGGATGTGCCCATGAATACGGCGCAGGACTACTACTTGCAGATGTTCTGCACCTGCCAGCGACTGTCGCTGGATATGAAGTCAGATGTATCGGAAGTGATCGAGGCATATTCCCATCATCAGCTGCTGTCGCTGGACTATGTGGGAGATATGAGCACCTACATCGTGAACATGCTCACTGCCATGCTGGACGCGCTGGAAAATCCCGCCGATACAGGCGTCAATGAGCTTATCGGCAGAGTGTGCGACTACATCGACGGTCATCTTGGCGACATGGTGTCCCTTGAGGCGCTGGCACATGAGTTCTTTATGTCACCGTCTGCTCTGCGAACGGAGTTCGGCAGGGTCATGAACATGACCATCAAGACCTACACCGATAAAAAACGGCTTGAGGTTGCCAAGGATATGCTCAAAAACAGCAGCGCGAAGCTGCAGGACATCGCCTCCGCCGTGGGCTTCAGTTACGCCCAGTCTTTTATTCCGTTCTTCAAAAACGCTACGGGCATGACCCCGGGCGAATACCGTCAGAGCATGCGGATGAACGAAATTAACAGAAGAGCCGATGAGCAGATACAATCGTAACCGGGTGTGACGCTCCTCTTATTTCACCTATACTGCAGCAGGATGAAGGTCCCGGCCGGCAGGGATACATGCGCCTCGGCTGCATCGGCGTTCAAAGTGAACCGGCATCCGCAGGGATTGAATACTTCGGTAATCTTTCCCGTTTTGGTTTTGACGGTCAACTCGACATCGGCTTCGTGGTTGGCTTTCTCGCCGGTTACCACATTTTTCGTGATGCCGTTGTGGTTATACACGCACACATAGTCCGAGCCGTTGTTTTGAAACAACTGTATGTCCGCTCCGCCTGTGCTCTCCACGCTCACGGGCAGCCACCCGGTTACCCACTTTTTGACTGCTCCTCTGAGGTTCGGGCAGGTCGCGGGGTCTATCACATTCGCGCCCGACAAACGGTGCGAATAGTCGATGACAAGCTCGTAGGGCGACTTCTCCGCGTAAGAATCATCATAGATAATGTCAATCAGTCCTCCCGCCACGCTCGAACCGAAATAGATATCCTCAAACCCGAGTTTGACTCCGTCGTTGAACAGGCACTTGAAGCTTTGGAACAGATCGCGATAGTCCGTGTCACAGATGTCATTTTCATAGGGATAGGAGAACTGATGGTTGAGCATTTTCATCTCGTTCGGTATGATGACGGCAATCGGGACGGTTGGCTTAACATGATTGAAGAATCGCGAATCGGCGAAGAACACCCGTTTGATCTCCCCGTAAGGCGACAGGACAAAATCTTTATCATCATAAAATGTATTCGCCTGTCCCCATTCCTCGGCGAAATATTCCGCGCCCGCGAAGAGCGAGTAGTACATCATCCGTCGCGCAAAGGACATGGATGTTCCGCCGTCCCCGCCCTTCGTCTCGAAGGCGAAGTTCTCCTTGTTGATATTCCACTCGTTTATACCGTTTTTCATGAAGCAGTATGCCGAAAGACCACCGTCCACTCCCCACGGTTCAAGATACACTCCCCACGGTTTGCCCGCGGCGCGTGACATGCCGCGGCGCAGCGCAATCTGGTAATTTGTTCCGAGCGTCAGACCGCCGATCTCGGAGAAGGACAGCGGCATACCGTTTTCCCGTTCCAAACCGGGATAGGCGCCGCAGGAGTCGCAGTTGACGATCCTCCCATGGAAGCGTGTCATCCGGGATTTGATGACGGAATCGATATCATCGTAAAACTCGTTCAGCGTCTTCGGACAGGATCTTGCAGCGTACTCGCCGGCGGAACCTTGCGAGAAGTGCGGGAACTCTTTATTGTGAGAAACGGCACGCACACATTCGAGTATATTTTCCTCGCTCCGGGGAAGACCCGCTTTTGCCAGTTCGGTAACGATGCGGTGCCAATCATAAACCCGGGTCTCGCCCAATTCGTGCAGCTGCACGCCGAGATAATGACCGTCCGTCAGACGGTCGTATTCTTTCTGCAACTCTATGGAATAAGGATAATCGGAATAGTAAGTTCCGCCCTGCAGACGGTCGATATAGAAGCAGGAACCGTACTCCTTCACGATGTCGTACAATTCCCCGCCGGGCTGTGCCACCGTATTGAAAAGCATTTCCGGTTTCGAGCAAAAATGCTGCGAGATTTTGAAGCCATCGCCCTTTTGAGCCATTCCCAGTTCGATCAGTTTCCGTGTGTACAGCGGGCTGTAATTATGTATTAGGATCATAGCAAGTTCCCCGTTTCGCCTTTTCGGCAGTATTTTCGCGGCGCGAGTCTTTTTCTTGTTCCCGTCAGAGCATGCGGATGAACGGAACAACGGTAACGGACAGCATAAAACAGGAACCCCCCGCCGTTCGGCGGGGGCTTCCTTTGCCTTATGGATTACTGGGCAATCTTCATCGCGGTGATCTGGTTTTCGGGGTTCAGGATATTGTACTGTGCCACATAGGAATCCAGCACCTTCTGCAGACCCTTGGCGGAGTAGCCCTTCAGGTACTCGGCCCAGTCGGCGTCATTGGCGGGATCCTTCTCACCGGTGATAAAGGACACGATCCAGTCGGTGCGGTAACTTTCCAGAGCGGAACCGTATTCGATATCCTCGTTGGTGGGCAGGTAGCCGTAGAACATATCCTCGTATACGGGTTTGTTCTCGGGATTGTACTGGAAGGCGGCGCCTTCGTACAGGGAACGGGTGAGCTTGTCGAAGTCCTGAGGATGCTGCTTCATCTTCTCGACTTCAACAACGATGCTGAGCGTGGTGTTGTAGCGCTGCTTGTAGGTGGAGAACAGGTTGGCAACGGGGGACATTCTCCAGCCGACGGAGTACAGAGCATTGTTATCGGAGGCGGTGCCGCTGAGATTGCCCAGAAGCTGCTCGTAGTTGATGCCGCCGTTCATGTAGGGCCAGCGCTTGACTTCTTCTTCACCGGTATAATTGTTGACGATGGTGCGTCCCTCGGGATCGTCGTACACGATGCTCCAGGTTTCGCCGCGGCCGGTCACATCCAGATCGGGATTGTAGGGATTGCCGATCTTGGGGTCATCCCAGAAGATGTAAAGGCCCTTGCTTTCGGGATCGTCGATGCTGTCCCAATCGAGGTTGTCGAGGGCGTAATACCACTCGGTATCACGGTTATCTTCGCTGCAGCAGAGATTGATGAACGCGATGGCGCATTCCACGGATTCGCACTCGGCGCTGATCATTGCGGTGTGCCAGATGGAGCCGTTGCTCTTGACGCCTTCGGTCTTGCCGTCGTCGCTGACGATGTAGATATGCTCAAGGCGCGCTTCGGGATCGAGGGTTGCAAGACCCGCGGCGTAGATGGAATAAGCAACATTCCACCAGCCGGAGTACAGACCGCTGCGGCCGTTTGCCGCGTTCAGCAGGGCCTGATCATAGTTGAGGACGAAGCATTCGGGATCGATGCCGCCTTCCGCCCAGAGCTTGTTGAGGTAGATGAGAGCGGCACGCATGTCATCGGAAGCGTTGAAGGGATATGCTTCGTGCTTTTCCTCGTCCAGATAATACTGGTCGGGCTGTCCGCCGAAGGCACCCATGATGGGCATGAAGGTCTGAGTCCAGTCGCCGCCGTTGGGACGGGCACCGATGCCGTAGGTGTTGGCTTCGTTGTCACCGTCGGGATCCATGGTGCCGAAGGCCTTCATGATCTCGGACAGCTCACTCAGGGTGTAGGTGGTCTTCTCTTCGAAGCCCAGCTTCACGACCCAGTCCATGCGGATACAGGTGGGGAACTTGTAGTACATGTTCTCGCAGGGGATAGCGCGGAGCTTGCCATCCAGTGTGCAGGCTTCAAGGTCCATGGGCAGGCATCCGGAGAGGATGTTCTGACCATACTGCTCAACATAGGGCATAAGGTCGTCTTCGTAGAAGAAGCCCATGTCGCAGTACTGCATGTAGTCGAGGTCGGGAGTGATCAGGATGTCGGGTACATCGCCGGAAGCGAGGATGAGACCCAGATCCTCGGTGTAGCTCTTCTTGAAGATGGGCTCCAGCTCGATTTCGTAGCCGGGTACCAGATGGCGGACCTTGTCCAGCCAGAGTTTCATGCCTTCGGGGGCATCGGAGAGGTCATCCTTGCAGGCGGTGTCTTCTGCTTCTGCCAGGAAGGACAGGGTAACCTTCTTCACCTTTTCGTCTGCGGACGCGAAGGAGAAGAGACTTACCAGCAGAACGAGGGAAAGAATGAGGGCGGTAAGCCGTTTCATAGAGTGTTCCTCCTTGTTTATATTGAGCGCAATCCATGCGCCGGGGTACGGTTGGTTAACCCTTCAGGGAGCCGATCATGACGCCCTTTGCAAAGTATTTCTGCAGGAAGGGGTACACGCAGATGATGGGAAGTGTGGCGTATACGGCTGTGGCGGCGCGGACGCCCTCCGTCGTAACATGGGAGCGAACCTGCTCGATGGAGTCCAGATTCATGTTCTTGGTCAGGGAGTTGTTATACATCTGCTGCAGAACGACCTGAATGGTGTAGTTCTGGGAGCGGTTGTTGTAGATGATGGCGGACTCATAGGTGTTCCAGTAGCCCACGCCGTAGAACAAGGCCATGGTGGCGATGATGGCTCCGGACAGGGGAACGACGATCTGCAGGAAGGTGCGTACCTCGCCCGCGCCGTCGATGTAGGCGGAATCCTTTATGTCCTGAGGCATGACCATAAAGAAATTGCGCATCATAAACACATTGCCTGTTGAGCAGCACCCGGGTATGATGAGCACCCAGATGGTGTTGATGAGGCCGATCTTTTTGAGAACGAGGAAGTAGGGAATCATGCCGCCGCCGATGAACATGGTGAGGATCATGAACAGCGTCATCCATCTTCTGCCGGGCAGATCGCGTTTGGAGAGACTGTAGCCGCCCAGACTCGTTACCACAAGAGACAGGGCTGTGCCCATAACGGTGATAAAGATGGTGTTTTTATAGGCGTTCCAGGTGTTGGGGTAGGTGACGACATACACATAGTTTTCGAGAGAAACGGATTTGGGCCAGAGGACCATGCCGTTTGCTTCCGTGATGACCCAGTCGGGTGAAATGGACTGGAAGATGAGGTTGACGAAGGGGTAGAACATGGTAAAGCACAGTATGCCCACGAAAACCATGATTACCCAGTCGCCGGGCGTCAGACGGCGGAGCTTGCTTTTTTTGACGGGTTTGCCATTGGGCAGCAGCAATACTTTTTCCTTTGCCATCAGAACAAACCTCCGTCCTCATCGACTTTTTTAGAAAGCCAGTTTACAAAGAAAGTGATGCCCAGAGAGAACAGCGCTAAGAACAGACCGACTGCCGCAGCGTAGGAATACTGGTTCACCTGCTTAAGACCGGTGTAGTAAATATAGTAAGATAGATTCTCAGCCACGGGACGCACCTGGTCGTTCATCATGGCAAGAGTCTTTCCGAGAGAACCGGAGCCGAAAATGCCGCCGATGCTCAGAACGAGCTGAAGGGAGATGAGGGGCCGAATCTCGCCGACCGTGATGTACCACATTTTCTGCACGCGGGAGGCGCCGTCCATGTCAGCTGCCTCATACAGTTCTACATCTACGCGGGACAAAGCCGCCAGATAGATGATGGAGCCCCAGCCCATGGACTGCCAGATGTTGGACAGCACATAGAACCATTTGTAAAGAGGACGGGAACCCAGATACATGATGCGCTCCGATGCGCCCAGCTTCATGCGCAGGGTGTTGATGAAGCCGTCATAACTGAAGAAGTTGAAGATCATGGCGTAGACTACCACAAAGGAAACGAAGTGGGGCAGATAGGATACGCTCTGGCAGATCTTCTTGTACTTCTGAGGCTTGATTTCGTTGATGAGCAGGGAGAAGATGATGGGCACGGGAAAACCTAAGAAAGTGCCCAGCACATTCATGATCATGGTGTTTTTGACCACGCGGTAGAATTCGCCGTTGCTCAAAAAACGGATGAAGTGATGTAAGCCGTACTGGCTGGTCCACGGACTGCCCCAGATGCCGAGCTTAAAGGAATAGTCCTTGAAGGCGATCTGGATGCCGGGCATGGGGATGTAGGAGAAGATGATAAGATATACGGCGACCGGCAGGAAAAACACATAGTAGATCCAGCACTGCTTGATGAGCCGTTTCTTGCTTTTCCATGAGGTCTTTTCGTAAACGGTCCGTTTGATTCGGATCCGGTCGATGGCTTCCGACATGGCTTCTTCACTCCACTTTCGTATAACTTGGTATGGTAAGTGTAACAAATCCCGCGCGGGTTGTAAATTCATAAAAGGCGCAATCGTTAATCATTGTGACGGAATGCAATGCGATATCGCACATTTTGTCGCTTTTACGAATGGAATACCGTTTCATTAATCGGTTCCGGGCTCTACCAGAACGGTTTTGATCTCGAATGCCCTGAAAGACAACTCGAAGTCATGTCCGTCGCTTTCGATCCGCGTCAACCTGTTTTCGAGCATATCGGTCAGCCATACCCCGCGTACAGAGCGTGAAAGAGTGATTTTCGTTTGGCGTGCGCTGCCCTCGCACTCATACAGACGCAGTACGAAACCATTCCCGCCCTCCTCGGTGTTTTTGATAGTTTCCGCAATGATTGCGGGATCGGACACGGAAACGAAGGGCTCAGTATCGCCACTGCCTTTTACACACACATGCGGGCTGTTCAGATGATACGCGGGTGCGATGACATTTTGCGCCGACAGCGACCCTTCATGGGGCAGGAAGGAATAGGTGAATTCGTGCCTGCCGCGGTCGCCTGTTCCGTCCGGTACAGTCCCGCCGCGCTGCAGCGTCAGGGCGATATCGGAATCCTTCAGGGATACACCGTATTTACAGTCATTGAGCACAGCCGCGCCGAAATCACTTTCGCTCAAATCTGTCCACTTGTGGTTGCACACCTCGAATTTTGCCATATCGTAGGAGGTGCTTTGATGGGTGGGACGCTCGATGTGTCCCAGCTGGATCTCGCATTTCGCGTTCCTTGCCCGCAGATCCGTTTCAAAGGCGGCTTTGAGCAGCTTGTGCTTGTCATTCCAGTCGAGGAGTGTATGGAAGTCGATGCGGGCGCTGTCTGCGTACAGGACCATATCCTGCGTGATATGACTTGCGGAGGAAACGCGGTACGCGGAACGGATGCGCAGCTCAAAGGGGCCATCTGAAATAACCTCGCTGCCTTCGTATCCGCCGCAGGGAGAGAGGCGGTCCATGGTATCGGAATCGATGTTCCAGTTGTCCCACTTTTCGGGCAGATCCTCCGCCATTACGAAGCGGTTGAGCGCTCCGCCGTCCCGAACCGTCTGCCGACCGCTTGGCTTGTGAATGAGTGAGGTGATGATGCCGTCTTTGAATGTGATAGAGAGCAGGGGCGTCTCAATATGCGTAAGATCGGTACTGTATGTGAAAGGGCTTATCCGGGATACGGCAAGGCCGTTCATGGAAAGTACCGCCGCGCCGTATGCGGGTATAACGACTCCTCCAACCGCCGTGACACTTCTGCCAAGTATATCCGTATATACCTGTGCGGGATATCCATCCGGCAGGCGGAATTCATCGTACAGCCGAACAGGGTCGCGCCGTACAAAGGGAGAGGTGTTGTGAACGGTTATGAGATCCGCTTTTCCGCCCGCGGATAGGAGAGAACGGGTTTCGTCCCGCATGCGGGCAATCAGATCGGTCATTTCCGTGCGGTAGACATCGTACACGGAATTGATACAGGTACCGGGCAGAATGTCGTGAAATTGATTGGTCAGGAGCAGTTCAAGGTCTTCTTCGTAGTTTTCTGGACGCCCGCTTCCCGTGCGTACAAGAGCGTAATCGAGGGCGTGAAGCGCGTTTTCCGCGTGCCTGTTCATGCGCTTTACATCATGATTCTGTGTGAGAGTGCCGCGGTGGAACTCGAAATACAGCTCGCCGTCATATATGGGCAGCCGCTTTCGGTCCTCTTCCAGACGGCGGAAAAATCCGCTCACGGTATTCATGGACGCCTCGGGCGCGGCCGGACAGGACATGACGCGGAGCGCTTCCTCCGCCATGTCGCGTGTGGGACCACCGCCGCCGTCACCGAAGCCGAAGGCCAGCAGACGCTTGCTTGATTCGGTTTTGTCCGTAACCGACATCGCCGCGCTGAAAGCGTCCTTCACATCCGCGTGCCCGCCGGAGGACGGGATATGGGTCAGAACGGTGCTGCCGTCGATGCCCCGCCACAGAAAAGACTGATGCTCCGGAGCGTTTATCTCGTTGCAGTTGAGCTTGTTTGTCGCGAAATATTTCAACCCGCAGCCCAGCATCATTTGGGGGATGTTGCCGTTATAGCCGAAGGTGTCGGGCAGCCAGAAGGTATCCATTTGCCTGCCGAAATTTTCTTTCATGAAGCGCTGTCCCACGATGAACTGGCGCAGCATGGTTTCGCCGGAGGAAAGGTTGCAGTCGCATTCCACAAAGGCACCGCCGTTTATTTCATAGCGTCCGTCGCTTACTTGCTTCTTCAGACGCTCGAATATGGTGGGGTAGTATTTTTCCAGCCATTGCGTGTGCAGCGTCGAGGACTGCATGAAAATGAAGCCGGGATACTCGTCCATAATGGACAGTACGGAGGAAAAGGTGCGGGCGCTCTTGCGTATCGTTTCTCTGACGGGCCACAACCACGCAGTGTCAAGATGGGAGTGACCGACAAGGGACACATCTCCCAGCAGCGGATTTCCATGTCCAGTGAAGTAAGAGCGTGTGAAAGTTAGGCATTGCCTTACGGAACGCATCCATTCATCCCTGCCGTATTCGCGGGGACAGAGAATGAGGTTTTCGGCGACTTTATCGAGTACACGCTCTGCCTCCGATTTCAGATAACCCATGTCAGGCAGGTCGAGCGCGATCTGGAGCAGCTCGCGCATATCGAGCGTGAAGGCGCGCAGCTCCTCGTTTTCCATGCAGATGTCTATGCCGCCATATACGCAGCCGGGCTCATCGTCTTTTGCGGGATCATAGTCGTCCTCGGGCGCTGAAGGGGAAAACGGGTCCTGACCGCTGGAACGCAGCCGGTCCAGACACTCAAGGGCGAGCTCGTATTCTTCTCCGGCTTGTGCGTTTTGCGTAATGAGCCGTTCGGCATGCTCCGCGCTGACGGCGCGGTTTTTCCAGGAAAACAGACCGGTTGGTTCGCCGTTTACGAAAAACAGCTCCTCGCGGCCGTCCGCGTGAGATACGGCGAGCAGCTTTCTGCCTGCCTCGGAGGGCTTCACCGTGTATTTGCCGCGCACCCAGAGATTCACATCCATGCCACCCCACGGCATGTTCTTTCCAAGGGGCTGCCAACCGCTGACCGGGACGCTCCGCAGATGCTCGCGGGTCATCAGATACTCTGCGTTTTCGATTTCACCTGTTTTTTCGTATATGAGAGAAGCATACCCGCCCATTACGAGTTGTAGCTTCCGATAGGTCTGCTGTCTTAGTTTTTCATTGCGCATAAAGAAAGCCGCCTCCGCGTCTTGATGATGCTCCTATTGTACTGCCTCGCGCGCGCGATACTCAATGATGAATTCTGATAATGATTAATCAAAACGGCAAAAAACGCGGATTTTTTGTCAAATATAAAACGATTCATAATAATTGTGCCGTTGCGTAATTGACAAGCGGATGAAATAGTCGGATAATGCGTATTGTAAAAGGGGGAGGTGGCGCATATGAATATGCAGATACTGAAGCAATTCGATTTGGGCATGAAGGTCGGCTTTGTGCGCTCTGCCAATATCCGTCTGGGAGACCGCGACGGTATGTTCTTTATGTATTCCGACGCGCCGGGAACAGATCCGGGTGAGGAACTGCTCCGCTTCAAGGATATCGGTGTTGTGCGTCTTGCCGTATTCGATATGAACGGCACGCGCCTTTGGGAAAAGATCCTGCCGGACGGTGTTGTGTCGGGCGTTTGGTTTGTGCCCGCCGTGCCCTTTGATATGGACGGCGACGGCGTGGATGAAATCTACTTTGTGAACAACACCGGCGCGCCGTTTTCTTTCATGCACCGCAAATTAGAGTGCCTGAACGGACTTACCGGCGAGACGCTTTTTACCCGCCCGTGGCCGTGGAACACCTTCAACGAGCGTCTTTCTCTCTGCTACCGATTTTATATCGTGGCGGGCTATGCCCATGGGGAGAGCGTGCTCGTTACCTGTCAGGGCACCTATACGAACATGTACCTGCAGGGCTGGAACAAGGATATGTCGCAGCGCTGGGAAGTGACTATCAAAGCAGATGATCCCGGTCCCCGTGCCAGCCATATGACGCCTGTCATCGACATTGATAATGACGGTGTGGACGAGCTGTTCTGGGGTGAACGCGTGCTTTCTCTGGATGACGGCCATGAGGTCATAAACTATGCGCCCGCCTATCACGGACACAGCGATGTGGTGATACCGTTTATTGATTATAAAACGGATCAATGGTATGTGTTCACCTGCCGTGAGGACGAGGATCCGAACGGTGAGAAGCGTGTCATCGTCTTTAATGCCGCCGGCGGCGAGAGCTGGTCCGCGGTCGATAAGGGTCATATGCACACGGCGTGGATCGCCAATCACCCGGACGGAAGCAAGATCGCCATGGCGATGCGGCAGCACTTTGTGCCCGATGACAGCGGTTTCGTACACGCCACGGATGCCCTGTTCTACTTTGACGCCTATACGGGTGAGGAGAAGCGGATATCCTTCCCATGTGACGGACACCACCTGTTTCCCATCGATGTGAACGGAGACGGAGTGCATGAATTCCTGATTGCCTATGGTGAGTCCGATTCCGGTGATATCATAAACTGGAACGGTGACCGTCTGGGGCATATCGACGGCGGCGTATTCCGCATGGGAAAGATGATTCCTCATGCCGGCGAGCAGCTCATGACCGTCAAGGACGGAATTGTATCGATTTACGGCGACGCGGACGCGGCAGACGGGGAGATCATGAGAAAACGCTACACTTATCCCTATCTTCCGTTCATGCAGAAGCTGATGGCGACGGGATACAACAGCATCGGCAGTCAGATCGCCTGCGGCATCTGAGAAAGGTTCATAACATGATGAAATATACCGATATTTCTTACGGCAGCCATGAACGGCAGAAATTCGATCTGTTTCTGCCCCGCGGTTATAAGGGAAACGGCGTTGTGCTTTTTATTCACGGCGGTGCGTGGCTGGCAGGAGACAAGAACAGCTGCAGGAACCACATGGAGCTGGCGGTAGAGGAGGGCTATGCCGCCGCGGCAATCAATTATCACTACATCTCGGATGATGTTCACATGGATACACTGATGGACGATGTCCACAGGGCGGTGTCAGCCATCAAACAGAAGGCGGCTGAGGCAGGTGTGCAGTTCACAAGGATGCTGGTTACCGGTGTATCCGCAGGCGGCCACATGGCGCTGCTTTATTCCTATATGCACAAGGATGACGCGGCAATCAGACCTGTATGCGTTGCCGACTTCTGTGGGCCCGCGGATCTTGTGGATGAGGGAATGGTTTATGGAAATATCATCGGTGGTCCCGATGTGATGATTGATATCATGAACAAACTTACGGGCATGAAATGTACTCCCGAAACTGCAAATCATGCCATGGCGATGCTGCGGAGATATTCACCTGTATATTATGTGACGCCCGATACGCCGCCGACCGTTATATGCCACGGGCAGATGGACATGGCGGTGCCATTCATCGAGGCGATGCATCTGCGGGATGAACTGGAAAAGAAATTCGTGGAATACGCGTTCATCCCTATGCCGCACGCGGGTCATCCGCTGGATGAGCCGGGCCCGCAGTCCACAGTTAAAGCCGTGTGCAAGGCATGGGCGGAACGGTTCCTCAAGTAAAGAAACGGAGGAGTTATCTTGTCCAAATTCGCGCTTGACCGTGAGGAAGGTGTCCGGCTTTTCGATAAAGTCCTCACGAAATCCGTCTCTGTCCCTGTACGCTTTTGTTATGGCGGCAGGCGCTATGAAGGGCTGCAAGAACTCGCGGAAATGCACCGCGAGGAAACGAGCAGTGACGGATACAGAAAAACCACCTGCGTCTATTCCGTGGATGAGGCGCTGACGCTTACGCTGCGCGCATCCCTGTGTGAGGAATTCGGCGAGTGTGAGTATTATCTGACATTTGAAAACCGTTCGGAGAAAATATCGGCGGCGCTTTCGGATGTCTGCGCGGCGGATCTGTCCTTCGTGGGAACGAAGCCCGTTCTCCGCTCCTGCATGGGAGATCATGAGCAGTACTATCACGCCTACCAGAATGACCTGACGCTGGGCGACAGTTATTTTGCATCCACATCGGGAAGGGCGACCCATGTAGTGTTTCCCTATTTCGATCTGGTACACGGGGATGGCGGCACGATGATCGCTTTGGGCTGGGCGGGCAGCTGGAACGCGTTGTTCTCCTACGGAAATGGTTCTACGCGTTTTACCGCACAGACCTGCACAAAACTGAATACCGTGCTTCTTCCCGGAGAAAGCGTCCGCACCGGGCTCATCGTGCTCCTGCCCTACAAAGGACGGGACTACGACAATGCTGCCAATCTCTGGCGTGAATGGTTCATGAAATATAATCTGCCTAAAGCGGACGCATCGGGTGCGGAACTTATGCCATTTTCCACCACCTGTTTCGCGGGCGACACCGGGCTGCCCAACTCCGACGGAAGCATTTCGGAAAGGCATTTTACATGGAAGCCGACCCTTGACAAATTGATTACCGAGCGGGTCGTTCCCGATTTCCGCTGGTTCGACGCAGGCTGGTATTCGGACCCCGCAGGCAGCAGCGTGGAAAAAGACTGGTTTGGCACCGTCGGCAGTTGGGAACTGGATAGGGAAAAATGGCCCGGAGACAGCTTCAGGCAGTCCAATGACTCTTGCCATGAGGCGGGCATGAAGGTATTCACATGGTTCGAGCCCGAACGGGTGACACATGTGGATGACCTTGTGAAAAACTACGGCTATAAAAAGGAATGGTGTAAGGATTTCGGCTCTGTGGCAAGCAGCTTCCTGGGGAATCCGGATTGCCTTAAGTGGACCCTCGACCGCATCACAAAGATGATGGGAGAGCATGGTGTGGACATGTACCGCGAGGACAACAACATTGATCCCTCCTTCCTCTGGGATTCCTTCGATAAGGCGGAAGCGGAGAAGACCGGGTTTTCGCGCAGGGGCATCACCGAAAACAAAGGCATCTGCGGACACTACGCGCTGTGGGACGGCATCATCGATTTCTGCCGCCAAAACGGGAAATGCACCTTCGTTGATTCCTGCGCCAGCGGCGGCGGACGCAACGATATCGAATCCATGCGCCGCGGCGTGCCCGTCATGCGCAGTGACTACGACCGCACGACCACTGCCATGCGCCTGTCGCAGACCACAAGCTTCTGCCGCTGGATTCCGTTCCATGGTTCCGCGGTCAAGGACACGGTGGGACAGTTGGATACGGACGCGGGCCGCGGAAGCGATGAGTATACCTCACGCGCTTCCCTGCTGCCCATCTACAACCTGTATGAATCCTACAATCACAATCCAAATCTGGATTATGATCTCATGCGCAGGAACATCGCCGAATGGAAGAGCGTGAACCGCCTGCTTACAAAGGATCTGTATGTGCTGACGCCCTGGCGTTACAGCGGCGTAACCGATAAATGGACGGCCCTCGCCTACGCAGACGAGGAACGGGGCGAAGCGATCCTGCTGGCCTTCCGTCAGGAAAACGCTATGGAGGATCACTATACCGCCCGGCTGCCCTTTGCGAAAAACGGAAAAATCTATACGCTGACGGACGCCGACACGGGAAAAGAAATCGTAATGGACGGCGAGGCACTCCGTGAAAGCGGATGCGGGATTTCCCTTCCAAGGACCCGCATGAGCGCGCTTATCAGATCAGATCCAATGAATAAACATCAGGCGCTATAGTCACAGACATAATCGCAAATAAGCCGGCTGACTTCCTTGTTCCGCGGACGACTCCCCTAATATCAAGACCGAAGGAGGAACGGAAACATGACGCTATATGAACTGACCGAACAGAAGTGGGACCTCATCGTAGTCGGCGGCGGACTGACCGGTGTGGCAGCCGCCGCGGCGGCAAAGCGCGGCGGCGTAAAAAATGTACTGATTGTGGACAAAGCCGGGTATTTAGGCGGAGCCGCCGCGGTCAATCTCATTATGCCCTTTATGCCCTACAGCACGACTGTGAACGGCAAGTCCTTTCCGTTGAGCCGTGGCTTGTTTACCGAACTCACCGGTTTGCTTACCGATACCGGTGCTCTCTGCCCGGGCGGTCACAACGGTATTCAGGAAGAACTTCTGAAAATCGCGTTGGACCGCTTTGTTGTCCGCGAGGGGATCGAGGTACTGCTGCACGCATATCTCTGCAGTGCGGAGAAGACAGGAGACAGCGTAACGGCGCTGGATTTTGCGACTAAATCGGGTGTGCTCCGCCTCAAGGCAAAGTATTTTATCGACTGTACCGGAGACGCTGATTTGGCAGTGGCAGCAGGTTGTCCGACCCATTTGGGCAGGGAGGACCATCTGTGTCAGCCGATGACGCTCTGTTTCCGTATCGGGAATGTGGATATCCGCAAACTGGCAGGCAGTTACGGCGATGTGCAGAAGAAGTACAAGGAACTGCAGGCAGAGGGAAAGATCAAGAATCCACGCGAGGATATTTTGGTATTTCTGACCGATATCGAGGGGGTTCTGCATTTTAACACCACCCGGGTCGTCCGGCGCAATCCAATGGATCCGCTGGATGTCACGAAGGCAGAAATGGAAGCGCGCGAACAGATGCTGGAAATGTACTTGTTTTTGAAACAATACGCGCCCGGCTGCGAGAACTGCTCACTGCTCTATTCCGGCTCGGAAATCGGCGTGCGCGAAAGCCGCATGATAGAGGGCGAATATGTGCTGACGCAGGAGGACCTTGTGGCTTGCAGAGTTTTTGAGGACGCCATCGCAGCGGGCAACTATGATATCGACATCCACAATCCGGAGGGGAGCGGCACATCCCACTATTATTTCCCGCAGGGAAGCTGGTACACGATACCCTTCCGTTCCCTGATCCCGAAGGGTGCGGACAATCTGCTGGTGGCGGGCCGCTGTATCTCTTCTACCCACGAAGCGCAGGCCTCCTACCGCATCATGCCCATTGTGACCACGCTGGGCGAAGCGGCAGGCACAGCCATAGCCGTGGCATGGAGGGCGGACGCAAAAATACGGGAAGCAGATATTCATACCATTCAGAATATCCTGCGGAAAAACGGAGCGTTTATCGGCGAAACGGAAACAAACTGAGGGATATCATGGGAAAACCGATCGTGATCGCGGCGGCAAACTCGCTTCCCGCCGACAAAGCGTGTGCGGACGCGGTCTGCACCGGGGCAAGAGACGAACTGGTTCTGTCCGGACAGATAGCGCTGCTCACGCGGGGCGGTACTCTGCTGCTTTTGGACGGCGACTATTATATCGATGGCTTCCCGTTTGAAGACAACACCGCGGTGTATTTCGGTTCGGGATATCTGAAGCTGACCGGCGTGTTTGCGGAAAGTTTCTTTAATGACAGATACCTGCATAAAAAACCCCGGCTCCCGCAAAGGGATGTATCGGCATCCGCTCCACCCACGGTGCGAACGACGGTATGGCCTCCATCGGATTTGACACCGTGTACGCAGGAGGAGTCTATACCGGCTTCCGCATCATGGGCATGGATCACCTCATCATGAGCGGCTGCCGTACCTGCCGCTGCTGCATCGGCTACGAGTTTGCTCACAGCTGCAAGACGCTCACGATGATCAATTGCTGCGACGAAGGCAACACCCATTTGCCCCGTTTTACGGGATGGGGCAGCTTACCTGTCTCGATTTCAACATCGAGCGTTTCAATGAAAACTACATTCCGGACGACCTGTGGACAGACGGTGAACCGGGAACGGCGGAGCAGTATCCCGGCATGTGGCACGGCAGTATCGGCTATACTCTGGAAGGAGAGACCTATGGGCTTCATACATTCTGGAAAAAGGGGCACGGGAGCGGCATAAAGACCGTGAACCTCTATCACGACGGACTCAAGCACCCGGAGTATCCTGGATTTCTTGAGGAATACTTTGACCGTGCGAAAAACATCAAATACATCTGGAACGGAGAATATTGGGTTGACCCGATGGGCAACCGCTGTGAATAAACAGCATACGGAGGATTATGAGAAAATTCAAACATGTTGTGATTTTCGGAATCGACGGCGGCGGAAACTTTCTGCGTCAGGCGGACACGCCTGCCTTTGACCGCATCTTCAGGGACGGCGCCTGCACCTATGAGGCGCTCACATCCTTCCCGTCCATTTCGGCGGAATGCTGGTCTTCCATGATGACCGGCGTAAGCCCCGCGCTTCACGGGCGTACCAACGATGTGCTTGGCAGAGGAACTTATCCGACTGATTCACCCTTTCCCACCCTGTATAAGCGGATCCTGTCCGTTTACCCCGATGCGGAAATCGGCGCGTACTGCGACTGGACGCCGCTTATCTACGGCCTTGTCGAGGAAGAACTCGGCGTAAAGACGCTGTCCCTCAGGGATAACGAACTCATGGAGCCGCTCGGCGCCTATATCAAAGAGAAGAAGCCGGATTTCCTCTTCATCCACAGCGACAGCGTGGACCACGCGGGGCACAGCTGCGGCTACGGAACGCCGGAGCATCTGAAGCAGATCGGCATCGTGGACGGATACATCGGACAGGTTTATGATATGCTGACCAAAGCGGGCATGGCGGAGGATACGCTGTTTATTGTCGTATGCGACCATGGCGGCACCTGCGTGCCCCGTCCCGAAGGCGGTTTTTGCGGCGGTCACGGCGGCTGGACCGAGGGGGAAAGAGAGATCACCGTGGGCATCCGCGGAAAAGGCGTACGCAAAACGGAAATCAGCCGCATGAACATCCGCGACATTGCATCCATCGTTCTGTGGGCTTTCGGGATCGAAGCACCCGCATTCGACCTGAATGGTTGGACCTCCCAGATCCCCGAAGGACTGCTCATGGAGGAGACGCCCGCCTACCGCGACATTTCGGGCGAAAAGAACGCCGCGCCCCGCATTTCGGAAAAGCAGCACGGCACCGCGCTTCTGTGACGGAAACGATAAACACAACTGTATTTTTGGAGTTTGAAGTATGACCGCACTGCTCTTGATCATTTCGGTCTCATCGACCATCCTCAACAACTCCCTCATGAACTACACGGGCAAGCGGAAGCTGAAGACTGCGGGCGATGTGAGTTTCTTTAACTTTCTTGCCTACATTGTTTGCACGGTCGTTTTCGCAATCATGACCGTTGCGCAGGGCAGGTACTCATTTTTCTCGCTGTGGTTCGGCATGCTGTTTGGTATCGTCACGGCGCTCAATGCCGCATGCTGTATGCTGGCACTCAAAAACGGCCCCATGCACATCACGCTTCTGGTCACCACATCGTCAATGCTCATCCCCACCTTCTACGATGTGGTGAGCGGAGCGGCGGCTTTCTCGCCTGCCAAATTCCTCTGCACGCTGCTGTTGATTTTCTTTATTTACCTTTCGATTGTTGAGGGCAAGGAAACGGACGGCAGGGTGAGCGGCAAATGGCTTGTATACTGCGGCGGGGCTTTCGTGCTGGGCGGACTGGTGGGCGTGATGCAGAAGCTTCACCAGACCTCGGTCCATAGGGACGAAACCTCACTTCTGCTGGCGGCTTCATTCGTTTTTGCCATGGTTTTTTCGTTCCTGACATCCAAACATCAGGGGCGGGAGGCGCACTTTGACAAGCGGCTCATCGTCATCACGCTCATATCCGGCGTCTGCGTTTTCACGATGAACTTCTTGAATCTCCGCCTATCGGGTCTTCTGCCGAGCCAGTTGTTTTTTCCGCTGGTGAACGGTTCATCGGTGGTGGCCTGCTCCGTTCTCGCCGTCACGGTCTTTCACGAGCCCCTGTCCCGAAGAAAGCTCATCGGACTTATCGGCGGTCTTGCCGCTTTGATTCTCATCTGCGTGCTTCCCTGAGAGCATCTCTTACTTTCCGGAAAGCATGGGAATAATGTACGCATCTGCACAGAAGGAGCGATAGCATGAATCTCGATACGGAAAAACTTACTTCCCTTGCGCAAAAAATCATCGGCGGCATCACCTCGGAGAACAATCCCGCCGTGTTCACGGGGCGCGGCAGCAGGCACTACATGGAGGCGTGGGACTGGTTTCAGGGCGTGGCGCTGTTCGGACTGTACGAGTATTACCGCGA
>JAZLLT010000108.1:0-22485 GCA_045598325.1 Clostridia bacterium | reverse complement strand
AAGCCGCCCGCAAAGCCCGCGATGTGGCAAGGCAGAAAAACGAACTGGAAGCCGCACCGCTGGTAGGCAAACTGTCCTCCTGCACGGGCCGCGACCCCAAACTCAACGAACTGTTCATCGTGGAAGGCGATTCGGCCGGCGGCTCCGCAAAGCAGGGCCGCGACAGGCGCTTCCAGGCGATCCTGCCCCTGCGCGGAAAACCCCTGAACTCCGAAAAGAAGCGTCTCGACCAGGTGCTGGCAAACGAGGAGATCCGCTCTATGATCACCGCCCTCGGTACCGGCATCGGCGAAGATTTCGATATTTCCCGCCTCAAATACGACAAGGTCATCATCCTGTCCGATGCAGACCAGGATGGCGCCCACATCCGCGCCATCCTCCTCACCTTCTTCTACCGATACATGAAGGAACTCATCACCGACGGTCATGTATACATGGGCATGCCGCCCCTTTACAAGGTGCAGAAGGGCGACAAGGTCATCTACTGCTACGACGACAAGGAACTGGAAACGGCGCTCAAGGGCGTGGGCAAGGGCTACACCCTGCAGCGGTACAAGGGCTTGGGCGAAATGAACCCCGAGCAGCTCTGGGAGACCACCATGAATCCCGAAGGCCGCAAACTGACTCAGGTATCCATCGAAGACAACGCGGAAGCCGAGCGCATGGTCACCATCCTCATGGGCGACAAGGTCGAGCCCCGCAAGGACTATATTTTCCAGTACGCGGACTTCAACAAAAAGGACGACTTTAAGCCCGTCACCGAGGAAGGAGGAAAAGCCTGATGCCCCGCAAGAGCACGAACAACGAGCCCATGAAGGGCGTTAAGACCGAGGTCATCATGCAGCGCACCATGGAAGAGGTCATGCACGCCTCCATGATGCCCTACTCCGAGCATGTCATTCTGGACCGCGCCCTGCCCCGCGTCGAGGACGGACTCAAACCCGTTCAGCGCCGCATCCTGTATACCATGCAGGAACTGGGTCTCTCCCCCGATAAACCCCACCGCAAGTGCGCCCGCATCGTAGGCGACTGCCTCGGAAAATATCATCCCCACGGCGACTCCTCCGTGTACGGCGCCCTCGCCCGCATGGCGCAGGATTTCGCCCTGCGCGAGACGCTGGTGGACGGCCATGGCAACTTCGGCTCCATCGACGGCGACACCCCCGCCGCCATGCGATACACCGAAGCCCGCATGACCCCGCTGGCCATGGAGATGCTCAAGGACATCGAGAAGGACACGGTGGACTTCCACCTGAACTTCGACGACACGGTGAACGAGCCGGACCTCCTGCCCGGCAGTTTCCCGAACCTGCTGGTCAACGGCGCGGACGGCATCGCCGTCGGTCTTGCCACCAACATTCCGCCCCACAATCTGGGCGAGACCATCGACGGCACCATCGCCCTCATGGAAAACCCGAATATCACTACCCGGGAACTCATGAAGTACATCCCCGGCCCCGATTTCCCCACCGGCGGCGTCATGGCCTGCGGCGAGGAACTGGTGCAGGCGTATGAGACCGGCCGCGGCAAGGTGCAGCTGCGGGCGAAGATGAGCATCGAAAAGGGCTCCTCCGGCAGGACGCTCATCGTCATGACGGAGATGATCTACGGGAAGAACAAGAGCGCGCTGCTTGAAAAGATCCTGCGCCTTTCCGAAGAGAAAAAGGACCTGCTCAGCGACATCTACGACATCCGTGACGAGTCCGACCGCACGGGCATGCGCGCCGTCATCGAAGTCAAGCGCGACGCGGACCCCGAGCGCATCCTTTCCATCCTCTACAAATATTCCGAACTGCAGGACACCGTGGGCATCAACATGGTGTGCATCGCGGACGGCAAGCCCATGCAGCTGGGTCTCAAACAGATCCTCACCTATTATGTCAACCACCGCAAGAATGTGGTGCTGCGCCGCACCCGCTACGACCTCGAAAAAGCGAAGGCCCGCGCCCACATTCTGGAAGGTCTCATCATCGCCGTGGACAACCTCGACGAAGTCATCCGCCTGATCCGTTCCAGCAAGACGCCCAAGGAAGCCAAGGAAAAATTGATGGCGGCGTTCAGCCTCACCGACATCCAGGCGCAGGCGATCCTGGACATGCGCCTGCAGAGACTGACCAACCTCGAGATCCTGACCCTGCGCAACGAGTACGCGGAGGTCCTCAAGACCATCAAGTATCTGGAAAGCATCCTGAAGAGCGAAAAGAAACTGATGGAAGTCATCAAAACCGAACTTCTGGAAGTCAAGAACAGGTACGCGACGCCCCGCCGCACCCTGCTGGTGGAGGCGTACGAGGAGAAGGAGATCGCGCCCGCGGAGCGGGTGGCGGACGAAGCGCTGGTGTATCTCTCCCGCGCGGGATTCGTAAAAAGAGTCTCCCCCCGCCTGTACGAAAAGGCGGTCGCCAATAATGAAGTCACCGACGCAGGCGACTATGTGTTCCCCTGCGACACGGACACGAAACTGCTGTTCTTCACCGACAAGGGCAACTGCTTCCCGCTGGAAGTGGGCAAGATCGCCGAATGCCGCGTGAAGGACCGCGGAACGCCCCAGGGCGGACTGCTGGCGGGTCTCGAAAAGGACGAGACCACCGTTGCCATCATCCCCGTGGGCAGCGAAGGCTTCGCGGGACAGCTGCTGTTCGTGAGCGAAGGCGGCATCGTGAAGCGCACGGAGTTTTCCGAGTATGACATCAACCGCTCCAAGTTCGCGGGCACGGGGCTGAAAAACGGCGACAAACTCAAAACCGTCGTGAAGTTGAACGGTGAACAGAACCTGCTGCTGATCACCCTTCAGGGCATGTCCTGCCACTTCGCCATGGAGGAAGTCTCCTTGATCGGCAGGACCGCCGCGGGCGTCAAGGGCATGGGTCTTTCCGAAGGCGACAGGATCCTCACCGCCATCCCCAACGACGAGGAAGGCGAAGTGCTGCTCGTCAGCGAAAAGGGCTACATGAAGCGGGTCCTGCTCATCGACTTCGACCTGCAGGCGCGCGCCGGCAAGGGCGTCAGATGCTTTAACTTCCAGAAGAACGAGGCAAACGGCACCTATCTCGCCGCGGCGCTCACCGTGAAGGAACCCTACAACTTCGAATACACCCAGAAGGAGGGCACCGCCCTCACCCTGTCCACCGAAACCATCCGCATCGAGCGGCGGGAGAGCCGGGGCACCATGTACGCCATGTGCGTGCTTGACGATATCATCACAGAAGTACACAAAAAGTAGGAGGGAAAGTCATGGATTACGGTATTCAACTTTACTCTGTCAGGGACATCACCGGTAAGGATCTGCGCACCGCGCTCAAAAAGATGGCGGACATCGGCTACAAGTATGTGGAGTTCGCCGGTTTCTTCGGACACAGCGCCAAAGAAGTGAAGGCCTGGCTGGACGAATACGGTCTCAAGGTCTCCTCCACCCACACGGGACTTCAGGAACTTCTGGATGACTTCGAGGGCACCGTCGCCTACCACAGGACCATCGGCAACAGGAACATCATCATCCCCGGTCACGATCTGAGCAGTCAGGCAAAGATCGACGACTTCGTGGAGAAGGTGAACGCCCTCATCCCCCGTCTGGAGAAGGAAGGCATTTCGCTGGGCTACCACAACCACTCCCGCGAGTTCCAGCCCAATCAGGACGGCACCATGATCCACGAGCAGCTGGTGCTGCGCACGAACCTGAAAATCGAAGTGGACACTTACTGGTTCTTTAACGCCGCCGGTTTCTCCGCCCGCGGCATCATGGAGCGCCTGAAGGACCGCATGAACTTCATCCACATCAAGGACGGCTTCAAGGGCGGCGAAGGCATGCCTCTGGGCAAGGGCGAAGCGCCCCTGCGCGATGTCTACGACTGCGCGAAGGAAAACAACATGCTCATGATCGTGGAAAGCGAAAGCCTGAAGCCCGACGGAGTGACGGAAGCGCAGATCTGCTATGATTGGCTGAAAGCACAGGAATAAGGGAACATATGATACAGGCACCCTTCGGAAGAGGGGTGCCTGTCTTTTTCCTCATCAGCCGGCTCCGCCGGCAGCTTCCCCAAAGGGGAAGCTAAGAGGAATGGGAATTCGTGGTTTTCCTTTTACATATAATATTTTTCGTTTTTCGATAAATTCTTATTGACATTCGGTTTCCTTTGTGCTATAATGCTCCCATCAAAGCAAAGGAGCATTTCTTATGGAACATAAATCGATTTCCCGCCTGCTGCTTTCCGCCGGGGCTGTGGTGGCGGTCGCCGCCGCGCTCGTGGCGCTTTGGATCCTGCCGGACTATGTGCTGCACACAGAGGGTGCCGTTTTCCCGAAGGTTGTCTGCCTCATCCTCGACGCCGCCTGCGTCTTCTTCGCCTATTCCGCCCTATACCGCTACGCCCTCATCTGCACGGAGATCGGCAAAGACAAATCCTTCTCGCGGGCGAATGTGACCAATATGGACAAGATCGCCGAGAGCCTGTTCTATTGCGGCGCCTGCTGCCTGCTGATGGCGGTGCCGCTCCGCTTCCTGTCCGTGTTCTGGCCCGAAGCCATCGTGACCGCCCTCGCCTGCGGAGGTCTCGGCGTCATCGCCTACGCCCTTTCCCGCCTGCTGGACCACGCGGTGTCCCTGCAGGAAGAAAACGATTTGACGGTGTGAGGTGATATTATGATCCGTGTTGATTTGGATGTCATGCTGGCAAAGCGCAAGATGAGCATGACGGAACTGAGCAATCTGGTGGGCATCACCCTGCCCAATCTCTCCATTCTGAAAACGGGCAAAGCAAAGGCGGTGCGCTTTTCGACCCTGAACGACATCTGCCGCGCCCTAAACTGCCAGCCGGGCGACATCCTGGTCTACGAGGAGGATGCCTGATGGAAAATGAGCAGACCCAATCCTCCGCATTTGTCTCCGAGCGCAACAGCAAACTCGGTCCGTGGGGACTTGCAGCTTTCGTCTCCTGCATGGTGCTGGCGGGATGGCGGGTTTTTTCAGAGGGACTGCTGAGCAATTTCATGCCCGGACTCGGGATAACGGTGACCGTGACCGTCATGCTCTTTTTCTCCGTACTCATCGCGCAGAAAAACGGCTTCCTGCATCTCTCTCCTGCCGGTGTCGTCTGCCTGTTCTGTACAGAAGCCGTCGCCGCCTGTTACACCCTGTACGGGAACAAGTACATGCGGCTCATCAATTTGCCCGTGGTCACGAGTTTTTATGTATATACCATGTTCGTGCTCACATCTCCCGATGGCTCGGCAGTCTCCTTTCGCGGGCTCATGAAAGCAGCCGGTCGCTTTTTCACCAATTGCTGCCTTTCCATCCCCGTGCCTTTCAACGCGCTGCGTGAATTCAGAACCGGACACCGCCGAAAACACGGACACATCAGCACGGATGCAGTAATCGGCATCGTCATCGCGGCGGTCGTGGTACCCATCGTCTGCCTGCTGCTGGGGAGTGCGGATGTGATGTTCGCGGGCGTCTTCGACGGCATCGGCGACCGCCTCGGAAAATTCGATTTCTCGGTGGTCGCAAAGATTCTCTTCCTCGTGATCCCTCTGGGCTTCATCCTGTTTTCGCAGGTATTCTCCCCTTCCCTCCGGGAGGAAGAGAGCGTGAAAGGCGCCCCCATCGATGTAGCACCCTCCGTCTTCACCGCGACTCTCATCGGAATTGCCATTGCTTTCCTGCTTTTCGGTTACATTCAAGTGAAGTATCTCTTCCTCGGCAGGGAGGCCGCATCCATGAAAGGCGGCTTTGCCGAGTACGCGCGCAGTGGTTTTTTCCAGTTGGTGGGCGTGGCCTTCATCGCCCTCATCGTAGTGCAGCCCGCTCTCGCCCTGTCGGGAGACAGACCCGTGACCCGTGTGCTCTGCTTCGCCGTTTCCATCCTCACGGAAGTCGTCGTTGCCTCCGCCTTCCTGCGGATGCGTCTATATGTGAGTGAGTACGGTCTCACCATCCTGAGGGTGCTGGTACTGTGGGCAACGATGGTATTAGGCATCTGCTTCATCGCGGCGGCGGTCAAAAGCATAAAGCCCGGCATCAGGATCTTCGCCTTCGTCCTGTTCCTCGTCATGGTATCCTGGACCTTGCTTTCCCTCGTGAATCCCCCGGAAATCATCGCGGATTACAATGTTTCCGCCTATGAAAAGGGAAATCTTACGAAGATCGACATTTATTATCTGTATGATCTGCTGCCTGCAAGCGCGGATGAAATGGACCGTCTGGAAGATACCCCGGAAGGTGAACACAAGATGCACGGCGCAAGCAAGTCATGGTATGATGCCGCGTATCTGTACGAGTGGTCCGTCGAATTCACAAAATTGAAATAGTATCTTCATGCCCCCGGGCCCACAGCGGCGCGGGGGTTGTTGCATTTTCCCCCCGGATATGGTATCATATAGTCGGAGTAATCTATTCGGGGGAATATTCATGTTCAAACGGATTTGTTCATTCATATTGTTTGTAACCCTGCTTCTGTCCGTATTCGCCTGCGCGGCGAGCGGCACGGCGAAACTGGGCGTACATAAAATCGAGGACGAGGCATTCAGCGGAGATACCTCGCTGACCTCTTTCACCATTGGTGAAGACCTCACCTACATCGGCAGCGAAGCGTTCAAGGACTGCACGGGCCTTGAAACCGTCTACTGCTTCAACGACGATGTCGAGATCGAGGAAGACGCGTTTGACGGCGTGGAGAACGCCACGGTGTACTGCAACTGCATGAGCAGCATGGATCTGTACGCCCAGGCGCACAACCTCACCGTAAAATATCTGAACGCCTTCGAGACCGCCTGCGACACCGACGACGAGGATGCCAGCATCTGCCTGCCCATCACCTGGAGCGTGGTCAATCCCATGCCCGGACGGGACATTCGGAGCACCTTCACCTACCGCGTGTTCAAGGACGGCGCCGCAGCCCCCGTATACGAAACCACCACCACAGCCCAAAGCGTCACCTATACCCCCACCGAGGGCGGCGACTACTATGTGGAGATCACGATGGTGAACGCCCTCACCACCACGACCCTGTCCACCGGAAAAACGAAGGTGGGCACCACCCTCACCATGGGCACCTGGGACGGTAAAAAGATTGAGTGGCAGGTGCTGACGGTGGACGGAAAGCGCGCGCTCGTCACTACAAAGCAGGGTATCATACTGGAATCCTACTTTAACCCCGAATGGATCAAGTTCAAGTACACCTACTGGTCCGGTCCCAACATCGGTGTGGAATCCAGCAATTACCGCGGCAGCCAGAGCGTGGATGTCGCCAAGCCCTGGTATGGCATCACGCATTCCCATATTCCGCTCGACTGGGACGGCAGCAAGTGGGGTTCCGAAAGCGACCTGTACTATCTGCACGCCCGCCACTGGTGCAACGATGTGTTCTATCAGCAGGCGTTCACCTCATCCGAGCGCTCCAAAATCATCACCGTCACCAATAAAAACCCCGACAGCCCTGCCGGAATTGACGGCGGTCCCGATACGACGGACAAGGTCTTCTTCCTGAGTTACAACGAAGTGTTGACCTACATGCCCACGGCGGCGGACCGCATCATGAAAAACCCCAATAACTACGGCTGGTGGACGCGTACCCCCGGCAAATACCGTGTCAACGCCATCTACATCGATATCAAGGGCACCATCCATACCAGCGGCAACGATGTAGGCCACAAACTGCTGTACCGCCCCGCCATGTGGATCAAGGTCGGTAACTGATATGAAGAAATTTTCGGCAATTTGCCTCATCCTGCTCCTCACCCTCTGCGCGGCGGCGGAAGGCATCACCTGCGACACGAAGGACAACGGCGCCGCGGGTCTGCCCGTAACCTGGACCGTGGACGGCACGCCCGTCTCCTTTGCCGTCTACCCCATCGGCGAGGAAGCGCCCGTACTGACCGCGGAGAGCAGCGAAAAGGTGTTTACATTCACGCCCGACCGCGCGGGGCAGTATGTGCTGGTCTGTACCCTCGATAACGGCGATCTGCTGGTGAGCGGCATCGTGCATGTAAATGAGACCCTGCTCATGGGCACTTTCGAGCAGGACGGCAAGGCGGACACCGCCGATCCCATCGAGTGGACCGTGCTGACGGCGCAGGACGGCAAAGCCCTGCTCATCAGCAAGTACATCCTGCACAACAATTCCTACTTCAATCCCTGGTGGATCAAGTTCAAGTACACCTACTGGGCGAAATCCTATGTGGGCGACTACTCCGAAAACTATTACAGCAGCCAGCCCAAGGATCCCTCCCGCCTGTACCGCAATATTTCTGCGGACAGCATCCCTCTGGAGCCTGTAAACGGAAACCGCAACATCCGCGGCACCGAAGAGGATCTGTATTTGAGCGAGATCCACTGCCGCTACTGGTGCAACGAGATGTTCTACCACGACGCGTTCACCGGGGAGGAAAAGGCGCGCATCCTGCTCACGCACAACGAAAACCCGGACAACGAGCAGTTCCACATCGAGGGCGGCCCGGACACGGATGACTATGTCTTCTTCCTGAGTTACCCCGAGGTGCTCGCCTACATGCCCACGGACGCAAGCCGCAAGACCACCCAGACCACCGTGGCCCGCTACGAAGGCAAGCATGTGAACGACGGCAACTACTGGTGGCTCCGCACCCCCGGCAACTGGCCCTATCAGGCAATGATGGTCTACGGCAGCAACGGCCGCATCTCCATGTCCGGCGCCGATGTGGGACACAGTCAGATCGGTTACAGACCTTGTATTTGGATCAAAATTGGCGGATAACAAACAAAAAGAACCGTTCCGGCTCTTTTTGACTGATCATTTTCAGGAGGCATCTCATGGAAGTCGGCATTTCTTCCTGCAGCAAGGTGATCGACCGCGACCTGCTGTCCCAAATGGACAAATACAATGTGCGGTATCTGGAAATCTCCCAGGGCGATGACTATCATCAGGACCGGGACCTCAAGGGCGTCAGGCGTCTGGCGGACGAGTACGGCATCACCCTCTGGTCCTTCCATCTGCCCTTCGCGCCTTTTTCCCGCCTGAATCCCGCGTCCTTCGACAAGGAACTGCGCGACAGGACGGTGAGGCGCTTTTCCGAACTCATCCGCCGCGCCGCCGATATCGGCATCAAGCGCATGGTGGTGCATCCCAGCGGTGAGCGGGTCTATGAGCCCGACAGACCGCAGGCCATCGAATACGCAAAGGACACTTTCGCCCGTCTCATGCCCGTGACGAAGGAACTGGGCGTGACCCTGTGCGTAGAAGACCTGCCCCGGCTGTGTCTGGGCAACTGCTCGGACGACATCCTCGCCCTCATCTCCGCGGACGACAGTATCCGCGTGTGCTTCGACACGAACCACCTGCTAAAACAGTCCGATGTGGATTTCGTGAACGCGGTGGGCAGTAAAATCGAAACCGTCCATGTGTCCGACTTCGACTATGTCAACGAGCGCCACTGGCTGCCCGGCGAGGGCGATCTGCCCTGGCAGGACATCATCAAAGCCCTCAAGGAGAGCGGCTACAAGGGGCCGTGGCTGTACGAGATCGGTTTCGCCGCGGAAAAGACCATCATCCGCGACAGAATGCTGACCGTGAAGGACTTTGCGGACAACGCGAAAGCCCTGTTCGAGGGCAGGATCCCCGAGCCCATCGGACATCGGAAACCCAATCTGGGAATGTGGGAATAACGATCTCTGATTCCGACACGATAACGGATTGTGATGCGGGCACTCCCTGCCTTCCCCGCTCCGAGGGGAAGGTGCGCCTGTATGCGCAGATGAGGAGCAGACCTCTTCCGCCGCTTGTCCGCCGGGCCCTCATCAGCCTCGCTTCGCTCGACAGTTTCCCCCTGCGTGGGAAACCGAAATATACAGTTCAGCCTCCGTCAGTTGACGGAGGCTTTTCTTTATCCGATCCTGATGATATTGACCGAGTGGGGCAGCAGGGTGACGGTGACGCTGCGGGAAGTCCTGCGCTTGACGGCGGCATCATTTTCAAAGGGCACGACCGTGTTGCGGTCAATGTCGTTATAGTCATCGGGACCGTTTCCGCACAGGGTGGTCACGGTGACGGGCTTGCCGCCCATGGGCAGGCTCAGGGTGATGGTCTGCTCTTTCGTGCGGTGCTTGTTGACCGCGGAGACGGCGATGACGCCGCTCTTGCTGTCCCGCGTGGCGACGGCGTCCACGATGTCCACGGTGACGCTTCTTCCGTCCTTCCCTTTCACCGTCATGTATCTGCTGCCTTCGGTGAGGCCGTCCAGCACCTCGTCCCCCATTTTGTTCACATACAGATCATACACATGGTAGGTGGAGCGGAGCACGATGCCCTTATCGCAGGTGCAGACCATGCCGCGGGTGTTGACAACGGGTGAGAAGTTCGCCATGCCCACGATGTCCGCATTTCGCAGGGTCATGTTGAGGAAACAGGCGGAGAACACCGCGTCCGCCATGGTGTAGGTGGCATTCAGGTCGTTTTTGTCGCGGGGCGCGAGATAGCCGTCTTTATCGTTGCTGATCGTGCCGGAATGGATGTTGGGATGATGCCAGGAGCGGAGGTTCCACTCGTCATAGGCGATGCGGATCTTCTTTTCGAGACCGTACGCCATGAGCAGACCGCGCACGCGGCGCACGGGCGCCTCGAGATCGTCCGTGTACGCCATGCATGCGTCGTAGGAGGCGGGCGCGTGGACCTGCGTCATGAAATCCCAGTAACTGTGGATGGAGAGCCAGCTGAGCCGGTCGCCCGCGCCGCTCAGAATCTTTGTGTTCCAGTTGATGTCAGTCAGCGCCGCGGCACTCAGTTCCGCCTCCGGGTCCACATGTTTCATCATCTTGGCGGCCTCGGTGACCAGTTTTCCCCACGCGTCCGCGTCTTTGGCGCCGATCTCCCAGGAGCCGTAATTCTCGTTGCCGATGGACCAATACCTGACCTTATGGGGCTTCGTGAAGCCGTTTTGAATGCGCCTTTTCGCGTACTCGCCCTCGTTTTCCAGATTGCAGTACTCAAGCCAGTTACTCATTTCCTCCTCGGTGCCCGTGCCCGCGTTGGTGCAGATGTAAGGCTCGCAGCCGATCGCCCTGCAGAGGAGGATGAACTCGTCCGTCCCGAAGGTATTGGGGTCCTCGACCCGCCACGCCTTGTCAAAGGAGGGCACGCGCTGTTTGCCCACGCCCCTTTCCCAGTGGTAGGAGGACACGAAGCAGCCGCCCGGCCAGCGGATGACGGGCACGCGGATACGGCGGAGCGCCTCGAGCACATCTTTGCGGAAGCCGTTTTCATCGGACAGCGGATGCCCCGGCATGAACACGCCGCCGTACACCTGACGGTGGAAATGCTCCAGAAACTGACCGTAGATCATGGAATCGCGCGTAAAAAGCGCGCGGGGTGAGATGGTGTATTTCATGATTCTGCCTCAGAACTGGTTTCTCGGGTCCGTGCTTTTGCGCTTTTTGTCCGTGTCGTCGAGGTATTCGATGTCCATGGAGTCGAAATTGATCTCCTCCACGAAGTTTTCGCCCGTGAAGCGGGTCCTGCGGAACTGTTCATACTGCATTTCGTGCTTGGAAAGCCACATCGGGCAGGGCAGATCCGCTTCTTTGCACAGTTCCACCAGCACCTCTTTTTCCTGTCCCCAGAGGCAGGGCGCCGTCATCTGCGAATCGATTTTGTGGTCTTTCATCACTTTGAGCCAGAGTCTTGACATAAGTTTCTCCTTGCAGGTAATGTTATTTTTGTGAAAAATGCCGATTGACGAAGACACCCGTCCGCGCTATAATGTAACCATCCTGTGGTGTTCGCCACACTCCATATTTCGCCCACATATTACAATCAGGGCACCTTGTCAGTGCGTGGATGTCAGGCCCCATAAGATCAGGGGAAGGCAGAAGCGTGTTGCGGGCGACCCGCACCTGCCGAGCGGCGGGTGAAAATTTGGGGTGAACGGCATTAACGGGACTTTTCAAAATGAATGAAATCTGCGGATTTCATTCATTTTGGTTTTGGACGGGGGTTACGGAAGTTTGGACCGGTTTTGCCGAAAATCTCCGCGCGGATTTTTCGGGCGCAAAGCCCGCAGGGAAACGATTCTTTTCTCCGGGTCGGCAGGCTCCCCTGCGAAAAAACGCTCCTCGGGGGGGGGACAAAGTTCCCCCTGCGTATTTTTGATGGCGGGCCTGCGGACCCTCCATACCTCTTGGGTTTGAGTGAGTGGCGCCCATTTCGTGCTATGCTGAAATGAGTTTGTGAAGGGTACCGTCCTTTTGCGGCTTACTTCTTGCCTTCCCCTTTGGGGAAGGTGTCGCGCGAAGCGCGACAGATGAGGCGGATGGTTGAGTATTCGTTTGCAGTGCCTGCTTCGCGCTTCGTTGAAGCGGGCTTGTTTTTTGGGGCTCTATACGCGCTTCACCCCGGTTGCCTGTCTGAGTTTCCTTACCAGCGGCGGGAGGATGAGGGAGATGACGATTGCCGTCACGATGCCCGTGATCAGGCGGACAAAGAAATCGCCGAAGACATAGGCTTTGGTGTAGTAATGATAGATGACGCTGTCGAGCCAGGTGACCAGCGTGTTGCACACCGTGGTGATGATGGCGGCAAAAGTCACGAGGGCGGAAAACAGGAGTTGGTAATTCCCCTTCGTCATCTTATGCGCTTCCGGAAACCTGTTTCCGTATGCCACGATGAGGGCGCGGATGACCGGCGGCAGGAGCCACAGAGGCGTGGTCAGCGTGATGCCATAGTTGAGGATCTGGAAAAGCCCTTCCCCGAGGAACGCCGCGGTCGCCGCCTTCCATGGTCCGCACACCAGTGCACAGACGAGGATGGGCAGGGACGCCAGAGAGATGCGCAGATTTCCCGCGCGGATGGTGAGGTAGGAAGTAAGAACGAAATACAGCGCGGCAAACACCGCAACAAAACACATATCGCGCACTTTTTCGTGGGCGCTTTTGTATATGGACACAGCACAGCCTCCTTTGCTCTCATCGCAAAAGGCCGTACGCTTATAAAAGCAGCGGGATGCGCATCCTCTACCGCACGCAGAAGCGTTTCGTTTCATGACAACTCCCCGTCCATGAACACTTGACGCAAAGGACGCTACTCTGCCTTTTCGAACGATGAAATTTTGATACTATTTTAGCAAGACGGCGGCAAAAAAGCAAGGGCGGCGACACATTGTTCGTGAATAGCGCCCGTTTTTCGCTTTATTTAACATTCATGCCGTCCCAAAGGGCAATGAAATGTGCTATAATGACCGCAATCGCTTGATAAGGAGCAATCTGTATGGAATTTACCGAATCCAAAGCATCCAACTTTATTGAAGAGTTTGTCGAGGAAGATCTGAAGAGCGGCCGCTTCGACCATGTCCGCACCCGTTTCCCTCCCGAACCCAACGGATATCTGCACATCGGCCATGTGAAGGCGCTGTGCATCGATTTCGGCATCGCCAAGAAATACGGCGGCGTCACCAACCTGCGCTTTGACGACACCAACCCCGCCAAGGAGGACACCGTATTCGTCGAGGGCATCCAGAGAGATATCGAGTGGCTGGGCTTCAAGTGGGCGGAACTCCACTTCGCCAGTGACTTCTTCCCCCGCCTGTATGAAATCGCCTGCGATTTCATCCGCAAGGGCATCGCGTATGTGGACGACCAGACTCCCGAGGAGATGCGCAAAAACCGCGGCACTCTCACCCAGCCCGGCGTCAACAGCCCCTACCGCGACAGGTCCGTTGAGGAGAACCTCGATCTGTTCGAGCGCATGAAGAACGGCGAGTTCCCGGACGGCAGCCGCGTGCTCCGTGCCAAGATCGACATGGCCTCCCCCAATGTGCTCATGCGCGACCCCACCATGTACCGCATTAAGAGATGCCACCATCACCGCACCGGTGACGAGTGGTGCATCTACCCCATGTACGATTTCCAGCATCCCATTCAGGATGCCATCGAGGGCATCACCCATTCCCTGTGCTCCCTCGAATATGAGATCCACCGTCCTCTGTACGACTGGATGGTACAGAACACCGGCTTTGAACAGCCGCCCCGTCAGATCGAGTTTGCCCGTCTGAACATTACCCGCACGATGATGAGCAAGCGTTATCTTCGCCACATGGTGGAGAACCATCTGGTCGCCGGCTGGGACGATCCCCGCATGCCCACCCTCGTCGGCATGCGCCGCCGCGGCTATCCCGTGGAAGCCATCCATGATTTTCTGGGCAGAGTCGGCGTCGCCAAGGCGGATTCCGTGGTGGACGGTGCGCTCCTGGAAGCCTGCGTCCGCGACGCGCTGGGCGATACCGCGCCCCGAGGCATGGCAGTCATGAAGCCCATCCCCGTCACCTTTGTGAACTGGGAGGACGGCAAGGTGGACGAAATCGAGATGGAGAACCATCCCGACCATCCGGAACTGGGCACCCGCGTCCTGCATTTCACCCGTCACGGCTTCATCGATTCCGATGACTTCATGATGGATCCCCCCAAGAAGTTCTTCCGTCTGGCTCCCGGCCGCGAAGTGCGCCTGAAAGGTGCCTACATCATCAAGTGTGAAGATGTGAAGACGGACGAAAGCGGCAATGTCGTGGAACTGCTCTGCTCCGTGGACCTCGACAGCCGCTCCGGCAGCGAAGGCGCCAACCGCAAGGTGAAGGGCACCCTCCACTGGCTAAGCGACATGGACGCCGTTCCCGCCGAAGCGCGCCTCTACGAGCCCCTCATCATGGATGAGGATCAGGCGCTCGAAGCCGCCGCGGAAGAAGCCGAGGAGACCGAAGAGACCGACGCGCCCAAGGGCTTCAATGTGAAGATGAACCACGATTCTCTGGTGGTCGTGGACACCTGCCTCGTGGAGCCCGCCATCGCGAAGTCCAATGTGGGCGACCGCTTCCAGTTCCTGCGCACCGGCTACTTCTGCAAGGATCCCGATTCCACGGAAGAAAAGCCCGTGTTCAACCGCATCGTGGCGCTCAAAGACAGTTGGGCAAAGGCCGCGAACAAGGAATAAACCGCACAGAAAACCGCCTGCCGCGATTCTCGGCAGGCGGGTTTGTTTGTCCGTCAGTCGGCATAGAAGATACCGTCAAAGACATCGTCGACATACATGAGGTCGTCACCGATGTTCATGTACTCGCCGTACTCGATGGCGGTGAAGCGGAGGAAGCCGGCGGTCTCCCCATCCATCATGGAAACACCGACCCAGCCGCGGTCATCGGTGGCGGAGAGGATGATCTTCTCGCCCGCGGGGATGGTAAGGGAAGGCTCAGTGTCGAAAAGGCTGCCGAGCAGCGGCAGGTCGATTTTCGTCTTCACGATCATGCCCATGGGATAGGAGGCGGCGGGCACCTTGGCAAAGGCGTATGCCCACACAACATCATCGTTTTCGTCCCACTCCATCCCGCGCGCCAGGATGTAGTCCGCGGGATAATACCAGGTGCCGATGTGCCAGGCGCGGACTTCCGTCGTGATGACGCCCGAAGGGCTCACGGTGAAGTATTCCGCCAGATTCGGGATGTTCCCGGCTTGCATCAGTTTGTTGTCCGTATAGAAGAAACAGTAGGTGTACGGGTCGTCGCTCATGCCGTACTCGCTCACGAAAAACAGCGTGCCGTAATAATATCCGCTGCCGCCGACCGTCATGGCGTACACATCGGTCAGGAGACTCGCGCAGTACTCCACCGTGACGGACTGTCCGTCCAGACCGATGGTGAAAGAGCCGTCATCGTATTCGTCCAAATCGAAGGTCACGGACAGCGTCTCGTAATCCCCGTCTCCGTCGAAGTCCGCGTTCCGGCCGTCTTCGGTCAGTTTGCGTATCTTCCAGACTTCCGTTTCATTTTCCCCCATCGCCGCGCTGGCGGTCAGCAGGATGAGGGCGAGCAGCATCGAAATCAGTTTTTTCATATGGGCTTCCTCCCGGTTTTTATCGTCCATATTATAGACGAAAAAACGCGCAAATGGTTCCCTTTCCGTGTTAAATCTTTTATTGTAGGAAAAAACGGCCTTCTGCGCGCATATTTTTTATTATTTTTGTGTCAAAAGTGTTGCGCTCCGCGCCATAAGATGCTATAATAAGCGATGCTATGTGTTTGACCGCGCGTTGACGCGGTAAATCAAGGAGGAAATAAAATGTCCGTAGTTATCAACATCGTTCTCATCCTCGCCTCCCTGGTTCTGATCGTAGCCGTCCTGATGCAGGAAGGCAGCAAGCAGGGTCTGGGAACCATCGGCGGAATGGCCGAGACTTTCTTTGGCAAGAACGAGGCTAAGAGCGCCGAGGGTAAACTTCTTAATATCACCCGTATCGTTGCGGCCATCTTCGTGGTACTGGCTCTGGTCGCCACCTGGCTCAACGCCCGCACCTATACCGTGACCTACTACGACGAGAACGGCAATGAGTACTTCACCGAGATCGCCAACGAAGTCGCGATGAACAACCTGTATGTCCAGGCCGGTATGGCCGAAGGCAGCATCGTGGATTACGACGATGTCTACGCCGCATACAAGTCTCAGGCGGAAACCGCCGGCATGTCCGATGAGGAACTGGCCAAGTCCCTGCGTGTCTCCTACAAGAAGGGCGCTGAAGTTCCCGCTTACGGCACTCCTTACAAAGAGGGCTACAACGGCGTATGGGTACTCGGTGAGAAGACCGAAGACGGCGTGAAGAAGATCGAAGGTGAAGTTCCCGCGACCATGGGTCGCAAGGGTCTGACCCTCATCCCCGAATACACCATCGGCACCTACACCGTGAAGATCATTGACAACGGCATCCCCGCCGAAGGCGAAGAAGCTGCCGCGGAAGACAATGTGATCTTCGAGCAGACCGCCGAGTTCGACACCGCCATTGACTACGCCGGCATCGAACTGCCCGAGGTCGATGAGTACTTCGTGTTCTACAGCACCGATAAGAACGCCGTTGCCAACGGCAACATCTTCGGTCTGGAACTGCCCGAGACCATGCCCGGCGCCGACACCACTCTGTATGTCTGCTACGCGCACGGCAACTTCATCGAGTACTACTCCACTAACGAGGAAGGCGAAGACATCGAACTGTTCCCCACCTTCTTCAAGCAGGTTGAATCCGAAGTCCTGAGCATGGCTGTGGAAGCCGCCCTGTCCGGCTCCGAGATCGCCGAAGAGGATCTGCTGAACATGGAGACCGAGATGTACAACACCTACATCGAGGCTTACAAGGAAGCCGGCATGGAAAACAATCTGCGCCAGTTCGTGACCTACGGTGAAGCGCTCGAAGCCGAGCCCGCTCCCGAAGGATACGAGTGGGACATCGAACTTCCCGAAGTCGGCGACGGCGTACGCTATCAGCTGCACGCGGTTGCAATCGAGGAGACCGAAGAAGCCGTCGAAGAGACTGCTGAAGAAGTCACCGAGGAAGTTACCGAAGAAGCACCCGCTACCGAGGCTGAATAAGTAAGAACCCAAGCAAGACGGCATGCAGATTTCTGCGTGCCGTCTTTTGCGAATGAAAACCGATACCCAAAGGAGAACCCATTGAAAACCGAAAACCTGATTGAACTTCTGAAAAAAGCAAAAAAGCCCCTGTCTGTCGCCGAGATATCAAAAAAAAGCGGCGAGGACGAGGGCGAGATCCGCGCACTCACAAATACCTGCATCCACGAAGGTCTCATCGTGGCGGCGAAGGGCGGCAAATACGCCTATCCCCCCATCCTGCATCTGACGCTGTGCCGCGCGAAGATTCTCGCAAACGCCCCCGCGTTCGCCAAGCCCGTCTCCGGAAACGGCTATGATTTCTATCTCGACATGCCCGAGGAGCAGGCGTTCGACGGAGACCTGATCTTCGTGCGTGAAACTCAGGCGGGTGAAAAGCGGCGCGGAACGCTGGTCTATATCGTAAAGCGCGCCCGCTCGGTCGTCACGGGGACGCTGTTCCTCGCCGCGCCCGAGGAGCACAGATACGGCAGGAAACCGAAAAAAGGACGCCCGCGCTATGTACCCGAGGACGAGTATTTTGCCCTCATTCCGGACAGGCGTTTCCCGTCCCGCGTCCGTGTGGACGGGGAACTGATGGGCGCGATGCCCGGCGATCTGTGCGTGTTCGATGTGAGCCGCTGGCCCGTGAAGGGACGCGAAATGCTCCTTTCCGTCAAGCAGGTGCTGGGGCGCGACGGCGACATGAGCGCCCAACTGTCCGCCCTGTGCGCCATACACGGCATCGGAGACAGATTCTCCGATGAGACCGTCGCCTACTGCGAATCCCTCGGCACCGACCCCGCGGAAGCCGACATGGCGGGAAGAACGGACTACCGCGGCGACACCGTATTCACCATCGACGGCGCGGACGCCAAGGACTTCGACGACGCCGTTTCCTTAAAAGAGACCGAGGTCGGTTATGTGCTGGGTGTCCACATCGCAGATGTGTCCCACTATGTGAGGGAAGACAGCGCCTTGGACGGAGACGCCCGCGAGCGCGGCACCAGCGTGTACCTGCCCGGGCGCACCATCCCGATGCTGCCCGAAGCCCTTTCCAACTGCCTGTGCTCCCTGATGCCCGGTGTCAACCGCCTCACCATGAGCTGCGTGATGGAGATGGACAAAGAAGGAAACATCCTCTCCTACTCCATCGGTCCCGGCGTCATCAAAAGCTGCGCGCGCCTGACCTACGAGGAAGTCAACAAACTGTTCGCGGGCGAGGAGAACGGAGTGCCGGAAGAACTTCACGAGACGCTGCGCAAAATGAACGAACTTGCAAAGATATTCAAGGCGGAGCGTGTGAAGGCGGGCTCTCTGGAACTGGACCTGCCCGAGCCGCAGTTCGATCTGGACGAAAGCCTCCTGCCCACCCGTCTCGGCATCCGTCCCCGCGGCGAGGCCCACGAATTGATTGAGGAGTTCATGCTCGCCGCCAACCGGACGGTCGCCCGCCACGCGGTTGAGACGGGTCTCCCCTTCCCCTACCGCGTTCACGAGCAGCCGGATGGGGATAAACTAAACGAAATGGAAGACACGCTGTTTGCCATGGGCGTCCACTTCCGTCTCGGAAACAGCCCGTCCCAGCAAAAACTGCAGGCGCTTCTGGAAAGCGTCAAAAACAGACCACAGTCGGTTATTGTCTCCACGATGCTCCTGCGCTCCATGAGCAAGGCGCGTTACAGCGAAAAGCCGCTCGGCCACTACGGGCTGGCATTCAAGGATTACTGCCACTTCACCTCGCCCATCCGCCGCTACCCCGACCTGCTCGCCCACAGGATGCTGAAACTGCAGGCGGCGAGACCCATCGACGAGAACACCGCGGTGTATCTCACCGATGTACTCCACACGCTCACGGGCGAAGCCAGCGAAAACGAGGAGCAGGCGGCGCGCTGCGAACGGGAAGCGGACGGCGTGATGACCGCCGCGTACCTCTCCCGCCACAGAAATGATGTTTTCACCGTGACGGTGACCCGCTTTGCCAAGAAGGGCGTGTTCACCCAACTCGAGAGCGGCTGCGAGGGGCTCATCCCCTACCGCAACATGGACGATTTCTATTCGACCGACGAGGAAATGACCTTCATGATCGGGAAACGGAGCAAGCGCATCGTGCGCCTCGGCGACAAAGTGCGGGTGAAACCCGCCGACATCGACATCCCGAACGGCATGATCGAGTTTACCCTGCTCGGCGAAAAGAAAAGCCGCGGGAAATAGAAAAAGCGGGAGGCTGATAGCCTCCCCTGCGGATTTCGTAATCCGTTGTTTTGCAGGGGCGGATATCATCCGCCCGATTGGGTATAAAAAAGCAGGAGTCAAACTCCTGCTTTATGTTGTTTTGGCATCCGCGCGGCAATGAGGCCGGTGAGCGGCGCACAGAGATAGATGGGAAACGCATAACGGGAACTGCCGCCGATGGGTGAACATACAAGGGAAATGCCGAACAGGATCAGGACAAGCGGCAGGATCTTCCCTTCTCTCATCCCGCGCGTCTGATACGCAAGCGCGATAAAGGCAAAGCACAGATAAGTGCCGCACTCAAACAGCAGCGCGATGCCGGGGATCTTTGTCAGGAAATCCACCACGCGCTTCATGTAGTGGGAAAGGGTGAGGGTATATTTTCCCTGGCTCACTTCCACATAGCCTTCCGTTTCGGCGGGAATGACCTCATTTCCCAGCGTCCTGTCGTGGGCGTGGTCGCCGCCGTAGAGCAGGATGTCCGTCTTCGTTTCCGCAAAATCCGTCGTCAGGTAATCCGCCTCCATGGTCAGTGCCGCGCGGAGGAAGGGACCGGGATGGGTGCGGAACAGGCGCAGGCACAGGGCGTCAAAATCACGCAGATCGCCCCGGTAGAGCAGGGCGTTCGTCTTCACCTTGTCCGCGTCGAGGGGATCGTAGAGACTTCCGATATTCTCCGTCCCGCAGATATCCGAAAGAAGCATCCTGTCCTCCGCGGTCATTTCGTCCGGGTATTCCTTCTGATACAGCGCCGCGCCCTGAAACAGGAGCGACCGCTTCTCGGAGGGCGGCGCGGAAAGAATGCCGCAGGCGGGATAGATGACATAGAGCGTCACGGCGCAGAGCGCGATGCCGGTCAGAGCGGCAGCCGTGCCTCTCACAAACACGCCGCGGGACACCTTGATGAGCCGCGCGAACACAAAGAGGAACACGATGACGGCGATGGCGAGACCGTAGGAGCGGAAAAGACCGGTCAGCAGTACGGACAGAGCACCGCCGATGAGTTTCCCGGGGTGCTTCACCGTTTCTTCGGGGAAGGCAATCAGTTCCGCCGCGAAAATCAGCATGGAAAGCAGGGCGATACCGAAAGCGCTGTCCTTCATGGTGGTGACGAAATAGTCGGGAAACATCGGGAACAGGGCGTAAAAGAGAATAACCGCGATGAGCGTCTTCTTTCCCGCGCCCATGCGGCGGAGGAGGTCGATGCCGCCCGAAACGACCCACGCGGCGGTCATGCTCTGCAAAATCAGGAACAGGGTGATGCCGATGATGCCGTTCCCGAGAGCATGGAACACGGCGTACAGACCGCCGACCAGCAGAGTATGGAGCACGGGCTGGAAGCCGTTTATTTTGCTCGCACCCCAAAAGGTGTGATAGACCAGCGCCGTGCCGCAGGTGACTTTGCCCGGATACAGCGTGCCCATGACCTGCTGCAGTTCATCATAGGTATCCGGATGGACCGCGCCGGGCCAGGTAATCATGAAATAAGGGAGCGTGCAGGCAAACAGGATGAGCGCGATTTTCCATCGGGAAAGGGCGAGCGTTCCGCTTTCCACGCGGTCAAAGCAAGAAAAGCAGAGCGCGGTAAGACTTCTGAAAAGCAGGAAGGAACCGCACAGGGAAACGGCAGCGACACCGATAAAATCCATGGGGAACGCGGTGTTCCCGCCCGCGAAGATGCCGCTCACCGTGCGCATGAGCGCCATAATGAGGGCGCAGACCGCGCCGCCCCCGCCCGCCTTTTTCCCATCCGCGGCGCGCAGGAGCAGGAAGGACAAAACGAGCGCGAGCGCAGCCGTGACGGCGGTTATGAGGGCGCCGTCAAAGCAGGTCCCCCGCGTCAGCAGGCTCAAATCCGCCGCGAGCGCGAAAGCGCCGATCAGCGCGGGCAGCAGAAAACGGAGATTCTTTTTCATGCCTTCACCATTCAAAAACGGCAGAGATATCCTCTGCCGCGATTTTTACTCCTCTTCCCTGACGGGACCGTCCTCAAAAGTGACGCTCTCGGGGATGACGATGCCGCTGTCCTCGATCGGCTTGGGATTCAGGATGCTGTCCAGCAGGGTAAGCACCTTGTCCCGTCCCTGACCGGTCTCGGAAGAATACACCGTGATCTGCCAGGGCTGCACGACGAGTTTTCTGCAGATGACGGGCAGGTTCCTGCTGATCTGCGCCTTGCTCATCTTGTCCGCCTTGGTGGCGATAACGGAAAAGGGCAGGCCGATACTCCGCAGGTAGTCCGCCATCTGGCGGTCCTCCTCCGTGGGCTCGTGGCGCACATCCACCAGCAGGAAGGCGTGGATCAGTTTTTCGCTGCCCTCGAGGAAACCCTCGATCATGCCCTGCCAGCGGCGTCGCTCTCCGCCTGACGCCTTGGCAAAGCCGTAGCCCGGCAGGTCCGCGAGGAAGAAGGCGTCATTGATGCCGTAAATGTTGATCATGCGGGTCTTGCCCGGCTCCGAGGAGGTACGGGCGAGATGACCGTTGTTCGTGAGATTGTTGATGAGGGAACTCTTTCCCACATTGGAGCGTCCCGCCAGAGCGATCTCAGGCTTGCCCCAGCCGGGGTAGCCCTTGAGTTTTTCCAGAGACGCCACATAAGCCGCTTTCGTGATGCGCATGTTATTCCTCGCTCAGAATCAGGTCGATCGCCTCTTTGGCGGAAGTGATGGGCTTGACGGTGAGTTTACTCAGGACCTCCGCGGGGATGTCCTCCAGATCCTTCATGTTCTCCTCGGGCACAAGCGCCGTGCGGATGCCCATGCGATACGCGCCCAGCAGTTTTTCCTTGGTGCCGCCGATGGGCAGCGCCTTGCCCCGCAGGGAGATTTCGCCGGTCATGGCGATGTCCTGACGGGCGGGTATACCGG
>JAZLLT010000107.1:0-1966 GCA_045598325.1 Clostridia bacterium | reverse complement strand
GCGTTCAGTTTCGCCGCGGTTACCGACGCGGTATTGCTGGTGGGGGCGGCGGAGAAAGCGCCGAACCAGGAGAACAGGTCAAGGCACTCGCCCATGCCGATGTTGATGGTCTGCATGCCGCCCATGGAAAGACCCGCCATCGCGCGGTCTTCGCGGTTTTTCGAGACGGCGTAGTGTTCCTCGAGGTAGGGCAGAAGGTCATTTCTGATCTCGTCCCCGAAACGGTAGAATGCGCCCATGTCGCTCGTCTTGCCCGCGCGGCAGTTGGGCGTCACGATGATGAACGGGCGGATCTCGCCTTTGTAAATCAGGTTGCTCATCATGCAGGCGAGTTTGCTTGTGTTCGAGGTCATGCCCCACTCGGATTCGCTGCCGCCGATGCCGTGGCAGAGGATGAGCAGGGGATATTCCCGGGTCTCGTCGTAACCGTAGGGCAGGTAAATGTATGCGCTTTTCACGCATTCGCTCTTGTCGGTATACCAGTTATGGGCGGGATATTCGATCTTCGTCACCGTGCCGCTTGCCTCTTTGCAAAGCAGAAGATAGGTGCCGGGCAGACTTTGTACGGGTACATAGGGCGCGTTTTCCGCGGAAAGGGCGGGTGCCATGAGGACGAGCATGAGAAGAACGATCAGCAGTTTTTTCATTTCTTTTTCTCCTTGTTTGCGTAGAAGGGGGAACGCTTGCCGGCTTCGAACACGAAGTAGCCGTCTGTTTCATGCACTTTACAGCCGCCGAAAATGGCGCGGAGTTTGTTTTCATACCACGCCCGGCGTTTGGTGACCATGTACATCGTGCCGCCCGTTTTCAGGCGGTTGAAACCCTTTTCGATGAAACTTTTCGCCACGGCGAAATCGCTCTGATAGGGCGGGTTGCTGAGGATTAGGTCAAAGCCCGATTCCGTGACGGAGGAAAGTCCGTCGCTTAGCACGACAGTGGGACTGACGCCGTTTTCCGCGGCGTTTGCTTTCGACGCGGCGACCGCCTTTTCGTCGATATCGCACATCCACACATTTCCGCTTCCGAGGACTTTGGACAGGTAAATCCCCACGATACCGCAGCCGCAGCCCAGGTCCAGCGCCTTCATGCCCATCTGCGGACGGACAACGGACAGCATGGCGAGGGTGCCCCGGTCCGCGTGGAGCGGGGAGAACAGGTCCGCGCTTTCTTTGATGGTGACGGTGACGCCGCCGATTTCCGCTGTATACATGGCATCCTCCTTGTTTTCTCTATTATAGTCCCTTTCAAATTTGATTGCAAGAGTGTGATTTTTGATAAATCTCATTGACCAAAGCGTCCGTTTGCTTTATAATGGATGCAGTATACTTGGGAGGGATGCGCATGGAGTTTATCAAGATGCATGGCATCGGCAACGACTATGTCTATGTGGATTGCTTCAAAAATCCCGCGCCCGCGGATCCCGCCGCGCTGTCCATCGAGGTATCGAAGGAACATTTCGGCATCGGCTCGGACGGGCTGATCCTGATCGAGCCCTGCGAGGGCGCGGACGCCCGCATGCGGATCTTCAACAAGGACGGCTCCGAGGGCGAGATGTGCGGAAACGGCGTGCGCTGCGTGGGCAAGTATCTGTATGACAGCGGCATCGCGAAAAAAGAGTATATCTCCGTTCAGACGCTGGGCGGCCTCAAGATCCTCAAGATGAAGATCGTTGACGGCGTCGCCGTGGGCGCGAGAGTGGATATGGGCGTGCCCTCCACCGTGCCCGCAGCCATCCCGATCATCGGGAACGAAAACCCGCTGTATATCACGGAGGGCGGAGAAAAGCTCAGGTTCTTCTGCGTCAACTGCGGCAACCCCCACGCCGTCCCCCATGACCTGTTCCCGGACGAGGAGACCTTCTTCCGGCTGGGACCGCTTTTTGAGAAAAGCAGCATGTTCCCCGAGCGGGCGAACATCTCCTTCTGCAGGGTCGTGGATGAAAACCACCTCATCGCCCGCATCTGGG
>JAZLLT010000106.1:0-8600 GCA_045598325.1 Clostridia bacterium | reverse complement strand
AAAGGAAGGGTAAAGCGATTTACCCTTCCGCATATTCCTCAGTAGCTCAATGGCAGAGCATTCGGCTGTTAACCGAAGGGTTGTAGGTTCGAGCCCTACCTGAGGAGCCATTGAAGCACTTGCTTTTGCAAGTGCTTTTTTGTATACCATATGCGGCGTGATATTGCTTGAAAACGGAAATTTAGGTTGATATATACTTGATTTTGTATGAAAAAGTCGAAAAGAACATCGACCGGCTGGTCGAGATAAACGCGGACTGGACTTTCTGTGCAAATGCGGAGCAACCGGCGTACGCGCGGAACGGGAGGCTTTCTATCGGTTTCTTTGATCGGGAAGTGCCTCGGGAGTGGATCGGTGATATCCGCGGAAAGAAAGTGCTGTGCCTCGCGGGAGCAGGCGGACTGCAGGCGCCGCTGCCGGCCTGCGCGGGCGCGGAAGTGACCGTGCTGGATCTTTCGGGCAAAATGCTGGAAAAGGACCGTTTGATTGCGGCACGGGAAGGGCTTAATATCGAACTTGTGAAGGGCAACATGTGCGATCTGTCGATGTTCGGTGACGAATCATTCGATCTCATTCTCAATCCGCCGTCGCTCATGTATGTTCCTAAGTCCGAAACCGTGTTCGGGGAATGTTTCCGCGTGTTGAAAATGGGCGGCGTTTTCATCATGATGTCGCCCGCGCCCGTCAATTATCTCTGCGATCTCGTGGATGACGGAAAGGGCGGATACTACAAGGCGGTCAACCGGATGCCGTACGATTCCGGAAAGCACGATTTTTCCGGCCGGGTCGAATTCGGCCATACCATGGAGACCTATCTGGGCGGACAGATTTCCGCGGGATTTGTGATAAACGGGTATATGGAGTGCCGGAGAGAAGACATCACGGAACTCTATTTTATGACCCGGGCGGTGAAATCGCGGAATAGTGAGGAGTGAAACAGCATGCGCAACCGGAGCATGGCTCCGGCGGTCAGGGATGGCAGGATCCTGATGATACAAACCCTGCGCCGCGGAAGATTCGTCCGGGAGCTTCCGGGCGGCGGGATCGGGAAAGGCGAAACCGCGGAGCAGGCAGCCATACGGGAACTGAAGGAAGAGTGCGGGGTGGACGGCACGGTCATCCGCCCGCTCAATACGATCTGCTGCAAGGACGGGAGCGTGGAGTCCGTGTTTCCGGTTTCCGTTCCGGACGGGCAGGAAGCGGTCACCGGAACAGACCCGGTGATCCCGGACGGGAAAGAGCAGCGGATCAAGGACACGGGCTGGAAGAGGCTTGATGAACTCAGCGAAAGGGACAGAGCGTTTCTGTGGTCCTGCGGGCTCATGGAAGTGGAAGGTTTCTACGATCTGGTCCTGAGTTGGGGAGGCGATATCTGTTATCCGGAAGGTTGACGGGGACCGCCAAAGGAATATCAAATCGAAAAGACGGGAATTAACCCGTCTTTCGTTGTATTTGCATTCCGTTGTGATATAATACCCACAAAAAACGGAGGGAAAGATATGAATCATTCTGCCCGAAGCATCAGGTCTTTTGTGGGACTTTCCATGGTCTCCATCGTGCTGCTGGCGGCACTCGCCATCAGTACTGTTCTTTCGGCAGGTCTCAGCGTGTATTATTCCACTACGGCGGACCGCGTGACACCCGCGAAATTCGATACTTTGAAATCGGCGGAAAACGATTATGTATGGTTTGACGCGGTGGGCGTGAGTGACTGGCTGTATAATACCAAACAAACCTCCAATTCCACTGTTACTGAAAACACCTACTACGCCGCCGAGGACGCGGACGGAAATCTGATCATCGCCCGCATCAGCAATACCGAGTACGAAAAACTCTCCGCCCAGCGGACTTACTGGGACAGAGAAGATAATACCGCGCCCATGCCCGAGCCTTACCGTATGTTGGGCATCTCCATTCCCATGTCAAATGTGCCGAAACTGGCTTCCTCGCTGGTGCAGGCGACGGGATTGAAGGCAGGCAGCGAATTCAGGCAGTATTTCGGTTCTTCCTATCTTTCCGTGGGCACCAACCCCCGTCAGAAAATCAGCGGCATGTGCGAGGGCATCGCCATCCTTTGCGGCATGTTCGCGGTCATCCTGTTCTTCTGCTACCGGGACTGCATCCGCAAGACTTCAAAGAGCATGAAAGTGCTGGAAGAAAAGGGACTTGTCGACGCGGCTGCCGAGCAGTTGTCCAACAAAACGAGGGGTCAGAAAGTGGTCCTCGGAAATGGATTTTTGTTTGTCAAGCGCGGCGGCGTCGCCATTTCCTATGACAGTATCACGGAGGCTTCCTGCATCGGTAATACGATAAAACTGAAGACACCCTTTACCGGCGAAACAAAACTCAAAATGAGTTCGAATGAAGCCGCGGCGGAGTTCATGAGCGAACTGCCTCTGGAAGACGCGCCCGCGGAGCAGGTCATTACACGCAAAAAAACGGAATAGGAATTTCGAAAGACGGGAATTAACCCGTCTTTCGTTGTATTTCATTTCCGTTGTGCTATAATACGCGTCAGCAATGTTGCCGGAGGCGCTTATGGACTTCTTCGGGAAAAACAAAACAACCGGGCAGATTCTGATTTCCGAACTCATGGCGGCGGTCAGTCTGTTTGTGAACGGGCTGGGCGTGTATCTCACCGTCCACGCGAATATCGGCGCGGCACCCTGGGATGTGCTGAATCTGGGTCTGTCCAAAACCTTTCACATCCTGTACGGCAACGCGTCCATCGCCGTGTCTCTGTGCATTCTGGTCATCGACATCCTGCTGCGCGAGCACATCGGCATCGCCATGTTCATCGACGCCTTCACCGTGGGCAAAGCCGTGGACTTTTTTGATTGGCTGGACATCGTGCCCGTGCCGAAAACGCTTTTCGGCAGCATCGCCATGATCCTCGTGGGGCTCGTCATCATCGGCTACACCCAGATGCTCTATATGAAAGCGGCGCTGGGCTGCGGTCCCCGCGACACCCTGCTGGTGGGTCTTTCCCGCAGAGTGCCCAAAATCCCCATCGGCGTGGTCAGCATCGCGCTTTTGTCCGCCGCGACCCTCATGGGCTGGCTGCTGGGCGGTCCCGTGGGCATCGGCACCATCCTGTGCGCCTTCGCGTCCGGCCCCATCATGCAGGCGGCGTTCATGAGCGTGAAGTTCGACGCTACCGGCATCCGCCATCAGAAGATCCAGGAATCCATCCGCGTTTTCGCGGGTGAATGACATGAAAATCGTAGAAATCTGGCCGCGCGGCGACGAATTTTCCGACAGAGAAGCCTTTGAAGATCTCTATTACCGATCCTTTCCCGAAAACGAACTGCGCGACCTCAAGGACCTGATGGTAGACAAAACGGGCGCGGTGGAGTTCATTGCCCTGTACGAGGACGATGTTTTCGCAGGCTTCATGACTCTGCTCAATACGGCGGAAATCGTCCACATCATCTATTTCGCCATCGAGGAAGAACTGCGGGGCAGAGGCTGCGGGAGTTGCGCGCTCCGGGCGGCAGCCGAACGGTGCCCCGGCAAGCGCATCATCGTGGATGTGGAATTGCCCGAAGAAGGCGCGAAAAACCGCGCCGAGCGGGAAAGGCGCATCGCGTTTTACGAAAGAAACGGTTACCGCAAAACGGAACTCACCTACAACTGGCGCGGCGAAAACTATGTGATTCTGAGCCATGGCGGCAATGTGACCGAAAGCGACTGGGACGCCTTCTGGCGGGAACTGGAACAGGTCACGGATGTGGAATTCCTATAAACAATGATCCCTCCGCTCTTGATAGAAGCGGGGGGATTTGGTATAATGGGAGCAAATGAAATTCCGGAGGCAGTTATGGGCAGATTCATGGTAAAAGACGGTTCCTTTTGTCTGAACGGAAAGCCGCTTCGCATCCTGAGCGGCGCGATCCACTATTTCCGCGTGCCCCGCGAATACTGGCGGGACAGGCTCATGAAACTCAAAGCCTGCGGCTTCAACACCGTGGAGACCTACATGGCGTGGAACGCCCACATGCCCGATGAAAATACCTTTTTGACGGACGGCATGCTGGATGTGAGCGCGTTTCTGTCCCTCGCGCAGGAAGTGGGGCTCTATGCCATCGTGCGTCCCGGCCCCTACATCTGCTCCGAGTGGGAGTTCGGCGGACTGCCCTGGTGGCTGCTGAAATACGACTGCGCCCTGCGCTGCATGGACGAGACCTATGTGAAATTCGTGGATGATTACCTCACTCACGCCATGGACGCCATCCGCGGAAATCTCATCGACAACGGCGGAAATGTGCTCATGCTGCAAGTGGAAAACGAGTACGGCAGTTACGGAGACGACACGGAATATCTGACCCATATCAAGGAAAAACTGCTTTCTCTGGGTGCCTCCCAACTCTTCACCTCCGACGGCGATACCCACTGGATGCTGACGGGCGGCACTCTCTCCGGCGTGCAGCCTACGGTGAATTTCGGTTCCGGTGCGAAGCAAAGGTTCGCCCTCCTCAAGGAATACGATCCCGATGGTCCCCTCATGTGCGCGGAATTCTGGAACGGCTGGTTCGACCACTGGGGCGAGGAACACCATTCCCGCCCGCCGAAGGAAGCGGAGGAATGTTTTGACGAGATTCTTTCCTGCGGGGCGAGTGTGTCCGCCTACATGTTCCACGGCGGCACCAATTTCGGCTTCATGAACGGCGCGAACTGCCCGAAACCCAATGAATATCAGCCCACCATTTCCAGTTATGACGACGATGCGCCCCTTAATGAGTGCGGCGACATCACGCCCAAGTACCGCCTGTTCAAAGAGACGCTCAAAAAATACGCCGCCGTTCCGGAGGGGACGGACGCGTCCGACTGCCCCAAGGGCAACTACGGGACGGTGAAACTCACAAAGTGCGCGGATCTGTTGAAAAACGCAGAAAAACTGGGCAAAAAGTACCGTTCCGCCGCGCCGAAACCCATGGAGAAATTCAATGAGGGCTATGGCTTCATCCTCTATTCCTCCTTTGTGAAGGGTCCCCGCGAGGAACTGCGCCTGAACATTCAGGAGGTTCGCGACCGCGCTCATGTATTCGTGGACGGCGTATTCAAGGGCATTATCTACAGAAACGACGAGAAATCTTCCGTCTGTTTTTCCGTTCCCGAAAAAGGCGCGCGCCTCGACATCCTCGTGGAGAACATGGGCCGCACGAATTACGGTCCGTACCTGCGCGATTTTAAGGGCATCACCGAAGGCGTGCGCCTCGGTCAGCAGTTCGTCTACGGCTGGGATGTCATCCCCCTGCCGATGAAAGATGTGAGCGGTCTTGAAATGTCGGACGCGCCCGCCGCTTTTGACGGCCGTCCCGTGTTCCTGATGGGTACTTTCGACGCGGGCGAGGAGCCCAAAGACACCTTCGTGAAACTGCCCGGCTTCAAAAAAGGCGTCATCTTCGTAAACGGAAAGCCTCTTTCCCGCCACTGGGAGATCGGTCCCCAGAGGAGCGCGTATCTGCCTGCGCCCTTTATGAAGAAGGGGCTGAACACATTGACCGTTCTGGAACTGGACGGTTACGAGGTGCCCGAAGCGGTGCTTTCGGACAGCATGAGCATCGACGGAAAACTGTAAATAGGGTGCGGGAGGCTGATAGCCTCCCGCCGATTTGTCGCCCGATCGTTCGTCACCCCCTTACCTTCCCCTATGGGACGCGAAGCGCGGTTTGGGAGTGAATCGATGTCCGGGGGACATCGAGAGCCAAACCGGGACCGAGCCCGCAGGCGAGAAGGTGTCACGGCAAAGCCGCGACGGATGAGGTCGGTCACCCTTCTGCGGAATAACTGCTTACAAGCAATGCGGGCGGATGATATCCGCCACTACGGATACCGTTATCGTAGGGGAGGCTGGCAGCCTCCCGTTCCCAAATATCAACCGACGCGCGAAATTCCGCACGGCGGTTGTTCGTTGATGACCATATTCTCGCCTGCAGATTCTCTATTTCCGGGCAAAATACACGATCGGAGGCGGGGTGTCAGGAAAACGCTTGCGTTTTCCGCCCGCGGGGGTATAATGATGGCAATGAACTGCCGGAGGTGCCTTATGAAAATCGGACTTTATCCAACCATCATCACGCCCTTTACCAAAGAGGGAAAAATCGATTATCCGTCTCTCGGAAAACTCATCGCGTTTTATGCCCGTCTTCCCGTCGACGGCATTTTTGCCGTCTGCCAGAGCAGCGAGATGTTCTTTCTTTCCGATGAGGAAAAACTGGAACTTGCCGCGTTTTCCATAAAGGAATGCCGCAAAAACCGCATCAAATGCGTGGTTTCGGGGCATACGCAGGACGGGCTTGCCGAACAGATCTCCTACCTCAAACGCCTTGAAATGCTGAAGCCCGACGCGGTGATCCTGGTCAACAACCGCTTTGCCGCTGCGGAGGAAAGCGAAGACACGGCGGTCAAAAACATGAAGACCATCCTGATGGCGCTTTCCGGAAACACCCGCCTCGGCGTTTACGAGTGCCCCTATCCCTACAAGCGCTTCATCACGCCCAAACTCATCTCCGCCATGAAAAAGGACGGCAGGTTCGATTTCATCAAGGACACCTGCTGTAAAATCGGCGAGATCAAAAAGCGGCTCCGCCTGCTCACCGGAAGCGGCATCGCTTTGTATAACGCCAACGCCGCGACCCTCTTTGACAGCCTCATGTCGGGCGCGGCGGGATATTCCGGCGTGATGCTCAACATCATCCCCGAGTGGTTCCGCATGCTGAAAAACGCCCTCAATCAGGATGTTCCCGATCAGGCGGCGGCTTCCCTCGTCTGCAGCGGCATTTCGAGCGCGAGTACCATCGAGTATCAGAATTATCCCGCCAACGCGAAGTATGTCCTCATGAAGCGGGGAATCCTGAAAACCATGGTGACCCGCAACGGAAAACCGCCCCTCACCGAGAGCCAGATCAAGGAAATGGACGCGTTTTCCGCAGGTTTCGAGTGCCTGCGCACGCGGCTTCTGCCCCGCGCGGAGGTGAAGACCCTCTTTGCGCCCGGCAGCGCCTTTCCCTCCTGCCACGCTTCCTGCGTGTTCCGCAAAGACGATGTGACCTATGTTGTGTACTTCGCGGGCGCGTACGAAAAGGCGGACGATGTGGGCATTTGGCTGTCTCTGTGCGTGGGCGGTGTTTGGCAGGCGCCCGTGTGCATCGCTAAGGTGGAAAAATCCGCCCACTGGAATCCCGTGATCTATGACATCCCCGGCGGCGTGCGCGTGACCTTCAAGGTGGGCAAGGAGATACCGGACTGGGTCAGTTGGCATACGGAATCCTTTGACGGCGGCAGGACCTGGACAAAGCCCGCGCCCTACGGTGCCGCCTGCGGTCCCGTGCGAACCAAACCCGTCCGCCTGACAAGCGGAGCGCTGCTCGCCCCAAATTCCGTGGAAACGGCGGACGCGTGGCGTCCCCATGCCGATGTGTCCTGTGATAACGGTCAAACCTATGAGAAATTGAGCGATATCCCTCTGCCCCAAATGAGCGGTAAAGGCGCCATCCAGCCTGCCCTGTGGGAGAGCGCGCCCGGGACTGTCCACGCCTTCCTGCGCACCACCTGCGGCTTCCTTTACCGCGCGGACTCGAAAGACGGCGGAAAGACCTGGTGCAAAGCGTACAATACGGGCATTCCCAACAACAACAGCGGAATAGACACGGCGTATCATAAAGGAAAACTGTACCTCGCCCTGAATCCCGTTTCGGGCAACTGGGCGGCGCGCACGCCCCTTGTGATCCTGGTATCGGAGGATAACGGAAGGAGTTTCACCGATTTCAAGGTGCTCGAGGACGCGCCTCTATGCGGGGATCGCGGCGCAGAATTTTCCTATCCGAGCCTGCACATCGAGAAAAATACGCTCTATGTGACCTACACGAAAAACCGCGCGGCTATCGGATACGCGGAGATCGGAATCGGATAACCTGCACAGCGGGCGGATACTATCCGCCCCTACGGTGCAACCGGCAAGGCTGTTCTTCGATGGAATGATGTTCCATGTGTCTGCGGCAATATCCCGTGCAACTGCCCGGCGAAACCGCGGATTTCACGAAATACAGCAACACAAGGGACGCGTCCAAAACTTTTTTCAAAAATCTTTTCTTTTCAGTAGCCATCCTCTGCATCCCCTCGTATATACAGGCGTCAAACAAAAACGAGCGCCAAAGAGCGCGGACAAAAAACGGAGGAAAAAAAACAATGAAGGCTATCAAGAAGATCATCGCAATCGTACTCGTACTGGCAACTGTATTCTGCACCGCAGCCATGGCCGAATTCTGGACCTACAGTTACCTGACCGCCACCGGCAACTGCAACCTGCGTCAGGGCCCTGGCCTGAACAACAAGATCATCCATGTGATCCACAAGGGTGACAAGGTCATCTATGACGGAGACACCTGGGAAACCGACGAGCGCGGGGTAGTGTGGTACAAAGTGACGACGGCGAACGGCAAGACCACCGGCTGGGCTTCTTCCGTGTATCTGCACGATGATGTGAAGAGCATCGGCACCGTCAAGACCACCGGCAATGTCCACATGCGCGACAAGGCGACCGTGAAAGGCAAGGCGCTGCTGACCGTTCCCAAGGGCAAGACCGTAAAGTGCACCGC
>JAZLLT010000105.1:0-103519 GCA_045598325.1 Clostridia bacterium | reverse complement strand
TGGGCCGCGCCGTGTACTGGGGCGAACCGTTTTTCCGCAGAGACCCCCGGGAGGCTGCCGCCGCCATAAAGGAACTGAATGACGCGGGGGAGAACATGAACCTGTATATGTTCTCGGGCGGCACGAGTTTCGGCTTCTTTCCGGGCGCCACCCACAGCATCTCCTACACGCCGCGTGAAGGCGCGGTCGCGCGCTACATCCCCCATGTTGCCTCCTACGAGCAGGACGCCGTGCTGGACGAGGCGGGCAACCCCACGCCCAAATACGCGCTTTGCCGCTTCAAGCGGGATAAGGAGATCCCCGCGCCGACCCCGGCTCAGAGCCTCACGGTGAGGCTTACGCAGAGCGCGCGGCTGCTTGACAATGTGCCGCGTCTGACCGCGGGCGTGACCCGTTCCGCCCTGCCCGTCAGCATCGAGGATCTGGACTGCGGCTTCGGGCTCATGCTGTATACCTTCCGCCTGCCGTCCCTCATGCACGGCACCCCGTCCATGACCCTTGACGGCGTGCGCGACCGGGCGAGCCTGTATGTTGACGGCAAGTACGCGTTCACGGTCATCAGGGACCGGGGCGTCACCTGCACCGCGGACGGCGTACAGGGCGCGGGGGAATCCGCTTCTGTGCCTGCGGACTGCCGTGAATGTGAAATCACGGTGCTGAACGAATCCCTCGGCAGGATCAACTACGGACCGCTGATGACGAAGGAAAAAAAGGGCATCGACGCCCTGCGCGCGGACGGCAACTTCCTCTTCGGCTGCGAAAGCCGCGCCCTGTCCCTTGACGACCTTACGGTGCTGGGCTGGAAGGAGAACGCGGTCGATCCGCCGCGCTCACCCGTTTTCAGAAGGGGCTTCTTCGACGCCCGGGCGGGCATCGACACCTATGTGCATACGGAGGGATTCTCCTATGGGTGGGTGTGGATGAACGGCTTCCATCTCGGCCGCTACGACTGCGCCGGTCCCCAGTATACGCTGTATGTTCCCGGCGCGCTCATCAAAGAGAAGGGCAACGAACTCATCATTCTGGACCTGCGCCCCGAAGGGGAGAAGGAGAAAATCGAACTGATCGATCACTCGATCATGGAAGGCGAAGCGAAGGAACTGAAATAAGGAGCGGGTGAAGGCAGAGAACGCTCCGCAAACGGATGAAAAGTGAATACGGACGCCCGAAAGGGCGGCTTAATGCGGGGGAGAAGGTGCGCTGCACCGTAGGGCGGGAGCTTGCTCCCGCCGCGTACCCGCATGTGAGCGGCGGGCGGATGATATCCGCCCCTGCGGCGGTGCGGATATTTCCGGTTTCCCGCAGGGAAAGTTGCAAACGGCGCCGCGCTCCGTTCTTGCATTTCCGGCGCATTCATTGTATAATAAACTCGGGTGTGCCTGCGGGCGCGGCCCGTAAAAATGTTTTGAGAGGATGTTTCTATCCGGTATGATCGGACAACTGATACTGCAGCTTGCATTGATTCTGGTCAATGCGTTCTTTGCCGCCACCGAGATCGCGGTGATTTCGCTCAATGAAAAGAAAGTGAAGGCGAGAGCCGAAAACGGTGATAAAAAAGCCGCAAAAATGATGAAGATGATCGAGGAACCCACGCGGTTTCTCTCCACCATCCAGATCGGCATCACCCTTGCGGGCTTTCTGGGCTCGGCTTTCGCGGCGGACAATTTCGCGCAGCGGCTGTCCGCGTTTGCAGTCAGGGTCTTTCATATTTCCGCGGCAAAAGCCGGAATGGTGAACACCGTATCGGTCATCCTGATCACACTCATCCTGTCTTTCTTTACGCTTGTGCTGGGTGAACTGGTACCCAAGCGCATCGCGATGAAACACAAGGAGAAACTGGCGGAGGCGGTGTGCGGCACCGTTTCCGGGCTTGCCGCGGTGCTCCGTCCGGCGATCTGGCTGCTGACGGCATCCACAAACGGCGTGATCAGGCTGTTCGGCATCGACCCCGATGAGAAAGAGGAAGCCGTTTCGGAAGAGGATATCGTGCTCATGCTTGACGCGGGCGCGGAGGAGGGAAGCATCGGCAAGGGCGAAATCCGTTATATCAAAAACATTTTCAAATTTGACGGCAAAAACGCGGAGGATGTCATGACTCCGAGCAGAAACATCGTCTGCATCCCGCACAGCGCTTCCGAAGCCGAAATCCTCGCGGTGATCGAAAAAGAGGAATACTCCAGAATCCCCGTGTATGAAGATACCATCGACAAGATCGTGGGAGTGCTGCATGCGGGCGAATATCTGATCAAGTATGGCCGCGCCGGCTTCACGATGGATTCCGTGCTGCAGAAGCCGGTTTTTGTGCCCGAAAAAATGCATCTCGATGTGCTCCTCAGGGAAATGCAGAAGGAGCATAATCACCTTGCCATCGTCGTCAATGAGTACGGCGAGACCGCCGGCATCGTCACCATGGAGGACATTCTGGAAGAACTCGTGGGCGAAATCTGGGACGAACACGATGAGGAAATCAGCACGATCCGGAAACTGGATGACGGCAGCTACAGCGTATCGTGTTCGGCGTCCGTTGAGGAGTTCCGTGAGAAATTCCGTCTCGCAGCCGACGAGGACACGGAATCCACGACCGTCAACGGCTGGCTGATCGAACATCTGGGAGATATCCCGGAGGCGGGCAGTTCCTTTGTTTACGAAAATCTGAAAATCACCGTCACGAAGGTCGACGAAGTGATGGCGCATGAAATCAAGGTGGAAGTGACGCAGAATGCGGACGCCGCCCAATGAGCGGAATGAGGTGAAAAGCATGAAAATCTATCCCGAAAACCTGCCCAACACGGGCTATACTTTCAAGGATCACCGCCCGGAAAACCGCAGCGGGCATCTGAGCCACGCGCTGGTCGAGTACGCGCCCGGAAAGGTGCTGGCGTTTTACTCCAACTGTTCGGGCAAGCGCAACCGCTGGGCACCCGGTCACAACGGCTTCGGCTGGCTGGAATACCGCCGCTCCGCGGATTACGGCGAAACCTGGGGAGACCCCGTGGTGTTCGATTATTCCATGAAGTGCCTGCTGAATGAACCCTACACCGTCTCCTGCGAGAAGGCGGTTTCGCCTGCGGAGAATACCATTGTCGCCCTGTGCATCCGCAACGAAAATCCCGACGGCTGGGAGCCCTATCTGCAGCCCGTGGCGGTCATCAGTCAGGACGGCGGCGACACCTGGGGCGAACCCATCGAGATCACGCCCGAAAAGGGCAGAATCTACGATGCCTTTGTAAAGGACGGCGTCATCTACCTGCTCATGCAGGCAAACAGCGACTTTCTGTCGAGCAAGCCCGAGCACCGCTATGAACTGATGAAAAGCGAGGACGGCGGGCATACCTACAGCCTCGTGAGCGTGTTCCCGTATCTGCCCGGCCGCGCCTACGGCTCCATGGTGCTCCGTCCGGACGGCAGCCTCGTCGTCTACATCTACAACGCCGGCGACGAGTTCAACATGGACTATTTCATCTCCCGAGACATGGGCAAAACTTGGGAAGAGCAGGGAAAATCCTACTGCGCCCGCCGCATCCGCAACCCGCAGGTCGCCTATACCGGCGAAAACTACATCCTCCACGGCAGGAGCGGCTGCGTGGGGAAACTGCTGCCCATGGACTTCGTGTTCTACACGAGTCCCGACGGCATCCGCTGGGACGAAGGCATCATCCTCTGCACCGTGCCCGGCGCGACGGCGTACTACTCCAACAACCTCGTGCTGACCCGCCCCGACGGCAGGAAGCGGGTGATCATCCAGTCCTCCGTCCCCAACGGAACGGGAAACGGCAGGGTGAACATCGCGCAGTGGTATATTGAGGCAGAATAAAAAGAAACGCACCCGTCAAAACGGGTGCGTTCTGTCATAACCAAGGTCCCTTGTGCAAAGGGGGCCGGCATGAAGTGCCTGAGGGATTGTCGAACCCATATATCGTGACGGCAGGCGGATAATATCCGCCCTGCGGAGTAACGGACATTCGGGTTCGTTCGTAGGGAAGTTTTCAATTTCCCGCCGTTCCTTATGCGATTCAGTGCTTTCCCCGTGACAATTCCGTCACAAAACCCCCGTTTTTATGTAAAAAATCCGCATATCTATGGACTTTACACGGATTTTATGCTATACTAAACCATAACTATGGGGAAAGGCGGTGCGTTTCGTGAATCTATCCGGCGACAGGCTCAATTCCGGCAACATTCCGGACGATACGACCGATGTGGCGGAGATCATCCGTCATGTGTACGAGGCGCTCAAAGCCAAGGGTCACGACCCCGTCATGCAGATGGTGGGCTACATCATCTCCGGCGACCCCACCTACATCACCAGTTACAACAACGCCCGTTCGCTCATCCGCCGTGTGGAGCGGGATGAACTCATCGAGGAACTGGTTTCCCATTACCTCAATTCCATTGAGAACGAAAAGTAAGGGAGCATCCTCTTGAAGCGCATTCTGGCTCTGGATATCGGCGACAAGCGCATCGGCGTGGCGGTGAGCGATCTGCTCGGCATCACGGCGCAGGGCGTGGAAACGATCTTCACCAAGGGCATTGAAAATGACTTAAAGCGCGTGAAGGAACTCTGCGCGCAGTACGATACAGACCGCATCGTCTCGGGTCTCCCGCGGCTCATGAGCGGGGAAGAAGGGCTGCAGGCGGGCAAAGTCCGCGAATTCACGGACAGGCTCGTTTCGGACGGCTACGAAGTCCGCTTCATGGACGAGCGGCTCACCTCGGTTTCCGCCGAGCGCATGCTCATCGACGCGGGCGTCCGCCGAGAGGACCGCAAAAAGGTCATCGACAAACTGGCTGCCACCTACATCCTCCAGTCGTTTCTGGACGGAGGCGGCTGGCGGGAAGATATCCCGCGGGATGACGAAATATTCGAAACGGAGGTTTTCCGCCTGATGGAAGGCTTTAATATGGAGCAGGACAACATCGTCGTGCTCATGGACGAAAACGACAAGGAACTTAAATTCCAGCACCTCATGACCCTCGATTACGAGGGCAAGGATTATGTGATCCTGGCTCCCGCCGAGCAGATGGAAGATATTTCCGATGACGAAGCCGTGGTGCTGCGCATCGACAAGGACGCGGAAGGCAACGATGTCTACACCTCCCTTGAAGACGAGGACGAGATGGAAGCCGTGTTCGAGAAGTATCTGGAAATCGCCGGTTCCGACGAGGACGACGAAGAGTAATTCAATTCATATCCCGCAATGATGGGGAAGAGTACCCGGTAAGGACATTCAGAGAGCCTGCGTCATCGGCTGAAAGCGCGGGCATGGCACCCACCGGTGAAGGTTCGCCCCGGAGCATCCGCGCTGAAGAGATGTAGGCACGGACGGACCCATCCGCGTTATAGGATGAGAGGCTGACGAAAGTCAGCGAAACAAGGTGGTACCGCGAAGTCAATTCGCCCCTGCGACGGCAGGGGCTTTTTGTATGTAAATCAACAAAAGGAGAGATATTTATGCAGGAAAAAATCAATGAGATACGCGAAAAAGTTCTTGTTGAACTCAAGACCGTATCCGACTCCAAGACGCTGGACGAGATCCGCGTCCGCGTATTGGGCAAAAAAGGCGAACTGACCGGCATCCTCCGCGGCATGGGTCAGGTGGCAGCGGAACTGCGCCCCAAGATCGGCGGCTGGGTGAACGAAGCCCGCGAGGAAATCGAAAACGCCATCGCCGAGGCACAGAAGGAAATCGCCGCCAAGGAACTTACCAAGAAACTGGAGAGCGAAAAACTGGATGTGACCATGCCTGTAGAGGAGCGGAGCGAAGGCTCTCTCGCGCCCATGAACCTTGTGCTCGAGGAACTGTTCGACATTTTCACCGGCATGGGCTTCGAGGCCGTCGAAGGCCCCGAAGTGGAGTATGACCACTATAATTTCGAAATGATGAATATCCCCAAGAACCATCCCGCCCGCGACGCGCAGGATACCTTCTATGTGGATGACAATATCGTGCTGCGTACCCACACCTCTCCCGTGCAGGCCCGCATTATGACCACCCGCAAGCCTCCCATCCGCATCGTCTCCTTCGGCCGCGTGTACCGCGCCGATGAGGCGGACGCCACCCACAGCCCCGTGTTCCACCAGTTGGAAGGTCTCGTCATCGACGAGAACATCTCCATGGGCGATCTGAAGGGCACGCTGGATACCTTCGCAAAGCGTCTGTACGGCGAAGGCGTCACTACCCGTTTCCGTCCCTCCTTCTTCCCCTTCACCGAGCCTTCCGCCGAGGTCGACCTGACCTGCGCCGCCTGCCGCGGCAAGGGCTGCAGAATCTGCAAGGGCACCGGCTGGATCGAGGTGCTGGGCAGCGGTATGGTGAACCCCAAGGTGCTTGAAATGTGCGGAATCGACAGTACGAAGTATTCCGGCTTTGCTTTCGGCATGGGCGTGGAGCGCCTTTGCAACCTCAAATACAATGTGCCGGACATGCGGTATCTGTACGAAAACGACATCCGCTTCCTGAAGCAGTTCCGGGGATGAGGAGGTAAACGAATATGAAAATTCCGATGAGATGGCTGAACGAATATACGAAAATCGACATGTCCGCCGAGGAATACGCCCGCCGCATGATTATGACGGGCACCGCCGTCGAGGGCATTGAAAACACCGCGAAATTCACGAATGTGGTCGTCGGCAAGGTCAATTCCTGCGTCATGCATCCCGATTCTGACCACCTGCACATCTGCATGGTGGATGTGGGACAGGGCGAGGATTTGCAGATCGTCTGCGGCGCTCCCAATGTGTGTGAGGGCGCTCTGGTCTGCGCGGCGCTGGACGGCGCGGAACTGCCGAACGATGTCCACATCAAAAAGGGCAAGATCCGCGGCGTGGAGAGCAACGGTATGCTCTGCTCCGGCCCCGAACTGGATGTGCCGGACACCGTGTATCCCCACTGCGGAAACGAGGGCATCATCCTTCTGAAGGAAGACTATAAGCCCGGCACTTCCGTATCCGAAATTTTCGGCCTGGGCGATGACATCATCGAGTACGAGATCCTCGCCAACCGCCCTGACTGCCTGTCCGTGTGGGGCATCGCCCGCGAGAGCGCCACGGTGCTGGGCGAGCATTTCGTGATGCCCGAAATTTCCTACAAAGAAAACGGCAAGGGCACCTTCTCCGACTACGCCAAAGTGCGCGTGGAAGACGACAAGACCTGCCCCCGCTACTGCGCCAAGATCATCACCAATGTGAAGATCGGCCCCAGCCCCAAGTGGATGCGCGAGTATCTGTACGGAGCCGGCATGCGCCCCATCAACAACATCGTCGACATCACTAACTTCGTGATGCTGGAGACGGGCCATCCCATGCACGCCTTCGACCTTTCCAAGGTGAAGGACAGCACCATCGTGGTGCGCCGCGCAAAGGAAAACGAACTGCTCAAGACCCTTGACGGCAAGGAATACACCCTGACCCCCGACATGCTGGTCATCGCCGACAGCGAAAACGCCACCGGTCTTGCCGGCATCATGGGCGGCGAGGAGAGCGAGATCGTAAGCGACACCGCTTCCGTCCTGTTCGAGTGTGCGGCATTCGAGCGCGGCAACAACCGCGTGACCGCGAGGACTCTGGGCATCCGCACCGAGGCGTCCGGCCACTTCGAAAAGGGCGTCTGCCCCGAGACCTGCATGGAAGCGCTGGAGCGCGCCTGCATGCTCGTTGAGATGCTCGGCTGCGGCGACATCGTGCCCGGCTGCTTCGATAACTACCCCGCTCCCAAGCCCCAGACCGTCATCACCGCCTCAGCGGAGCGCATCCGCCGCCGCATCGGCGTGGATGTGCCCACCGAGACCATGGAGGACATCCTGTTGTCCCTCAACATCGACACGGAAGTTGACGGCGACAAGCTCACCTGCACCGTGCCCGCCTACCGTCAGGACATCGAGCGCGAAGCGGATCTGTCCGAGGAAGTGCTCCGCCTGTATGGCTACGATCATATCCCGTCCACCCTCATGACCGGCGAGACCATGCCCGGCCACAGGAACGAGGCGCAGTCCTTCAACACCGGCGTCAAGAAGGCGCTGGTCGGCATGGGCTTCTTCGAGGCGCAGTGCTTCAGTTTCATTTCTCCCGCATGGATCGCCAAACTGGATCTTCCCGAGGATGATATCCGCCTGAAGCCCGTCGTCATCCGCAATCCTCTGGGCGAGGATACCTCCGTCATGCGCACCACCCTCGCGCCCTCCATGCTGAACGCCATCGCGCTCAACATGAACCGCGGCAACGAGTCCGTGCGCCTCATGGAACTGGCGCCCGCGTTCATTCCTCAGGGCGAGGGCGAACTGCCCGACCATCAGCCCACCCTGACCATCGGAATGTACGGCGACGGCGCGGACTTCTTTGAACTCAAGCGCATCGTGATGTGCCTGTGCGCCCGCTACGGTCTCAAGCCCGATGTACGCGCCGGCGGCGACAATTACTATCATCCCGGCCGCAAGGCCGTGCTCACCCTGCGCGGCGGCAGCGTGAAACTGGGCCAGATGGGCGAGATCCATCCCCTGACCGCGGAGAAGTTCGACATTCCCGGCAAGGCATACCTCGCCGAAATCGACATCCGCGCCCTCAAGACCTGCACGGTGCCCCAGCCTACCGTGAAAGCCCTGCCCAAGTTCCCCGCCGTGAGCCGCGATCTGGCTCTGGTAGTGGACGAAGAGGTTGGCGCGGGTCTGCTCATGGCTGCCATTGAAAGAGCGGCGGGCAAACTGTGCGAGAATGTGAAACTGTTCGATGTGTACCGCGGCGAACGCCTCGGCGAAGGGAAGAAGAGCCTTGCGTTCAGCATCTGCTTCCGCTCTCCCGACCATACCCTGACCGAAGCGGAAATCAACGCTGCCATGGACAAGGTCCTCGCCTCTGCCGGCAAGACCTTCGGCGCTGTCATCCGCTAAAGAACGATCGAAATGAATCCCGAATTCATTTCAATCGGAGAGTTTTGCGGATTTTGCTGGAATTTCTGCGGAGGTTTTCGGGCGCAAAATCCGAACGGAATCGATTTTTGACTCCCGCGCGCAAGCGTTGCTCCGTAAAAATCGTCCTCGGACAGGCAAAGCCCCTCCTGCGGATGGAAAATCGAAGGGCTTCCGCCCTCCGAGCCTCCTGCAATAAATCGGAATGCCGCAGGTAATCCCCTGCGGCATTTTCGGCATCCTGTGCCGCACACCGTAGGGCGGGGGCTTGCTCCCGCCGTGTTCCCCCTTGCCTTCCCCTCAGGGGAAGGTGTCCCGCCAGACGGGACAGATGAGGTCGTCCCATCTCTCCCAAAGGAGCAACTTATGTTGAAAGCAGCCCTGATCCCCACCTTTTCTCCCGAACACATCTCCCGCTTTTCGGACATAGAAGGCGTCAGTATCGAATGGGATGTCCTCTCCCAAGCGGAAGTCATCCTCGGGAATCCCACGGACGCGCAGATCGCGGCGTGCCCCAACCTCAAATGGATCCAACTGACCAACGCGGGCGTCAACAACTATGTGAACCGTCCCGCCCTCAAAGAGCGGAACATCCTGCTCACCTGCGCGTCGGGCGCCTTCGGTCAGTCCATTTCCGAGTGCGTGCTGGCGATGGTGCTGTCGCTTTACAAGCATCTGAATCTGTTCCGTGACAACCAGAATGAAGCCGTCTGGCGGGATGCGGGACGGCAGATGTCTCCCTGCGGGAAAAATCTGTTGGTGCTGGGCGCGGGCAATATCGGTATGTGCGTGGCGAAGATATTCAAACCCTTCGGTGTCCGCGCCGTGGGCGTCCGCACCCGCGCGGGGGAGGGCGATGACCTGTTTGAAAAGTACATCACCTTCGCGGAACTGGATGATCATCTGCCCAAGGCCGACATCGTTGTCTGCGCCCTGCCCGAAACGAAGGACACCATGGGACTGTTTGACGCACGCCGCATTTCGCTCCTTTCTCCCTCCGCCATCCTCGTGAATGTAGGGCGGGGGAGTCTCATTGACAGCGATGCCCTCGCGGACGCGCTGAACAAGGGCAGCCTTTACGGCGCCGCCCTCGATGTGACGAATCCCGAACCGCTTCCCGCCGGTCATCCGCTGTGGAAGTGCAAAAATGCCGTCATCACGCCCCATGCCACGGGCGGCAGTTTCGGACATCTGACCGAAACGGAAGAAAAGATCTTCGAAATCACGCGGGAAAATCTGAAACGCTATTTGATCGGCGCCCCGCTCCTCAATGTGGTGGACCTCGAAAAGGGCTACCGCACGGAGGAGAACCGGGCAGAGTGACATGCATGAGTTGGTGCACATTCCGTCACCAACTCATAACTTTTGCTTGGTTGACTTTCCCGTCATTTGGTGCTAAAATTATCATACAAAAATATGACTTTCGTGGGGAGGTATTTATATGAAGACCACGCTCGTTATCCTGGCAGCCGGACTCGGTACCCGTTTCGGTGAGGGCATCAAGCAGCTTTGCAAGGTAGACCCCGACAGGACCAAAATCATCATCGACTATTCCATCCATGACGCCATCAAGGCGGGCTTCAATAAACTCGTTTTCATCATCCGCAAGCAGATCGAAGAGGAGTTCATGGAGGTCATCGGCGAGCGCATCGAAAAGCAGTGCGCCGAACTCGGCGTGGAAGTCGCCTATGCCTGGCAGGAACTGACCGATGTCCCGGATGAGATCCGCAACGGACGCACCAAGCCCTACGGCACCGGACACGCCGTGCTGTGCTGCAAGGATGTCATCACCGAGCCTTTCGCGGTCATCAACGCGGACGACTATTACGGAAAAGACTGCTTCTATCAGGCCGCCGAGTTCCTCAAAAAAGGCAGCTACGGCATGGTGGGCTATATCCTCAAAAACACCCTGTCCGACAACGGCGGCGTTACTCGCGGCATCTGCCATCTGGATGAAAACGGCAATCTGACCGGCGTCGACGAGACCCACGACATCATGAAGGTGAACGGCGGAGCGGAAGCCCACGGCGTTTCCATCCCCATGGACTCTCTGGTTTCCATGAACTTCTGGTGCCTGCCCGCGTCCTTTGTGGATGTGCTCAAAACCGGTTTCCCGGAGTTCCTCGCAAATATGAAAAACCCCATGAAGGACGAATACCTGCTGCCGGACATCGTGGACGGTCTTGTCAAGAAGGGCACCTCTGTCACCGTGATGCGCAGTGAGGATATGTGGTTCGGCATCACCTATCAGGAAGACAAGATCACCGCCCGCGAAGCGTTTGCCAAACTCTACGCGGAAGGCGCCTACGACAAAGACCTTTATTCCGACATCATTAAGAAATGAGATTCATTCGTTTCATCGCCCTCGTGCTCATCGCGGTGATGCTTGCCTCCTTTGCGGGGCAGGCGGAAACGCCCGCGGACAGCCTCAAGAACGCCCAGATCCGTCTGGGCGCGCTTGGCTTTTACCCGTATGAGCCGAGCGGCGAAACGGATGAAGCGACGATCATTGCCATCAGCAACTTTCAGCGTGCCAACCGCATCCCCGTGACGGGCTCCGCGGATCCCGCCACTCTGGAACGGCTGTTCTCGGAAGAGGCGGTTTCAAAAGAAGCGTTTCTGAAAACGGCGGGCAACATCACCCGCGTGGAAGTCTCCCTCAAAAAGGGCGATAACGGCAAGAAAGTCAAAAGCCTGCAGGAATACCTGATCAATCTGGGGTATCTGGCGGGCGAGGCGGACGGCGACTACAAAGACGGCACCATGCGCGCAGTCGCCCTGTTTCAGGCGGTCAACGGCCTGACCATCACGGGTCAGGCGGACGCGGACACCGTTTCCCTGATGGCAAGCACGCTGGCTATCCCCGCGGCGGGATTTGAAGCCCTCACCGAACTTTCCTACGGCTCGGACGGTATTCTGGTCAAGCAACTGCAGATTTTCCTCAAGGATTCCGGCTTCTTTACCGGCGAGTGCACGGGCGTGTTTGGCAGAAAGACCCAGGAAGCGGTCATTAAGTTCCAGCAGCGGAACGGGCTGGAGGAGACGGGCAGGTGGGACATCCTGCTGTTTGCCACCATCAGCAGTGGCGCCTACACGGACAAAGCGGCGTCCGAAGCAAAGGAAGCCGCCCTCGTGCTGGGCAGCGGTGACAGCGGTTATCTGGTCAGCGAGATCGAGAACCGTCTGGTTGCCCTCGGTTATCTGCAGACGGCGGACGATCAGTATGACGACAAGACGGAAAAGGCACTCAAACTGTTTCAGGAAGCCTGCGGCATCGAGCCGACCGGCAAAGCGGACAGCATCACCCGCGGCACCCTCACGGATCCGGAAGCGCCCACGATGGACGAGTTCAACACCCGCTGCCTGAACTGCACACTGCTGCCCGGCGATACGGGCTACGCGGTGTATCTGCTCACCAACCGCCTGTTCGTGCTGGGCTACGATGTGCTGCCCGGTTACGAATACGATGAGACAGTCTCCGATGCGGTGCGGTTTTTCCGCAAAGCCAACGGACTGACGGACGGCAATGTGGCGGATAACGAAATGCGCGCTCTGCTCAACGGCTCCTCCGCCATGAGTTACATCCGCGCCGAGCAGATCTACAACGAAATCAGCGAAACGGAAGGCTACGCGCGCCGCTATGCGGTGCTGTTGGAAACGGCGCAGCAGTGCGTGGGCAAGCCCTATGAAGCGGGCAAAGTGGGCCCGGGCAGTTTCGGTGTTGGCGGACTGGTCTACTATTGCTTCAGTTGCGCAGAGTTCGAACTGGCGCCTACCGTGAGCCTGCAGATGGAAAACGCCGCGGCGGAGGAAGCGTTCACCATGGACGCGGAAGCCGTCATCCCCGGCGGACAGATGTTCTTCCGCGCGGGCGAGAGCCTGTACACCGCGGTGGTCATCGAAAACGGACTGGCGGTCTATGTCATCCCCGAAGACGGCACCGTGAAAACGGACACCGTCGAAACTCTTTTACAGCGATATGAATTTGCCGGATACATCAATTACATCTCTCCCGCTTGACGGTGAGACCATAGAAGACCTCGGCAGGGGCGGCATGCGCATCCTGCAAAAGCAGCACGGCTTCCGTTACGGTACGGACGCCGTACTGCTTTCCGATTTTATACTGATCCGGAAAGGATACCGCGTCGCGGATTTCGGCGCGGGCACGGGCATCATCTCCCTGCTGCTCACCGGGCGGCACCCGGACATTCGCGTGGACGCCATCGAGATCCAGAGCGACATGGCGGACATGGCGAAGCGGAGCGTTCAAATGAACGGGCTATCCGGCCGCGTCACCGTGCATGAAGGCGATATCCGCGATGCTCTCGCGCTGCTGGGAACGAATTCCGTGGACGCGGTGGTCTGCAATCCGCCCTACTTCAAGAGCGAAGCTTCGCTTCTGCCGGAGGACGAAAACAAGCGCGCCTCCCGCATCGACGGCTCGATCACCATTGGAGAGATCTGTCTGTCCGCCAATAAGGTTTTGAAAAGCGGCGGGCGGATGAGCGTCATCTTCCCTTCCGCGCGGGCGGCGGAGCTGATCGGCGCGATGGAGCAGAACCATCTCGCCCCGAAGCGCATCCGCACCGTGCACGGCACGGTCGACCACGCGCCGAAGCTGATCCTCATGGACGCGGTGAAGGACGGAGGCTCCCAGTTCATGTGGATGCCGCCGCTCATCCTGCAGAACAGGGACGGCACTCCCACGGAGGAATACAAAAGGATCTACGGGGAAGAGTGAGATGACTTTTTACGGTGTATATGATTAGCTTATCATAGCCGATTACATTTTATGAGGAGGAATTTCAATGGCGTTACGTTTTCATAAGTCAATCAAAATATGTAAAGGCGTTAAGGTAAACTTCTCAAAATCGGGCCCAAGTTTGTCCTTAGGGGGCACTGGGCATTCTGTGAATTTCGGGAAACGTGGTACAATGGTAACTTATGGAATCCCCGGAACAGGAATATCATGGCGCGAACAAATAAATGGTTCTTCAAGGAACGCTATGAATTCAAAAGCACATATTGCAGGTAGGGTAGAATTACCTTCAAGAGTAGCTTTATCATTGGATTCTGAAGGTAAGCCGGTGTTTGTTGATTCAAATGATTGCTTAATAACCGATCCCGCCATAATACGTAAGCTAAAGGCAATTCCGCAGATTAAGGAACAAATTGAACGACTTGATGGTGAAAGAATAAAAAAGAATATGCAGATAATTGCAGAACAACGCGAAAATATGCAGAATTTTTTGAACCTTCACCGCCTTTCTCCGAAGGTTATGACGAGAATGGAATGGTCTGATGAATATGATAATCTTGAACAGCAACACTATGAGATGCGTTTGTTTTCAGAACCTAAGCCTGATTATGTTGAAGTAGAAAAGGCATTACGGATTGAAGCGGAGAATAATGTAAAAACACATGCATTTTGGAAGGTGAAGAAATTACATGAAGACTATGTTTCTGAGCATCTTCCCAAACGAATACAACAATTGGAATCGGCGTGGCAGGCGGCAAAAGAGGAATTTGAAGCAAATGAAGAGCGTACCGCCGAACAAGCTAATGCAGAATTTCGCCGACAGTATCAAGAGACACGTGAGGCATTAGAAAAATTAATTAAGGGTGTTCCTGAATTTGTTGAAGCAGCAATTGACGAGTGGTTTACTGGGTGTACACTTCCAGTTGAGATAGATATTTGCTATGTTTACAACGCGGATAATGGTTCGGTTTTAATTGACATGGATCTTCCGGAAATTGAGGACATTCCTGATACAGAATATACGCAACTTGCAAACGGCAACATTAAAGAGAAAAAGCAGAATCAAACTGTTTTGAGACAGGAATACGCAATCCTTGTCTTTGGATTAGCGATTTTTGTTAGCGCAAATGTGTTCAATGTGAGTCCTGCTATAGAGTCCATACTCCTATCGGGCTATACACAGCGGCGGGATACGGCAGGCAGTATGAATGATGATTATATATACTCGATTAAGTTTTCACGTTCAGTATTTGAAAATTCAAGGTTACAGGAAGCCAATCCATTAGATTTCTGCTTACAGTTTGAAAACCGTTGCAAAATGACATCAACACAACTTTTCAAAACAATTGTTCCATTTGACTCAAACGCAGAATAAAGGTCAATTTATCCTATTGGCCCCCTTTTTCTGGTCGCTATTTTGAAAAATGAGTCCACGAGCTCGCATAAGCTTAACTCGTAGACTCATTTTTTATAAACATAAGGAACTATATTGGTTGATTATTCCAGTCAGATTTGAGTTTCCTATTTATTGTATTTCGGCATTATCGTGCTTTGGAGCACTTCTCCTTTCGCTTACACCTTTTCCAGCACCGCGAACGACAGCGGCAGCAGCTCGAACTCAAACCCCGTCGTTCCGTCCTTGTGTTTGCACGTGGTGCAGACCGCGGCGGGATCGTACTTGTTCGCCTCGGCGTAAATCTCCTTCGTGCCCGTGAACAGGAGCCGGTAGCTTTGCCCTTCGCCCTCGTTCACCGGTACGTACATGGTGTGCTTTGCGTATTCGTCGAAGGAGAACAGGTATACGAGCCCGCCTTTTTCGAACGCCATCAGGCGGTTTTCCACATCCATCCAGAGGTTGCGCGTGTCCTTCTTGGAAAGCACGGAATGTTTGCGGGCGAACAGCAGCATGTCGCAGTCGAAGCGGGCGAGGCGGCCGTATTTCAGATAGCCGTTGTCGCACAGGCTCCACTGCCTGCGGGCGTACTTGTGGGAGTAGCCGTTGCCTTCGCGGGGGAAGTCGATCCATTCGGGATGGCCGAACTCGTTGCCCATGAAATTGAGGTAGCCGTCCGAACCCAGAATGAGGGTGATGAAGCGGATCATCTTGGAAAGCGCTACCGCACGGTCGATGGAATGTGTGTGGAAGGCGTTGTCCATGTGCGTGTACATCTCCGCGTCCGCCAGACGGAAGATGATGGTCTTGTCGCCCACCAATGCCTGATCGTGGCTCTCGGCGTAGCCGATGACCTTTTCATCCGGACGGCGGGTGGTCAGTTCATGCCACATCTCGAACATGTTCCAACTGCCGTCCTTGATGGTCTTGATCCAGTAATCCGGCACGCCCATGGCGAGACGGTAGTCAAAGCCGATGCCGCCGAAACGCAGGGGCAGGCACATACCGGGCATGCCGCTCATGTCCTCGGCGATGGCGATGGCACGGGGATTCACGGTGTGGATGAGTTCCGTTGCCAGTTGGAGATAGGTGACCGCCCCGGTGTCCGTATTCAGAGAGAAGTACTTTTTGTAGTCCGTGAACGCGGAGCCGAGACCGTGATCGAGATAGAGCATGGATGTCACGCCGTCAAATCGGAAACCGTCGAAGTGGTATTCCTCCATCCAGTACTTGATGTTGGACAAAAGGAAATGCAGCACTTCGTGTTTTTCGTAATTGAAAACCCGCGTGCCCCAGGCGGAATGATGTCCGCGCTCGCCGGGGTGGAAGAACTGGGTGTCCGTGCCGTCAAACAGAGCGATACCTTCCAGAGCGTTGCCGGAGGCGTGGGAATGGACGATGTCCAGCAGCACGAACAAGCCCATCTCGTGGGCGGTGTTGATGAGGCGCTTGAGCCCCTCGGGCTCGCCGTAGCGGGAGGAGGGAGCGAAGAAGTTGGTCACCTGATAGCCGAAGGAGGCGTAGTAGGGATGCTCCATCACCGCCATCAACTGCACCGTATTGTAGCCCGACTTTTTGATGCGGGGGAGGATGTTTTCCGTAAACTCGTCATAGGTGCCCACGCCCTCTTTTTCCTGCGCCATGCCGATGTGCGCTTCATAGATGATGGGGTGGGGGTTGCTGACCTTGCCGTAGCCGCCGTCCGTCCACTTGAAGGGTGTTTCGGGCTCCCAAATGACGCCGTTGTAGCCGTAGGACGGACCGTCCTGCACCACGCGGCGGATATAGAGGGGGATGCGGTCGAAGGTCTCGCCGTTTTTCGTGACGCATACCTTCACATGCTGTCCGTGCTTCAAGGCGTCTTTGCCCTTGAGCACGATCTCCCATACGCCGCCCTCATTGATCTTTTTCATGGGGTGGGAGGTGCGCGACCAATGATTGAAGTCGCCTGTCAGGTGCATTTCATCCGCGCCGGGTGCCCATTCGCGGTAGATCCAGCCTTCCTCGCAGCGGTGGATGCCGTAATACAGGTATCCGTTGGCGAAGGAGGAAAGATCGGCACTCTTGCCAAGCAGGGTTTTCCTAACCTTCGCGGCGTTCTCCATGCGCAGGGCGATGTCGGATGCGTAGGGTTTGAGGCCCGGATCGAGGCGTATGATTTTGAGGTCGGGCGATTTTCTCATAAAGCACTCCTTGCGGATTTGTTTCTTTCCGTTTCATTATACCTGATTTCTATCGAAAAATCAATTGCATAATTCACCTTGATGGAGTATAATGGAAACAAAAAAAGGAGGCTGCTTATGTCCAGTTATGTCACCAAAAAGACCCCCGGCGATACCGAGTGGTTCCGTTATTCCCGTTTCGGCATGTTCATCCATTGGGGACTGTATTCCATGCCCGCCCGCCACGAATGGATCAAGACCCGCGAGCGCATCCCCGAGGCAAAATATGATAAATACTTCAAGTATTTCGATCCCGACCTGTACGATCCCAAGGAGTGGGCGCACAAGGCGAAACTGGCGGGCATGAAGTACGCGGTGCTGACCACCAAGCATCACGAAGGCTTCTGCATGTTCGACAGCGCATACACCGACTATAAGTGCACCAACACCCCCGCGGGCCGCGACCTCGTGCGGGAATATGTGGACGCGTTCCGCGCCGAAGGCCTGAAGATCGGCTTCTATTACAGCCTCATCGACTGGCATCATCCGTCTTTCCCCATCGACCATCTCCATCCCCGCAGGGACGACAAGGATGCCCTGCAGCAGAACGAAGGCCGCGACATGCATGTGTACGCGGAGTATATGCGCAATCAGGTGAGGGAACTCCTGACCAACTACGGCAAGATCGATGTGCTCTGGTTCGACTTCTCCTATGACACGGTCAAGGACGGCCCCTATGCCGGTACCTGGATGAAGGGCAAGGGCAAGGACGACTGGGAAGCGGAAAAACTCATCGCCATGGCGCGCCAACTGCAGCCCGGCATCATCATCGACAACCGCACCCAGTTGGAACAGGATCTGTGGACGCCCGAACAGTATCAGCCTATCGAGTGGATCCGCCACAAGGAGACGGGCGAACTGGTGACCTGGGAAGCCTGCCAGACCTTCTCCGGATCCTGGGGCTATTACCGGGACGAATCCACCTGGAAATCCCCCGAAATGCTCATCCGCATGCTGGTCAATACCGTGTCCTGCGGCGGCAACCTGCTGATGAATGTGGGCCCCACTTCCCGCGGATATTTTGACGAGCGCGCGGTAAATGCCCTCAAGGTCTATGAGGACTGGATGAAGTACAACTCCCGTTCCATCTACGGCTGCACCATGGCGGAACCCGAATTCCACGGAAAAGAGCCTGCGGATGTGCGCTTCACGCAGAGCGAGGACGGCAAGCGCCTGTATGTGTTCCTGTTCGCCTATCCCTATGCCCATCTGCAGCTCAAGGGCTTCGCGGGCAAGGTGGACTACGCCCAATTCCTCCATGACGGCAGCGAACTGCTCTTCACCGAGGGCAGGGTGGACCACTTCTCCGAAGGCGCCACGGTATCCGAAGACCTGCTGGTCATCAATCTGCCGCCCGTCAAGCCCAATGTGGTCGTGCCGGTCATCGAACTGTTCCTGAAGTAAGGAGAAACAATGGATAAACAGAACATCAGCCGCATCAACGCGCTTGCGGCCATCGCGAAACAGCGCCCGCTGACGCCCGAGGAAGAAAAGGAGCGCGCCGAGTGCCGCAAAAAGTATCTGGAGGCGTTCCGCTCCCGGTTCAGGGCGCAGCTGGACAACACCGATATCAAGTATGACGACGGCACCACGGTGCCGCTCAAGGACTGGAAAAAAGGATAAAGAAAAACGGAAGGGCAAGCCCTTCCGTTTTTGTACGGTTGATTATTTCTTGATCAGGTTGATGATGCCGAGGACCTTCTCCTTGAGGTCGCCGTCGCCGATGCCGCCGGCGATTTCCTTGACCTTTGCCAGGATGGAAGCGAGCTGATCCTTGTTGCCGATGAGTTTCTTGAGCGCGGCGATGATGTCATTGATGCTCTTCTTATCGTCGCCTTCCGCAGTGAGGCCCTTGAGCTGGTCGATAACTGCGTTGACGCCGAGGTCTTCCAGTTTCTTGCCGCCGAAAATCTTGCTGATGATATCCTTAATAGACATAGAACATACCCCTTTCAAAATTCTGGTTACAAATATTATACCATTGTTTTCCGTAATGTCAAGAAAAAAACGGGCTTCCTTCCGGAAACCCGTTTCCGTTATGTGCGCGGAATCACATTGTCCCACGCCGTGATGCCGTCCGCGCCGACGAGCCAGTTCATGGCGTAGTGCCGTTCATACACCGCGTCGAAATCCACGCCCGCGTTCATCAGTTCCTCCGCGGGAGCGAACATCGTGGCGTAGTGGAGGCGGGTGATGAGGTCGTGTTCATCCGCAAGAACGCTCTTTTCTCTCGGATGCGCCTGTTTGCACAGGAGGGAGAAACCGGAATTCTTCAAAATGTCATTGAGTGCGGAGAGGTCCTGCTTCTGACCGGGCCACGGCAAATCGATCATCCCGAGCGCCCAAAGCAGCACCGCGCAGGATTCCGCGCGCATGAGGAAGGCATCGTGCTTTCCGGGAGTGGGGTTCGAAATGTAACTTTTTTCCTTGGGTGTCAGAGCGCTCTTCACGCGGTACAGGCTGTCCAGTTTCTCCGTGACCGAGGCGCACCACGCCGCGGGCGCAACGATCTCCTTGGGAGAAGTGTACGCCTTTGCGGTGAGACTCACCAGCAGCAGTGCCGCCGCGCGGGAGACGATGTCCTCCGTGCTGCGCGGGTCGATGCAGTCTTCCCGCACCTGTACGGGCGCGTCGCAGGGAGAGAGGATGCCGCGGCTTCTCAAAGTCTCCATGGAGCGGAGTTTGCGCAGTACCTCGGGATCTGCGGAGGCGCTTTCGCCGGAAGCGCACTTGACGGGCATGAACACGGTGAATTCCGTGCTTCCGTCTGTGCCGACCAGTTTCTTCCCGTCCCAGCGGTACAATGTGTTTTCCTCGCAGTAGAAGCCCTTGACCGCGCCGCAGAGGCGGCTGACGAGGTTTTTGTGGGCTTCCTCCGCCTTTTCGGGATCGCCTTCGGACACGGCGGTCAGTTTGACATCGAACAGAGAGATCTGCATGAGCGCCGCGTTCAGTACATCCTTGTCTGCCATGGGCGCGTTTTCGAACCGGCTGCGCAGGGCGCTTGACGCCTCGCCGTCCTCGTCTCTCCGGATGGTGACGGCGGTATGTACGCCTTCCGCCAGAAGCCCTTTGTAGCCGTCCTCGTTTTCTGTGACGGAAATGAACAGATCGCTCATGACGGAGCGCACGCGGGTCGCGGTCTCTTCCGGGTCATCGAGGCAGGCGAAAATCTCCGTCGTCAGGGTGATCCCCTTGTTTACGGGAACAGATTCTTCCGCTTCCATGCTCCGCACGGGGACGGTGGGCTCCTCCGCGGAAACATAGGCTTCTTCGGGGCTCAGTTCTATGGTGTTTTTATTGCGGTGAAACAGTTTCCTGAAAATGTTGAATGCCATATGATCACTCCTGTCTGTTTCTATTTTAGCATAAGGACGGACAGAATGCAAGATGTCAGTCGGTAAAGCGCCGTTTGCGGTTCTGCTGCGCGCGCACGGGCGGTTTCAGGAAGGGGAACAGGGGAGAATACGCGACGATCACGCCCGATACGGAGAAGATGAGGCAGAAGATAAGGCTTCCCAATGCGAAACATACCATGGACAGCAGAACGGGGAAAACGGGGATGAGAGAGGAAAGGAAGCGCTGCTTCCCGGTGAGTCTCCCTCCTTCCGTGCGGGTCAGGGAATCGTACATCAGAATGGCAATGAGCGCGAAGTGCAGCAAGAGCGCGTCTATGCGGATGCCAAGCAGACGGGGCTGCACGCTGTCGCGCAGAATCTCAAGGGGCAGGAAGCAGGCGGCACACAGAGAAAGGAGCGCGAGCGGGCGGCGGGGAAATTTTGCCGAAACACGGTCAAAGTGCAGCGGCATTTCACACATCAGCAGCACGATCAGACAAACGGTGCCCTGGGCGGCACCGACCGCGGCGCGATAGAGTCCCTGTCCGGCGGGATAGGAGAAGAAACGCTTTCCTTCCAGCACGACGCCGCTGTAATCCTGCTCAATGAGGCTCACAAGGCAGGCAAACGCGATGTAGGCGGGGACGCACTCCGAAAGCAGTTTTTGTACGGCGCTCACGCGTCCCTTTGCCGGAATGAACAGTCCCGCGAACATCCCCATGACGAACAGAATGTGATCGTATCCGCCGAAAACGGGTACTTTGTCAAACAGCAGATGCCAGATGAGCCCCGCCGCCGTTCCGGTCAAAAGGGAGGAAATCAGGATAAGCGGCATGATCTTCTGCCCTTTTTCGGAGCGGAAGCGGAACAGACGCAGATACGCGAACAGCCCTGCGGCGGCGAGCAGCACGCCGAGACCGTTCAGCGTCAGAACATAACTGCCGATTTTGGCAAGGACGATGCTTTCGTTTTTCATACGGGATCCTCACTGACGGACGCGAAATAAAGGATGCTGTCGACGGAGAGAGCGTCTCTGCCCGCGAAGCCTTCGACAGCCGAAAATCCGCTGTACAGAACGGCATCCGCACCCTTTCCCGCGAGGAAGGCGTTTTCACAGCCCTTTTCCTTCAAATACGCGGCGAGGGCGCTTTCGCTCACATGTTCGCTCCTGACGACCAGATAGTCAAGCCCTTCCGTCTGACCGACGGCAAGGAGCGCGGGTTCTGTTGTTTCACCCAGTCCGCTCTGCGTCATGCCGCTGATGACGAGGATGCCGGGCACGGAGAGCGCCTGATAGGCCTTGGAAAGGTCGGCTTTTCCGGCGTTCGCGGGAGCATACAGGCGCAGATCGCCTTCCGCGGTGAATACGGCCAGAGCGCTTTCTCCGTCCGTTCCGCTCCTCAGGATCCTGCCGTTCAGCAACGCGGCGGTCTTGCGCGTGCGGTAAGAAGCGGCGGGAACGGCGATGACGGCGTTATTCTGCTCCGACAAAAGAGAAAAGTCCATGGACGCGCTCACGCGCACGGTGCCCGCGAGGGCGCCCCGTAACTGGGAGGGATGGGAAAGGGAGACGCGCGCGGTCAGCACCGTGCCGCCTTCCAGCGTTTCATTGGTCACTTTCGCGGAAACGGAACTGTCTGCGTAGGCGGCACCGCTCTTTTTTGCTTCGTCAAGGGGACACCCGGCAGAGAAATCATCCATGGGCAGCACGGCGGGCGTGGGCGCCGCGGTGGGCGTCGGCGTGGGTGTGCGGAGCATAAAGGGCACGAACACGCGCCCGGCAGCGTCCAGCACATCCTCTTTTTCAAACAGCACCTGCTGGGTGCCGGGTCCGGCGATGCCGTCCTTGCTGAGCCCGTTCATGCGTTGAAACGCCAGCACGGCATAGAAGGTGTTGTCGGAGTAATAGCCGTCCGCCTCGCCCGTGTAGTACCCCAGTTCCTTGAGCCGCGCCTGCAAAAGCGCTACATCCCCGTTTTTTTCGGTCGCCAGACGCCTGCTGAGGGTCACATACTCTCTGTGGGTCGGCGCGGGCGTAAATGTGGGAACGGGCGTAGGCTCCGCCGTGGGCACCAAAGTGGGAACGGGTGTCCTTACGGGAGGAACGGGCAGCATGCCCTTGCTGACGCCGGAGACGGAGTTCATGACGATGACCATCAGAATCACGGTCAGGACGCCGAGGACGGCGGTCAATGCCTTCGAGGGGGCTTTTTTCTGTTTCTTCATGTTGCTTCCTTATTTCAGCAGTTCCAGCAGTTCTTCGGGGCTCAGGTCCATGATGCCGCCGTCGGCGTTGTCCGTGACCACGCCCGCCAGCGACAGTTTTTTGCTCTGCAGTTTCACGATGTTTTCCTCGATGGAATCCGCGGCGATGAGTTTGTAGACCTGTACGCTCCTGTCCTGCCCGATGCGGTAGCAGCGGTCGGTCGCCTGATTCTGGGCGGACATGTTCCACCAGGGGTCGAAGTGGATCACCGTGTCGGCGCCTGTCAGGTTGAGTCCCGTGCCGCCCGCCTTCAGGGAAATGAGGAATACTTCCGCCTTGCCGGCGTTGAAGGCACTCACCAGTTCGCTTCTCTCCGAAAGGGGCGTGTCGCCCTGCAGGGTAAAGCAGGTGATGCCGCTGTTTTCCATTTGTTCGCGCAGGCGCGAGAGCATCGTGGTGAACTGGGAAAACAACAGGATCCGGTGTCCGCTCTCGGTCAGTTCTTCAATCATTCGCAGGCATTCGTCGCTTTTGCAGCTGCCGCCTTCGTAGTTTTCCACGAACATCGCGGGATCACAGCACAGCTGCCTGAGGCGCGTCAGCATGGAGAGGATGGAAATCCGGTCCGCTCCTGCGCCGCCTTCCAGCATTTTTTTGAGCCTGTCCGCGTAGGCGAGGTAGAGTTTGCGCTGTTCATCGCCCATCTGGATATAGCAGTTCGTCTCCGTCTTGGGCGGAAGTTCGGTCAGCACATCCGTCTTCATGCGGCGCAGGATGAAGGGGGAAACGAGTTTGGAGAGGGTGGAACGCGCCACCTTGTCGTCCGCGTCCGTGATGGGCTGCTCGTATTTTTCGCGGAACTTCTGATAGGACCCCAGATATCCGGGCAGGATGAACTCAAACAGGTTCCACAGTTCCCCGAGCCGGTTTTCCACGGGCGTGCCGGTGAGCGCCAGTTTCATGCGGGCATTGACCCGCCTAACGCAGCGGTTCAGTTTCGTCTCGCGGTTTTTGATATACTGCGCCTCATCGAGGATGCAGGCGTAATAGTCGATCTTTTCATGGAATTCGATGTCGTTGCGGAAGGAATCGTAGGAGGAAATGACGATGTCGAATTCGTTGGCGGAGGCGATCAGCATGCTCCGTTCCGCGGCGCTCTGGGTGAGGGTGCAGATCTTGAGTTCGCTCGCCCACTTGGCGACCTCGCCCGTCCACGACAGGATGACGGAAGCAGGGCAGAGGATGAGGCTCGTGCCGCCCTTGTGTTCCCGCTTGAGCGCCAGCAGGTAAGTCAGCACCTGCAGGGTCTTGCCGAGGCCCATGTCGTCGGCGAGGATGCCGCCGAAACCGTAGGCATCCAGCGTCCGCAGCCACAGATAGCCCGTCTTCTGATAGGGGCGGAGGACGGTATCCAGGGGCTCGGGCACCTCGAAATCGCTGTCCTCCATGGTCTTGAAATCGCGCAGCAGCTTTTTGAACGCGTTGTCCTTGACGAAGCGGACGGACTGGTCCTCCTTGAGAGCATCGTCCAGATACAGCGCCTTGTACAGCGGAACCAATGCGCCGCCCGTCATGTCCTTCGCGGTCACGCCCATGGAATCGGCGGCCTTCGTGAACGAGGAGAACGCGCCGTCTTCGAGGCTTAAGAAAGAGCCGTCTTTCAGGCGGTAATAGCGCCGCTTTTCGCGCACGCTCCGCATGAGGGCTTCCAGTTCCTCTTCGGGGAATTCGTCCGTGTCGAGGGTCAGTTCCAGCATGCCGCCCTTCATCGCGGATTTCATGACCGGGCGAGGCGGACGGCGGGAGGTCAGGTTCTTGAGCCTGTCCGAAACGAAGACTTCGCCGTACTGCTCCAGTTTATCGGTCCCGTTTTTGAGGAGGTCGTAGATCTTGCCCTCGTCCGTCAGGGTGTAGATGCCCCGGTCGTCTTCGGGCGGGTCGAAATACTCCGTGAGGGCGTCCGTCGCCTGTTTTTCGAGCAGGGTGTTCCTGCGGATATCCGGGTATTCCTCACCGGAGGCACCGTAGCGCACATAGCGGTCACCGTATGTGAAATTGACCTGCGCGGTGAGTGTTCCTCGCTCCGGCATGTCGATGAGATAACGGACAGAAAGATCCTCGGGCAGGTACTTTTCAACGGCGCGTGTGTCGATGGCGCCCGCGTGAGGCGCGATGCGGGGCAGCACCGTCATGCAGAATTCGCTCATGCCTTTGGGGCTGAAAATGAGCGCGCCGCTCTCCTCCCCGCTTCCGCCGGAAGCCAGAATGAAGGGCAGCATCTCGCGGCGGTAAGCGTCACTTACACGGTAGACCGAGCGGCCCGTGATCACATAGCCGCAGTCGTTGGTTTCATATGCCATGCAGGGCGGATCGATGCTCACGCGGAGTGTATCGCGGCCGTCGTCGATGCTCACATCCACTTTCGGGTCATCCGTGATGAATTGCCAGGAGGCACCGCCGTCCCGCGCGGGAACGCGTTCACCCGTGAATAAATCGAAAATCGCGTCAAAACTGTCGGGACTTAAGGGCATTTCGCGGAGATCGCCGATGCGATCCTGCGTCTCCGCGCTCTTTTGTGAGATGATGGAGCGCATCCCTTCGGCGTAGGCGCGGATGAGACGGTACAGTTTCTTTGACCGCTCGTCCAGCGCGCTCACGCTGTGCTTAAAGCGGAATTTCTCGCCGTAGTCCAGCGTCTCGCCGTTTTCCATGGCGTCCGTGAAGGCGATAAGCCCTTTGATGGTGTACAGTCGGTCCCTGCCGATTTTGAACGCGCAGCGGGGGAAACCGCCCTCTATGTCGAGGGCGGGAACGATGCGCACGCTCTCCGCTTGCGCGGGGGACAATGTGCCGTTATATATAGACAAAAGTGTCTCTGCTGCCGGCGCGTTCCCGCCCGCGGCGTCGATCTTGTCCTCGTATTTGCACATCAGCGCGCCTGCATGGACGCACATGCCCGTCATGCGGCAGTCGCGGCAGGCGCACTGCACACTGACCCGCTCCCGCACGCGATCGATCACCACCTCGGCGTTGTAGGGGAAACCCCAGCCCACATTGCCGCGGATGCGGATATCGCCGTTTGGGAGCACGGTGCAGTCGCTCGCGTTGACCCGTCCCGCGGCCGCCAGCACTTTGGCGCCCGGGTAGGACTTGCCGAGCAGTTTTTTGACCAGATCCTTCATGTCAGACAATCCTTAAATCGCGGGGGAGTTTGTTGAGGCACTCGTGTCCGTTTTCCGTCACCAGCACCAGATCCTCGATACGGACGCCGAATTTCCCGGGCAGATAGATGCCGGGCTCCACAGAGAACACCATGCCGGGCGTGCAGACCTCTCCGGAGGTCGCGGAGACATCGGGGTACTCGTGGACTTCGGAGCCGATGTTGTGGCCCGTGCGGTGGATGAAGTACTTGCCGTAGCCTGCCTGCTCGATGACATTGCGGGCGGCGGCGTCCACTTCGCACAGAGGCACGCCGGGCTTGACCGCGGCTTTTCCCGCGGCGTTTGCCGCCTGCACCAGTTCGTAGACCTGCTGCTGCTCATTGGTGACGGTGCCCAGGAACACGGTCCTGGTCATGTCCGCGCAGTAGCCGCCGAACAGTACACCCACATCGATGATGACGGAATCGCCCGCCTTGATGACAGTATCGTCCGTGTCGTGATGAGGCTCGGCGCAGTTTTCGCCGAAGCAGATGAGACTTTCAAAACTTTCGCCCGTGCCTTCCTCCGCGGCAAAGGCGCGGTAGAGGTCCGCCACATCGTTTTCGCGCATGCCGGGGCGGATGGCGGAGATGGTCTTTTCCGTCACTTTGTCGTTAAGGAGCGACGCTTTGCGCATGAGTTCGATCTCTTCGCCCGTCTTGATCATGCGGGCGCGGTCGATGCAGGAGGAGCCGATCGTGAATGTGACATCGCGCCGCCTTTCCATGAGCGGGATGACAAAGCGGCATTTCGTGTCCTTGTCCACGCCGAGCGTGCCGCCCGTGACGAAGCGGGAGAGCAATTCGGCGGTGTCGTCCGTGTCGTCATACTGGACAAGCTCCGCGTCTTCCAGCGGCTGCTGGGCGAACAGACGGTTTGCAATGAACACGACGCTCCCGTCATCGCGCAGATACAGCGCCACAAGCCGCTCGCCCTGATGGATCATGCGGCCGGTGAGATATGCGATATTGCTTGGGGAGGTGATGAGTAGTTGCTTCACGCCCTCTTTTCTCATGTTGTCAACGACTTTTTGCAGCTTATCGGTCTTCATTTTTGTTTCCTCCGACTTTCAGAATCCAGAATCCTTTTTTCTTGTTCAGTATTTCCACGCCGCAGGGCGCAAGGTGCTTGACCGCGCTCTCGGCGCCCTGCTGTTTGCGTATGACGAGGTAGAGATACCCGTCCGCGGTAAGATGCTCCATGGCTTCATCGAACATGCCGTAGATTTTCTCTTTGCCTGCGCGGATGGGCGGATTGGTGACGATGGCATCGAATTTGCCTTCGATGTTCTCAAATCCGTCGGAAGACAGCACAGACGCGTTTTTGACGCCGTTTGCCGCGAGGTTTTTCTTTGAAAGTTCCAGCGCGCGCTCGTTGACATCCGTCATGATAATCTCGGCACCGGGTGATTTTTTGCCCAAAATGACGCCGACCGGTCCCCAGCCGCAGCCCAGGTCGAGGATGCGGCCGGAAAGGGGCGGGAGAGCGGCGAGCAGATACGCCGTGCCCTCGTCCAGTTCACCCTTGGAAAATACACCGTTATCGTAGGTGAAGCGGCAGGTCTCGTCCAGAAATTCCACGGTGAAACTGCGCTCGTTGCTTTCGCTCGTCGGTTTTTCCGTATAGTAGAATTCGTTCATTGTTCCACATCCATTTCCGCCGCCCCGTACAGCAGCGCTTCCTCTTCGTCCGTCAGATATCGGTATGCGCCGGGATTGAGGCTCTCATCGAGCCGCACGCCCGCGATGGAGACGCGTTTCAGCTCCATACAGGGATGCCCCGTCTTTTCCAGCATCCGCTTCACCTGATGGAACTTGCCTTCATGGATGCGGACGCGGCAGAGGGAAAAGGCTTCTCCCGCTTCGGTGATCTCCAGTTTCGCGGGAAGCGCCGTGAAGTCGCCCAGGTCCATGCCGCTTTCGAACATCGCGCAGGCGGCTTCGCCGAGTTGTCCCTCCGCCTTTGCCTCGTACACCTTTTCGCAGTCCCATTTGGGGGAGATGAGGCGGTGGGCGAGCTGCCCGTCATCGGTCAGAATCACCAGCCCCGTCACATCCTTGTCGAGCCGTCCGATGGGGCCGAGGTCCGCTTTGCGCACTTCGTCACCGACGAGGTCCAGCACGGTGGTTTCCCCGTGTTTGTCCTCGGTCGCGGTCAGTACGCCCGCGGGCTTGTTCATCATGATGTGGGTATGCAGGCGGATGACGATCTTCTGTCCGCCGATGCGGATGTCGTCATCCTTCGATACGGCTTTTCCGCCGTCTTTTTCGCTTTTTCCGTTCACGGTGACGGTGCCGCTTTTGAGCAGTTTCTTGGCTTCGCTCCGCGTCACCATGGCGTAGGTCAGGGCTTTATCCAGTCTCATTTCATGCCTCCACGATACATGAATTCATTATAGCAAAACCGCCCGCGCAAATCAAGGAAAATATCTTTTTTTTCTTTCAAATAAATAACAAGAAAGCAATATTCGCAAGGACTTTTTGTGGTATAATATATGAGGTACTTTATATAGTAGAAATTCTATCAGCAAAGAGGTTTTCAAATGGCTCAGGATACGCATTACGACGAGAGTAATATCCAGATTCTGGAAGGTCTGGAAGCGGTCCGCCGCCGCCCCGGCATGTACATCGGCTCCACCGATGAAAGAGGTCTGCATCATCTCGTGTATGAGATTGTGGACAACGCCGTGGACGAGTCTCTGGCGGGCTTCTGCAAAAATATCAATGTCGTCCTCCACGCGGACGGCTCCGTTTCCGTCACCGATGACGGACGCGGTTTTCCCGTGGGCATCCATCCCAAGGTCGGCCGTCCCGCGGTCGAAGTCTGCCTCACCATGCTCCATGCCGGCGGCAAGTTCGGCGGCGGGGGATACAAGGTATCCGGCGGTCTGCACGGCGTGGGCGCGTCCGTAGTGAACGCTCTGTCCAGGCACCTCATGGTCAATGTCCATCAGGGCGGCAGGATCTACCAGCAGGAATACGAGCGCGGCAAGATCCTGTATGACCTGAAGGTGATCGGCGAAACCGACCGCACCGGCACCATGGTCCGCTTCTGGCCCGATGCCAAGACGGGCGAAGAGCCCGAGCCCGGCATTTTCGAAACCGGCACCTTCGATTTTGACACCCTCCATGTCCGTTTCCGCGAAATGGCGTTCCTCAACAAGGGCATCCGCATCACCCTGAAGGACGAGCGCACCGAGGACGGCCGCTTTGAGGAATACTACTACGAAGGCGGCATCAAGTCCTTCGTGGAATTCCTGAACACCAACAAGACCGTTTTGTTCGACGAGCCCATCTACATCGAGGGCGTCAAGGACGGTTCTTCCGTGGAAGTGTCCCTGCAGTGGAATGACGGCTACACCGAAAATGTGCTGTCCTTCGCCAACAACATCCACACTCCCGAAGGCGGCACCCACCTTGTGGGCTTCCGCACCGCCCTCACCCGCGTCATCAACAACTACGGCCGCAAGAACAAGATCATCAAGGAAGCCGATGCCAATCTGGACGGCGAGGATGTCCGCGAAGGTCTGGCGGCGGTAGTGAGTGTGAAACTGGTCGAGCCCCAGTTCGAGGGTCAGACCAAGGCAAAACTGGGCAACAGCGAGATCCGTCCCATGGTGGACTCCATGGTCTCCGACAAACTTTCCCAGGTCTTCGAAGAAAATCCCATGATCGCCCGCACGGTGCTGGACAAGTGCCTGAGCGCCGCCCGCGCCCGCGAAGCGGCCCGCAAGGCCCGCGAGAGCGCCCGCAGGAAGACCGCGCTGGACAGCGCCACCCTGCCCGGAAAACTCGCTGACTGCTCCGAGCGCGACCCCGCCAAGTGCGAGATCTTCCTGGTGGAGGGCGACTCCGCAGGCGGCTCCGCCAAGTCCGGACGCGACAGGCATTTCCAGGCGATTTTGCCCCTGCGCGGCAAGATCCTGAATGTGGAAAAGACCCGTATGGACCACATCCTCCAGAACGAGGAAATCAAGGCGATGATCACCGCGTTCGGCGGCGGATTCGACAAGGATTTCGATGTGGAGAAACTGCGCTATCACCGCATCGTCTGCATGACCGATGCCGATGTCGACGGCAGCCATATCCGCATCCTGCTGCTCACCTTCTTCTTCCGTCACTTCCCGGGCCTCATCGAAAACGGCTATGTGTACATCGCCCAGCCCCCGCTTTATAAGATCACCAAGGGCAAGACGGAAAAGTATGTGTACAGCGACGAGCAGCTGCAGGCCTATCTCGATGAGATCGGACGCGACAGCAAGCCCGATGTACAGAGATACAAAGGCCTCGGCGAAATGAGCGCGGAGCAGCTGTGGGCGACCACCATGGATCCGTCCGTCAGAAGCATGTACCGTGTCACCCTGAAGGACGCCATCGCCGCGGACCAGTTGGTGGCTCTGCTCATGGGCGATCAGGTGGAGCCCAGACGCGACTTCATCGAGAAGAACGCCCGCCTTGTCGCAGACCTTGATGTGTAACGGAGGACTTACTCAATGAACGACCAGTTCAATATCGGAAATCTGACGCCGCTGGATGTGGAGGATGAATTCAAAAAATCGTTCATCTCCTACGCCATGGCGGTCATCGTATCCCGCGCCCTGCCCGATGTGCGCGACGGACTCAAGCCCGTCCACCGCCGCATCCTGTACTCCATGATGGAACTGGGCAATACCCCCGACAAACCCTACCGCAAATCCGCCCGTATCGTGGGCGATGTACTCGGTAAATATCATCCCCACGGCGACAGCGCCGTGTACGATGCGACGGTCCGCCTGGCGCAGGACTTCTCCACCCGCTATACGCTGGTGGACGGTCAGGGCAACTTCGGCTCCGTGGACGGAGACGGCGCGGCGGCTATGCGTTACACCGAGGTCCGCCTCGACAAACTGGCTATGGAAATGGTCCGCGACCTCGACAAGGACACCGTCGATTTCTATCCCAACTTCGATGAGACCCTGATGCAGCCTTCGGTCATGCCTTCCCGTTTCCCGAATCTGCTGGTAAACGGTTCCGCCGGCATCGCCGTCGGCATGGCGACCAACATCCCGCCCCACAACCTCACCGAAGTCATCAACGCCTGCATCCATATGATCGACCATCCGGACTGCGATGTAGACGACCTCATGCAGTTCGTGCAGGGCCCCGATTTCCCCACCGGCGGCGTCGTGCTGGGCAGACGCGGCATCTACGACATGTATCATGAAGGCCGCGGCCGCATCGTCGTGCGTGCCAAGACCGAGATGGAAGATATCGGCGGAAACCGCCAGCGCATCGTCGTGACCGAGATCCCCTACATGGTAAACAAGGCGAACCTCGTGACCAAGATCGCGGAACTGGTGCGCGACAAGAAGGTCGAAGGCATCAGCGATATCCGCGATGAGTCCGACCGAAACGGCATGCGCATCGCCATCGACTTAAAGCGCGATGTGAACGCCAATGTGGTGCTCAATTATCTCTACAAGCACACCCAGATGCAGGACACCTTCGGCGCCATCATGTTGGCTCTGGTCAACGGCGAACCCAAGATCCTCTCCCTCAAGAGCATCATCCGCCACTACCTCGACCATCAGGAAGATGTCATTCGCCGCAGGACGCAGTACGACCTCAACAAAGCAGAAGAGCGCGCCCACATTTTGAAGGGCCTGCTCATCGCTCTGGACCATATCGACGAGGTCATCAACCTCATCAGGAGCAGCGCGACCCCGCCCATCGCCCGTCAGGGACTCATGGATAATTTCGGCCTTACCGAAAAGCAGGCACAGGCGATCCTCGATATGAGACTGCAGCGCCTCACCGGTCTCGAACGGGACAAGATTGAACAGGAGTATGCCGATCTTCTGAAGCAGATCGCGTATTTCAAGGATGTCCTCGCCAACGAATCCATGGTGCTTGCCATCATCAAAGAAGAAATTTCCGCCATCAAGGCGAAGTACGGCGACGAGCGCAGGACGGAGATTTCCTCTCTGGACGGCGAAATCGACATGCTCGACCTCATCGACGAGGAAGACATGGTGGTCACCATCACCCACAACGGTTATGTGAAGCGCCTGTCCACCTCCACCTACCGCGCACAGAGACGCGGCGGCAAGGGCATCATCGCCGCCACCGCCCGCGAGGAAGACTTCGTGGAGCAGCTCTACATTGCCAGCACCCACGATTCCATCATGTTCTTCACGGACCGCGGACGCGCCTACAAGAAGTATTGCTACGAGATCCCGGAGGCCGCCCGCACTGCCCGCGGCACCGCCATCATCAACCTCATCAACCTCGATCCCGGTGAGAAGGTCACTGCGGTGCTGCCTGTTCCCGAAGAGAACCAGGATGAGTACTACCTCATCATGGCGACCCGCAAGGGCATCATCAAGCGAATCGAGTACAGCGCCTTTGCCAACATGCGCGCCAGCGGCCTCATCGCCGTCACGCTCCGCGAAGACGATTCCCTGATCGCCGTCCGCCTCACCAGGGGCGACAGCGAACTGATCCTCGGTTCCCGCGACGGCTACTCCATCCGCTTCCATGAAAGCGAGATGCGCGCCATCGGCAGAAGCGCCATGGGCGTCAAAGCCATGGACCTGGGCGAAAACGACGAAGTCGTGGACATCAGCGTGGTGGACGAATCCAAGCAGGTGCTCGCCATCACCGAAAACGGCTACGGCAAGCGCACGAATCTGGACGAATACCGTCTGCAGAGCCGCGCCGGCAAGGGAATCAAGGCTATGAACCTCACCGAAAAGACCGGTAAACTGGCAGCGCAGCTGCTGGTTTCCGAGGACGAGGACCTCATGCTCATCACCGTGGACGGCACCATCATCCGCATCCCCGTTTCCTCCATCTCCGTGCAGGGACGCTCCACGCAGGGCGTGCGCCTGATGAAGGTGGGCGACAGCCGCATCGTGAGTGTTGCTCCTTCCGCCAGGGAAGAAGTGAGCGCCGATGAGGAGAGCGAAGATACGGAAAACGATGAAGTAATGAAGGCTGTCGAAAGCGAAGACACTTCCCTTGAGCGCCTCCTTGACCGCGCCGAAGAGGGCGAAGCGGACAACGAGGAAAACTAACGACACGAATCAGAGCCGTTCCCGCGATAAGGAACGGCTCTCCGTATACGAATGAAGAAACACAGAACCATAGGAAGACTCATCCTGCTCGCCGCGGTGCTCTACATCGCGGCGGGGCTCGTGAGCGTGCTCATCACCCGCACCTACAACATCAAAAGCCCGAAAATCGACCGGGAAGTGACCTTCGCGGTCATCACGGACCTGCATGACAGCCGCTACGGAAAGGACCAGAAGCGGCTGCTCCGTAAAATCGACGCGGCGGAGCCCGATGCGATTTTGCTGGTAGGGGACATCTTCGACGAGGAGACGGACAGCGCGAACACGATGGCGCTGCTCGCTGGCCTTTCGGGGCGCTATCCCATGTACTTCGTCACGGGCAATCACGAGCATTACTCCAAGACTTTCAAGACCGAAAAACTGGCGCTCATCGAAGCCTGCGGCGTCACCATCCTGTCGGACGGAGCCGCGGATTTCACGGTGAACGGACAGACGGTCACCCTCCTCGGCATCAACGACCCGGCGGACGGCAGGAATACGGACGCGCATCTGAAGGCGATTAAACCCCTCATGAGCGATAGCGGGTTCAATCTGCTTCTCGCGCACCGTCCCGAAATGTTCACCAAATATGCCAACGCCGGCTTTGACCTCGTTCTGAGCGGTCACGAGCACGGCGGACAATGGCGGCTGCCCGGCATCATCAACGGCGTCTATGCGCCCTTCGAGGGCTTTTTTCCGGACTACGCGGGCGGATTGTACACAAAGGGCGGCACGCGGATGATCGTAAGTCGCGGGCTTGCCAAGAACACCTGGGTACCTCGTTTTTATAATCCCAAGGAACTGGTGGTCGTACACCTCATCCCGGAAGGAGACCAAACATGATTTTTACCATTCAAAGCGGAAACCGCGTGCTGAAAGCGGACACGATGGGCGCGGAATTGGGGAGTTACACGGCAGGCGGATACGAGTATATCCGTCAGAAAAACGAAGTCTGGGGCGGACAGTCTCCGCTGCTGTTTCCCGTGGTGGGGAAACTCAAGGATGACCAACTCAAAGTTGGCGGAAAGACCTATACGATGCCCAAGCACGGATTCGCGAAAAAGAGCGAATTTACCCCGGAAAGCAGGGGAGAGACCCAAATGACTTTCCTGCTCACGGACAGCGAAGCCACCCGCGCGGCCTATCCCTTCAATTTTGAACTGCGCGTCACCTACGCGCTTACGGAAAAAGGCTTCACCATGGGTTATTCCGTAAAGAACACGGGGAAGGATCCCATGTATTTCTCCATCGGCGCCCATCCCGGCTTCTTCGCGGACATGGGTGACAGACTGGTGTTTGACGAAAGCGAGACCGCGCCCGCGTGGCTATTCGGCGGGAGCAAACTCATCGCGAAAAAGCGGGAGAATGTCTTTGAAAACGGCAATACCATTACGCTGGCGCCGCATCTGTTTGATGAGGACGCGCTGATTTTCGAGGGCTTGAAGTCCGCGGGCGTGACGCTGGTCAGGCAAAACGGCAGAAATGTCCGCGTGGAGTTCGGCTCCGCGCCCGTGCTCGGCATCTGGGCAAAACCCGCATCGGACTATGTGTGCATCGAGCCGTGGTATGGCGCGGATGACCGCGAGGACGCGGACTATTGCTTCGAGAACAAGCCCTATGTGCAGAGCCTCGGGGCAGGCAAAGTATTTGATTTCGCCGTATTAATCGAAACGGAGGAATGAGTATGTATCAAGCGACCGGAGAACAAATCAGGGAAAAATACGACCTTGCAGTCAACCGCATCGAGAGTTTCCATCTGCGTCAGATCGGGGACATCCCCGGTCCCTCCTTCCTCATTTCCACCGCCTATCCGGGCGTTTGGATGGAGCATTGCTTTGACGGCGTGTGCTACGCGAAACTGTTTTCGGACCGCGATCCCAACGCTGCGCAGGTCGCCATGAACCAGATGCTGCTGTTCGTGCGGAACCGCCGCGAGGACGGACGGCTTCCCTATGTGGTGATGGACAAGAACCTCATCGCAGATAAACCGCAGTGGGGCAAGGATATTGTTCGCTTCACGCAGATCCAGGAATGTGTTTCCTTTGCCCGTCTGTGCTATGAAGCCTACGAACTCAGCAGGGACAAAAATTTCCTTGCGGAATGTTATGAGGCCTGCTGCGGATTTGATCAGTGGCTTGTGGAACACCGCATGACCCGCAGCACGGGACTCATCGAAATGTTCTGTATCTTCGATACCGGACACGACAACTCCATGCGCTTTGACGGCATTCCCAACGGCTGCCCGGATAAATCCGGCACCGTTCCCGCGAACCATCAGCGCCTTCCCATCCTCGCGCCCGACATGAACGCGGTATTCTACGGCGACCGTCTCGCCCTGTCCGACATGGCTAAAGAACTCGGAAAGGCGGATGAAGCGGAAAAATGGGCGGAAAAAGCGGAAGAAACCCGCAAAAAGATCCTGGAACTGCTCTATGATCCCGAAACGGAGTTCTTCTATGACCTCGATGCGGACGGAACGAGAAGCTCGATCAAATCCATTTCCATTACGAACATCTTCACCGAGCGCGTCGTCGACCGGGTGACCTTCGACAGAATCTACGACCGCCACATGACCGATCCCGCCGAATTCGGCACGCCCTATCCCTTCCCATCTGTCTCCTACGATCAGGCAAGTGTCTTCCAACATGCGGACAAAAATTGCTGGGGATATTTCTCACAGGGGCTCACCGCCCTGCGTGCGCAGCGCTGGATGGACTTCTACGGCAGGGGCAAAGATTACGATGAAATGCTCATGAAATGGGTAAATGTGTACGCTTCCCAGACGGACAACCTTTTCACCCAGGAGATCGATCCCGTTTCGGGTACGCCCACGGACTGTTCCCGCTGGTATTCAAGCGCCATGCTGACCTACATCTACGCCGTGAAGCGGCTGAAACTTGTCTGAATAAAAACCGCCCTCCGGGGCGGTTTTTCATTATCTTTTAACCCGAATGTGGCTGTATCCGCTTTATTTCCGGTGACGATTGTGTTATAATACAAACTGGAGTTTTATGGGAGGAAACAGCATGCAGAGCGAAACCGTCATCGAGGCGAAGTCCCTGTGCTACCGCTATGAAGGCGCGCAGACGGACGCGGTTAAAAATATCGGCCTTTCCGTGCGAAAGGGTGAGTTTCTTGCCGTGCTCGGAAGGAACGGAAGCGGCAAGTCCACTCTGGGCAAGATGCTCAACGGGCTTTATCCCGCCACCTCGGGCGAACTCATTGTTTGCGGCATCCCCGTCAAAAACGAGGACGACGCCTACGAAGTGCGCCGCCGCTGCGGCATGGTGTTTCAGGATCCCGACAACCAGACCGTCGCCACCATTGTGGAAGAAGATGTGGCGTTCGGCTGCGAAAACATCGGCCTTGACAGCCACGAGATCCGCCACCGCGTGAGCGGCGCGCTGAAGACCGTGGGCATGGAGGAGTACGCGCTCACCGCGCCCCACATGCTCTCCGGCGGTCAGAAGCAGCGGGTCGCCATCGCGGGCGTCATCGCCATGAAGCCGGAGATCATCGTGTTCGATGAATCCACCAGCATGCTGGACCCCTCGGGCAGGGAAGATATTTTCACTCTGGCGAAGGAACTGAACGCGCAGGGCGTCACCGTGGTGTGGATCACCCACTTTATGGAGGAAGCCGCCCGGGCGGAGCACATCATCGTCATTGATGACGGCGCCATCGTGCTGTCCGGCACGCCCCGCGAGGTGTTCGCGGATGCGGACAGAATGGAAAATCTGGGACTCGACATCCCCGCTCCCACGAAACTTGTGAACCTCATCAAAAAATCCGGCATCGATATCAGGACGGACCTGCTCACGCGGGAAGAAACGGAAGTGGAACTGTGCCGATTGAAATAAAGAATCTTTCTCATGTCTACGGCGCGGGCACTCCCTTTGAAAAGCGTGCCCTCGACAACATCAGCCTGACCATCGGAAACGGTGAATTCATCGGTATCATCGGGCATACGGGTTCGGGCAAGAGCACCTTCATCCAGCACCTGAATGCCCTCATGGAGCCCACGGAAGGCACTGTGTCCGTGGACGGCATCGTGCCCGACAAGGCGGAAAACAAGATCGCCGTGCGCCGCAAGGTGGGTCTCGTGTTCCAGTATCCCGAGCATCAACTGTTTGAGGAAACGGTGCTGAAGGATGTCTGCTTCGGTCCCAAGAATATGGGGCAGAGCGACACCGAAGCGCTGGAAAGCGCGAAAAAAGCCCTTTCCACCGTGGGTCTCTCCGCCGAATGTTGGGAAAAGTCGCCCTTTGAACTCTCCGGCGGACAGAAGCGGCGCGTCGCCATCGCGGGCGTGCTCGCCATGAAGCCGGAAGTGCTCATCCTGGATGAGCCTGCCTCGGGTCTCGATCCCGTGGGACGAAATCAGATCCTCGACCTTGTGAAAAAGATCCACGAAGGCGGCACCACCGTCATCATGGTGTCCCATTCCATGGACGATGTGGCGCGGCTGTGCACGCGGGTCATTGTGCTGGCAAACGGGAATGTGGCTTTGGACGGCACGCCCGCCCATGTGTTCTCCAAAGAAAACGAACTTCGCGACATGGGGCTCACCCTGCCGGAAGCCGTGAAAATGAGAAATGAACTCGTCGCGAAGGGCTTCTCCCTGAGCGAAGACATCTGCTCTGTGGAAGCGCTCGCCGAAGCGCTCAAACAGCAGTTTACTCAAACGAAGAGGTAGCAATTTGCTCAGCAATATCACCATCGGACAGTATTTCCCGGGCACATCCCCGGTGCACAAACTGGATCCGCGGACGAAGATCGTGCTCACCGTGGCGTTTTTGGTGTGCATTTTTCTGGCGAAGAAGTTTTCCTGCTTCGCCGTCATCGCCCTGTTCGTGCTCATCTGCTGCCTGCTTTCGAAAATCAATCTGAAATTCCTTGTGCGAGGGCTCAAGCCCATCGCGATCATCGTGATATTCACTTTCCTGCTCAACCTGTTCCTAGGAACGGGGGAGGATATCCTCTGGAAATGGAAGTTCCTGACCATCACGGAAAGTTCCCTGCGGACCGCGCTGTTCATGGCGGTGAGGCTCATCCTGCTGGTGTGCGGAAGCCAACTGCTCACCCTCACCACCTCGCCCATCGCGCTGACGGACGGCCTCGAGAGCCTGCTCAAGCCCCTCACGAAGATCGGCTTTCCCGGGCATGAACTGGCTATGATGATGTCCATCGCCCTGCGCTTCATCCCCACCCTCATCGAGGAGACCGAGCGTATCATGAGCGCCCAGAAGGCCCGCGGCGCGGACTTTGAGACGGGCGGACTCATGAAGCGCGCGAAGGCGCTGCTGCCTCTGCTGGTGCCGCTGTTCGTGAGCGCGTTCAAGCGCGCCGACGAACTGGCTATGGCGATGGAGGCCCGCTGCTACCGCGGCGGCGAAGGACGCACAAAAATGAAACCCCTGAAATTCGCGTGGCGCGACCTCATCGCAGCCGTCGTATTCGGCTGCCTCATCGCCGTCGTCGTGCTCATCAACAGGTCGGTGCTGCTGTGATGGAAGGAAACATCCGGCGCATCCGCCTCATCGTGGAATATGACGGCACGGCTTATTCCGGTTGGCAGCGGCAGGAAAACGCCATGACCGTCCAGCAGAAACTGGAAGAAGCCATCCGGAAACTGACCGGGGAAGAGGACCTCACCGTGACCGGCGCCAGCCGCACGGACGCGGGCGTTCACGCCCTCGGGCAGAATGTGCATTTTGACACGGCTTCCCGTATCCCCGCGGACAAATTCAGTTTCGCGCTCAACACCATGCTTCCGGACGACATCCGCGTGCGGGAATCCATGGAGGCGGATCCGTCTTTCCACGCCCGTTTTTCCACGGTCGGCAAGGAGTACCGCTACCTTATCTATGCCCATCCCCATGCCAGCGCCCTGTACCGCAACCGGAGCGCCCATGTGATCTATCCCCTTGATGTGGCTCTCATGAACGCGGAAGCGCAGGCGATGGTGGGAAAACACGATTTCGCGCCCTTTGCCGCCAGCGGCTCCGTGGTCAAGGATACCGTGCGGACCATTGCCTCCGTGTCTGTCACGGAAAACGCCCCGTTCATCGAACTGCGGGTCAGGGGCACCGGCTTTCTGTACAACATGGTGCGCATCCTCGCGGGCACGCTCATCGGCGTGGGCAGCGGGAAGATTGAGCCCGGCGCCATTGCGCGCGCCCTCGAAAGCGGTTCCCGTCTGGATCTCGGTGTCACCGCCCCACCACAGGGGCTCACCCTCATGCGGGTGTTTTATGAGGAGGACCAATGGTAACGACCAATGTCTGCCGCATCCTCGAAAAAGCGGGCATCCCCTTTGAACAGAAGTCCTATGCCTACGACGAGGATGACCTGAGCGGCGTCCACGCGGCGCAGGAGATGGGGCTGGATTCGGAAATGGTGTTCAAGACCCTCGTGGCGAAGGGAGACAAGACGCCCTACTGCGTGTTCGTCATCCCGGTCGCTGAGGAACTGGATCTCAAAAAATGCGCCGCCGTCAGTGGCAACAAACGGGTGGAACTGATCCATGTGAAGGAACTGCAGCCCCTGACCGGCTACATCCGCGGCGGCTGTTCCCCCGTGGGCATGAAAAAGAAACTGCCCACCTTCATCGACGAAACGGCGCTCCTTCTCGATACCATCGCGGTCAGCGCGGGGCAGAGGGGAGAGCAGGTGATGCTGGCGCCGGAGGCGCTGATGGAACTGGTCGGAATCAAAGCGGGCGACCTGACCCGCGTGTGATGTCGCATACTTTAAGAATCATATAGAAACGGAGAGAGAACCATGAAAGAGTACTACCGCATCCAAGTCGCCGGACTCGAAAGAGACCTGCCCATCTGCCCCCTCAATGACAAACTGTGTATCGCCGGTTTCGTCATCTTCGGAGATGTGGAACTGACCGTGAAGTGCGCCGAGGGCCTCGTCGCCATGGCACCCGAACACGATGTCATCATCACCGCCGAATCCAAGGGTATCCCTCTTGCTCACGAGATGGCGCGCCAGGAAGGCGTGAACCGCTACCTGCTCGCCCGCAAGGCGACCAAACTCTACATGAAGAATATCTTCGGCGTGGAAGTGGATTCCATCACCACCGATCACCGCCAGCATCTGTATCTGGACGGAGCGGACGCCGAGTTCATGAAGGGCAAGAGAGTCCTCATCGTGGACGATGTCATTTCCACCGGCGAATCCCTGAAGGCCCTTGAGAAACTGGTTACCGCCGGCGGCGGAAACATCGTCGGCCGCATGGCCATCCTCGCCGAGGGCGAAGCCGCGGACCGCAAGGATATTCAGTTCCTGCAGAAACTGCCCCTGTTCGACGCCGAGGGAAATCCTCTCGCATAATTAACCTATTTTAATAGGAAAGCAAGTGTATCCTTAACGGGAGGCGCTTGCTTTTTTTTGACATTTATGATATTATTTCTACAATGCCCGGATTTCGGGTAAATCAACATTTTCCTAAGGGGGAGACTTCTATGTATTGGGTATGGGGTTGCATGACGCTTATCGTGCTGCTCGCAATCGCCTATGTGTTCTGGAACTACTTCCAGATCAAGAAGTTGGGCGAAGGCAACGAAGAAATGGTTGAACTGGCTGCCATCATCCGCAGCGGCGCCAACACCTTCATCAAGACCGAGTACAAGACCGTCGGCATCGTCGTCGCGGTCATCGCTATCATCCTGAGCCTGTTCGTTGAGAAGACCGCAGGCATCACCTTCATCGTCGGTGCGCTCATGAGCAGCTTCGTCTGCGTCATCGGCATGCGCTCCGCCACCTACGCCAATGTCCGCACCTCCAACCGCGCAATGGAAACCAAGTCCATCGGCGAGACCGTCAAGGTCGCTCTGCAGGGCGGTTCCATCTCCGGTCTGTCCGTGCAGGCGTTCGGTATGCTGGGTCTGCTCATCATCCTGTTCGTGTGGAAAATCGACGCGGCTGATAAGGGCGAAGGCTTTCTTACTGCAATCGACGGTGTGAACGGTTCCCTGATGCGCATTTCCACTTACTCCCTCGGCTGCTCCCTGGTTGCCATGTTCAACCGTGTGGCCGGCGGCAACTACACCAAGGCTGCTGATATCTCCTCCGATATCCTCGGCAAGGTCCGCAACGACCTGCCCGAAGATGACAGCCGTATCCCCAACACCATCGCCGATTTCATCGGTGACAATGTAAACGACATCGCCGGCAACTGCTCCGACCTTCTGGAGTCCTTCGTTGCCACCATGGCTGCCACCATCATGATCGCCGTTTCCATCTTCAACACTCCCGAAAGCGGCCTCACCGCCGAACTGCTCGAGTCCGCGCATCTGTATCCCATCCTGCTGGCCGGTGTCGGCCTGCTGGGCTGCCTGCTCGGTCTGGGCTATGCGCAGTTTAAGAAGATGAGCGATGACCCCTCCAAGGAACTGAACCTCGCCACCTGGATCTCCGCAGGCGCCACCCTCGTGCTGGGCTTCTTCGCGGCTCTCATCCTCTTCGGCGGCAAGGGCTCTGTCGAAGCCACCAAGACCCTCGGCTTCAAGATCGGCTTCGTTTCTCCCTGGATCTGCTCCGTGATGGGCATCCTGAGCGGCGTGCTCATCGGCATCATCACCGAGTACTACACCTCCACCGATTATAAGCCCACCCAGAAACTGGCCGAAATGGCCACCGAAGGTGAGGCCTTCATCATCACCAAGGGCGACGCCATCGGCTCCCGCTCCTGCCTGCTGCCCATCCTTCTGATCGGTATCTCCCTGTTCGCCTCCGGCGCCATCTGCGGCACCTACGGCATCGCAGTCGCTTCCCTCGGTATGCTGGCCTTCGTCGGCGCCACCGTTTCCATCGACGCCTTCGGCCCCATCGCCGATAACGCCGGCGGTATCTCCGAAGCTTGCCACCTGCCCGAAGAAGTCCGCGAGATCACCGATAAACTGGACGCCGTCGGCAACACCACCGCCGCCATCGGCAAGGGCTTTGCAATCGGCTCTGCCGCGTTCGCTACCGTGTCCCTGATCGTTGCCTATGTTGAGAACTGCAACTTCGGCGACTTCTCCAAGATCGCTCTGGACTTCGCTGACTATGTCGTCGTTGCCGGCGGCATCATCGGCGGCGCTCTGGTCGAGTACTTCTCCGCATTGCTCACCGACAACACCATCGAAGCGGCCCGCAAGATGGCTGACGAAGGCGACAAGATCCTGACCGCCAAACCCGGCGTTCTGGACGAGAACAATCCCGAGAAACTCACCACCGAAGATTACAACTCCATGATCAAACTGGCCACCTCCGAGGCTCTGGGCTACATGCTCCTGCCCTCCGTCATGGCTCTGCTGATCCCCATCGTCGGCGGCTTCATCTTCGGCGTGAAGTTCGTAGGCGGCCTGCTGGTCGGTGCTACTGTCGTGGCAATCCCCCGCGCCATCTTCATGGGCAACTCCGGCGGCGCGTTCGACAACGCCAAGAAGTACATCGAGGGCGGCAACATCGCCGGTCACGGCAAGGGCTCCGCTGCTCACAAGGCCTCTGTCGCAGGCGATACTGTCGGCGATACCCGTAAGGATGTTGTCGGCGTGGCTCTGGATATCTTCATCAAGACCATGTCCACCGTCGCCAACACTCTGGCAGTCGTCATCCGCTCCATCAGAGGTTAATCGATGGAATTCCTGCCATTCGTGGCGATGAGCCGCAGTTACAGAAGTTTTGACGAAAGCGTCCGTGTGGACGCGGAGACGCTTAAATACTTTGTCTCCTGTGCCCGCCTTGCGCCCTCGGCAGCAAACAAGCAGCCGCTTAAATACTTCCTGTCCTGCGACGAAAAGACGAATCGTGTCATTCAGGCGCGCACCCGCTGGGCGGCGAAACTTCCCGATTGGGAACTGCCGCCCAAGGGGCACCGCCCCACGGCGTTCATCGTGATCTGCATTGATACGCAGATTTCCGAGAAAGCGGACCGTGATGTGGGCATCGCGGCGCAGACGATCCTGCTTGCCGCTTTGAGCAAGGGCTTCGGCGGCTGTATGATCGGCGCGTTCGATCCCGCGGTCAAAGAGGATCTGAAACTGGATAACCACTTCGTGCCCGCCCTCATCGTGGCGCTGGGCAAGCCGGACGAACAGATCATAATCGAGGACACCAATGGCTCCGTCGATTATTACCGGGACGAAAACGGTATCCACCATGTGCCCAAGCGGACGCTCAATGAACTCATCATCGGAGGCGAAAGTCATGAATGACATCGTGAAAAAGGAACTGTCGGGCATTTCGGAAGACCTGTACGAAATCATGGACCGTCTCGAGGAACTTTCCGAGGACTATGAAGACCTCGCGGAGAAACTGAACGCGGTCATCAACAAACTTTCCGAAGCCTGCGACCTCATCGAGGAATGACAGAAAAGCAAGCCCCGCTGAAAATGCGGGGCTTGTTTTTTGTTGACAAAAACGGTGGGAGAGGGTAAAATGAAGGACGCAAAGGAGATAGGAAAATGGAAGAAAATCAAGTCGTTTACGATCCCATGACGCAGGAACCGAAGACCATCGAAGAACTGGCCGCTTGGTACGAAGCCCACAACCTGCCGCCCGAGGAAGTGACCCGTTTCTTCATCGGCAAGGACATCAAAGAGCCCAAAGCCTTCGGCATCTACAAAAACGAATACGGCGAAGTGGTCGTCTATAAAAACAAGGACACGGGCGTACGCGCCGTCCGCTATCAGGGCTATGATGAAGCGCATGGCGTCGGCGAACTGCTGGCGCGGCTCCGTCAGGAAATCCAGAATCAGAAATCCCGCAACAGGCAACTGACCGAGAAGGAAAAGAAGCGGGCGAAGATCTTCGGCATCGCCATCGCGACGGCGGTCGCCGCGGCGCTGGGGCTGATCATGATCTTCAGCAAGAACACCGGCTATTACCGTAACGGCAGCGATTATTACTATTACTCTCACAACTCCTGGTTCATTTACGACACGCTCTACGGCTGGGGTCCCTGCTACACCGACCCGTATTGGGAGGACGACTGGCGCGACTACTATGTGAGCGGCAGTTATGACAGCACCTACGGCACGGGAGACTTCCTTCAAAGCGAATACTACTATGAGGAAGTCAAATCCGACTGGGACGAGCAGGACAGCTGGTCCTCCTCCGACAGTTGGGACAGCGGAAGCACGGATTGGGGCAGCGACTGGTAAATCTGCAAAAAGTCTTTCCTCTTGAGGGGGTGGGGACTGCCGGGGCGGTGGTTGAGGCGGACTCATACCTGCCGAAAGATGATGAATCCATATTATCACATAAAGGTACAAAGATAGGTTGAAATATACCTATCTTTGCGCTATATTGATTGTGAGGTGAGAATTATGACCATCGACACAAACACCATTATCTCCGCTTCCGAGGCGAATCAGAATTTATCCCGTGCCACCCGCATCGCGGATGCTCACGGGGAAGCGGTCATTTTCAAGAACAACAGACCCAAATCTGTGCTCATCGATATTGAGTCCACACCTTATTGAGATGAGCGATGAAGAAAAAAACGATGTGATCGCGGCACGCATCTTGAAGAAATTCCGTCCCGCGTTTATTGAGTTGGCAAAATGATCCGCTTTTCAAAGGAAAAGGTGCTGCTGCTTTATCAACTCCTCATCGAGGAGACGGGCGGGAGCGCGGAAATCAGGGATATGAGACTGTTGGACAGCGCGCTGGAAGGTGTGTTCCGGATCTTCGCCGGGAGGAACTCTATCCCACAAAAGAGGAGAAGGGCACCTGCCTCGGCTACACGCTGATATCCAATCATGCCTTTGTGGACGGTAATAAACATATTGGCGTGTATGTGATGCTGATTTTCTGGAAGTGAACGGAATCCATATGGACTGCACCAACGAGGATGTGGTGGAAGCGGGTCTCGGTGTTGCTTCGGGAACGATGGATTATCCCGCGCTCCTCAAATGGGTAAACAAGCACAGGCAATAATGCCTGTGCTTGTGTTTATTTCACATCAATCCACCACATGATTGTGTTCGTGCGGTTTTGACGGTAGGCGTGGGAGGTTTGGATGAGCAGGCGGGCGGGACCGTCCGGGTCGTGCAGGACGAGGTTATTGGAGTAGCCGCCCGCACCCGCGTTCTGCATGCGCAGGTAGGTGCCTTCGTCCCAATGGATGGCGTCTTCGGAGGTGTAGAGCACAAAGTGTCCTCTGCCTTCACCGAAACTGCCGCTGCGCCCGTGCATGAACCACCTGCCGGCGAAATACACGAGCTGCGGATTGCGGATCTTCTTTTCAAAAAACGCCCTGCGGTTGATACCCCATGTGAAGCCGTCATCGGCGCTCAGCAGATACTTGGGGTTGTGCTCGTCCTTCTCGTCGTAGATGTAGACGATGAGCTGCCCGTCGTTCAGAAACGCCATGGTGCCGTAAAGGCAGTTGATGGTGCTGTCAAAGGGGAGGACGGAGCGCAGGGTGAAGGTCGCTCCGTTATCGGTGCTCGCATACAGCCTGTATTCATGCTCCTCCAGATGCGCTATGCCGGGTTTTTCCTCGTTTGCCAGAAACAGTACATAGATGACGCCGTCCTTTTTGACCGCGTCGTAGACCCGCCCGGGCTCGTTTACGAACACTTTGGGCGCGCTCCACGAATTGCCTTCATCCCTGCTCACGGCATAATACGGCTCAAAATAGGGCTCCCAGATGTGACCGTTCGTCACCATGTCGCAGGTGAGGTAGAACAGGATGATGCTGCCGTCGTCCGCGCAGATGGCTTTCTCGCACATCTGCGTGCGCCCGGTGCAGGCATCGTACAGCGCCCTGGAGTTAGGTTCTATGATGGGTTCGGACCAGGTCTTGCCCGCGTCCACGGTGCGTTTATACTCCATCCAACCGAAGCCGGAATGTCCGTTCCAGCGCCCGTCATCGGCGGAGCAGTTGGGGTAAAACGCCAGCGCCTTGCCGGGCGCGTACTCCACCAGCGCGTGTCCCATGTGCCCGCTGCGCCCTTCGGGTTCGTGATCGGCAAACAGAATGCCGTTGTTGGGCGGGTTGTCCGGGGTAAGGATAAAATCGTTCATCCAATCCATACTGTCGCTCCTCATCTGCCGCTTCGGCGGCACATCTTTCATGGGGGAAGAAAAGGGCATTCGATATGGTCATTATAGCATAGACTCCGTTTTGCTGCAACAAAAAACCGCTGCATTTCGCAGCGGTTTTGCGTTGGTTTATCAAGTGTCGTCCTCTTCGAGAACGCCCGACTTGTACTGGCTGTTGAGCAGGTCCGCGTAGAAACCGCCCTTGGCTACCAGTTCTTCGTGGGTGCCGCGCTCGATGATCTCGCCCTGATTGAGCACGAGGATCTGATCGGCGTTGCGGATGGTGGAAAGGCGGTGCGCGATGACGAAACTGGTACGGCCCTTCATAAGCGCCAGCATCGCCTGCTGGATGCGCATCTCCGTGCGGGTATCAACGGAGGAAGTTGCCTCGTCCAGAATCAGCACCGCGGGATCGGCGAGGATGGCGCGGGCGATGGAGAGCAGCTGCCGCTGTCCCTGGGAGATGTTGCTGCCGCTCTCGGTGAGTTCGGTGTCAAGCCCCTTGGGCAGGCGGGAAATGAATTCTTCGCAGTCCGCCATGCGGATGGCGCGCCTGATTTCCTCTTCGGTGGCGTCCAGTTTGCCGTAGACGATGTTCTCGCGCACGGTGCCTGCGAACAGGTACACATCCTGCAGGACCATGCCCATGTGGGTGCGCAGATCCTGCCGCTTGATGGTGCGGATGTCCATGTCGTCGAGGAGCAGTTCGCCCTTGTCGATATCGTAGAAACGCATCAGCAGGTTGACCACAGTGGTCTTGCCCGCGCCCGTGGGTCCGACCAGAGCGATGGTCTGACCGGGCCCGGCGGTGAAGGTCAGGTCTTTGAGGATCATTCTGTCGGGCTTGTAGCCGAAGGACACATCCTTGAATTCCACCTTGCCGCGGGGAGTATCGAAATCGTGGGCGTCTTCCGCGTCGGCGAGTTCGGGCGCCATGTCCATGACCTCGAACACGCGCTCTGCACCCGCCAGAGCGCTCTGGATGACGGTGATCTGGTTGGCGATCTGGGTGAAGGGGTTGGCAAACTGCCGTTCATACTGGAGGAAGGACTGGATCTGGCCGATGCTGGCAACGCTGCCGTTGACTACCAGGAAGCCGCCGATGCCGCTCATGAGGGCGTAGGCGATGTTGCCGACCACATTCATGCAGGGACCCATGACGGAGGAGTAGATGCTCGCCTTCACGCCCGCGGTGGTCAGATCTTCGTTGGCTTCGTCGAATTCCTTGATGACGGCGTCCTCGTGGCAGAATACCTTGACCACGCGGGAGCCGGAGACGGTCTCTTCCACGATGCCGTTGAGTTCGCCCAGACACACTTGCTGCTGCTTGAAGTACTTGCCCGTGCGGGAAGTGATCGCCTTCATGATGATGATGCGCAGGGGGATGGTGAGGAAACTGACGATGGTCAGGATCCAGGAAAGTTTCAGCATCATGTACAGGCACATGACCAGCGTGATGATGGAGGACAGAATCTGGGTGAGCGTGTTGGAAAGCATGTTGCTCACATTGTCCACATCGTTGGTGAGACGGCTCATGAGTTCCCCGTGGGGTACGGAGTCGAAATATTTGAGGGGGAGACTCTGCAGTTTTCCGAACAGATCGGTGCGGATGGTGCGCACGGTATGCTGGGAGACCTTGACCAGCAGCAGAGACTGGGCGAGGGCGCACAGCGTGCTGAACAGGTACAGACCTGCGATGAGGGCGACCTGAATGCCCAGTTGCTGCGGATAGGACAGGGTCGAAACGGCCTCGACGGTGAGTTCTTCCGTGCCTTCCGGCGCGGCAGACAGAGTGAGGTAACTGACCAGCGTGAAGATGCCGCCCTGCGTGAAGACGGACATGAGTCCCTGGCGGTTTTCACGGGGCTGCCGCGCGCGCACGGCCATGGCGGTCAGCACATAGGCGCCGAAGGTGCCCGCTACGGCGACCGCCGCGGAGCCTTCGCCGGCTTTCAGGATATCGATGATCCGGCCGGAGATGGTGGGCGTGATGAGAGAGGCGATAGTGGAGCCGATGAGCGCCAGCATGGCGCAGAGCAGTTCCCACCTGACGCCGCCCAGATATTTGAGCAGACGGGCGATGGTGCCCTTGGCGTTTTTGACCTTGACCTTCTGCATGGGGCCGCGGGGACCGCGGGGACCGTGACCGCCCATGCCGCCGGCAGCGGGGGCGAAGCGGCGCTTCTTGCCGTCAAAAGAGGTGTCGATGCCGTTATTCACGGGCATATTCTTCTTTTCGCTCATCAGGAAGCCGCCTCCTCTCCGAGCTGGGATACCACGATCTCGCGGTAGATATCACAGCGTGCTTTGAGTTCGTTGTGGGTGCCGCTGTCCACGATGCGGCCGTTGTCGATGACGAGGATCTTGTCCGCGTCCATGACGGAGGAGATGCGCTGGGCGATGATGAACACGGTCATATCGCCGAAATACTCGCGCAGACCCGTCTGGATCTTGGCTTCGGTGGAAAGGTCGACCGCGCTGGTGGAGTCATCGAGGATGAGGATCTTCGGATGCTTCACGAGGGCGCGGGTGATGCACAGGCGCTGTTTCTGTCCGCCGGAGAGGTTCACGCCTCTCTGACCCAGTTCGGTCTCGTAGCCCTCCGCGAGTTTGTCCACGAAGGGAGCCGCCTGCGCGATGTCCGCCGCCTGACGGATGGTATCTTCGTCTGCGTTTTCATCGCCCCAGCGGAGGTTTTCGCCGATGGTACCGGTGAACAGCACGCTCTCCTGCAGGGCAACGCCGATCTTTCCGCGCAGGGCGGAGAGTTTGTAGTCCTTCACATTCACGCCGTCCACCAGCAGTTCGCCGTCGGACACATCGTAAAGGCGGGGGATGAGGTTGATGAGAGTGGATTTGCCGCTGCCGGTGGCACCGAGGATGGCGACGGTTTCACCGGGCTTCGCGGAGAAGGTGATGTTTTTGAGCACGGGCTCGCCGGAGGAATTGGGATAGCGGAAAGAGACATTTTTGAATTCCACGGAACCTTCGGTGACCTCCGCGTCTTCCTTTTCGCCGTCCGTGATGTCGCTCACGGTGTTCAGCACCTCGTTCACGCGGCGCACGGACACGCCCGCGCGGGAGAGGAACATGAGAGTGAAGGAAGACATGGTGAGGGACATGAGGATCTGCATGACATAGTTGGAAAACGCCATCACCTGACCGGGGGTGAGTTCGCCGGCGAAGGTCATCTTGCCGCCGAACAGATACATCAGCACCATCGTGGCATTCATGATGAGGTTGATGAAGGGGAAGGCAAGGGACAGCATGGTCATGGCCTTCATGGAGGAATTGCACAGGTCGTCATTGGCGTCCTTGAATTTTCTCTTTTCGTAGTCGCTCCTGCCGAAAGCCTTGATGACGCGGATGCCGGAGAGGTTCTCCTGCATGACGGTGTTCATCTTGTCCATTTTTTCCTGCATGGTCATGAACAGCACACGGCCTTTTTTAAGCAGCACGCAGATGAGGATGACCAGAAGCGGCACGGCGGAGAGTACCACGAGGGACAACTTCGGGCTGATGGTCAGCACCATCACCACGCCGCCGATGCACAGGAAAGGAGAACGGATCAGCATGCGGATGCAGCTGTTGAACGCGTTCTGGATCTGGGTGATGTCGTTGGTGGTGCGGGTGACCAGAGAACCGGTCTTGAAGTCGTCGATGTTGGCAAAGGAGAAGGACTGGATCTTACGGTACACATCGCTGCGCATGTCCTTGGCAAAGCCGTAACTGGCTTTGGTGGAGAAGATCATGTTGCCCACGCCGCCGACCACGCCGACGAGCGCGATGCAGCACATGATGATGCAGGTCCTGACGATGTAGGCTTTGTCGCCGTTTGCCACACCGATATCGATGATCTTGCTCATGAACTGAGGCTGGAGCAGATCCATGCTCACCTCAAGCAGCATGAACAGGGGGCTGATGAGCGTCCAAAACAGGTATGGACGGATGTACTTGAACAGTTGTTTCAACCCGGGTGTTCCTCCTTGGATGCGAAATTTCTAACTTATATATTATGCCACGGAACGCTGACGAGTTCCACGGCGCGTATGTAAAATAAACGGCAAATTGTGAGCATAAATAGACATTACGGGTCCGATGGTGTATAATAGGGATGAAAGAGAGGCAACCATGAACAGACGAGAACTGGCAACTGACTATTTTCTGGAGGGCTATAACTGCTCGCAGGCGGTGGCGCTTGCTTTTTCCGACCTCATCCACGTTGAAAAAGACACCCTGCTTTCCATGATGAGTTCCTTTGGCGGCGGCATGGGAAGACTGCGCGAGGTGTGCGGCGCGGTGAGCGCGATATTCGCCGTCGCGGGCATCCTGTACGGCTATTCCGGTCCCGAAACGGGCGATATCAAAATGAACCACTACGCCCGTATTCAGTTTCTGGCGGCCAAATTTGAGGAGCAATGGGGCTCCATCGTGTGCCGCGATCTGCTGGGTCTTTCGCAAAAGAAGGACGACCCGAAGCCCGCGCCCCGCACGAAGGAATACTACGGCACCCGTCCCTGCCCCGCCATCATCGGCGATGCGGCGGAAATTCTGGAAAATTTCATCAAAGATCATCCCATCGGAAAATAACGGGAGGAAAAAATGAACAGTGAAAGACTGACGACCGATTCCTGCATGACCATCATCGTGGGCAAAAACGCTTCTTCCACGGGTCATGTGATGCTCATTCACAACGAGGACGACTATGTGCATGCCAGTGTGCACCATATGTACATGCCCGCCGCGGACCACGCGTCCAGCGAGACCCTGCCTGGCGAAACCGGCAATGTGCGCATCCCCCAGATCCCCCATACCCTCGCGTACCACTGGATGCAGGTGCGGGGACAGGAGGGCGGACTTTCCACCGCGGACTCGTTTTTGAACGAGGCGGGTGTCGCCATCGTCTCCGACTCTTCCTGCGGAAGCAGTGAGGACGCCGCGCTCGGAACGCCCTGCGAAGGCGGCATCGTATACGAACTGAGAAGGGCGCTGGGCGAACGGTCCCATACCGCAAAAGAAGGCCTGGGAATTGCCGTCGATCTGGTCAAAACCTACGGTTACGCTTCTCCCGGACGCATCTATTCCATCTGCGACAAGGACGAAGCCTACATGATCCAGATCGTCCGCGGAAACCGCTATCTGGCGGCGCGCCTGCCCGATGACTGTATCTGCGTCATGCCCAACCACTACACTTTCCATACCCTCGAGGATGTGCCGGAGATGTACTATCCCGATGACCTCGTTTCCCACGCGGCGGAGATGGGATGGTATGATCCTGAAACCGAGGAATTCGATTTCGCCAAAGCCTATCAGGATCCCAAGACCTACCGCATTCCCACCAACACCCTGCGCCAGCGGTTCGCGACCGAACTCCTGCTGGGGCACCCCTATGACGCGGAAAAGGACGGCTATCCCTTCTGTGTGAAGGCGGAAAAGAAAGTCACGCCCGAACTTCTGAAACAGGCGATGTCCACCCACTATGACGGCACGGTCTGCGATGTGCGCACGGGTCCCGGCGCGAGCCCCCACTTTACCGATGTGCGCCGTATCTGCACCGGCACCACGGTGGAATGTGACCTTTATCTGTTCGGAGACGGTGATCCACTGACCACCACCGTTTACACCGCCTACGGCAGACCCTGCGAACTGCCCTTTATCCCCATGCACCCCCTGTGCGGCACGCCCAAGAATCTGGAGAGCGGTCTCGACCCCGTGCGCGAGGCGGAGCGCCATCTCACTTTCTTCCCCGGTTCCACCAACTACCGCGTGGACGGCTGGCAGCGGATGCGCGATTTCGAGAACGCTTTTGAGTTCCAGTACGCGAAACTGATCTGCGGGGCAAAGAAACTGAAAGAGAATCTTGAGGCAAAGCAGGAGGCGGACAACAATGCCCTGCTGGAAGCGTGCAAGGACCTGCCCGCGGAGGAAGTCCGCGAGAAACTCGCAGCCTTTGACGCGCAGGCGCTGGAAGACGCCATGGACGCGCTCGATGCCTTCAAGGACGAAAACTTCTGCGAAAAGATCATCGATGAGATCACCTTTGACGGCGTGAACGCGACTGTCACTTTCCTCTCCGACCGAAAGCCCGATATTTCCTACCTCATCTTCGGCCCCGGCAGGGGAGAGCCTGACCGGGACTACGCCCGCTGCACCGGGCTCACGCAGGAAGGCAACCGCTGGACAGGCACCTTTGTCTTCCCGTCCGTACCGCTCGAAAAGGACGGACCCGGCATTTACGAATTCTTCCTGGGCGGCAGGACCGTGGACGGTGCTCCCTTCTGCGCCATGAAGGTAACAAACAAATAACAACTCAAACTGTTGACAAAACCCGCGACCGGCTGTATAATATCACCTGTTGTTAAGGCGTGTGCCCGTAGCTCAGCCGGATAGAGTGTTTGGCTACGAACCAAAAGGTCGCGGGTTCGAATCCCTCCGGGCACGTTTGAAGCGAATCGTAAGATTCGCTTCTTTTTTTGTCTTTGAACGAACGCTTTTGGTTTGTTTTTGACCATTTTTCAAGAATTCGTTATTTGATGTCAATCTGCGTCGAACCTTATTTTCTGCATATTATCACACAATTCCACCCAAAATCACGGTTCAAAAACGGTTCAAAACGAAATTGTGTTCAGCCCATGAAATTGCATGAAAACGATTCGAAAATCTACAAAAACATCCGGTTCAACACATGAAACCTATGAATTTTGAAAACCCGAAAATGCCAAAAACGGTTCGAAATCCATAGACCGAGAACTACAGTTTTCTTTCATATTCCCGGATTTTTTACCCTTAAAGCAGAAGATTCTATGACAGGGAGATGCTTTCTCCTGCTTTGAGTACGCGCTTCTCACCGTCAAGCATGATGTAAAGATCGGTTTTGCTTGGGTTGCGGATTTCGGTTTCGCTTACTATGATGCTTTTGACGGCATCCTCGTAATCGAAGATCTCATGGACGCCCGCGTACCAGTATGTATCCGGGCGATTTCCGTAGGTTTCACAGAAAGCGGCGAGCTCGTCCCAGGTGCCGTGATTTTCGAAATCGTGGGCGTGAACGCCGAAGCAGAAAAACTTGAGCCCGCCATCGTCCGTCAGGTCCTCGTAGAGACGAGCCACCTCGTTCAAGCAGTCATCCTTGGTGTTGTAGCTCCAGGTATTGCGGTCTGCGGGCATGGCGAAGCCGGTGCTGTCCTTGACACAGCCCGTGGCGCGTATGCTCTGGAAACCGCGCGTTTTGAGCTGCTCAACGATTTTCCTGTTACTCTGCGGGCCGCAGGGCCAAACATAGCCGCGGATCGCGCCCTTGCCGAAAACGGCTTCGAGCTCCTCGGTGCATTTGTCCACACACTCCATGTAACGCTTATCGTCCGCGAGGTAGCACCATCCGTAGGTGCGGATGCGGTAGATGCCCGCCTCATCCGTTTTGTAGATGCGCTTCGGGTCGGCTGTGGCGGGGTCAAAGGCATCGTCGCTCAGAGTATATTCTTCCCCGTCGTGGAAGGGATAGGCGTGGTATCGGCAGTGGTTGTCTATCTCATAGCCCTGATACTGCCGGCGGTATCCGTCCGCGCCGAAGCTGCGGCTCAGCGGCGTGGTCAGGTTGAAGGTGCCTTTGATGCCTGCGGGTTTGACATAGTCCAAAAATCTCCTGTCCAGAGACAGGTTGCCGTCATCGATGGTGAAGGTGATGGATTTCCGCACCCATCCGGGAAAAAAGTTGACATCAAGCTTCATAAGATCTCGCGCCCTTTCCTGTATTCCGTTTGCCATATTGTACCATAACCGCTGTGTGTTCACAAGACGGAATTCCGTTCCCGACGGCAGACATTTTTTCCGACTTACCATTTTTCAATCACACATCTTTTCCATGGCGGTGATTTCACATGGTTTTGCGTGGTTTTTTATGAAGAATTGACAGGAGCTGAAATATTGTGCGTTGTATGCATGCGCAAAATAAGGTAAAATCAACTCATCAAATATCTGCGGAGGAGCGTATGGTTACAGCAAATAGCAAAGGGAGCCGGCTGTCGCGGGCAATGTTTGAGCTGAAGCGTCACTATGCGCTTTACCTCATGTGCCTGATTCCCGTGGCACTCATCATCCTGTTTCACTATGTGCCCATGTACGGCATCCAGATCGCTTTCAAGGATTACAAGGTGCTGACCGGTTTTGCCGAGAGCAAATGGGTAGGACTCAAGTTCTTCCAGAAGTTCCTGAGTTTCTCGCAGGCATGGGAAATCATCCGGAACACTTTGGTCATCAGTTTCTACGCCATCATCACTTCTCCCTGCTCACTCATCCTCGCCATCATGCTCAACTACCTGCCCTTCAAGGGCTACCGCAAAGCCATCCAGATGGTTTCCTATGCGCCTCACTTCCTCTCCATCGTCGTGGTGTGCGGTATGGTCATCCAGTTTCTGGACGCGAGAAGCGGTATCTTCAACGCGATTCTGGGTGTTTTCGGTGTTCCCGCCCAAAACTACATGGCCATGCCCGCTGCCTTCCCGCACATCTACATCTGGTCCGGCTGGTGGCAGAATGTGGGCTACGGTGCCATCATCTATATCGCCGCGCTGGCCTCCGTTCCCGCCGATCAGCATGAGGCCGCCATCGTGGACGGTGCGAATATCCTGCAGCGCATCTGGCATGTGGACCTGCCCTGCGTGCTGCCCACTTACTGCGTTCTGCTCATCATGCAGTGCGGACGCATCCTGTCCAGCGACTTCCAGAAGGTGCTGCTGCTCCAGAACGATCTGAACAAGACCACCTCCGAGGTCATCGGTACCTTTACCTACTTTATCGGTCTTGCCCAGCCCAGCATGCCCCAGTATTCCTATTCCACCGCCATCGGCCTCATGACCAGTTTGATCAATGTGGTGATGCTGCTGACCGTCAACAAAATCAGCAAGACGCTGACCGACAACGGTCTTCTGTAAGGAGGAATGGATATGCAGGAAGTTAAGAAAGTCAAAATCAACAACAAGATCCGTTCCACCCGCACGGACCGCGCCGTGCTCACCGTGAACTTCATTCTTCTGACCGGGTTCTTCATCATCATCGCCTATCCGCTGCTGTATGTCATTCTGGCTTCCTTCAGCGGCGGCGGCTCCGTGCTTTCCCTCAATATCATCCCCGAACGCTGGACCCTCGCGGGCTACCGCGCCGTGCGTGACAAGGAGATCTTCTGGGTCTCCTTCCGCAACAGTATCTTCTATACGGCCGTGGCGACCGTGCTGTCCGTTTTCGTCACCATGCTGTGCGCCTATCCGCTCTCCTGCAGTTATTTCAAAGGCCGCAAGTTCATCATGGCGCTTTGCACCGTGACCATGTACTTCGGCGGCGGACTGATCCCCACCTACCTCAACATCACCAACCTTCATCTGGTGGATACCGTGTGGGCCATCACCCTGCCGGGCGCCATGAGCGTATACAACATGATCGTCATGCGGACATTTTTCTCCAACACCATACCGGGCGAATTGCGCGAGGCGGCGGATCTGGACGGCTGCGGAGACTTCCGCTACTTCATCAGCATCGTCATTCCGCTTTCCGGCGCCATCATCGCGGTCATCTCCCTGTTCGTCGCGGTGGGCAGCTGGAACGATTACTTCACTCCCATGCTCTACCTGAACTCCCGCTCCAAGGTGGCTCTGCCCGTCATCCTGAGAGAACTGCTGGTGGTCAATGTGACCGGAGAAGCCGCACAGGCCGTGACCGCGGAAGAGATGGAGCATGTGTTCGAGCTTATGGAACAGCAGAACCTCATGAAGTACTCTGTCATCGTGGTGGCGTCCCTGCCTGTTATGATCATCTATCCCTTCGTGCAGAAATTCTTCGTGAAGGGCGTCACGCTTGGCTCCGTCAAGGGCTAAACAAGGTTTCTACCGCGCAAGCGGTGAAATAAATACAATAGGAGGATTTCATTATGAAGATGATTTCCCGCATCCTCATGGTCGTGCTGTGCCTGGCTCTGCTGAGCAGCTCCGCACTGGCCTACACCCTCTCCGACAACGGCGTTATGCCCGTTGCAGATGAGAAGATCGAGCTGACCGTTTGGACCGCTGTCGACCACGCCAATGTGGAAGACTTCGACAAGAACCTGCTCACCGACCGCATGGAAGCCCTCACCAATGTACACATTGTCTGGGAGCAGATCGACATGACTGAGAAGGAGACCAAGTTCAACCTGGCTCTGACCCGTGATGTCTATCCCGACATCTTCGGTACCGGCTTCTCCACCGACCAGATCATGGCTTACGGCGGAAAGGTCTTCATTCCTCTGGAGGACCTGATCGACGAGTACGCTCCCAACATCACCCGCGTCCTCGAGTCCGATCCCGTGCTCAAGGAAATGATCACTGCTCCCGACGGACACATCTACACCCTGTTCTGCACCGGCAACTCCACCAACCAGATCTGCCCCACCAAGTGCTTCGTGCGCCGCAGCTGGCTGAACGCCTACATGGAGGATGGCAACGACTACCCCGTGACCTATGAAGACTTTGAGAACATGCTCCAGTACTTCAAGGATAACGACATGAACGGCAACGGCGACACCGCCGACGAGATCCCCTTCTCCACCTCCTACAGCTTCTGGTGCGGCCGTCCCGATGTTTACCTGCTGAACGCGTTCCAGATGATCGGCGCTTTCAACAACGCTTTTGACTACATCACCGTCGACGCGGACGGCAACGCCTACAACGGCGCCATCACCGACGAGTGCCGCGAAGGCCTCAAGTGGATCAACGGCATGTACGACAAGGGTCTCATCGACGAAGCCACCTTCGTACAGACCGATGCTCAGGCCAAGTCCCTCATTTCCCGCGCCGAGGAAGAAGCCCTCGTCGGCTGCTTCACCTCCGCTTATGAGTCCTACGCCATCGACACCGCCGTTTGCCCCAACGGTACCTTTGTAGCGCTGGCTCCCATCGAAGGCCCCACCGGCCTGCGTCAGGCCCCCGTTTACGGCAGCAACGGCGTCGCCGAAATGAGTCTGCAGTGCGCCATCACCGTGAGCTGCAAGGATCCCGTGGCCGCCATCAAGTGGCTGGACTACTTCTACACCGAGTATCCCAACAACATCGTCTATGACGGCATCCTGGGCGAGGACTTCATCATCGATATGGAACAGACCAACCTGAAGGGCGAAGCCGGCGTTAAGGTACAGACCGAAGAATATAATGCCCTCAAGGAACAGCTCGGCAGCGCCAACATGGGCTGGGGTCCCCACTTCAAGCCCTACTATGCCACCACCCAGAACAGCTTCAACGGCACAGAACCCGCTGAGGGCACCTGGAGCTACGCTGTGAACGAAGCGCATCAGATCTATGCTCCCTTCTACACCTACAACGGATATCCCATGATCACCTGGTCCGTCAACGAGGAAGAAGCCACCGAGTGCGCCGAGCTGGAAGCCGTGTTCCGTTCTTACTGCAGAGAGTCCTTCACCAAGTTCATCACCGGTGTGTGGGACATCGACAGCGACGAAGACTGGGGCGCCTATCTGAACGATATGGAAGAAACCTACCAGAACAGCCGCTGGGTCGAACTGCGCCAGAAGAAGATGGACAAGCAGTAAAAACCAAGCTGACGCTATCGCATCATTCTAACTGCGGGAGCTGCGTTTTCGCAGCTCCCGCTTTCCGTATTGATTGTTTTTTGTCCGACAATGGGGTATAATAAACAAGACCACTTTACTCCCCTTACAAAGGAGCCCCGACCTATGAATAAAACCGGAAAACGCTCTCCGCTGCTCATGAACCTCCTGCTCCCGGCCGTGATCCTGCTCGCGGTCATGATAGGACTGGGGGTATTTGAGTATCTGTATGCTTTCAATTCCGTGTATGACGGCATGGAGGAAAAGCAGTCCATGGTGCTGGACAGCGCCATAAACACCATTGACAACACCGTTACGGCTATTGAGAACATCCGCAACGATATGTCCAATTCTCTCGTCCTGTGCGAAAAGCTGCAGGGCGCCGGTGTTGTGGATATGATGGAGGCAAAGGAAGCGCTTCCCAAGCCCGATACAGGCAAGACCCTCATCAATGATTACTATGTCTATGTGGAAAAAACGGGGCATCTGATCGGACCCTCCGATGTATACATGAGCCCCAAGAATTACTACGGCTATTACATGGCGGATGGAGATGGCGACTATGACGCGTGGAAGGAAGCCGTACTCCTGTCCCATGATTACGATAGATTCAAGCCCGCGAGCGATCTTTTGTTCCGCGGCAAAACCGAGCGCATGATCACCTACAGCGTGCCGTTCATCGCGGGCAACAACTTCATGAACGCCGGTAAATTTATATTCTATATCCGCGAGGAGCAGCTGACGGGGCTGTTTGAGCCGCTCACCGAAATGGAAGGCAGCATTCTGTATATAACGGACAGCGAGGGCAAAACGGTTACCCGCCTCCCCGCGGACGGCGATCTGAACGCGGTCATTCCGGAAGGGGACGAGGTGACGCTGGGTGACTTGAACTATATCTGCCGCAGGGCGCAGAGCATCGGCGGCAAATTGAATGCCATCATCCTGACGCCCAGGCAGGCGCTGAGACAAATGACCTTTGAGTCCATCCGCGTGCTGCTCATCGGCATGGCGGTCACCTTTGCCGCCGCGATCCTGTTTATCGTCATCTATACGCTCAGGGTCAATAAGCCGCTGGTCAATATCGCCCGGATCCTCGAAATCGACCGCAAAAAGAACATGTCCTTCGGTAAACTGGACGAAGCCATCACCTCGGTGACCTCGGCAAACAAACTTTTGAGCCGTAAAATCGGCGATAACCAGCGTTTGCTTGAGAGCATGCTGCTCGAAAACGCCGGGGATAACGCGGAAAGCATTTCCGCCGTGTTCAACAAAAGCGGCACCGTCAATGCCCTGAAGGGGGAACAGCTCGCCTTCACGGGCATCTACGCCAGAAGCCATCTGGATATGGACGCGTTCATCCGCGCAATGAATGCCGTCACCTTCGACGGAGATTCCTTCGAGGTCCTGACCAAGCGCGAGGACTGCTATAGCGTTCTGTATATCCGCCTGACCTCTGCCGAAAACCGCCTTACGGAGCTACTGAACGAAATCAGTTCCTCGGACGCGGACATCCGCTTCTACATCGGCCGCGAATACGGGCTCATCAATCGGGTCTGCTATTCCTTCCAGCAGGCGTGGACTCTGAAGGAAGGTGACAGCGGGAAAGCGGGACCCATCATATCCGTCAACATCACCAAGGACCGCTACCGCTTCAGCAGTGCCGAGCGCAACGCTCTGCGCACCGCCTGTCAGAACGGTGACGCCGAAGCGGCGGAGGAGATCATCGAAACGCTCTGGAAAACCAACTATTCCGAAAACGGCGCCATCGGCAACGATATGAGCATGCTGCTCTATGCGCGCCTGTTCGATATTTTAGAGGAGATGTCGGACGACACCGCGTCCCTCCGCTTCGATATGCCGCCCCGTGAGGCGCTTGCCTACTTCAAGAGCCGCTTTGCAGCCGTGGCGGGAGCGGAAAAGGAAAAGAAGAACCAAACGCTCACAGGTCTGCGCAAGGCAGTCGTGGACTACCTAAACGAACACTACAGCCAGTCCGATCTCAGCTTGTCATCCATCGCGGATGTGTTCGGCATGAGTGAGAGTGCCCTTTCGATGCTGTATAAGGAAGTGCTCAACGAAAATTACTCGGGTTATGTGGAGAAGCTGCGCGTCATGCACGCCAACGAGCTGCTCCGCGAGGGCAAGACCTCCGTTTCCGAAATCGCCCGTATCGTGGGCTACGAGCACGCCACCTCCTTCACCCGTGCCTACAAGCGATGCATGGGCTGCACCCCCAGCGAATATCAGGCGCAGGCAAGGGAAGCGGAAGGGGATAACTGACATGGAAAGCGCAGAAAGCTATATCCGCACCCACTGGAAGGATACGGTGCGATTCGATCCCGAGGACAGCGGCACGCTCATCGGTCTTCCAAAACCCTACACAGTACCCGGTATCTCGGAGACCTTCCGTGAGTTGTACTACTGGGATACCTACTTTACCAATGTGGGGCTGATTCTGAGCGGCGAAATCGAGCTGGCGAAGAACAACACGGAAAACATCGCATATCTCATCGAAAAATTCGGCTTCATGCCCAACGGCAACCGGCTCCGTTTTCTGAGTTTGTCCCAGCCGCCGTTTTTCATTTTCATGGTGCGGGATGTTTTTGAGGTAACGGGAGACCGGGACTGGCTGAGATACATGTACCGCGCCGCAAACAAAGAATACGCGTTCTGGCAGACGCGGCGCATGACGCCCACGGGACTCAACCGCTACTGCGGAGAACTCAGAGACGATGAGGCAGACAGGCGGGCGAGCCGCTTGAGTGAGCGCACCGGCCGCGCGAAACCGGATGATTCCGGCGAAAAAAAGAAACTCGCCGAAGCGTACATCGCGTTCTGCGAAAGCGGTTGGGACCTTTGCAGCCGCTTTGGCATGTCTCCACAGGAGTATCTTCCCGTTGACCTCAACTGCCTCCTGTACGGCATGGAGACGGAACTGATCCGTTTTTCCCGCCTGCTCGGGGAAAAGGACCTGTGGAGCGAAAAAGCGGAAAAGCGCAGGGAACTGATCAACCGTTATCTCTGGAATGAGGAACGCGGTTGCTACAGCGATTATCGCTTCACGGAAGGCAGGAAGAGCGGTTTACTGACCTGCGCCTCGTTCTATCCGCTGTTTACGGGTGTCGCAGATTCCGGAAGGGCGGAACGGGTAAGACAATTGCTCCCGCTATTGGAACAGGAGCACGGTCTTGCCGCGTCGGAGGACAGCCCATCCCTCATGCGTCTTCAGTGGGATCATCCCCACGGCTGGGCGTGTCTGCACTATATCGCGATCAAGGGACTGCTCCGCTACGGTTACCGGGAGGATGCCCTGCGCATCGCGGAAAAGTACTGTGAACTTGCGGAAAGCAACTTCGCCCTGACGGGTACCCTTTGGGAGAAATACAATGTGGTCACCGGGCGCATCTCCGAAACCGAGGGCGGCACCGCCTGCCCCATGCTCGGCTGGAGCGCCGGTGTGTATCTGTACGCGAAAAGCATATCAAAAGAGCATACGACATAATGCGTGGAAGGAGAATGAAAATGTACAACATACGCTTCGACTTCTCTGCGGAGGGCAGAGCATTCAAGCCCCTGAACGCTACCAACGGCGGCCCTTTTCACAAGCGTCACGCCAACGACCAGTACCGTTCCAATTTTGCGGCATACAAGGCGGCGCGCTTCCCTTATTCCCGTAATCATGATTCCAATGCATGCGGTATCTACGGCGGCCCCCACAGCCATGATATCAGTGCGATTTTTCCCGACTTTGGCGCTGACGAGAACGATCCCGCTTCCTACGATTTTGCCTGCACGGACGAGAGCATTCTGGTGACACTGGACGCCGGCACGGAAACCTTCTTCCGCCTCGGCCAGACCATCGAACATCAGGTGAAGAAGCATCATGTGTTCCCGCCGAAGGACTTTGCCAAGTGGGCACGCGTCTGCGAACACATCATCCGCCACTACAATGAGGGCTGGGCAGACGGTTTCCATCTCGGCATTCAGTACTGGGAAATCTGGAATGAGCCGGATCTCTTTGAGCAGCCCTCGGATATGAATACGACCTGGACCGGAACATGGGAGCAGTTTTTTGACCTGTACGAAATTACCGCAAAGCATCTTAAAAAGTGTTTTCCGAAAGCCAGAATCGGCGGTCCCGCCCTCGCGCACCGCGTGGAATTTGCCGAGCGCTTCATCCGCTACTGCCATGATACGGATACGCCCCTCGACTTCTTCTCCTGGCATATCTACTGCACGAACGCGGACATCATGATGAAACGCGCAAGGCAGTACCGCGCCTTCCTTGATGAAAACGGTTATACGGAAACGGAGAGCATCCTGAACGAGTATAATTATGTGGCCGACTGGGGCGAAAAGTACACGGACAGTCTCATGGTCATCCACGGCATGAAGGGCGCCGCGTTCATCGCTTCCTGCATCGCGTCCGCCCAGAGGAGCTCCATCGACATGCTCATGTACTACGATACCCGTCCCTCTGTTTTTGACGGCTGTTTCGATTTTTACACCTATAAACCCCTCAAGACCTACTTCGTTATGTACGCCTACGGCATGTTCTATGACGGCTACAGGGAAGCACCCGTGACGGAAGTCCCCGAAAACATCTATGCCCTGTGCGGCGTCAATGAAAAAAGCAAAAAACTCTGCAGCGTGACCTATTACACGGATAAGCAGGACGAACCCGAAAAGACCGTGAAGGTGGAACTCGGCGAAGGCAGATACGAGCTCTATCTGCTGGATGAGACCCATGACGGCGAAAAGATCGGCGAAACCACGGACCTCACCGTCACCATGAAGCCCAATACCTGCATACAGATAAGGGAACTGTGATGAATACGAACTTTGAAACAAACTGGCTGAACCCGCCCCGCGCCTTCCGCCCGAAGCCGATCATTCACGAATGGGATAAAGAAACCCTGCTCCAGATGGACGCCCTCGCCGATTACGGTTTCGGCGGCGCGGTCACCAATCCCTCCCATGCTCATATGTATGAGGGCTACCGAGACGCCTGCCGCGATTTCGGTGTAATCGCGCAGGAGCTGAAGAAGCGCGACCTCGGTTACTGGATCTACGACGAGAGCGGCTATCCGTCGGGCTATGCGGGAGGGGAGACCCTGAAGGGCCATCCCGAAATGGAGGCCAAGGGCTTCTATATGCGCCGCTTCGTGTCCTATGAGGAAGGTACGCTCGTCCGCTTCAACCTCGATGAACAGTCGGATAAGATCATCTGGGCGGCAAAATATCCCATGGAGATCTCCACCCTGCACAATTCCTATGTGCAGTACGATGAAATGCAGACGGTTCCTTTTACCGCGAACAAGACGGAGACCGTGCTCTCCCGCGGCGAAGTGTTCTATGTGTTCTGCGTCAAAAGCGCCTATGAGGGCAGCCAGTGCACCCACAACACCTGCTCCTTCTCCCGCTACATCAACATCATGGATCCCCAAGCGGTGAGGCACTTCATCGACCTCATGCTGGAGCCCATCGCGGAGGAAGCCCCCGGTGCCCTTGAAAACGCCGAGGCGGTGTTTACGGATGAGCCCTCTCTCATGACGGCTTATTCCCGCGCGTATGAGGTGTGGCCCTACGCCCTTGCCCCGTGGGTGGACGGTCTGTTTGAAGAATATGAAGACAAGTATGGCGAGCCCCTGCAGCCCCTTTTACCCCTGCTGTTTGAGGGAGAAAAGGCGGGCACGCAGGTGCGTGTCAGGTTCTATGAGCTGGTGGGTGATCTCGTTGCCCGCGCCTATTCGGGGCAGCTTGAGGCATGGTGCAAAGCGCACGGCACCCGCCTTTCCGGTCATTATATGGCCGAGGAACGCATCAATGCTCATGTGAAATATTACGGTTCCTACCTGAAGGTGCTGGGGCAGGCGGGCTATCCGGGTCTCGATGCGCTCAACTGCATCCCCGGTTCTTTTGAGTACGGCACGGTGAAATTCCCCCAGATCGCGGCGCGCAAAACGGGCGTGGACGGCATGATGGTGGAATTCTGCCCCTTTGACCGCAAGGAGGAGTTTGAGAAAGCACACTATGAAAATGCCATCGGCATGCTGGGCATCCTCTACCTGTGCGGTGTGAGGACCGTGAATTCTTACTACCACGCGGATTACTCGGAGTACGACAGCCGCCTGTCGCGCGCAAAGGGCAAGACCATGAACCGGGATGAGGCGAGAAAATTCACCGCCTATGCAGGCCGTATGGGTGTCATGCTGGACGGTATGTCCCTCGGGACCGATACCTTCGTTTACTATGGCTACGAGGATGTCTGCGCCCATTTCACGCCCCAAAACACTGCTTTCGGCTCCGAACGCTTCGACTGTGACCTGTCCATCAAACGCATTCTGAAGGGACTCATGGAAAGCGGCAGAGATGTGCTTTTTGCCGATAAAGAAGACCTTACGCAGGCGGCAAAGACGGGCGAAATACGAGGACGATCCGTGAAGACCCTTATCATCCCCGCCATGGATGTCATTGATGAAGACACACTTGATGTCATCGGAAACCTGGAAGAAAACGGCACTCGCGTGTACTTCACGGAGAAGTTGCCCGCAGGAGCGGGCGACCGCAGACCCGTGAGCGTAAATGAACTCCGCGAAATCCTGCCCGCTGCGCCGTTTGAGACGCAGGGCGCATTTCTTGCCGCTCGCTATACGGACACGGAAAAAGAAATGTGGATGCTTGCTTCCATTGAGCGCAGGCCACTTGAGGTAAAGACCAATCTTCGCGGCACGATTTACGACCCGTACACGGGCGAAAAGACAGTTGCGGCAAACGAATTCATTATCCCGCCTTTGCGCGCGGTATTCTTTGCGGAAGAATAAAAAACGGAAGGAGCCAATCCATGAAACGGCAGTCGGAACTCATCACCTGCACAGGCGGAGAGATCCTGTGCGAGGAAATGCATTTTTCCGAAGAAATACGGGAAAAAGAAACCCGCGTCGTGAACCTCTATCCCGCTCACGCAGGTCAGACAGTCTGCGGCTTCGGCGGAGCGGTCACGGACGCGGCGGGCTATGTGTACTCGCTTATGCCGGAAGAACTCAAAAGACAACTCATGGAGTTGTACTTCGGTGATAACGGTCTTTCCTACCGTATCCTGCGCGTGCCCATCGACAGTTGTGACTTCTCCGTGGAAATGTTTGAGTCCATGAGTGAGCCGGATGAGACATTCCAAAGTTTCTCTATGGAACGGGAACTTAAGTACATCCTGCCCATGCTTAAGGACGCGAAAGCGGCTGCACGCGGAGATATCTCCCTCATGCTCTCCCCATGGTCACCACCCGCCAAATGGAAGAACAACAACGACCGCAAGCATGGCGGAAAGCTGCTGCCGCAATACCGCGCCCTGTGGGCGGAGTACATCATGCGCTATGTGAAGGAGTTTGAAGCGCTGGGCTTCCCGGTAAAATACCTCACCGTGCAGAATGAACCCAAAGCGGTGCAGACATGGGACAGCTGCATCTACACAGCGGAGGAGGAAAAGCAGTTCATCGATGACTTTTTGAAGCCGGCGCTCGCCCGCGAAGGGCTTGACCATATCAAACTCATTGGTTGGGATCATAACAAGGAGCGCGCCTATGAGTGGGCGCGGACGCTCGGTTTTTCTGTGGATGGCATCGGCTGCCACTGGTATTCGGGCGATCATTTCGAGGCGCTGGACCTGATCAAAAACGAATTTCCTTCCCATGAACTCATGCTTACGGAAAGCTGCATCGAATTCAGCCATTACAGCAAGGAGGATTCGTCGGTAAACGCTCTGCGGCTTGCCCACGAGCTGATGGGCGACATCAACCACGGCATGAGCCGGTTCATTGACTGGAACCTGATTTTGAACGCAGACGGCGGTCCCAACCATGTGGGCAACTTCTGCGATGCGCCATTCCTGTACGATATCTCCAGAAAACGACTGGATATCCGTCCGATTTACGATATTTACCGCCAGTTTGCCCTCGCCATGCCCGCGGGCAGCAGGCGAATCGCATCTTCAAGTTATACTTCGGACATCGAATCCGCCGCGTTCATCCGCCCCGATGATACCCTTTCCGCGGTGCTCATGAACCGCTCTCCGGAAGAGAAAACCGTCCGCCTGCGCCTGAACGACGAAATCTGCGAATTCAAGCTTCCACCCCGCTCGGTGAGAACTGTCATCCTAAAACGGTAAACAAGGAGGTACTCTCATGAAGATCAGTTACAATAAGGAACTGGAAGTCAAATACGATGTGGATGTATTCGTTGCCGGTGGCGGTCCCGCCGGTATCGCGGCAGCGGTCACCTGCGCGAGGCAGGGTTACAGCGTGTTCATCGCCGAACCCTTTCCTGCCTTCGGCGGCGCGGCGGTCACGATGCTGGTGCCGGCATTCATGCCCTTCGGCGATTCCACCGTATTCCTTGCCGAAGGTATCGGCCGCGAAGTATATAATAAAATCGCCGCGCAGGCGTTGCCCCGCTTTCAAAAATACTGCCCTGTGTCTATTCCCGTGGAGACCATCAAGATCATCTATGATGACATGGTGAGTCAGTCCGGCGCGAAGTTCCTGTTTCACACGAGCGTCATCGACGCCGTAGCGGAGAACGGCACCGTCAAATACGCCATCTGCGCCGCCAAGGGCAGCACCTTCGCGGTCAAGGCGAAGATCTTCATCGACTGCACCGGCGACGGCGACCTTTCCGATCTGGCAGGCGCGGAAAGCGAATACGGTGATGAAAACGGGCTCACCATGGCTGCGACGCTGTGCGGTCTGTGGAGCGGCATCAACTGGCACGGCACCGAAGGCGGTCCCGCCAATATGCACATGGCCGAAGCCATCAAAGACGGCGTGTTTACCAACGCTGATATGCATCTGCCTGGCATTTGGCGCATCATGGAGGAAACCACGGATGAGAACGGCGTCCATCTGCCTGATGGCGTTGGCGGCTCCAATGCGGGTCATGTCTATGGCGTGGATGCCCGCTGCGCGGAATCTCTGACCCCCGCCATCATGAAGGGCAGAAAACAGATTCTGGAATACCGCCGCTATTACAAGGAGTATATGAAGGGCTATGAAAAGGCAGAGCCCATTTATACCGCTCCTTACCTCGGCATCCGCGAGAGCCGGCGCATCGTGTGCGATTACCGTCTGAATGTGGATGATTTCCATCGTCAGGCTTGCTTTGAGGATGAGATCGGTCGTTTCAATTACCCCATCGATGTTCACTCCTCAACAAACGATACGACGGGTTACAACAAGTTCATTTCCGCCTATTCCACTCTGCGCTATAAGCCGGGCGAGAACTACGGCATTCCTTACCGCTCACTCGCAGTCAAAGGGTTTACCAACCTGCTCACCGCAGGCAGATGCATCGGTACTGACCGTCAGATGCAGGCCTCGGTCCGAGTGATTCCCGGCTGCTATATTACGGGTCAGGCAGCAGGTATGGCTGCCGCTGTTCTGTGTGGCAATCACACAAACAATGTGCATGAGGTCGACACCCACGAGCTTCAGAAAAAGCTCATCGAAATGGGCGCGTATTTGCCGAATTACAAAAAGTAACCATTTATCCCATGATTGGTATTTTCATACCATGAGAAACCGTCACTTCGTGTTCCGTGGTGCATTTATCCCATGAAAGCGGAAACGGAAAGAATTATATGGCTCAAAGAACTCATCTGTTCCGACAAAGTTTCTGCATTTGATATGCTTGCTGTAGCGTCCGTCGTAGGCATATTCGGCTGCAGCCCATCCGCATTTTTGAAGCACACGACTGATTTCCACTTCACAGCGCGTCGCAGCGGCAGATTGAATTTTTCAAAGCCACCATTCATTGTTTTCGTATTTCCGGGTCTTCGGAAAGCTTCCGTCGGTAGAAAGATCAGGCGTTGCAACCTTGAGCCCACGCAGGGAAGTATCGCTTGAAACCGGAATGTACCGGGCGATGCATGCCTGATCATTCGGCAGGCAAATATCGCTACGGGGGATAAACTCTCCTTCGCGGAAGCAGGCGAAGTTGTCGGAAATACCGAACATGTGGGTCATGAGGCGAGAATGGTTTTATCACGGCTTCCGAGAAGGTCGTTCACCATGTTCCTGTGCAGTACGGTATTGAGATCGATGGCCCTGTCATGGATCCGTGCCATAGATCCGTCTGCAGTAGCGTTTCTGATCTGCATTGGCAGAAGTTCCGGTACAACGGGGATATACGATGTTACGAGAACTCCGTCAAAAAGAAACTTTGCGACTTCATGGTCTGCATTATATAGGATATTCCGCTCCATTCCGCTCACCTCACTTTCATTGATGATAGTATAATTTCCGGCATGTTGGAAGGAGGGGTAAACAAGGAAAAGAAAACCGCATTAAATGGCATATCAGAGGGAGTTTTGCTTCGGTTGAAACGGTTCAAAAACGGTTCGGAAACAGCCGTAAACCCATTGAAACCCACCTTGAAACGCATTTTACAGGCCTTCCGGTCGGCCTGCGAACCAAAAAGTCGCGGATTCGAATCCCTCCGGGCACACTCGAAGCAGATCGTATGATCCGCTTCTTTTTTGTTCTTTCAGGCAGCGGAAATATGTTTGTAAATGAAACAGCCGCCCAATCGGGGCGGCTGTTTATTTTTGGCAATCCGGGCAGATGACTTATCCTCGCTTTTTGCGGGTCAGTATTTCGCTCATGACGAATGCCCGCACAAGTTCGTTCGCGGTTTCGCGGTCCATGGCGGGTTCCGCCTGCGGCTCGGCGGGGGAAGCGTGTTCCATGCCATCGTGGCAGGGATCGATGCCTTCCTCGTAAGTGACGGCGGGGTCGGGAGCGGTATCCGAAAATCCGCTCTCGAAATCCGATTTGGTCTCAAAACCGGCCGGACGGAACTCCGTCTCTGAGTTTTTGAACGCGTATTTCTCCTGTTGCGGGGGCTGAGCGGGCTTCACCGTTTCCGACGGATGGGGACGGTATGTCCGCGCCCGGATGACGGCGGCCTTTTTCTTCACGACCCGCGCAAACACCAGAATGACGGCGAGAACAAGTAAAGGGAGTAGTTCGCTCATGGCTCACACCTTACTTGGAGATAGGTGCCTTGGGCGGTTCGGCGGCGGGGACGGCGGCCTTGGCGATGCCGTTGCGCATCTCGGTATCCGCGATGGTATTCTGCATGGTGTAGTAGTCCATTACGCCCAGTTTGCCGCTTTTGAGGGCTTCGGCCATGGCCATGGGCACCTGTGCCTCGGCTTCCACGACCTTCGCGCGCATTTCCTGTACGGCGGCTTTCATTTCCTGCTCGTGGGCGACGGCCATCGCGCGGCGTTCCTCGGCTTTGGCCTGGGCGATGCGGCGGTCTGCTTCCGCCTGATCCATCTGCAGCTGGGCGCCGATGTTGCGGCCCACATCCACATCCGCGATGTCGATGGAAAGGATCTCAAAGGCGGTGCCTTTGTCGAGGCCCTTGTCCAGCACGGTCTGGCTGATGAGGTCGGGGTTCTCCAGCACGGCCTTGTGGGTGGCAGAGGAACCGATGGTGGTGACGATGCCTTCGCCGACACGGGCGATGATGGTCTCTTCGCCTGCGCCGCCGACCAGACGCTCGATGTTGGTACGCACGGTCACGCGGGCTTTGGCGCGCAGTTCGATGCCGTCCTTGGCGATGGCGGCGACGGGGGGCGTTTCGATGACCTTGGGCAGAACACTCATCTGCACGGCCTGCAGTACATCACGGCCCGCCAGATCGATGGCGCACGCGGTGGTGAAGGACAGGTCGATGCAGGCCTGCTTTGCGGAAATGAGGGCGTTGATCACGCGCTCCACATTGCCGCCCGCCAGATAGTGGGTCTCTAGCATGTCCGTGGTCACATTAAGTCCCGCCTTGCGGGCTTTGATGTAGGCGTTCACGATCTTCTGGGGAGAGATGCGGCGGAAGCGCATGCCGATCAGAGAGACGATGCGGACCTTGGCGCCGGAAGCGCGGGCATTGATCCACAGTCCCAGCGGGACATAGCGCAGGAACAGGAAAATGAAGATGAGTACCGCGAGAATGATGATGATTAGTACGCCTTCCATGATTTACCTCCTTGATGCGGTCAATCGCATTTGCTGACAAAGATTTTACTGCCCTCGGTGCGGGTCACGGTGACTTTGGAGCCTTTGGTGATGAACCCGCTTTCGCTGAGCACATCCGCCTTTTTGCCGTCCAGCAGGACCTCACCCACGGGACTGAGCGGCGTGATCGCCGTGCCGGTGAGACCCACGAGGGAAGAAATGTCCGGGATCTCCGGGGAAACGGTGTTTTCGGTAAGTACGATGGGGGAGTTGGCGAGTTTGCCGCGCGTTGCGCTTCGCAGGGAAAGAAGCACCGCAGCGATGGTGAACAGCAGGGAACAGAGAAGCACGATGAGCCCGATTGTGAGACCGTAGTGATACCAGGCAAGCACGCTTCCCGCCAGAAGCAGGATGCTTCCGAAAAGTCCCGGCAGACTCAGCCCCGGCGTCAATGCCTCGATGACGATGAGGATCGCGCCGATGACAAGGCAGGCGATGACGGTCGCGCCGCTGCCGAAAATCTCAAGCATGAGAACACCTCCTTATACACTTCAATTATAGCATAACGGAGGATAAAATGCAATATTCCATGAAAGCGGCGCGGGGCAAACGCAAAATTCCGTATTGACGCATGGACGGTTTGTGATATAATAGGTGCATATTTTTCGGTATAGTGAGGGACTTATGAATATTGCGGCTGTCGTTTTGAGACTGGTCATGTCATTGATCTGCGGCGGAGTTGTGGGCTATGAGCGCACCAAGCGGCTGAAAGAAGCCGGGATCCGCACGCACTGCATCATCTGCTCGGCGTCCGCGCTGCTGATGCTGGTGAGCATCTACGGTTTTTCCGGAGCTGCGGGCGTTGTGGGAACGCGGGAAGCGGACGCGGCGCGCATCGCGTCCCAGGTCGTGAGCGGCATCTCTTTCCTGGGAGCCGGCGTCATTTTCAAAAACGGCTCTTCGGTGAAGGGTCTGACCACGGCTGCCGGCATCTGGGCGACGGCGGGCATCGGTCTTGCCATCGGCGGCGGGATGTATCTGCCGGGCATCGCGCTCACGCTCCTCGTGGTATTCGTGCAGTTCTTCTTTCATAAGTTCTCCGTGGGCTCCGATGTATTTGCGGAAAACGATGTGGAAATGGTCGCGGAAGGAACCGATGTTTTCCGCGAGAACCTGGAGCAGAATCTGAAAAAAGCCGAAATTCAGATGACCTCCGTCAAGGTGCGGCGCACGGATGGTCAAACCGAGTATATCATCCGTTTCCGCCCCAAGAAAGAATTCGGGCTGAACGATATTCACGAACTGATGGTAAAATATCCCGAAATCAAATCGATTTCGCTTTCCTGACCGTCTGCGGTCTATGCACGATACAGGACCCGGCACGAACTGTGCCGGGTCCTGTTATATTCGGGTTCGGTTGTGCCGCGGTTCAGCGGTCCTTCATGAACGCTTCGATTTCATCCGTCGTGCGCATGATGCCTTCGCTCATACAGACGCAGCCGTCTTCCGTGATGAGCAGATCGTCCTCGATGCGGATGCCGGTTTCCCACTCGTCGATGTAGAGACCGGGCTCGTCCGTGATCACATTGCCGGGGGTGAGGACGGAGCCGGGGACCGTCACATCGTGCACATCGATGCCCAGATGGTGGGACACGCTGTGCATGTAGTATTTGCCGATTTCACTTTCGTCCTTGATGAGCCCGAGTTTGATGCAGCCCTCCGCCAGCACCTGCTTGCAGATGTCATTGAGTTCCCGGAGGGTCATGCCGGGTTTCGCGGCCTCGGCTACCTTGCGGTTGGCGGCAAGCACGATATCGTACACCGCTTTCTGCCGCTCCGAATATTTGCCGTTTACGGGATAGGTGCGGGTGATGTCGGAGCAGTAGCCCTGCCATCTGCAGCCCAGATCCAGCAGCAGGAGCGTTCCGTCTTTGCACTCGTCGCGGTTGGTCTCGTAGTGCATCATGGTGCCGTTCATGCCGCTGCCCGCGATGGTAGGGAAGGAGGTGCCCTCCGCGCCCATGTGCATGAGCGTGTACTCAAAGTCCGCCTGTGCCTGATACTCGAAAGAGCCGGGCTTCAGATTTTTCAGCACATTTTTGAGCCCCGCGTCCGTGCAGTTTATGGCTTTGTTCATGAGGGCAAGTTCGTCCTCATCCTTCGCCATGCGCTGCTCCGTCACGAAGGGGCAGAAGCTGCGCAGGGTCACGCCCGGATATTTCGCGCGCAGTTCGTTTGCTTTGATGAGGTTGTAGTCCGGCATGTCGTCCGGGGAATGGAGATAGAGGTCCATGTAAAGGGTGCTGACGCCCGCTGCGATGATCATGTTGACGGTGCGCTCGAACTTGTCCACATAGCGGATGTCGCCAATCCCCGTGATCTCCTCTGCCTCGCTCGCTTTCACCATCCGGCCTGTCCAGCGCTCGGTGTGGGGGTCGGTGGGCTCGATGTAGAGCACGGTCTCGTTCTTGCCCGCGTTTTTCCGCATCATGAGGATCATGTTCTCGCGGCTGAGTCCCGTCAGATAGAAGAAATTGCGGTTGACCCTGAAATCGTAGTACGCGTCCGCGCTCGCGTGGGGCGCAACGCCGCTATACAGGAGGAGCAGGGAGCCATCTTCCATTTTGTCAAAAAGTTGATTCCGTCTTTTGCTGTAATTCATGTTTTCACCCCGCTGTCGTTTTTCTGCATTATAGTCCCGCGGGCGCGCAAAGTCAATAAAAAACCGGCTTCCATGAAGCCGGTTTTTGTCCGGGTGCTTATCGCAGGTCCAGACGCTCGAATACGAGGGTCGCCTGAATGCGGTCGCCGCCGCCGAAACCTTTGCTGCCGCCGTTGGAGGTGGACATGGTGTGGAGACGGTAGCCCTTCGCCACCTGCGCGTTGATGACATTCTCAAGGTCGGTCAGGTTGCCGGAACCGGTGCCCCAGAACTTTTCCTTGAGGGTCACCTGCATGACCACATAGGGGAGTCCTTCGATGCCAGAAGCGGAAGAAAATCTGGATTCCTCATCCCAGGTTGCCATAGTAAGTTACCTCCGTATGTATATTTGAGTGAGTTCATTATAGCATAAACCGGGAGCGATGTAAAGCGGTCAGTACATGATCACAATCTCTTCGCCCGGCACGATCTTTCTTGTTTCTCCGCGGAAGATGAGCGTACCGTTTTCGGCGTCCGATCTGACTTTCAGTCTGTGCGCATCCATTTCCACGCTTACGCTGCCGCCGGGCAGGGGCACGGTGCAGGTGAAGGATTTCATGTCGCCGAGGTTCGGTTCCACCGTAAACCGATCGAATGTGAAGGACACGCCTGCGCGGTAGCGCCCCAGCAGATAGATGGGGCTCGCGCTCCACGCGTGGCACAGGGACTTTTCGTATGGGTGCCCGTACATGGCGTAATGCTCCGCGCCCTTCATGGCGGGATCGTACTGTTCGTACAGGGTGGTGGCGCCCAGCGCCAGCATGGAGCCGTAGTATTCCCGCATGCAGGTTTCGAGGGCACTGCTGTCGCCCGCTTCGCAGACTACCTGATTTTCATAGAACTTGAAGTAGGGAGTCGTGATGGGACGGACGGCGGGATTGCGCACCACGCGCTCGAGGATGTCCTTTTTCATCTCCTCCGTCACGGGCAGGAAGAGGTAGGCCAGCAGATTGCTCTGGCGGGTCACATTGCGCTTGCCGGACTCGTAGGAATCGATGAACACCCGCTTTTCTTCATCGTAGAAGAATTTGATGATGTTCTTTTCCAGTTTCTCTGCTTTTCCGTCGAGCCCGAGGTCATCTTTGCCGATCAGGCGGCACATGGCGGCGAAACTCCGCATGGCCTTGGCGAGCAGAATCTGCTCTCCGCACAGTGCGCCCGTCTTGTCCATGGGCGCCCAGTCGATGAAGACCCAGTCCCGCTCCCGTCCGCGAATGAACCCGTCCTCGCTCACGCGGGACAGGCAGAAGTCCATTTCCGCTTTTGCCTGCGGATAGATCTGCTCGAGGAACCGTTTGTCGCCGTAGGTATTGTAGTAATCCATCAGGGCGATCAGCCAGAAGTAACTGTAATCCATGATGGTGTTGATGTAGGCACCCACGGGCTGCTTGCCGCCCAGAGCGATGAGCGTCCGCTTCTCGTTTTCGGCATCGAGGAACAGATAACGGTTCACGAAATAACTCTGATAGGCGTCCGCTGACCATACCCAGCGGTCCCGCTTGATGCCGTCCAGGAAGAACTCGCGCGTGTTCAGGTGGAAGGTGTAGGCGGCGGTGTCCCACACATCGTTGACGACTTTTTCATCGCAGCGGAACGAGCCCCTGTAATTCATGGGCAGATACTCGTATTCCGCATGGATATCGGCGTCTTCCGCGTTCACGAACACATAGCGGAACGCCTGCGGATCAAAGCGGATGACCTTGTTTTCGCTTTTTCGTTCGCTTTGGATGACGCACCATTCCGGGTCCATGACTTCTTCAAAAGACTCACCGAAACGGACGGCATAGGCACCGTCCGAACCGAAAGTCAGTTCTGTGCGGGCGAAAGTCTCCTTCCCGAAATCGAACAGAACGCCGCCGGGAACGGAGGTCTTCACGGGCGCGGGCAGAGGTTCATAGGAGAAAGGAAACACGGTGGGGCACTTGTCCGCGCCGTCAAAGCGGTCGTAAGTCCCAATGGTCGCGGGCGCGCAGGCGAGGTCGTCGGCAAGCCAGGTCCCGTCCGTGTTCAGGATGCCGTCGGCGTAGAAGCAGGGAAAGGTCTCGCGGGTCGAGACGGTCACGCGGGCATAGTAGGTGCCTGCCGGCAGAGTGTATTCGCCGTTTCCGCAGAATTTGGAATGCTTTCCGCCCGCTTCTTCGAGGAGAGCGATCATGTCTCCGCTCGATTTCAGGCGAAAGGGACCGCCCTCCGTCGAGAACCGTTTCGTGAAGCGCACGATGCTGTCGGGAGAATAGACTTTCCACATGCAGGGCTCGGGAAAACCGTACTGGGTTCTGCGGCTGTGCACAAGGGCGTTGTGATAGATCTCAAACTCACCGAACTTCCAGATCCACTGTGCCATGTGTCACCTCTTCAATAATCCCTGTGCTGCTTCCAGATGTCCAGCACATACAGGTAGCGGTCCAGCGGCATGCCTTTGAAAGGGGTGTTGCTGGTGGCGAAGATGTAGCCTCCGCCGGGCTTTCCGTATTTGAGGCAGTATTCCGCGGACGCTTTGACTTCCTCAAGGGTCCCGTTCTGCATGGCGGCGCAGTGCACATTTCCGCACAGGGCGACCTTGCCGCGGGTAAGTTCCTTGACTTCCCTGATGTCCACGCCCGCCATGGGGTCGAGGGAGTGCAGGGCGTGGGGACGGCATTCGACCAGCTGGTCGAGGATCTTCATGATGTTGCCGTCGGTGTGCTTGATTGCATATCCGCCGCGCGTGCGGATATCCTCGATGATGCGGGCAAGGTAGGGTGTGATGAAGCGGGAGAACATTTTGGGCGAAATGAAGGGTCCCTTGTTGAAGCAGTAGTCGCAGCAGAGGATGAAACCGTCCAGACCGCCGTCCAGATATCTGCGGTTGCGCTCGATGGCGTGCACGCACATTTTCTCGGCCTGCTCGTCCACGCTCTCCGGGTCGTCCGCGATGGCGTAGGCGAATTCCTGCATCTTCGCGCAGTGGTCGATGGCGAAGGTGCCGTCGCCGTGGGTCATGATCATATAGGAATCGTTCGTGAGTTTCTTGATGATCTGCGCCGTTTGAATGATGTGCTCGGGGCTCAGATAGTGGATGCAGATGGCGTCGTTTTCCAATGCGGAAAAGACCTTCACCATGTATTCCGCGTTTTCGTGGATGGCGAAATCCACTTCCTTCGGGGTCAGCCCGATAAGGTCATCCTCGGTCAGGAGCCGCTTTCCGAACAGTTCATCGGAAAGTTGGAATTCCAGTTCAAAGGTGGGAACGCGGTCCGGGATACCGAGATTCAACGCACAGGCAAACCGCTCTTTGGGTGTCATGACACAACCTCCCGACATTCATTTGTTTATGGGAAAGTATAGCGCATCGGTAAAGTAAAGTCAATCTCATTTCCTTCTTGCATTCGCGGGAAAATGGGTCTATAATGAACAAAACAGTTCGCGGAAGGGAGACAGCCATGGAGTATCTGTACAAACCGGATTTCGAAGCATCCAGCGCGCGGTACCGTGCATTCTGGGAGCGTGAGATCATCGACCGTCCCCCCGTGTGCATTTCTTTTCCGAAACAGGGCGCCGTGAGCGCGCTTCCGCCCGCTCATTACGCTTCTTATGAAGAAAAATGGCTCGACATCGACCGGCGCGTGCTCGAGATGGACGAAGCCATGAAAAATACGGATTTTCTTTACGATTCTCTTCCGGTCGCCTTTCCGAATCTCGGCCCTTCCGTGTTTTCCGCGTGGTGCGGCTGTCCCCAGCATTACAGCGCGGACACCGCGTGGACCACGCCCGTCATCGGGGACTGGGGCAGGGATTTTGACAAATGCCGCCTCGACATGAACCATCCGCTGTTTCTGAAACTCGTAGAATTCACGAAGAAACTCATTTCCGCCGGCAGAGGCAAGTTCATTACGGCGCTCACCGATTTCCATCCGGGCGGAGACCATCTCGCCGCCCTGCGCGGCAGCGAAAATCTGGCGATGGACCTGATGGACGATCCGGAAAGCGTGCTTTATGCACTCAATCGCTCCATGCCCGAATACTATGCCGCCTACGGCGTGTTCCATTCCATGATCCGGGAGGCGGGCATGCCCGCGACCTCGTGGCTGCAACTCATCCACGACGGCGTGTACTACATCCCGTCCAACGATTTTTCCTGCATGATCGGCAACAAAATGTACGAGAAATACTTCCTGCCGGGCATCGCGCAGGAATGCAGGTTCTACGAAAGATCCATCTATCATCTGGACGGACCGGGTGCCCTCAAACATCTGGATTCCGTTCTCTCCATCCCCGAACTGGACGCGGTGCAGTGGGTGCCCGGCGCGGGAAACGAGGGCTTCAACCGCTGGAAGAGCGTGTACCGGAAGATCCGCGCGGCGGGGAAGGGCATCGAACTGCACTGCGATCTTTCCGAACTGGACGAAGTGTTTTCCTCCCTGCGCCCCGAAGGCGTGTGGTTTTCTTATATCGGCGGCATTGACAGCCGCGAAAAAGCCGAATACGCGGTGAAACGCATCGAAAAGTGGAGGTGACCCCATGTACGGAAACAACAATCCGCACCTCATTGACCGCTTTGAGGACTGGTGGAGGCGGGACAATCACGGCCTGCCGCTCATGAATGTGACCGTCATGAAAGACGGCGCCGAATGGAAAGTGAGGCGCCCCGAAACGCCCGAAAAGATGTATACGGACGCGGACTATATCCTGACGCGCACAGAGGAAGAACTGAAAAACACCCTGTTCCTCGCGGACTCCTACGCCAAGGTGAGCGGCGATTTCGGTCCCGGCTCTCTCGCCCTGTATCTGGGCACGGTGCCCCGCTTCGCATGGGACACCGTGTGGTACGAACCGTCCATCGGGGATGAAGACGCCTGCCCGGATATCACCTTCCGCAAGGACAATCCGTGGTGGCTCCGCCATTACGCGCTCATGAAGACCCTGAAAGAGCACGCGGACGGGCGTTTCCTCGTGAACATCCCGGACCTCATCGAGAATATCGATATCTACGCCGCCATGCGCGGTCCCGTCAAGGCTCTGTACGATATCATGGACGAGCCCGCGAAGGTCTCGGACTGCATTTCGAAAATCGACGATGCATATTTCCGGTATTATGACGCGCTGTATGACCTCCTGAAGGATGAAAACGGCGTCTCTTCCTATACCGCCTTCAATATCCTCGGGCGCGGGCGCGTGGCGAAGGTGCAGTGCGATTTCTCCGCCATGATCTCGCCCGGGCATTACCGCGAATTCGTTCTGCCTTCCCTGCGGAAGCAGGTGAAGAAATTCGACCACAGCCTGTACCATCTGGACGGTCCCGATGCCATCAAGCATGTGCCCGCCATCATGGAACTCAGCGAACTGGACGCCCTGCAATGGACCTGCGGCGCGGGTCAGCCCGACGGAGGCAGCGAAAAGTGGTATCCGATCTATGACGCGGTGCGCGAGGCGGGGAAGGGACTGTGGATTCAGATATACAATGGTTATGTTGATGACTGGATCCGCGGCGCGGACGGCATCGTGGATCGCTACGGCATCAGGAGCCTCTATTTCCAGTTCCCCGCCATGAGCGAAAAAGATGCCGACAAACTCATGAATCACGCCGAGAAATACTGGTACGAGGCGTAGGAAAAGGAACAAGACCATGTCCGAACAGGTAAATGTGCTTCTCGATCTCAACATTGACGGCGACTGCACGAATCTGGGCGCGCTGTCCGTGCTCCATGTGCTGGCGAACCGGGGCAAAGCCCGTATCCTCGCCACCACCGCCTGCTTCAATTCCCCTCTGGCGACGGGATGCATCAAGGCGATCAACCGCTATTACGGCAGGGGAGATCTGCCCGTTGGCATCCTGCACCGCCAGAACGAGACCCATCCCACGCCCTTCATGAAGCCCGTCAACGAGAAATTCTGCCCGGATCATCCAAATGGGGAGGACGCGCCCGATTCCGTCACGGTGATGCGCCGTGCCCTTGCGGGTGAACCCGACGGCTCCGTGACCTTCGTGGTGGTGGGCTGCTTCGCCTCCGCAGCGGCGCTTCTTGAGAGCGGTCCCGATGAGATCTCGCCCCTTACCGGTCAGGAACTGTGCGACCGCAAAATCAGGCGCCTCGTCGCCATGGCGGGCGAATTTCCCACCTTCAACGAGACTTTCGGCGAAAACAACATCGTGGTGCAGATCCCCGCGGCACGGTATGTGACGGAGCATTTCAAAGGCGAACTCGTCCTGTCCGGCTACGAGGTCGGCATCCGCGCCCGGTCACTCAGGGAATTCCGCCTGCACGGACCCGACGATCATCCCCTCAAAATGATGTATGTCATCAACGACGGGGAAGGCTTCACGGAAGGCAATCCCAGTTGGGACCACACCGCCGTCATCGAAGGCGTACTGCCGGGCGAATTTTTCGACCTGCACGAATCCGGCCGCATCGATGTGACCGAAAAAGAAGGCATCACCGTGTGGCGCCCCGAGGAGGGCGGGAAGCAGAGTTATCTCATTCCCCGCGTGCCGCTTGATGAGGTGGCAGCCTATATCAACGACCTCATCTTCCCGGAGTGGAGAAACTATACCGAAGGATAAAGAAATGAATCTGATTTCGAGATTTTTCCGTCTGGGCGGGATCGCGTGGCAGGAGGAAAACCCGGATACCCGCGGGATGTACGGGGACGCTTTCCGCATCGCGTGGCCCGCGACGCTGGAAGGCCTGCTGCTTTCCATCATCAGTTCCGTGGACACGGTGATGGTGAAGAGCGTGGACAAGTATGCCATCGCCTCCATCAACCTGACCAGTCAGCCCCCGCATGATCCTGCTCATCCTCGCGCAGGCGCTGTGCGTGGGCACCACGGCGCTCATCTCCCGCCGTAAGGGCGAAGGGGACAGGGCAGGCGCCAACTCCGTGCTCACCCAGTCCATGATGCTCATCACCGCGGTGGGTCTGCTCATCTCCGCCCTCGGCTATTTCTTTGCCGGTCCCATCATGAAACTGGCGGGCGCGGACAGCGACACCTACACGATGTCCGTCGCGTATTTCGAGATCATCGCCTCGGGCCTCATGTTCAACTGCTGGAACCTGTGCATCTGCGCGGCCCTGCGCGCCACGGGCAACACACGCATCACCATGGTGACTAACATCACGGCGAACCTCGTCAATGTGGTCATGAACTACTGCCTGATCGGCGGACATTTCGGATTCCCGGCGATGGGCGTGCGGGGCGCGGCGCTCGCCACGGTCATCGGCACGGCCGTGGGCTGCGGCATCGCCTTTTTCATGGTCCTTCGCAAAAACGGCTATCTGCGGCTCAGGATCAGCCTGAACGCCTTTGACAGACGCACGATGAGCGGATTGATCAAGGTGGGCACTTCCTCCATGGCGGAGAGCGTCGCCCTGCGCATCGGCTTCTTCATCAACAACCGCATCATCGCGGGCATCGGCGCGGACGCTCTCACCTCGAACACCATCGTGAGCCAGGTGACCAGTCTTTCCTTCTGTCTGGGCGACGGCATCTCCATCGCGGGCGCCACCATGGTGGGGCAGAGCCTCGGCGCGAAGCGCAAGGACAAGGCGATGGGCTTTGTGAAGGTCAGCATGCGCATGGCGTGGATCGTTTCCGTCGCGCTCATGCTCGGTCTGTTCTTCGCCCGCCGCGTGCTCGCGCAGATCTTCACGGATGAGGCGGTCATTATCGCGGGCGCGTCCCTCGCCTTCATCGTGGTCATTTTCGGCATCATTCCGCAGAACGCCCGCGTGGTCTATTCAGGCTGTCTGCGCGGTGCGGGCGATGTGCGCTATGTGGCGATATGCTCCCTCGTTTCCGTTGCCATCGTGCGGCCCATCATCACCTGGTGTCTGTGCAATCCCTTAAATCCCGTGTTCCCGTGGCTGCAGTTATCCTATACGGGCCCGTGGATCGCCTTCGTGGTGGACGCGTATGTGCGCACGGCGCTGCTGCTCAACCGCGTGAGGGGCGGGAAATTCCTGGATATCAAACTGTAAAAAGCAGGGCTCCGCAGAGTTGCGGAGCCCTGCTTGCTTCTTGACATTTCGACCGATGTGTGTTAAATTAACTGTGTATGCCGATTTTTGTTCCGGAGGGTAATCGCCATGACACGCGAACAGGTTTTTTCTTCCGCAATCTGGGTGAGCCGCGAAAACGGCGATTTCCCCGTTCTGCGCCGCGTTTTCACTTTGCCCGAAGACGCGGCTGTCAAAAAGGCGACCCTGCGCGCGGTGGGACTCGGTTACTGCAAGACCTATGTGAACGGCACGGACCTCGCGCCCTGCTCCTTCCTGCCCCTTTCCACGGACTATGAAAAGCGCGCGGATTATCCCGCGGGCGAGGAAGTGACGGGACATCGCCTATATGTTCCCGAGTTTGATATAACGGCGCTCTGCCATCCGGGAAAGAACCTGCTGACCCTGTTTTTCGGCGGTGGCTGGTATTGCTTCTGGAATCGGAGTTTTGTGAAAGAGCACCTGCGCTATTACGATGAAAAACTCCGCTACGGCGACGCGAAGGCAATTTACCGCCTGACGGTGGAGACGGACAAAGGAGATTCTGAGTTTGTTTCTTCCCTTGACGACAGACTCACCGAAGGCGGCGTCTACGACTACTGCTTGACTTCCATGGAGTGCCGTGACCTGACGGTGCTTCCCGATGAGGCTTTTTCCGACCCCGTTTATGACGATTCCGCATGGGACAGGGCAATCGAAATGCCGTCTCTCGATACGGAATACCTCTTCTCCGACTGCCCGGTCGACGCGCTCATGCAAACGCTTCCCGTGACCTGTGGCGCGTCCGGCATCTATGACAGCGGCGTCAATACCGCGGGCTATCCGGTGCTGCGCCTGAAGGGCAAGCCGGGGGAGAAGGTCACCGTCCGCGTTTCCGAGGACATCACCGCGGATGGCACGCTCGATGAGCGCCACGCGCACGGTCAAATGTTCGAAGTCATCTGCGATGGCAAAGAAAGGGAAGTCCATCCCGAATTCATCTGGTTCGGCTTCCGCTATTTCACCGTGAAGGGCCCCGCGGAGCCCGTCTGCGTTTATGTGGTGCACACGGATGTGAAGGTCACATCCTCCTTCGATTCCGATAATGAGGTGCTCAATTACCTCTACAAAACCTACATCAATACCCAACTTGCCAACATGCACGGCGGCATCCCGTCCGACTGTCCCCACATCGAGCGGCGCGGCTATACCGGAGACGGTGAACTGACCGCCCACGCGGTGATGACCGCCGCCGGCGCGAAGGAATTCTACAAAAAATGGATCGGGGATATCTCGGACTGTCAGGACAGAATCAGCGGACACATCCAGTATACAGCGCCCTACATCAATTCCGGCGGAGGTCCCGGCGCGTGGGGCTGCGCCATCGTGGAGGTGCCGTGGCAGTACTATCAGCATTACGGCGATGCCGAACCCATGCTGCGCCTTTATCCGCAGATGAAGGAGTATTTCCGCTTCCTTGAAGAAAACAGCGAAAACGGCTTCATCGTCAGCGACCGTCCCGGCAACTGGTGTCTGGGCGACTGGTGCTGCCCGGACCGGGTACTGCTCCCGCCCCAGTTCGTCAATAACTATTACTATATCAAATCCCTGAAACGCGCCATCGAGATGGCGAAAATGCAGGGACTGGACGAAGATATCGCTCTGTTTGAGAAGCGCATCGAAGAGCGCAAAAAGGCGATCACCGCCGCCTACTACACCAAAGGCGACAGTTGCTTCTGCGCGAACCTGCAGGGCGCCAACGCCTTTGCCGTCGACATGGGAATGGGAAACCGGGAGACGGTCTACAAAATGCTCGCGCATTACCGAAATACCGGCGAGTTCGACACGGGCATCTGCGGCACCGATGTGCTCATTCGCGTGCTGTTCGAACTGGGCGAGGCGGATTTGGCGGTGCGGCTCCTCTCCTCGAAGAAACCCAACTCCTTCGGCGCGCTTATGGAAAAGGGCGCCACGAGCCTCTGGGAATACTGGCCCGCGGACATACGCGGCAGCCGCTCCCTCAACCATCCCATGTTCGGCGCGGTGACCGCGTACCTGTTTGAATACATCCTCGGTATCCGCCAAAGGGAAGGCACCGCGGGCTACGGTGATCTTGTGATAGCGCCCTGCTTCGCGGTGGACCGCGTATCGGGCAGCCAAACCGTGCCGGGCGGACAGGTGAAAGTGGAATATGAAAAGGACGCGGGATACGCGGATGTGGCAATCACCGTTCCCGCGGGCGTCAAGGCGGAATTTGCATGGGCGGGTGAAAGCAGGCTCCTTTCCGCGGGCGAAAACCGTTTCAAAGTGAAATGTGAATGAAAATGAGGTGGATAAACATGGTTTTGAATGAACATGACATCAGAATCCTGAAAGGCCTCGCGACCCGCTACGCGGAGATCGCTTCTCTTCCCGTGCAGAAAGAAAAAAAGGCAATGTGGATCCGCCACAATGCTCTGGAAAGCGAGCGCCCGCTGTTCCTGTGCGACCAGTTGCCGTGGAACGAACTGGATCCCGACTGTGCGCGGCGCGACCTCGTTTCCGACCCGTATTGGAACGGCATCGCCCTGTCCATGAAGCGGGAGATCTGGAAATTCGAGCATCTGACCACCGACATGGTGGTGACGCCCTATGTGAAGGTGCCGTACCGCATGAGCAATACCGGCTGGGGACTGGAATCCAAGGTCTCCCGCCTGCGCATGGACGAAAAGGGCGATGTGGACTCACAGCACATGGAGTGCGTCATCAACGAGCCCGAGGATGTGGAGAAGATCCAAATGCCCCAAATCACCTTCCATGCCGACCTTGACAAAGAAGCGGTTGAGACTGCGCATTTCCTCTTTGACGGCATCGTTCCCTTCCGCCGCACCGGCATGATCATGCATCTGGGGGCGTGGGACACCATTGCCTACTGGATGGGCGTGGAAAACTGCTACATCGAACTCATGGACCGTCCCGAAATGATCCACTCCATCATGGAGAAGATGACGCAGGGCTATCTGGGCATGATCGAGCAGTTCAACGCCCTGAAACTCTGCGACATCAATGACCACTACTGCCATTGCTCCCAGACCTACCGCGCGGACGACGATGAGAATGCGGAAGAAGTCTCGACAAACAGCTGGGCGTTCGGTCTTGCACAGCTGTTCACAAGCGTATCTCCCAAAATCACAGAGGAATTCGAGTGCGCCTACATGAAGCGCATCTTCCCGCACTTCAAGCACATCTATTACGGCTGCTGTGACAGGCTGGACGACCGCATGGAATATGTGAGCGCTCTGCCCAATGTGCGCAAACTTTCCTGCAGCCCGTGGAGCCACCGGGAAGCCTTTGCCGAAAAAATGCCCGCGTCCATCATCATGAGCAACAAGCCCACTCCCGCCCTGCTGGCAGGAGATACCTTCGATGAAGACGCGGTGCGCCGTGATATCCGCAGGAGCGTGGACGCCGCGCGGAAATACGGAAAAAAACTGGAAATGATTTTGAAAGATGTTTCCACCGTCCGCTACGATCCCGCCCGCCTTGCGCGCTACAGCGAGATCGCCACGGAAGAGGCAATGAATTTCTAAACGAAAGTCGCCGACTGCACATATTTGAGCGGCGTGATGCCGTACATCGCTTTGAACGCCCGCGTGAAGCCTGCCGCGTCGCTGTAACCGGTGACCGCGCTCACCTCACTCACGCGGGCGCCGCTCATCAGCATGGCGCAGGCTTTCTGCATCCTTAATTTCTGGATATACTGGTGGGGCGTACACCCGCTCTCGCGGCTGAAAAGGGTAATGAAGTAGTTCGGGTGGTATTTCATGATCTCCGCCAGACGGCTGATGGGGATCTCCTCCGTCAGATGCTCGTTGATGTAAGTCGTGATTTCCTGCATGAAGGGAGACTGGGTGCTGTAATACGGTGATTCGCTCATGACCGTGGGGAATACGGACAGCAGCGTCATCAGCAGTTCCCGGTTTTTCTGCGCAGTGCAGATTTCCATGGCGGTCAGGATGTGGTAAAGGGCGCTGTCCCTGGCCACCTTGATCTTGATGAGCCGCGTTACCGTGCGCGGGAAGATGTCGATGTGGAAAAAAGTGCATTTGAAGCGCTTTTCGCCCAACAGACGGGCGTGATAGGGCAGGGCGGAGGGCAGGATATAGAGATGTCCCGGTTCGAACACGGTGGTCTCGTATTCATCCTCGTATTCCGCCGCCGTGTTTTTTACATAGTACACCCGGCAGTATCCCACGGGAGATTTTTCGTTGAGGTTCCAGTCGAGCGCCGTTTCGGTGATGCCGTACTTGAGCAGTACGGTCTGACTTGCGGAATGGTTCATGGAACGCCTCCTTGTCATTAGCTGGATACAGTATACCACACCGCGCCGCCCGGGTAAAGGGCTCCGGGCGCAGAAATCTTAATTTTTGCCTATTTTTTGTTAGTTTCCGTTATTGAGGAAACAAGGCTCTTGTCGTATAATATTAACATAAGGAATTATCTTTCCGGATAAAGGCGGTGAAAGGCTGATGAGCATCTCCAACAAGCGCTTAAAGGCGATGCCGAACTGGCTGGCGGATTTCTACCGCTATGCCCGTTATCCCGAACTTTGTCTGATGCTCCTGCCCGTCATCGCGTATTTTATCATCTTCAAATATATCCCCATGGGCGGCATCATCATCGCCTTCAAGGATTACCGCATCGTGGAAGGCATGCTCGGCTCCCGCTGGATCGGCTTTGCCAATTTCCGCGAGGTTTTCCACACGCTGACCTTCACCCGTTCCGTCCGGAACACGCTCATCATCAGCGTGCTCAAACTCGCCATCGGTTTCCCGGCGCCCATCATCCTCGCGCTTCTGCTCAATGAAGTGCGGCATCCCGGCTACAAGAAAGTCGTGCAGACCATTTCGTACCTGCCGCACTTCCTGTCCTGGGTCATCATGGCGGGTATCCTCGAGCAATTGCTTTCTCCCAACAACGGCGCGGTCAACGCGCTGCTGACGGCGCTGACCGGCGTCAAAAAGAGCATCTACTTCCTGGGCGACAACCATTATTTCCGCGGCACCATCGTCGTCACGGATGTATGGAAGGGCATCGGCTGGGGCTCCATCATTTACCTCGCCACCATCGCTTCCATCGATCCCGCGCTGTATGAAGCAGCCATCTGCGACGGCGCGAACCGCCGCCAGAGGACCTGGTACATCACTCTACCCAGCATCCTGCCCACCATCACGGTCATGCTGATTCTGAACCTCGGCTCCATCCTGGACGCCGGCTTTGACCAGATCCTGAACCTGTACAACTCCGCCGTGTACGAGACCGGCGACATCATCGATACCTATGTGTACCGCTACGGCATCGGCGACATGAAGTACGATATCAGCACCGCGGTAGGTCTGTTCAAGAACATCATCGGCTTCATCCTCGTCATCTTCACCAACTTCGTCGCCAAGAAGATCGGCGGCGACGGTATCTGGTAAGGGGGTGCGGTCATGGGCAGAGAAAAATTCAGCATCGGCGACTTCATCATCTACGCGATCCTCGCGCTGTTGTGCCTGAGCATCGTATTCTCCTTCATTCATCTGTTCTGGATCTCCCTGTCGCCCAACTCCCTGAGCACGGGCGGCCTGATCCTCTGGCCGAAGGAAGTGACCTGGGACAACTACGCCAAGGTGTTCAAAAACAACTACATCTGGCAGGGCTACAAGAACACGCTCATCCGCACGCTCGCGGGTACCGTTCTGCAGCTTACCTTCACGGCGCTGGGCGCCTATGTGCTTTCCAAAAAGTACTTCCCGCACCGCAGTTTCTGGACGCTGTTCATCGTGTTCACCATGTTCTTCTCCGGTGGCCTTATCCCTTCTTTCCTCGTGGTCAAGAATCTGAGGCTCATGAACACCTACGCGTCCATGATTCTGCCGGGCCTCATCAGCGCCTATAACCTCACCATCATGCGCAACTATTTCCAGTCCCTCCCGGAGGAGATCGAAGAGAGCTGCATGATCGACGGCGCGGGCCGCTTCCGCATCTTCTGGCAGTTCGTGCTGCCCCTTTCCATGCCTATCCTCGCCACCGTCGCCCTGTGGCTGGCGGTCGGCCACTGGAACGCGTGGTTCGATGTGCTTCTGTACATTCAGGATGACAAGAAATTCACTCTGCAGATCGTTCTGCGCCGCATCATCCTGACCGGCTCCAAGGAGATCATGGACGCGGATGTTTCCGCTCGCTCCGTTTCCGATGAACCGCTTGCCAGCGGCGAAGGTCTGAAAGCCGCGTCCATCTATGTCGCCACCATCCCGATCCTCTGCGCGTACCCCTTCCTGCAGCGGTACTTCGTCAAAGGCATCATGGTCGGCTCACTCAAAGGATAAACGCTTTGGCGTTTATTATAAAAACAAGGAGGAATATACTATGACCCGTAAGTTCTTTGCACTGCTGGTCGCCGTCGTGATGCTCTTCACCTGCATCTCCATCGCGTCCGCAGAAGAACCCATGAAGATCTCCGTCGCCGGCTATATGTATGGCCCCTACGATGCCGAGAAGGATGTCGTCATCCCCGAGATCGAGAAGATCCTCGCCGAGAAGTACGGCATCAATGTTGACATTGATGTAGTTTACATCGAGTATGCGAACTACAACGACATCATCAGCCCCTGGCTGGCTGCCGGCACCGCTCCCGATGTTTTCCTGAACAACGGCGAGACCACCCTCCAGTCCTACTATGAGCAGGGCTTGCTCAAGACCTGGGATGTCGAGTTCTTCCAGGAGAATGCTCCCACCGTATGGAACTTCATCAAGACCGGCTGCAACAACGGCGATCTGGCTGATCAGTTCGATATGTGGCTCGAGAAAGCCTGCCTGGGCGGCAAGATGGTCACCGTACCTTCCCTCAAGCCCGACGGCAACATGCCCTACAAGACCCTCATCTACCGCGGCGACTGGCTGGACAATCTCAGCGTCAGCCGTGACGAACTGCCCAAGACCGTTGATGAGTACATCGACCTGCTGACCCGTTTCGCCAAGGAAGACCCCGACGGAAACGGTGCGGATGACACCTACGGCTGCGGCCTGACCGGTATGAAGACCCTCTTCGGCGCCTACGGCATGTCCAACGGCTTCCTGGGCGGCACCTCCTACTGGTATGTGGACGGCGACGAAGTTGTCAACCCCGATGTGAGCCCCAAGTCCAAGGAAGTTGTTGAGATCCTCGCTCAGATGTATGCCGACGGTCTCATCGATCCCGAATTCGTATCCGGCACCGAAGCCGCTCCCGGTACCTACTGGGCAGCCTCCAACGGCCTGATCACCGGTCTGTACGGCGCTTCCGCCAACGCTTCCATCGACCACTTCCGCCTCAAGGAAGTCCTGAACGATGCAGGCGGCCCCGTTGCCCAGACCTACTGGCAGACCAACGGCGACGACGCTGAATTCGTGTACGCTCCCTGGCCGGCCGGCCCCGACGGAGACTACGGCTGGTCCGTCGGCTACGCTGTGGCTGTTTCCGAATCTCCCGTTTACAATGCCATGATGTCCGATGAGAAACTGGCTGTGATCTTCCAGATCCTGGATGCGTTCGCTGCCGATGACGAACTGTACATGCTGGCTCAGTACGGTATCGAAGGCGAGCACTACACCATGGTGGACGGCACTCCCGTCCGCAATCCCGAGATGACCAACGAAGACCGCAACGCGGTCGGCATCTGGGGCGCCCGTTCCCTGTACGGCGCGGACCGTGCTTTCTCCGAACTGGCTTACAATCTGGTGTTCTACAACGATGCTTCCATCGCGAACCGCCTCAACTACTTCAAACTCGATCAGTACAATTCCTACATTCAGGATGCCGTCTCCGTGACCCTGCCCTCCGCGAGCAGCGTCCAGAGCGAACTCGACACCCTGCGTGACGAGACTTACACCGCCATGATCCGCGGCGATAAGTCCATCGACGAGTGGGATGCCTATGTCGAGCAGTACATGGCCCTCGGCGGACAGACCCTCTACGATGAAGCCAACGAATGGTACGCCTCCAAGTAATTCATTGAATTACGGCCCCGTGTCCGGAAGGACACGGGGTTTTTCTGTTTATCCATTGCATTTCACGGCGATTGATGGTAGAATAATCGCATACTGTTTTACGGGGTGCCATATGAAAGATATCAAGACCGCGGTCAGGGAAAAACTGACCAAAGCGATGGAGATCGCCATCAGAAACTGCATCGGGAAGCCCGCCGGAAAAGGGCAGAAGGTCAAAGTCAACATCAGTGAACAGGACAGCAAGACCCTCTACGGCATGTACCGCCGGTATGTGGAGGACGACGACGCGAAGGCGATGTCCGCCATCGGCTACGCCTCCCGCCACGCCGCCGCGCCCAAGTCGCTCATGCCGTACCTCTTTTTCGAGGTGGCGCTGCTGCTGGTGCTCTATATGGCATTTCACAGCCTGTGGCCGGTGCTGTTCGGCGTGATTGCGAGCGTCATCGTGTTCTATGTCATCTGGCAGCCCCGCCGCACCGCGCAGAAGATCTGGGCCGGCCGCAAGGCGTTCAAGCGCGGCACGGAGGAGGCGATCGAGAAAATGTGCCTCATCCTTTCTCAGCCTCTCCGCTTCGTTTCCTATCCCGTGCTGGGCGGGCTCACCGCCGCGGCGCTCGTTTGTCTGTATCAGACCGTCATGACGCTGATTTGAGCGAATGGGTATGATCATGCATCAACTGGATGCCCGCATCCGCAGAATGAAAAGCGATCTGCGTTCCCTGATCGTCCGCAGGAAGGTGCCCGTCGCGGGCATCGAAACCGCGCCCGAGGGGAGCGATGTTTTCGTTCCCTTTGAAAACGGCAGCCGCTGGGCGGAGGAACCCGGTGACAACTGGCGAGATTTCCGTTTTTCCGTCACCGTGCCCGGTGATTTCAAGGGTGAGGTGCGCCTCATCGAGGACACTTCCGCGAACGATCCCCGCGAGGCGAGCGGGCAGATCGTCGTGTGGGTGAACGGAGCCATCACGCAGGCGTTCGACAACGAGCACAAACAACTGGTGCTTCAGAAGACCGCCGCAGAGGGGGAGAAGTTCGACATTTTCCTGCAGGCATACCACAAGACCGGGCGCACGGGCGCGGGCCTCAATCTGCCCCGCATGGCGCTGTTTCTTGCGGATACCTGCGACGATGTGAGGCAACTGTACTACGATATCGATGTGCCGCACAGCGCGTGCCTGCTGGAAAGCGCGGGTGAGCGGGAGCGGGAGACCACTCTTCAGGTGTTGTCGGACGCCCTCAATCTCCTCGACCTGCGCGAACCCCATTCCGAAGCGTTCCATGCCTCCGTCGCGGCGGCGCGGGCGTTCCTCAAAGACAACTATTATGACAAAACCGCATCGGAAACGCCGGAGGCGATTGCGGAGTGCGTGGGGCACAGCCATCTCGATGTGGCATACCGCTGGGATCTTCATCAGACCCGTCACAAGGCGGTGCGCACTTTCTCCACGATGCTGAACCTTTTGCACCGCTATCCCGAATTCCGCTTCATGGCGAGCCAGCCCCAACTGTACGAGTTCGTCAAGGAAGACGAGCCCGCCCTTTTCGCGCGCGTCAGGGAAGCGGCAGAAAGGGGACAATGGGAGCCCGAAGGCGGCATGTGGGTGGAAGCCGACTGTAACCTCAGTGGCGGGGAAGCCCTCGTGCGCCAGTTCCTGTACGGCAATGAATTTTTCGAAACCGAGTTCGGCAGGCGCAGCCGCATCCTGTGGCTGCCCGATGTGTTCGGCTACAGCGCGGCGCTCCCGCAGATCATGAAAAAGAGCGGCATCGACTATTTCATGACCAGCAAACTGTCCTGGAGCGAATATAACGAAACGCCCTGCGATACCTTCCTGTGGAAGGGCATCGACGGCACGGAGGTCCTTTCCCACTTTACTCCCGCTCGCAAATACAGCGCCGAAGGGAACGGAGAGGAATCCTCCTACTATACCACCTACAATGCCTGCCTTTCGCCGGACATGGTGAAGGGCGGTTGGGCGCGCTTTCAGCAGAAGGGTGTTGACAATCACTACCTCATGTGCTGCGGCTACGGCGACGGCGGCGGAGGGACCACCGAGGCAATGCTGGAAAATGCCCGCCGCATGACGGGTCCCGTGGCGGGCTGCCCCGCGGTCAGGCATACCACGGCTCTGGATTTTTTCGAAAATCTCGAAAAACGCGTATCGGGCAGCAGGAGGCTTCCCAAGTGGAGCGGCGAGCTGTACCTCGAATACCACCGCGGCACCTACACCGCGCAGGGGAAGAACAAGAAAAACAACCGCAAACTGGAGATCGCCCTGCGGGACGCGGAATACTGGCTCGTGCGGTCGCGTCTTCCTTATCCGCAGGAGGAACTGCGCAATATCTGGCGCACCATGCTCACCCTCCAGTTCCACGACATCCTGCCCGGCAGCGGCATCCACAAGGTTTACACCGATTCCGACGAAATGTACGCGGACCTGTTTGCACGGGTCGGCAAACTCAAAAAGCAGGCGGTCGACGCCGTCGCCGCGGACCTTGCGGGTGATATCGCCGTCAGCAATACGCTTTCCGAAACCCGCAGCGACATCCTGCGCTTTTCCGCGCCGGACGGCATCTGCGCCCTCGAAAACGGGGCGGGAGAGCGTTTCCCCGCGCAGAAAACGGCGGACGGGACCTATGTCTCCTACCTGAAAAACCTGCCGCCCATGAGCGTCACGCCCCTTCGCTTTGTCTTCGGAGAATCGGAGGAAAGCGGGCTCGTCCTCACCGGAAGCGGCTTTGAGACCCCGTTTTTCAAGGGCACTTTCGACGATTCCTTCCGCATCACGAGCCTTATTGACAAGAGCGAAAACCGCGAACTGGTGAAGCACGGAAAGGCGCTCAACGCCATCGTTTACTACGAAAACCGCCCTCATTTCCGCGACGCGTGGGACATCAACATCTACTATGACGAGCGGAAGTGGGATGTCGATGAAGCGAGCAAGGTCCGTTTTGAGCATGCGGGTCCCGTGGCGGCATCGGTCGTGATCACGCGAAAAATCAGCAAGAGCACGGTGACCGAAAAGTACACCTTCTATCGTGATCTCAAGCGCATCGATTTTGACGCGGACATCGACTGGCAGGAGCCTCACGGACTTCTGAAGGCCCATTTCCCTATGGACATCTTCTGCAACGCCGCGCAGTTCGACATCCAGTACGGCAATGTCACCCGTGCCACCCACAAAAATACCTCGTGGGACACCGCCCGCTTCGAGGTCTGCGCCCACAAGTGGGCGGATGTGAGCGAAGCCGCCTACGGCGCGTCCGTTATGAATGACTGCAAGTACGGCTATTCCGTGGACGAGGACGGCATGGCGCTCACGCTCCTCAAATCCTCCACCGATCCCGATCCCATGGCGGACATCGGACGGCATGTTTTCTCCTACAGCCTCCTGCCTCACGGCGGCGACTGGAAGGAAGCGAATGTCCCCGCCCGCGCGTACGAGTTCAACATTCCCCTTGAAGCCATTGCACTGAACGGGGAAGGCACCTTATCCGCGCCCGCACCTTATGCTTCCGTATCGGATGACAACATCATTCTGGAAACGGTGAAGGGTGCGCTCCGCGGGGAAGGCACCATCCTGCGCCTGTACGAGTGCTTCGGAAAACGCACGAAAACCACGCTGAAACTGGGCTTCACGCCCGCAAGCGCGGTCTTCACGAGTCTCATGGAGGACGATGAATCCCCCGCGGAACTGAGCGGAAATGAGATCGCGCTCACCTTCAAACCCTACGAAATCCTGACGCTGCGTATCAGATAGGGAGGCAATCAATGTTCTCTTTCATCAAAAAACTCGACCGCAAGCAGAAAACGCTGCTGTTTACCTGCTTCTATGCCTTTTTCTGCAACGGCACGCTGTCGCTCATGATCGGTTCCGCCATGCCGGACATGAAGGCGGCTTACGGCCTGACCGACACCTTCTCCGGCATCCTCATCTCCGCCCACTCCATCGGTAACTGGGCGGCGGGTCTTTTGTACGGCATCGCGGTCATGGTGTTCGGAACGAAAAGGTCCGTGGTCTTCATGGACGCTCTGGGCTTCCTCGGCTTCCTCATGGCGATTCTGCTGGGCAATCCCGTGTTCCTCTTCATCGCCTTCGTGTTCATCGGCATGGGGCGGGGGAGCATCACCAACTTCGACAACGCCACGGTCAACCGTCTCTCGGGCGGCTCTCCCGCAGCGAGCAACCTGCTGCACTCGTCTTTCGCCATCGGCGCCATCCTGACGCCCATGGTATTCCTCGCTCTGAGCAGGCTCATCTCCTGGCGCACGGGCGTGTGCTTCTCCATTCTCGTCATCGGCATCTGCATCCTCCTCCTGTCCCGCGCGGACATGAGCGGCGCCGAGCCCGGCAAAAAGGCGGGCAGCCACTCCATGGCATTTCTCAAAAACCCCTCCTTCCTCATCCTGTCTTTCATGATGTTCATGTACCTGTGCGCCGAGTATTCCATCAACGGCTGGCTGGTCACCTACATCCAGAACAAGGAAGAACTGGTCGCCTCCTTCGGGGACGATGCCGCCATCAAGGCTTACAGCCAGACCATGGCGACCCTGCTCTGGGCGATCATGCTCATCGGGCGTCTCGGCTGCGCGATGCTGAGCGCGAAGGTGTCCCAAAAGAAACTCATCATGTTCTCCGCCTTCGGCGTCGCGGCGTTCTTTACGCTCATGCTTCTGTCCACTTCCGTCTTCACTGTCACTGTGGCGGTGGCGGGCCTCGGACTCTGCATGGCGGGCATCTGCCCGATGATCTACTCCTGTGCCGCGCCTTTCACCAACGCCTATGCCATGGGTACCAGCGCGTTGGTCAGCATCGGCTTCCTGGGCGGCATCCTCATGCCCACCATCGTGGGCGCGCTGGCGGACCGCTTCGGATTCGGCGGCGGCATGGCGGCCATCCTCGTGTCGGTGGTCCTGCTGGCGGCGCTGGCTGTGTCCAATGTGCTGGTCAAAACGAAACTGCCCGAAGAAACCTGAATGCGGCGGCGGGGATATCCCGCCGCTTTTCTTGACAAACAGCGCGGCCGTCTGTATAATGACGCGTGATATTTTCAAAACCAAAGGAGCGGAACATGCCGAAAGTGAAACTGACCGTGACCCGAAGTTCCTGCCGCTGCGGCTGTATGCGAGAAGGGCAGGAATTTCTTGTGGAAGACCTCTGCCCGCCCGTGTGCATGGAACTGTGGAATATCGCGTACCCCTATGCGTTTGCCCTATTGAACGGGGCGGAACTGGACAAGGGAAGCGAACGCTCGAGGTGTTTTTCCGTGAAGTGCCCGGATGAGGCGCGCGTCACACTGTACGGGGAACTGATCGAAGAATAATAAACCGGCGGAAACCGGACCGGCGAGAAACAGGGGCAAAAGTCCGCAAGGACAAATTTGCCCCTGTTTTTGCTTGGGTTTGCGTTGATTTTTGTTTTGAAAAGGTTTATACTTTATAATAAACAGATTTTGCGGAGGTACTTATGCTGAGAGAAACGATCACGAAATACGGCGCCGTGAAAGGCGTTGCCTGCGGGGATCCCCGCGTGACTTCCTATAAAGGCATTCCCTTCGCAGCGCCGCCCGTAGGTGAAAACCGCTGGCGCGCGCCTCAGCCCGTAAAGGCGTGGGAGGGTGTCCTCGATGCATCCCGTTTCGCACCCATCTCCGTGCAGAACACGCCCGGTTTGGGCACGGGACTTTATGACCGCGAGTGGCATGTGGACCCCGAGATCCCCATGGGCGAAGACTGCCTGTACCTCAATATCTGGACGCCCGCCAAAAAAGCGGACGAGCAACTGCCCGTCCTCGTATGGTATTTCGGCGGCGGTTTCCAGTGGGGCTATCCCAATGAAATGGAATTTGACGGCGAGCGCCTTGCACGCCGCGGCATCATCGTGGTGTCGGTCAACTACCGCCTGAATGTGTTCGGCTTCCTCGCCCATCCGGATATCACCAAAGAAGCGCCCGGGGCCGCCTCCAATTTCGGTCTGCTCGACCAGCAGGCGGGCCTCAAATGGGTGTATGAAAACATTTCCGCTTTCGGCGGCGATCCCGAAAAAATCACCATCGGCGGACAGAGCGCGGGCGGTGGCAGCGTGCTTTCCCAACTTGCCTGTCCCGCGAACCGTCCCTACATCAAAGGCGCCATCATCATGAGCGCCATGATCCGCTCGCCCTATGAGAAGGGCAGGGCATTCGGTACGCCCCAGCCCCTTTCCGAGGCGGAGAAGACAGGAAAAGAATATTTCAAGGTGCTCGGCGTCGAAACGCTCGAAGAAGCGCGCAAAATCGACGCCAAAACCGTGCTTGCCAAGTATGACGAGTATGTGAGCACCCATCCCCGCATGTTCACCGTGGCGGACGGATACTTCGCGAAAGAAGACCCCATCGCCATGCTGGCGGAAAACCGCGCCCTCGATGTGCCCGTCATGGCGGGCAGCACCTCGGACGAATTCCCCGCAAAGGTGTGGGTGAAAAACGAGGAAGAACTGGCCGCCGCCGCGAAAGAGATTTTCGGCGGGAATGCAGACACCTTCCTCTCCTTCCCCGAAGCCCATAAGAAAGACGAAAACGGCTTCGCGTCTGTCAATGGCATCGAACTGACCTGCACGGGCGTGTTCGGAAGCCGCAAAGCCCATGGCTCCCGCTCCGGTTCCTGGTACTACCGCTTCGGACCCGACATGCCCGGCTGGGACAAGCCCGGTGTGTTCCATTCCTCCGATTTGTGGTTCTTCTTTGAAAATCTCATGCGCTGCTGGCGTCCCTTCACGGGTGCGCACTTCGAACTGGCGCGTCAGATGAGCGATTATTTCGCCAACTTCATCAAGTACGGCGATCCCAACGGCACCGACATGAACGGCGGGAGCAATCCCTACTGGGCGGAATATTCCGATGAAACGCCCTCCGCGATGCTGTTCGAGACCCGCGGCGCTGTGCCGACCGTGCTGGAAAAAGACGGTATGAACGGCTTTCTGCGCACGCATATCACCAAGAAGATCCTTCTGCGCGGCGAAAAGCAGCAGGCGTTCAACCCCTATCTGCCGCCCCGCGAGTATGTGCCCGACGGCGAGCCCTATGTGTTCGGCGACCGTGTCTATGTGTACGGCTCCCACGACCTGTATGACGGCGATGTGTTCTGCCTGGGCGACTATGTCTGCTGGTCGGCGCCCGTTGATGATCTGGGTGACTGGCGGTATGAAGGTGTCATCTTCAAGCGGGACGCGGATCCGCTCAACAAGGAACCGGACGGCTGCCTCTACGCGCCCGATGTGGCGCAGGGTCCCGACGGAAGATATTACCTTTACTATGTGCTTTCCAACAAGGGCCGCGTGAGTGTCGCCGTGTGCGATACGCCGGCGGGCAAGTATGAGTTCTACGGCTATGTCCACGACAAGCAGGGCGGCATTCTCGGCGAGCGCCGGGGGGACGAACCCCAGTTCGATCCGGGCGTGCTCATGGAAAACGGCAGGACCTACCTCTACACCGGTTTCTGCCCCCGCGGTGACAAGAGCCGCCACGGCGCCATGGGCGTGGTGCTGGGAAGCGACATGCTCACTATGGAGACGGAGCCCGTGTTCGTGGTGCCCGGCTGTGAGTACGGGGCGGGAAGTTCCTTTGAAGGACACGAGTACTTCGAGGCGGCGTCCATCCGCAAACTGGACGGCAAATACATCTTCATTTATTCCTCTGTCGGCATGCACGAACTGTGCTGGGCGGTCAGCGACGATCCCATGAAGGGCTTCACCTACGGCGGAACGCTGGTCTCCAACTGCGATTTCGGTATTGATAACGGCAAACCTGCGGACCGCTCGGTGGGCTACGGCGCCAACAATCACGGCAGCATGGTGGAAATCGGCGGTCAGTGGTATATCTTCTATCACCGCCACACCAACGGCACCTGGTATTCCCGCCAGGGCTGCGCGGAGAAACTGACCATCGAAAACGGCTCGATCAAACAAGCAGAAATGACCTCCTGCGGTCTGAACGGCGGCCCGCTCAAGGGCAAGGGCACCTATCCCACCTGGATCGTCTGCAATCTCTTCGATGAAGACGATCTCACGGGACGCCCCATGTTCACGGGCAAGCACCATCCGTATCTGAAGCAGGACGGGGGAGACCACGGCGCGAAGGAAAACTTCCTTGCCAACTTCAAGTCCGGTTCCACCGCCGGCTTCAAGTACTTTGATATGAAGGGCGTTTCCGCTGTCCGCGTGACCCTGCGGGGCTACGCCCACGGCACTGTCGAAGTGCGCACGGAGCCCTTCGGGGAGCCTGTCGGAAGTAACACCATCCATACGGATAACCGCTGGAAGGACTTCATCATCCCCGTGACCATCGAAGACGGCGTGCACGCCCTGTACTTTACCTACCGGGGCAACGACGCGCCTTCCTTCAAGGAATTCGAAATCATCTGAATCGGGTGAGAAAACATGGACCTCGGTGCGTTTTTCATGCTCCTGTTCGGGGATAAATGGTTTGCCCAGTGGCTGGGCGTCATCGCCATCATCCTGTCCTTTGTTGGCTATCAGAACAAAGCAAGCAAACGGGTGTTCTTCTTTCAGATCCTGACCAGTTTCCTGTGGTCGGTGCAGCTGCTTCTGCTGGGCGCCTACACGGGCATGGTACTCAATGTCCTCGGGCTCATCCGGAGTGTGTTCCTCTACGGAAACGACACCCGCTGGGGACAGAGCAGGATCTCCATGTGGGTCATGACCGCGGCCATGGCGGTCGGTGGCATCGTCTCGTGGCAGGGCTGGGTCAGCATCCTTCCTACCGCCGCCATGGTGGCGGGTACGCCCCTTCTGTGGACGCGCAGGGACAAGGTCGTCCGCGCGGCGCAGGTGGGATTCATATCGCCCTTGTGGCTTATCCATAACTATATCATGCAGTCCGTGCCGGGTGTGCTGACCGAACTGCTCACCATGATTTCCGTGGTCATCACCATGATCCGCGTGCACAGAGACGCGGAAAAGGAGTAAAGTATGGAATTTTCTGTCGAACGGTTATGCGAACTCAAGGAAAAACTCATTCGCAAGATGCGCTTCAGCGTCCAATGCGCGCAGGATCTGGACGGCATCCCGTATTCTGTGGAGAACGGCAAGTGGACGCACCGGGATAAGACCTGGTGGACCAACGGCTTCTGGGCGGCGGAAATGTGGCAGATGTTCCTGATGAGCGGGGACGAGACCTTCCGCACCGAAGCCATCCGCGCGGAAAAACAGATGGACGCGGCGCTTGCCGACACGCAGAACCTGGACCACGATGTGGGCTTTATGTGGCTCATCCAGAGCGGCGTGCATTATGCCCTTGAAGGCAACGCGGACAGTTTTGGCCGCACTTTCCTGACTGCGAACCTGCTTGCGGGACGCTACAACCCGAACGGATTCATCCGCGCGTGGAATCAGGGCCGTTTCGGGTGGGCAATCATCGACTGCATGATGAACCTGAGCCTGCTGTACTGGGCAAGCCGCATGACCGGGGACCCGCGCTACCGTCTCATCGCCATGCGCCACGCGGACACCTCCATGAAATACTTCGTCCGTGAGGACGGCTCCTGCAACCACATTGTGATATTCGATCCCGAAACGGGCGCTTATCTCGACAATCCCGCGGGGCAGGGTATCGAAAGCGGATCCAGTTGGAGCCGCGGGCAGGCGTGGGCGCTGTACGGATTTGCCCTTTCCTACCGCAATACGGGCAAAAAGGAATATCTCGAAACCTCGAAAAAAGTAGCGGATTATTTCATATCCTGCCTGAAGGACGATCCTGTCCCGAAGTGCGATTTCCGTCAGCCCACGGACGAACTTCTTTATGATGATGCCGCAGGCGCCATCGCAGCGTCGGGACTCATCGAACTTTCCGTGCATCTTCCCGAAAACGAAAAGGCGGCTTATCTTGACGCCGCGCTGCAGATTCTGGATGCCATGGACAGACGGAACGCGGACTACACGGAAAACAGCCCCGCCATTCTCACGAAATGCACGGGTTCCTATCACGCGAATGACCACCACATCGCCATGAACTACGCCGACTATTTCTACATCGAGGCGCTTCACAAACTCATGGGAAACAAACTGCTCTTCTGGGCACCCGATGTGAAGGCATAAGAAAAAAGCATCCCCGACGGGATGCTTTTTCCGGCCTGTCAGAAACGGATGATTTCCGCGGGCGCGGTGAAGGAGGAGAAGGTGGCGGTGGCGTCCGCCATGTAGAGCACTTGCGTGTTCCCGTCATTTTCGTCGTACATGCGGCGCAGGGAGGGATAGGCGTCCAGCATCGCTTTCTTCGCTTCCACCCGGTCGTCTTCGATGAGATTGCAGGCGATGCGCAGCCAGACTCCGTCCTTGAACGCGCAGATCTCGCACTTGGGATTGACGCCCAGTTGCTTTGAAACAGGCTTCACCCTGCCGGTCTGGATGTAGAGTTTGCCCTCGAACAGATTGACTGTGCCGAAGGGGCGCACGCGGGGCTGATCGCCTTCGACGGTCGCCAGATAGTAAGTGCCTGCGCTTTTCAGAAACTCAAGGATCTTTTCCATATTCCGCCTCCGTTTTTCTTTTATTATATCACTTTTTTGTCGCTTTTCAAGATTGCGCTGCCACATCATTTGTGGTAAAATCCCATTATCAACATCCGGAGGAACACGGCATGCGCAAAACATGGATTTCTTCCGCCCATCAGGGCTTTGTGACGGAGAGCATGCACAGCAACACGCTTTCTGCCTTTGAACTTGCCGCGCAAAAGGGCGCGGACATGATCGAGACGGACGCCCGCGCGACACGGGACGGCGTGCTCATCGTGAACCACGATCCCGTCGTGCATGGATTTGACGAAAAGGGGAGAGCGGTCGAGTATGTGATTTCCGAAACGGACGCGGATATCATCACTTCTGTCATCCTCGCGCCGGGTGACCCTCACGGCATCCAGCGGGTGCCCACTCTCGAACAGGCGCTGCATTTGTGCTACTACACGGGCATGCAGATCAACATCGACCTGAAGGAGGGAAGCCTTCACGCCCGCGATGTGGCGTATCTCGTGCGCATTTGCGGCATGCGGGGGAGGACGGTCTATGCCACCAACGGCGCGGGCGCGAAGACCATTTCGGATATCCTGCTCATCGACCCGGATGCCCGCTTCATCGACACGCCTCAAAACTATACCCGCGAAAAACTGTACACGATCGGCGACTATCCGAAGCGCTGCTTTGCCTATACGGGCAACTTCTCCCATGACAACATCGCCCGCATCCGCGATTCGGGCTGCCTGCTCGCCTGCATCGGTCTGAACGAGGGAAACGCGGAAGCCGCTTTTGTCCATCATCCTGACATGGCGGAGTATCCGCACACCTCCGATTTTGAAGCCATAGACGGCAAATTAACACAAATTCGACCTTAAAACTGCAGTATTTGATTGACGGGATGTCAAAACGGTGCTATAATATGACCCGTTTTTTGCTTTTACGGAGGGAAGATTATGCGCACCGAAAAAGATACCATCGGTACAATGGAACTGCCTGACGGCGCCTATTACGGACTGCAGACCCTGCGCGCCCGTCAGAATTTCAATATCACGGATACCGGTATCCTGCCCGAATTCAACCGCGCGCTTGCGGAAATCAAAATCGCCGCGGCGAAGGTGAACGGCGGTCTCGGACTGCTCGCCGCGGACAAGGCGGACGCCATCATCAAAGCCGCGGAGGAAGTGCTCACGGGCAAATTTGATGACATGTTCATCACCGATGCGGTGCAAGGCGGAGCCGGCACTTCCGCCAACATGAACGCGAACGAAGTCATCGCCAACCGCGCCATCGAACTTCTGGGCGGACAGAAGGGCGAATACACCCTCGTCCACCCGAACGACCATGTGAACAAGGCCCAGTCCACCAACGATGTCATCCCCACGGCGGGCAAAATGACTGCCCTCCGTCTGCTGGAAGGGCTTTATGACGCTCTCACCGCTCTCGCGGACGCCTTTGCCGGAAAGGAAAGAGAATTCGACCACATCGTCAAGATGGGGAGAACGCAGCTGCAGGACGCGGTCCCGGTGCGTCTCGGGCAGGAATTCGGCGCGTACCGCTGCGCCGTGCTGCGCGGAATCGTCCGCATCAAGGCGGCGGCAAAGGAACTGACCTATGTCAACATGGGCGGTACCGCCATCGGAACGGGCATTACCGCGGACAAGCGGTTTATCGCCAGGATCGTTCCCGAACTGGCGTCCGTTTCCGGTCTTCCCCTTATGCAGGCGGAGAACCTCATCGACGGCACCCAGAATATCGACTGCTTCGCCGCGGTATCCGGCGCCCTGCGCGCCTGCGCGCTGAGCCTTTCCAAAATTTCCAACGACCTGCGCCTGATGTCCTCCGGTCCCCGCACGGGCATCGGTGAGATTACCCTCCCGCCCCGTCAGAACGGTTCCTCCATCATGCCGGGCAAGGTGAACCCCGTCATCCCCGAAGTGATGAATCAGGTGGCGTTCGCCGTCGCGGGCAACGATGTGACCATCGGCATGGCTGTGGAAGCGGGACAGATGGAACTCAATGCCTTCGAACCCATCATCTTCGTGCGCCTGTTCGAGTCCATCCGCATGATGACCGGCGCGGTCAACACCCTGACCGAAAACTGCGTGAAGGGCATCATCGCCAATGAAGCGCGCTGCGATTCTCTCGTCCGCAATTCCGTGGGCATCGTGACCGCGCTCACGCCCGTGCTGGGCTATACAAAAGCCTCCGAGATCGCCAAGGCGGCGGTCAAAAAAGGCGTTTCGCTCAAAGAGGAACTGCTGGAGCGGGGCATCATGACATCCGAGGAGATCGATGCCTGCCTCGATCCTTACCCTATGACCAAGTAAAGGAGAAAAGTATGGAACTGAACACTGTCCTGCATGGTTTCCGCGTGACTGAGATCCACGAGGTGAACGAAGTCGCCGCCACCCTCATCCGCATGACCTACGAAAAAAACGGCGCGGACCTCATCTGGCTCAAACGGAACGACGACAACAAGACCTTCGCCATCGGTTTTAAAACCATTCCCGAAGACGACACCGGCGTGTTCCATATTCTGGAGCATTCCGTGCTGAACGGCAGCGAGAAGTTCCCTGTGAAGGAGCCTTTCGTGAACCTGCTCAAGAGTTCGCTCAAGACCTTCCTCAATGCCTTTACCGCGCCCGATTTCACCATGTATCCCGTGTCCTCCCGCAACGACAAGGACTTCATGAACCTCATGGATGTGTATATGGACGCGGTCATGCATCCCCTTTCCATGAAGGATCCCCACGCCTTTTTGCAGGAAGGCTGGCACTATGAGCCCGATGGAGACAAACTGCAGTATAACGGCGTCGTGTACAGCGAGATGAAGGGCGCGTTCTCCGATCCCGACCGCATCGGAGACCTCGAACTTAACCGCATGGTATACCCGGACAACTGCTACGGTTTCTGCAGCGGCGGTTATCCCGAGGCCATCCCCACCCTGACCTACGAAATGTACAAGGCGGCTCATGACAAATACTATCATCCCGCCAACAGCGTGATCCTGTTGGACGGCGATATGGACATTGATGCGGTACTCGGGAAACTTGACGAGTATCTGAATGAGTTCGGCGCCCTTACGGTAAATGCCGTCATTCCCGACCAGAAACCCGTTTCCGCTGGGAAGAAGACCGTCTCCTACAGCGTGAGCAGCGAGGAAGAACTGCATGGCAAGAACATTCTGGGACGCCGCTGGGTCGTCTGCCGCTTTGACGAGCGCAAGAAGATCGCGGGCCTCAACGCCGTTGCCAAATTCCTGTGCGGCTCCAACGAAGCGCCGCTCACCAAGGCCCTGCTCAAGACCGGCTGGTGCGAGGATGTATCCCTGATGGTCGATCCCAAGCAGCAGGCGGATGTGACCCTCATGATGTACGGCGTCAAAGAGGGACATGAGGACGAACTGTGGGCGCTTGCCGAAAAGACCCTGAAAGAAGTCATCATCGACGAAAAGCGCATGACCGGCATCATCAGCAAGATGGAGTACATGGACCGCGAGAAGGATTTCGGCTCCGCGCCCAAAGGACTCATCTATGCCATGACCATGTTCCCCAATGTCCTGTACGGCGGCAAGCCCGAGGATGTGTTCGATGCGGACGAAGTGTACCCCTTCCTGCGCGAAAAACTGGGCACGGACTGGTTCCGCGCGCTGATCGATGAGTGCCTGATCAACAATCCCCACATGGGCACGCTGACCATGGTGCCCTCTCTGACCCTCGAAAAGGAAAAACTCGAAAAGACGCAGAAGCGCCTTGACGAAGAGCGCGCCGCCATGCCGGACGAAAAGTTCAAGGAAGTCTGCGCGACTTTCGAGAAACTGCGCCTGCGCCAGAATACGCCCGATACGCCCGAGCAGACCGCGACCCTGCCCACGCTTTCTCCCGCCGATGTGCCCGAAAAGTGCGCGGAACTCATCGCGGACAAGACGGAAGTCGGCGGCGTCACAGTGCTGACCTCCGCTCTCGACACCAACAAAATCATCCATCTGAACCTGTATTTTGCCTCCGAAACCTTCACCGCGGAGGAACTTTCGATCATTTCCCTGCTCACCTCGCTCCCCGGCTCCATGCCCACGGATCAGTACAGCGTGCAGGAACTGGAAAACGAGATCGACACCTATCTCGGTCATTTCGGCATAAACACGCTGACCATCGGGCGCGATGAGGACAAGGACAGCGTCAAGTGCGGCGTGTCCGTAAAGGCGTCCTTCATCGAGACCAATACGGAAAAGGCGCTGGCACTGATCGGCGAAATGCTGACGAAGACCGACTATACCGATAAAGAGCGCGTGCTCAACATCCTGAAGCAGCAGCGTCTGGGTTATGAGCAGGATATCAAGAATTCCGGCAATTCCTATGCTTCCCGCTATGCGTCCGCTTCCTTCTCCGCGAAGGAGACCGCGAACGAACTCATGGACGGCGTTACTATGTTCCGTTATCTGAAGGAAATTGAGGCGGCCTTCGCAGATAACGGCACGGAACTACTGAAAAAACTCGCTTCCTGCGCCAAAGCCCTGTTCACGAAAGAGAACCTGACTGTCGGCATCACCGGCAGCGTGGACGAAGGCTTTGCCTGCAAAGTGCTTTCCCTC
>JAZLLT010000104.1:0-28583 GCA_045598325.1 Clostridia bacterium | reverse complement strand
ATGTAGACTTCCTTGCCGATGCACTCGTCGGAGATCAGCTTCTGCAGCTTCTCTTCGGGAACCTTGATTTCGTTGTCACCGAACACAGCATAGACGCCGCCGTTCTTCTTGGTCAGGGAGACAGTGAAGAAGTTCATCTGGGGGGAACCGATGAATCCGGCAACGAACAGGTTGGTGGGATAGTCGTACAGGTTCTGAGGAGTATCAACCTGCTGGATGAAGCCATCCTTCATAACAACGATGCGGGAACCCATGGTCATGGCCTCGGTCTGGTCGTGGGTAACATAGATGAAGGTGGTCTGCAGCTTCTGATGCAGCTTGGTGATCTCGGTTCTCATCTGAACACGAAGCTTTGCATCCAGGTTGGACAGAGGTTCGTCCATCAGGAAGACCTTGGGCTCACGGACGATAGCACGGCCCAGAGCAACACGCTGGCGCTGACCACCGGACAGAGCCTTGGGCTTTCTGTTGAGCAGGTGCTCGATGTCCAGAATGCGGGCGGCTTCCTTGACGCGCTTGTCGATTTCGGCCTTGGGGGACTTGCGGAGTTTCAGACCGAAAGCCATGTTATCATATACGGTCATGTGAGGATACAGAGCGTAGTTCTGGAAAACCATGGCGATATCGCGATCCTTGGGAGCAACATCGTTGACCAGTTTGTCGCCGATGTAAAGTTCACCGTCGGAAATCTCTTCCAGTCCGGCAACCATGCGCAGGGTGGTAGACTTACCGCAGCCGGAAGGTCCGACCAGAACGATGAATTCCTTATCTTCGATGTCAAGGCAGAAATCGGATACAGCAGTAACGCCACCGGTATAAACCTTGTAGATGTTCTTCAGAGATACACTTGCCATTAATATACCCTCCTTAATTTTGAACACTGCAGACTTATCTGCAACAACACATAAATTATAACAGAAAGGGCATCAACACACAATTGGGAAAATGTACAAATCTTGGTTGCGATTATTGACAAATAGGATAATCCGGCGCTCAAATTCCGTTTTGTAACTTTTTTTGATTATTTGAAGACTTTGTCCATGAGTTTTGTCGTGCGGTTGATGATGCAGGCGGCAATGCAGGTCAGGATGAGTTCCGGTACCATATAGGACGCGTTGTAAACGATCGACCAGATTGGCGCTGCCCACGCCAGGTCATTGGGCCACAGTGCTTCCCAGATGATCCAACCGGAAAGGAAGTGGCACAGGAGCCGCAGCGAAAACGAGAAGGAAATGCCGGTAATCAGTCTCCCCTCACCCGCATGTGCCTCACGAACGGAAAATACGCCGCTCAGGCCGATCACCGTATAAGCGATGACATAGTCGAGAAGGATGATGCCGACCGCCATCAAAAAGGAGGTGGCGTATTGAACATTCCCGAGACCGAACAGCAACTGCAGAACACTGTGGGCAAAAGCGGTAAACAGTCCTGCTTTCGTGCCGTGACGCCGCGCGATGATGACGAGAGGCAGCATGGAGCAGATGGTCGCTCCGCCTCCGTATGTCCATACCTGAATGGGCTTAAAGAAGGAAAGCACGGTAGACGCGGCAATCATGATGGCGCATTCCGTCAGAATCCGAATATTCTTTTTCATATGATTATCCTCCGCAATGAAAATGCAGTCGCCCAACCGGACGACTGCATCGGAAATCTTGCTTGCATGCATTCCTACGCCGGCACTGTCCGGATCAGGTGTGGGGATCAAGGACTAACCTTTTCTCAGCCTTTCGGCTCTCCCTGCATACTTGAAATTATAGTCGGTTTCTGTTAAGAATCAAGCCTCGCTTTGATTTTCTTCTTTCAGTTCGACACTTTGTTTGAGCGATACCAGAAGATCCTCGAGAGATGCATCTTCCTTCTTCTCTTTATCCACCGACATCTCGATGGCGGCATTGATGTCCTCTTCGGTGATCTGCATCAACGCTTCTTTTGTTACTTCTTCCAGTTTGACCACGCGGTTACATTGGGCTACGAGAACCTGCTCAAAAAGATTCCTCACTCCGCGGGCGTTGCCGAATGAGATGGGATCCACATTCTGCTTTTTGATGAACGCTTCCACTTCGTCCGTTGCGCATTCATCGAGCTTATACCCGCCCTGATCGCAGCGCATGTTGAAGATCGCCATCATTTCTTCCATGGTGTAGTCGTCGAAATGGATATACTTGTTGAATCGTGATTCCAGACCGGGGTTGGAAGAAATGAACTCTTCCATCAGTCCGTTGTAGCCTGCCACGATGACGATCAGATCGTCTCTGTGGTCCTCCATCGCTTTGAGGAGCGTGTCGACCGCTTCCTGTCCGAAATCATTGCCTTCTTTATGATAGGTCAGAGCGTATGCCTCATCGATGAACAGCACGCCGCCCATGGCCTTATTGATAACTTCCTGCGTCTTTGTGGCGGTCTGTCCAACATATCCCGCGACCAGTCCCCCGCGGTCGACTTCGATGAGTTGACCTTTGCTGAGGATGCCGAGGCTCTTGTAGATGCGCGCCATTACGCGGGCGATCATCGTTTTTCCGGTGCCGGGATTTCCCGTGAAGACCATATGAAGCGACATCTTGGGCGTCGGAAGACCGTGCTCTTGCCGCATTTTCTGCACCTTTACCATATTGACCAGGTTTCCGACTTCCGTCTTTACCTTGTCAAGACCGATATATCCGTGCAGTTCGCCCAGGATATCTTCCAGTTTTTCGGGTTCCTCTTCGGGTTCCGTTTGTTCTTCTTTTTTTGTTTCCGCATCTGCTTTCGGCGCGGAATCGATCTCCTCTTTTTTTACCGGTTTCGGAACGGACCACAGACCGTCGGAAATTGTCTTGACACTGTCCCGAGTCATCTGTTCGATGAGCGCGATCTGCCGTTCCAGTTCCTCATCGCGGTAAATGCTTTCGGGTTTGATTCCGTTCATTTTATCCGCAGTGTCCTTTGCCTCTCTGAAAGCACCCCAAATGTCAGCACCGACTCGGCGAAGATTCTTGCCGGTGATGTCATGCAGTTTCTCCAGTTGCGCTTCCAGAGAAGTATCTCTTTCGTCAAATATGGACATTCGTATTTTCTCCCGTGTTTTTTGTTTATTATAATTGAAAAAAGTCAACATTTCAACGCTCTGTCGGCATTGAAATTCAATTGTTCCTGTTTTGATAAAAGATTGTAATATATGTACGGAAGAAAGATGTTATAATATAATTGTCAATATGACCACAAGGGGATTTATCCATGAAAAAGGTTCTTTCCCTGATTCTCTGTCTGATGCTTGTCTTCAGCATGGTTTCTTTCGTAAGTGCCGAAGATGACAAACCCTTTATCGGTATCCTTGCTCCCTCCGCTACTCATGGATGGATAGCCGGCGTTGCGTATTTCGCTGAGGAAGCGCTCAAAGCGCTTGATGTCGACTATGCTTTCCTGACCTCCGGCAACGCCGAAGAGATGTCTGCTCAGATCGAAGAGCTCATCACCCTCGGAGTCGACGCAATCGTCGTATGGCCTCAGTTTGAAGGCGTTGAGACCGCTGCCGAAAAGGCTCTGGAAAAGGGCATCAAGATCTACAATTTTGATATGATTATCAAGGTAGATGAGCAGTATGCCGACGGCATGTATCGGCTGACCGGCGATAACTACGGCGTGGGCTATGAAGGCGGGCGCTATATCACCGAAAAGCTCGGCGGCGTAGGCAATGTACTGGTCATGTGCAATCCCTCAGTAAGCAACATCAATGACGATCGCTGCAAGGGCTTCTATGATTACATCGAAGAGAATGCTCCAGACATCGAAGTCATTGCCGAAATCAGCACCGACTTTTCTCGCGAAAACGGTCTGGCCGATATGACCGATGCCCTCACCGCTTACGAGCAGATCGACGCCGTCTTCTCTCTGGACGATGAAACCTCCATCGGCGCCCTGCAGGCCATCATCGAAGCCGGCAGAACCGATATCAGGGCCATCACCGGAGGCGGCGGATGCCAGGAGTATTTCGGAATGATGGATGACGAAGAGTACGCCAACATCTGGGTTTGCTCCGCCACCTACTCTCCCGACATGATCGTGAGCTGCATTGAGAATATGTACGCGATCCTGACCGGTGAGGAAGTGGATCACCTCATTGTGGTTCCCACCACCATCGTTGACCGTACCAACGCCGCAGACTTCTTCAACCCCGATTCTCCCTACTAATCAATCATTCAGCAAGGCCATGATGGGCTTCCGTCATGGCCTTGTTTTCAAGCAGGAGACTTTATGTCGCTCAAACTCATTGGAATCGACAAATCCTTCGGTTCAAACCGGGTTTTGAAAAATGTGAGTCTGGAACTCGGTCCCGGCTCTGTTCATGCGCTCATCGGTGAAAACGGCGCGGGGAAATCCACGCTGATGAATATCCTCGGCGGCATCCTGAGGCCAGATGGCGGACATATCGAACTGGACGGCAAAACGGTTCATTTCAACAAACCGTCCGATTCTCTTGAAAGCGGAATTGCATTCATTCATCAGGAACTCAATCTGATCAATGATTTGACCATATACGAAAACTTCTTTATCGGAAAGGAACTGCGCCGCAGGTCCTCTCCATTTCTTGATAAAGGGGAAATGATTTCCCGTTCTATTGCAGTTTTGAAACGCATGAATATCAATCTCGATCCCACGACGCCTGTCGGTGATCTCGATCGTGCCTGTTCCATTCAAACCAAAGCGGAAACGGCGCAGTCAGATGCCGACAAGGTCGTCTCTTCCGATCATATGACCTTATCTCACCGATTCGCGCTGCTCATCGGTTCCTCACCCATCGGATTCGTATTTGTCGCCGTACTGCTCATTGCGATAGGATTTGTTATCGGTTTCAGCTTTACGGAATTCATGAAACTTTGGAAAAAGTATTCTCTGTTCAGCACTCTGATGGCCTTTATCCTGATGGTCGTGGTACAGGTTTATGCACCCGGCTTCAAGTTCGCTTCCTACGGTGAATGGGCGGGATACTGGCTCAAGAACTTTCTGAATGTGCTTCGCTCCAATTCGTCCGTCGGCATGATTGCGCTCGGCATGACTTTCGTCATCATCACGGGCGGCATAGATCTTGCGGTCGGAAGCAACCTGGCGGGCGTTGCAACTGTCGTCATGGTCCTGCTGGACACTTCCTCCAGAGGAGTTCTGACCGGTGTCGGCGTCACGGGCGTTCCCAACTTTATCATCGCCATTTGCGCCGGTCTTTTGACTAGAGCCGTCATCGGTGTGCTCACCGGTCTCGGCATCACCCGCGGAAAAGTGCCTCCGTTCATCATTATCCTCGGCATCATGAATATCGTGCGTTCCGTTGCGCAGTATTTCACCAAGAGTTATAAACCCGAGGTCCCTAAGGCGTTTCAGGTTATTGCCAACACGGAAGTCATCGGCGGACAAATGCTGCTTCCCATCATCTACTGGATCATCCTCGCGGTGATCATGTATGTGATTTCGAAGCATACCGCGTTCGGAAAGCATATCTATGCCGTCGGTTCCAATGAACGGGCCAGTCGCCTTTCCGGCATCAATGTTGACTCGGTCAAAATGAAGGTCTATATCCTGATGGGCATCATCGTCGCAATTGCCTCCATCACGAGTGTTGCGCGTCTGCGCGGCGTGGATGTCGCTTCCGCTGGTACGGGCTTTGAAATGAACGCCATCGCAGCGGTCGTTGTCGGCGGTACCAGTATGGCAGGCGGACGCGGTTCCATTCTCGGTACCGTGCTGGGCGTGCTGATCATCGGCATCATGAATAACCTGCTCGTCCTTCTCGGAATCGACGCATTCCTTGCAGATGCGTTCACCGGTGCGATCATCATTATCGCCGTGCTCATTCTCAAAGAAAGGAACGCTGATGAAAATCTATTTTGCACCAATGGAAGGCATTACGGATGAGATATACCGCAGCCTGCATCACAAACATTTCCCCGGTATCGATAAGTATTTCATTCCGTTTATCAGCCCCACTTCCGGTATGGGCTTTACCAATCGCGAAAAAAGAAGCATAGCCTTCAGAAATGAGGGCTTTGTCAGCGTTCCGCAGGTACTCACGAAAAGTGCGGAGAATTTCATTGCAACTGCCCGCATCCTTGCGGATATCGGATACGATGAAGTGAACCTGAACCTCGGATGTCCTTCCGGTACAGTCACAGGCAAGGGAAAAGGCTCCGCAATGCTCCGCGATACGGACGCACTCAAAGCCTTTTTCGATGAAGTGTTTTCACAAAACGATTTGCCGGAAATCTCCGTAAAAACGCGCATCGGCTACACCGAAGTTTCGGAATGGGAAAAAATCTGGGCCGTTCTTTCCGCCTATCCTTTCTGTGAAGTCATCATTCATACACGGACACGCAATGAACTGTACAAGGGCATGGTGCATCATAAGGCACTTCGGCTTTGCGAAAACGCGCGCTTCCCCGTTATCGCGAACGGAGATCTGTTTTCGCCTGAATCCGAAAAGGGTATTGAGGAAGACCATCCTTTCTTAAGCGGTATCATGATCGGACGCGGCGCCGTAGCCAATCCGATGCTTGCGTGCGAGATGAAAGAGATTCTAAAAACGGATAAAGAAAGGCTTCAAGCATTCCATGATGAATTGCTCAAAGCCTATCTTGATGACCGCCCGGTCAACGCCGCACTCGGTCATATGTGTGAAATCATGTTCTATCAGTCGAATCTCTTCGAGGGATCGAAGAAATTCCTGAAGCAAATGCAGAAATCCCGTACCGCCGCTGATTATTCCGCTGCTGCGGACGCGATGTTTGATTCCTGCCCGCTTCGCGAAGAACCGTATTATTGTCCTTTTTGACCGGGCAATTCGATGCCCGTAATCTTGATGGCGCGATACTCGGCGCCTTCGCTGCTTACGCACTTCATGCAATTATCGCAGATTTTGTTGGGGTCAAGGTCGCATCTCAGGCATTCCCCGCAGTTATCGCAGGGCACTTCCTCGTCCAGTACGCACATCTTCACTTTCTTTTCCATTTCAGATACCTCTTTTAAGAATCTCCTCAAGCACGATTTTTCCGTGCGAATAAGTGAGTCCGCCTTGCATATAAGCGGCATACGGCGGTCTGATGGGGGCATCGGCTGAAAGTTCGATGGATGCTCCGCCCACAAAAGTACCTGCTGCCATGATGACGGGATCCTGATAGCCGGGCATATCCCACGGCTCGGGTACGGCTTCGGAATCGACGGGAGAAAATTCCTGAATGGTCTGAATGAACCGAATCAACTTGTCCGCGTCGCCGAAGGAAACCGCCTGAATGATATCGGCGCGTTTTTCTTCTGCTCCGGGATAAACGGCATAGCCTTTCTCACCAAGGACTTTTGCAAACAGAATTCCGATTTTGAGCGCCTGCGCAACGGTATGGGGAGCCATGAAGAGGCCCTGATAGAAGGGACGGTAAGTTGCGGCATAGGAACCGACTTCTGCGCCGATGCCGGGCGAGGTGAGGCGGTAGGAAACCTTTTCCACATACTCCGCTTTGCCGGCGACATAGCCTCCGGTAGGGGCGAGACCGCCGCCCAGATTTTTAATGAGTGAGCCCGCCATGATGTCGGCACGCGGTTCGCAGATATCCGTAAACTCTCCGTAGCAGTTGTCCACCATGACGCAGACATCGGGTCTTTTCGCATGTACCGCGTCGATGACGGTATTGATTTCATCCACCATGAGCGAGGGACGCAGATCATATCCGCAGGAACGCTGCACAAGCACCAGTTTTACGCTTTCATCCAATTTGGCGAGAATGTCTTCGATATCCGGTTTTCCGTCTTTCAGATCGGACTGGATATAGTTGATCCCGAAATCTTTCAGCGATCCGTTCCCGCTTTTGCCGGTCAGACCGATGACTTCTTCCATCGTGTCATAGGGCTTTCCGATGGCGGAAAGGAGCGTATCGCCCGGACGAAGGATGCCGTATAGACACAGAGAAAGCGCGTGGGTTCCGGAGGCGATCTGCGGACGCACGAGTGCCTCTTCCGTTCCGAGCAATTCGGCGAATATCTCCGCAAGCGTATCGCGCCCGATATCGTCATAGCCGTATCCTGTTGTGGGTGCGAAAAAGCGCGCGGAAACGCGGTGCTTTTTGAAACTGTCGAGCACCCTGCGAGTATTGGTCATTTCCATTTCATCGATCTTCTCGAAGATGGGTGAAAGTTCCTTTTCCGCTTTGAAAATCAGTTCATTCATGATATTCGTTCCTGTCTTTTGAAATGATGTCTGCTACTTCATCGGCAATGGACTCCAAGGTCCTCCCCTGCGCCGCAATCCAGTTGACGCGGCTATCGCGCTTGAACCAGGTTTCCTGACGCTTTCCGAGATGACGGGACGCGGTTTTCACCTGTTCAATCGCTTCTTCGATTGATTTTTTCCCTTCTAGCGCATCTTTGATTTCCTTATATCCGATCGCCTGCGAAGCAGTCTCGTTATAAGTTTCATCTTTTGTGAGAATATCTCGTACTTCGTCTATGAGACCCATGGACAACATCTCGTCTACGCGACGGTCGATGCGATTGTAGAGTGTCTCACGGTTCCATTTGAGCGCGAACAATACGGCTCGATACTTGTTCCCCGATTCGCTGTCGAGCCGTTCCGAGGCGCTTCTTGGCTTTCCTGTGGTGTAATAGATTTCCAGCGATCTCACCACGCGGCGTACATCGTTTTCGTCGTATTTGCGCGCGGATTCGGGATCCGCTTCCATGAGCATTTGATGGAGTTTTTCTTTTCCTCCGGGCTCTTCCGAGATGGCATTCAGCCGTTTTCTGACTTCTTCATTCGCAGCGGTCGACATACGGATACCCTTTGTGAGCGCATCGATATACAGCCCGCTGCCGCCGCAGAGAACAGGCAGTTTTCCGCGCGATTCTATTTCGAGAATGTGTTTTTCCGAGGCGGCTGCAAATTCCGATGCATTGAACTTACGGGAAGGCTCTACTTCGCCGATCATGTGATGCGGTATCCCCTGCATCTCATCCGCGGTCGGTTTTGCGGTCAGGATATCCATGCCGCGATACAGTGCCATGCTGTCGCAGGATACAACTTCACCGTTCAATCTTTTGCAGACTTCGATTGCGAGAGTGCTCTTGCCCGATGCGGTCGGTCCGCAGATGCCGTAGAGCGTCTTCATTGGATCCTCTTGAAAAGTTGTTCGATGCTGCGTTTTGTGAACACCTTGAGCACGGGGCGTCCGTGCGGACAGGTGGGCGGCGCTCCGGAAACCCGCATCGCGCTGAGCAACGCTTTGATTTCCGCTTCGGTCAGTCTGTCCCCCGCCTTGACAGCGTGCTTGCAGGATGCCTGTATGACCGCGTCCAGGCGGCGCTCTTTCTCCGCCTTTTTCAGCAATTCCAAATCATCCAGCATTTCGGTAAACAGCATGCGCAAATCACTTTTGCCGTAGATAAACGGGACTGCACTCACCTTGACCGTATTGATGCCGAACAGTTCGATTTCGTAGCCTGCTTCATAAAGCAGATCCCTGCTGTCTTCAATGATGCGTGCTTCCCGCGGAGTCACATCCAGAACGATAGGTACCAAAAGCGGCTGTGTTGCGATTCCCTCGCTGAGTTTTCCTGTATACTCTTCATAATTGAGGCGTTCATGCGCCGCGTGCTGATCGATAAGGATCAGATTGTCATCTTTTTCCAGCAGGATATATGTCTCATTGAATACGCCGATGAAACGGTAGTCATCTTCCGATTGTTGCAATTTGGGGGTAACGATCTCCTGCTGAACGGCAACCTCGGGAACGATCTTCTTCGGTTCGGGTTTCGTGAAGGAAAAGGGGGTCTCGTGAACTTCATCGGTTTTGACTTGTGTGAAGCGTGTATTGATTTCGGGTGTGATACCGCCGAAAAGATCAAATGATTTCTTTACGGGTTTCTGTTCTTCGCTTTGATCGGTCTGCTCTTTTTGTATGGACACCGATTTTGTCGGAGTCTCCTGCTTTGACGGAATATCTGTCTTCAGCATTTTTTCGTTGGAAAACGCACGCTCGAGAAGGGTCTGGGCGGTCAGACGGAAAGATGCCTCATCACGGAAGCGCACTTCCAGTTTGCTGGGATGAACATTGACATCGATGTTTCCGGGTGCGGTCTGCACGAACAGAGCACAGGACGGATATTTCCCGATGGTCACGCGTCCGCGCGCCGCCTCTTCAAGTGCCTGCGACAGCATGCGGCATTCGACAGATCTTCCGTTGATGTAGAAGAACTGTCTGGAGCGCGTCGGCATGGCCTGATCGCCTGTTCCGATGATGCCGGTCAGGACAAAATTACCTTCCGACACAGAAATGAACTTCATGCCGGCGCCGTACTCGTTTCCGAATATCGCCGAACAGGTATGCAGAATATCCTTGTCGCCGTAGGTCTGCATGACGGTCTTTCCGGAGGAAATGAAGCGGAACGCCACTGCGGGATTTCCGAGTGCCATTTTCTGCATGAGTTCCGATATGAGCGATTGTTCATATGCCGGCTTTTTGATGAAATTGCGGCGCACGGGAACATTGTAAAACAAATCTTTGACTACGATAGTGGTGCCGTTCGGACAGCCGGCTGCGGAGATATCGGTGATGTTTCCGCCTTCCACAGTGATTTTGATACCGCCGACCGCGTCTTTTGTCTTTGTGGTCATGGTGACTCTGGCAATCGCGGCAATGGACGGAAGCGCTTCACCGCGGAATCCAAGTGTCATGATTTCATTCAATTCATCGGCAGAATGAAGTTTGCTGGTTGCGTGGCTCTGGAAAGCGATGCGTGCTTCCTCTTCGGGAATGCCGCATCCGTTGTCCGTCACGCGGATATACTCCAGACCGCCTTCCTTGATTTCCACCGTGATACCGGTCGATCCCGCGTCGATAGCGTTTTCAACCAGTTCCTTGACAGCGGAAACAGGGCGCGCGATGACTTCGCCCGCCGTGATTTTTTCGATTGTGCTTCTGTCGAGTACGCGAATCGGCATATCAGATCCTCCGCGCCTTTTCACTCAGAGTGTACAGATAATTAAGTGCATCAATGGGTGAAAGACTCATAACATCCACCTTTCGGATCTCTTCGATGAGTTCCATCGGGCGGTAATCTTCCAGGGAAACCTGACGGTCTCCCGCGTTTTTCCGTTTGTCAAGAATCGTTTTTCCAAGCGATCCTTTCTGTTCATCGTCCACTTCCAGCCGTGCCATGATCTGACGGGCGCGGGCTACCACGCTCTTTGGAAGCCCCGCCAGTTTGGCAACGGCGATACCGTAACTCTTGTCTTCTCCGCCCGGTACGACTTTGCGCAGGAAAATGACATCCTCGCCGCGCTCGGTCGCGGTCACGCGGTAATTCACGACGCCGCTCAACTGACCTTCCAGTACGGACAGTTCATGGTAATGCGTTGCAAAAAGTGTACGCGCCTTGCATTTCTCACCTGCCAGATGTTCGACAGCCGCCCACGCGATGGACAGTCCGTCAAATGTCGATGTGCCTCTTCCCACTTCATCGAGGATGACGAGACTCTTTTCCGTGGCATTTTTCAGGATGACGCTCATCTCATCCATTTCTACCATGAAGGTCGAGCGTCCGCCGTAGAGGTCGTCGTTGGCGCCTATGCGCGTAAAGATGCGGTCAGTCAGTGAAATATCGGCTTCATCCGCAGGTACAAAGGAACCGATCTGCGCAAGCAGCACGATGAGCGCCACCTGCCGCATGTATGTGGATTTACCCGCCATATTGGGGCCTGTGATGATCATCACACGGGATTCCTCATTGAGGTGTGTATCGTTGGGAACAAATCTGTCGCTTCCGAGACTGGTTTCAACCACGGGATGGCGTCCGTTCAGAATCTCATACCGTCCTTCTTCGTTGAGGGACGGACGGACATAATTGTTGTCCAACGCGGCTTTCGCAAGCGCCTCGATGGCATCAATGGTTTTTAGCGCATTCGCGGTATCGCGGATGATTTCAATGTTTTCAAGCAGCAGTTCGCGGATTTTCAGGAACATCTCATATTCCAGTTTCACCGCGCCGTCTTCCGCGCCGAGGATCGTGTCTTCCAGTTTCTTGAGTTCATCCGTGATGAAACGCTCGGCGTTCGCAAGCGTCTGCTTGCGCGTATAGCGAAGCGGCACCAAATCATAGAAAGATTTGGTTACTTCGATATAGTATCCGAACAGGCGGTTATAACCGATTTTGAGCCCTTTGATTCCCGTGGCGTCCCGCTCTTTCTGTTCCAGTTCCACGAGCCAGCTTTTCCCGTTCAGAGAGGCGTTTCTGTATTGGTCCAGTTGTTCGTTGAAGCCGTTTTTGAAGATACCGCCTTCTTTGATGAGGATGGGCGCGTCTTCGCTGATGGCATTCGTGAGCAGGTCGCAAAGGTCGGTAAGCGGATCCATTTTCCGCGCAGCGTCACCCAGAAGTCCGGGGACATCACGCAGCAGGGACTTGATTTCCGGTACGGAAGCAAGCGTATTTGCAAGGGCGATGCAGTCTCTGGGATTCACGGTCCCGTAAGCGATTCTGGAAAGAAGTCGCTCGATATCGTGTACGGACGAATAAGAATCGCGCAATCTGGTCAGCAGCGCGTTCTCGTGCACCAGATACTCAATGGCATCCTGACGCGTAACGATTTCGTCTTTATTGAGCAGTGGTTCTTCTACCCAACTTTTCAGTTCGCGTCCACCCATGGAAGTCACGGTTTTATCGATAACGGAAAGCAGCGAACCTTTCCTGCTTTTATCGCGGATTGATTTGGTCAGTTCCAGATTGATCATCGCGGCATGGTCGAGAGCCATGTAGCGTTTCTCTTCGAATTTCTGAAGATGATTGATATGGACCAGCGCGTTTTTCTGCGTATCGATCAAATAGTCAAGCAGCGCGCCCGCCGCCTGCTGCGCGTTCTTTGTCAGTTCGTCGTCCGTCTCTTGAGATCCGAACTGCGCTTTCAGAAGTTTCTTTGCTTTCGGATAGGCAAAAGCCGCTTCGCTTCGCGTCGTAAACGCTGCCTGCAGGCGTGAACATACATCCGCAAGGGCATCATTCTCGACGGAAATAACTTCCTTCGGCATGATGCGGGAAAGTTCATCCGTCATCTTTTCGGTGAAGGATGCGACTTCATAAGCATAAAATGCGCCCGTGGAAATATCGCAGAAGGCAAGACCTGCTTTGTTTCCGTTTTCATAAACGGACAGCAGATAGTTAGCCTCCTTTTCCTTGAGCATGTTTTCTTCGATGACGGTGCCGGGCGTGATGATGCGGGTGATGCCGCGGTCTACAAGCCCTGTTGCCAATGCGGGATCGATGAGCTGCTCGCAGATGGCGACCTTGAAGCCTTTCTCGACGAGTCTGCCCACATAGGTATCCACAGCGTGATACGGAACGCCGCACATAGGGGCGCGCTCCTCAAGACCGCAATCCTTGCCTGTCAATGTCAGTTCCAGTTCACGGGATGCCGTGATCGCGTCATCAAAGAACATCTCGTAAAAGTCACCGACACGGAAGAACAGCAATTCCTGCTTGTGTTCTTCCTTCAGTTCGAGATATTGACGCATCATTGCGCTCAGTGCCATGGACAGCCTCCGGATCGATAAATCAATTTACTTTGCCGCTGCAGCCGCCGCAGGTCTCGCAGGAGCCCGTGCAGCCGCCGTCCTCCTCGTTTTCCATCGTACCGCTGACGATGAAATGGAGAACGGAATTTATGTTGTTGATAAGCGCGCCGAAATCGTCGCGGGCTTTGTCAAGGGCCTGCAGGTCCTCGATCTCGCCCATTTTATTTTTGCACTGTTCGATTTCGTCGGCGACGGACTGCACTTTCGCCCAGTCTTTTTCGTTGTCGCTCATGAGCGTTTCCATTTCGTTGCGCAGTTCCAAAAAGCGTCCGACGACCTGAGAGGCTTCAGCATTCGAGAGCGCTCTCTCTTCGGCCTGCTTCATATTCAAATATTCTTCGCTTCTGAGCAATGCCTCGCCCAGTTCACGCGTTTTTTCAAATACTTCAGTCATAGATTTCCTCCAAAGTACCTTTCAGCGTATTTTTTCCGCTTTCGTTGATTTTCACTTTGACCGTCTTTCCGATCAGATTTTCACAGCCCTCGAAATTGACCATGTGTCCGCGCGGCGTTTTTCCGCCGACCGTGTAACTGCTTCTGGTCGATACCGTTTCCACCAGCACATCCTGACTCGTGCCCACGAGGGAAGCAAGCGTTTCGGATGTGATGCTCTGCTGCAGGGCGATCAGTTCTTCGATGCGTTCTGTCTTTTCTTCCATCGTTACAGGGTCGGGCATCTTCGCTGCGATGGTACCGACACGGGGCGAATAGATAAAGGTATATGCCGCGTCATACCTCACGCGTCTGACAAGATCGAGCGTATCCTCAAATTGTTCTCTCGTTTCACCCGGAAAACCGACGATGATATCGCTGGTAAGGCCGATATCGGGGCGGATGGAGCGGAGCATATCGACAAGTTCAAAGTATTTTTCTCTTGTATATCTGCGGTTCATACTGCGCAGGATCTCGTTGCTGCCGCTCTGTACAGGCAGGTGGAGCGCGGGCATCAGATGTTCGCATGATGTGAAGCACTCCATGAGTTCTTTCGTAATATCCTTCGGATGCGAAGTCATGAATCGGATGCGCTCGATACCGAGATCGTTTACACGCTTGATGAGATCCGCAAAAGCCGTACCGCCGCCCATGTAGGAGTTGACATTCTGGCCGAGGAGCATGATTTCTTTCGCTCCGTTTTCTTTTAGCGCTTTACATTCGGCGAAAATGTCTTCCGCGTCACGGGAACGCTCCCGACCGCGTACATAAGGTACGATACAGTAGGTGCAGAAATTATTGCAGCCGTACATGATGTTGACAAAGGCATTGAGGCTGCTTCCGTGCTTTGCAGGCAGTCCCTCCGGCACATAGCCGTCGCAGGACCATACCTCGAATACGCGTTCATTGTCATAGAGCACGCGGTACAGATATTCCGGGAAACAGTAGGCATTGTGCGTACCGAAAACGAAGTCGATAAATGGATATTTCGCCTTCAGGTCTTCGCTCACGCCTTCTTCCTGCATCATGCATCCGCACACACCAATGATGAGGTCCGGTTTATTCTTCTTAAGTTCCTTGAGCCATATGACATTGCCCAGAGCCTTATTTTCGGCGTTCTCGCGTACGCAGCAGGTATTGTAGATGATCAGGTCCGCTTCTTCCCTGTTTGCCGCTTCGGAGAAGCCCATTTTTTGCATAAGGCCCATGAGCGTCTCGCTGTCGCGGACATTCATCTGGCAGCCGAGCGTCACAACACAGTATTTCTTGTTGAGCCCCATTCCGCGGATACGGTCGGCATAATCCAACTGCCTGCGGATCTCGCTTTCGGGCACATGCAGATTGCTCATAGTTCAGTCCTTTTGTCTTTCGTTGCTTTTCTTGCGGGTCAATTCCATAAGTCCGAGTCCGGTGAGACCGACTACATTCACTTTTGCACGGTCTGTTTTGAAGCAGGCGCGCAGATAGGAAGTCAGTTCCTCTTTGCGGGCTTTCGTATCCATGTCGATGAAGTCGATAATGATGATGCCGCCGATATCGCGCAGGCGGATCTGCCTCACGATCTCTTCCACTGCTTCCATGTTGATGGCATACGCGGTATCGAAGACGGAGCCTTTATCCGTATTCGTTCCGCTGTTCACATCGATCACGGTGAGTGCCTCGGTCCTGTCAAAGACCAGAAATCCGCCGCTTTTCAAATAAACTTTCCTTGCGCGGGAGGCATCCAGCTGCGAAGGAACCGAATACAGGTTGAACGCGGGAATATCAAATCCGTACGGCATGATCTTTTCCGTAAGAGAGGAGCACATCGCCTGCGCCGCCACGATTGCCCGTTCGAACAGGGTCTGTCCTTCCGTGAGAAGTTTATCCGTATTCTCGTTCAACAGTTCCCGTACCGTTTTTCTGACGATGTCGTTTTCGTCAAGCAGCGTATACGGCGCCTTGCGGTAGTTTGCCGCAACGGAAATTCTTTTCCATTCCGAAAGTGTTTTACTGACATCGGACGATATTTCTTCTTCCGCTGCGTCAGAAGCGCAAGTGCGGAGGATGAGACCCGCATTTTCGGGTTTCAGACGCACGCATAATTCGTGCAGCCTTTCGCGGATCTGTTCGTCCGCGATCTTCTTGGATACGCCTGCGTTTACCGTATACGGGAGCAGTACGCAGTACTTGCCGGGTAACTTCACATTCGCCGTAAGCAGCGCGCCTTTTTCGCTTCCCGGGACTTTCGTGATTTGTACGATCAGTTCCGTTCCGACATGAAGAGGGACAAACGATTCGGGCACTTCGTTCAGCGGCAGCATCCCCGTTCGCGTGTCTCCGATGTCGACAAATGCGCAGGAAAGCGCTTTCACGATATTTGCGACCCGTCCGAGAAAGAGATTCCCCGCACGGATGGGACTGTCGTTATCCCCTTCGAGATACTCGGCCAGTTTGCCGTCTTCGAGAACAGCAACGGCATCTTTTCCGTCCCGGTTTGCAAGCAGGATCGTTCTGTCCATATCACAGTTCCATGATCGGCTTGACGGTGCCGTTTTCGTCTTTTCCGAGCAGACACTTGCGCAGATAGCGGCAGGTGTGTGGCTCCATATCCGCTATTTTGTACAGCGTGTTCATGAGCAGATCGGGTTTCAGCGTATCGGTTTCCGTGAGCATGAGACGCGCAAGGAACGCGGTATCCGTGCAGGATAGATTTACGCAAAGCGGTCGCAGATCGACTTCCTTTTCGCCGGACTTCGTTTTTCGGATGCCCGGTACGCTTTCGGAAAGCAGGAATTCACGCGCCGCCGCTTTGAGTGCTTCCATATCTTCTGCGGGCGGTGTGATCTCATATTCCGCCATCGTGACAAGGGACATCATAGACGGGTGACTGTCATTCACATATCGCACATCCATCATGTACATTTCTTCGGGAAGTGCGTCACGCATCGTCTGAAGAGCAACGGCTTTGCTGATGTTGCTGTTGATTTTGACCTCGAACACTTCGTATTCGCTTTCATAGCCCATGGCGAGGGCGGAAGCGAGGCTGGTCACGGGATGGGGATTGAAGCCTTGCGAAAAGGCAATGGGCAGGCAGGTGCGGTTCAGCGCACGCAGGAGGAATCTCTGCATGTCCAGATGGGAAACGAAGCGCATGCGTCCCTGTTTTTTGAACAGATATACCAGTTTCATCTGCATGCCCCCTCGTATCGCATCATGCCGCAGCCATTGCAGCCCTTGCGGCAATCGGGTGTGATTTCACCGCGCAGCGCCTTTTCATATTCTCTTTCGAAATACTTTCTGCTGACACCGCAGTCGATATGGTCCCACGGAAGCACTTCATCGATGTTCCGTTCACGGTTTGCATAGAATGCGGGATCGACGCCCGCAATTTCAAACGCCTTGTCCCACTTTTCTTTATCGAACCATTCCGTCCAGCCGTCGAATATGCAGCCCAGGTCGCTGGCTGCGGCAAGGACCTCTGCGGTTCTGCGGTCTCCGCGGGAGAAGACCGCTTCAAGAAAACTGACATCCATTTCGTGGTACTTGAAGTCCACGCCTTTGATCTTGTCCAGTTCGCTTTTCAGCAGCATCTGGCGGCGGTGTACGGTCTCCTTGTCCAGCTGCGGACACCACTCGAAAGGAGTATGGGGCTTGGGTACAAACACGGACGCGCTGACCGTGATGCGCAGCCCGGGTGCTCGCTGTTCCTTGGGCACGGAGAAGTAACACTTGCGAACCTTCGCGGCAAGATCAGCGATTCCCAGCACATCCTCATCTGTTTCCGTAGGAAGACCGATCATGAAGTACAGTTTTACGGCACTCCAGCCTTCAGAGAAAGCGTCCGTCACCGCGCGCATGAGGTCGTCCTCATTGACGCCTTTGTTGATGACATCACGGAGGCGCTGGGTTCCCGCTTCGGGCGCGAGGGTAAGCGCAGTCTTTCTGACTTTCTGAGTTTCTTTCAGCGTATCTTTCAGGAAAGTATCGATGCGCTGGGAAGGAAGTGAAATCTTGACACGCTTCTCGATGAATTTTTCCACCATCTGATGGGCAAGATCGGGCAGGCAGGAATAGTCCCCGCTGGAAAGGCTCATGAGGGATATCTCATCAAATCCGGTTGCCTTTTCCAGTTTTTCGGCGATCCCCATAAGCCTGTCGATGCTTCTTTCGCGCACGGGACGGTAAATCATACCCGCCTGACAGAAGCGGCAGCCCCTCGTGCATCCGCGGAAGATTTCCAGCATGATGCGGTCATGGATGACTTCGCCGTAAGGCACGATGAGTTTTTCGGGGTAATCGGCGGCGGTCAGGTCACCCACCATTGCCTTGAACACCAGTTTCTTTGCTCCCGTACCTTCTTTGGGCGTAACGGATGCGACTGTTCCGTCTTCGTTGTAAGCGACATCATAGAAGGAGGGCACATAAGCGCCGTCCACTTCCTGCGCCGCGCGGAGAAGATATTCCTTTCTGGTGAGCCCTTTCTGCTTCTTTTCTTTCATCAGATCGACGGTCTGATGGATGCCTTTTTCGCCGTCGCCCATCTGGAACAGATCCACAAAGGGCGCGAGCGGTTCCGGATTGAACGCGCAGGGACCGCCGCAGATGATGATGGGATCGTTCTCCGTGCGGTCTTTGGCGTAAATGGGAATGCCCGCGAGTTTCAGAGACAGCAGGATATTGGTATAACTCATTTCATACATGAGCGTGATGCCGAGAATATCGAACTGACCTACGGGCGTTCTGCTTTCCAGAGAGAAGAGCGGAACATCGTTTTCCTTCATCCGCTCCAGCATGTCGGGCCAGGGCGTGAACACGCGCTCGCACCAGCAGTCGCTGCGCTTATTGAGGGTATGATAAAGAATCTTCATGCCGAGATGAGACATACCCACTTCGTACACATCCGGGAAAAGGAACGCGTAACGCACATCAACACTTTCGGGATCTTTCATGACGGCGTTGAATTCGTTTCCAATGTATCTGGTAGGCTTCTGCACCAGCGGCAGAAGGGATTCGATTTTGTCGTTCAGGTTCATTTCTTTTTTGTTCCGTCCTTTCCTGCGTTTGAAAAGGCTTTGATGGCATAAAGCAGGTCTTCCCCGCTTCTGCCGACGGTGATGACTTTCGTCCCGAGTTGCGCGGTGACTTCTTTGAGACTCATGTCGTCAAGGAAAATGTCGCCTTCGCTTCTGAGCATACATTCCGAAATCAGGATCGCGTCGGCCTTTTCCCGCTTCATGGTTCTGACGAGATCGCCTCCGGTCACAAGGCCGCTCACCGTGACGGTGGGTCCGAAGAAACGGTTCTCCACAGCGTAAACTTTGACATCCACGCCGGTGATAGGATGATCTTCGATGATTTTGTCCAGAACGGGCTTTGCCGAAACGCCGCAGGCGATGGCAATGTTCGCGCCTTTCCGTCCGGATTTCTTGTACTTTTCCGGCAGATCAAAATATGCGTCGTCAAACTCCGTTTCGAGGAGCCTGCACAAACCGACGCCATTGTCGATCTGCGCGTAATCTTCGTACTCGCTGTTTGACGGCATCTCCTCGGCCGCGGTCAGATACAATTCGTCGCTCGGGAAAACGAAGTGAGTCCCGAAATCACGCATGAAGCGTTTACGATATTTGTTTACCATGTCAAGCAGTTCCTTCGCGCTTTGCTTTGTGAAGGGCTTGATATCCGTCTTTCCTTCTCTGTATCCGGTGAGCCCTACAGGCACGACGGCAAGGGACAGACAGGCGGGATAGAGAGATGCGAGATCCTCAATGGTCTTTTCGAGCACTTTTCCGTCATTGACGCCCGGGCAGACAACTGCCTGCGCGTGAAACTCGATGCCGCCTTCTTTGAGTTTGTTCAGCCTCGGCATGATGTCCGTATCCGCGACGGAACGAAGCAGATTTTTTCTCACTTCGCTGTCGGTGGCGTGTACGGAAATATACAGCGGAGACGCGTGACGGCGGATGATGCGTTCAAGTTCGCAGTCGGACACATTCGTGAGCGTCACATAGTTGCCCATTAGGAGGGACAGACGCCAGTCATCGTCCTTGATGCGCAGAGACGGACGGACATGTTCGGGCAGCTGGTCTACAAAGCAGAAGCTGCAGTTGTTCGCGCAGGTCCGGGTAGGTCCCAGCATGTCGCCTTCGAATTCGATTCCGAGGGGCTCAAAATCGTCCTTCTCGAATTCGTAGTCCGTGTCCTCACCGTTATGGCGGATGGTGAGCGTCATTTTCTCTTCGGAGCAGAGCGTCTGGTAATCGATGAAATCAACGATGTTCTCGCCGTTAATCGATATCAGTTGATCGCCCGGGACGATTCCCAGTTGGTCGGCAATGCTGCCCTGCTCGATACTTTTGATGTGATGAAGCATAGTGTCTTCCTATTCTACGGTCACGGGCGTACCTGCTCCGCAGTTATTGTAGATCCATTTTGCGTTGTCCACAGAAAGGCGCACACAGCCGTGGCTGGCTTTTCTGCCGAGTGCGCTGACGGTGCCGCTGCGCAGAGAAGAAGTGCTCTTCGAAGAGTAGATGACGGAGTGGAACAGGATACCGCCGTCAATGGTCCAGGCGTATCTTGCCCAGCAATCGAACTCTTTGAAGTAGTACCATTCGCTGATGCGTCCCGTGTTCCAGTAAGTGCCTTTGGGCGTGGGCGTATCGTTCTTTCCGCTGGAGCACTTGAAGGTCTTACAGGGGCTCGGATCGAATGCGTGACCGTCCCACTTGTAGACATACACGCGCTGTTTTGCGGTATTGACCGTGATTTTATACTGGGTCACAACGGTATCGGACACGATGGCGAAAGGGCTGAACAGTTTTTCCTGTGTCACTCTGTCCGCGATGCCGGTCTCGGGAAGGCCGCTCTTGTACTGGAAGTATTTGAGCGCCAGTTCGGTTTTCGGTCCGAAAACACCGTCTGAGGAATGGAGATAGCCAAGCGTTTTCAGTTTGTTCTGTACGCGCTTCGCTTCATCGGACTTGTCGCCGTTCTGTACATCGCAGGTATATACCTCGAACTCCTTGTCGGTGAGGGCGGCGATGAATTCTGCATTTGCGTTTCCGTCCGGTTCATAGGGCGTCGGCTCGGGCATCATGCGAATGGTCGGCGTGGGCGAAGGAACGCTGTTCGGGTCTTCCGTATAAGTCCAGGTTTTCGGATCACGCGTCACGCCGGGTGTGATGACGGGCGTAGGCGTGGGCGTGATCATCTTCACGGTCGCCGTGGGAGTCGCCGTCGGATGAATGAGCCATTCCGCCTGCTGCTTGTTGTACAGATACATTTTTGCGCGCTTAATGGCGTCATTGGTTTTGTCTCCGTATACTCCGTCCGCATCGGAACCGAGGAAACCGTACAGCACGAGGGTTTCCTGAAGTCCTTTGATATCGTCGCCTGATGTTCCGTTTACAAAAGGCGTTGCGGTTGGCGCGGGATCCATTTTCGCTTCATCGGAATAGATGAGATCGATGGTATTGAAGTCCGCGATGCCGTTTTCGGTAAGCCCGTTGACAAACTGGAAGTACTTTACGGCTTCTTTCGTTGCTTCGCCGAACTTGCCGTCTACGGTGCCGAAGAAATAGCCGAGTTCGTTCAACCGGTTCTGCAGTCTGCTTACTTCATTGGAGTACTCGTTATCGGAAACGCCTTCGTAAAGTGTGTTGTTCTTCAGAAAGTACGGCGTCGGCGTGGGCGTCGGCGTAGGTGAAGGCGTCGGCGTCGGAACGGGTGTCGGAGTCGGAACCGGCGTATGGGTGGGAATCGGGGTCACAAAAGCGATCTCGATTGCGTTATCGGTGTCATCGTTCGCCGGTGCCGCTTCTTTGATGGGATAGAAGAAGATCACACCGATGAGCGCGATGATCAGAAATGCATAAATGACTTTCCGCATAGGTCCTCCGGATTATTTCACCATATCGGCAACGGGGAACTGGCTGATTCTGAGCGTCGTATAGCCGTAGGGAATCAGTTCCACCGTTTTCGCATTCTGTTTAAAGCACTTAGGCTTGATTGGCATGGAGCCGGCATCGTCACCTTCTGCCTTCCAGTCGGCGCTCGCGCATACCTTCGCGCAGACCGTCAGCGGCGCGTTTCCGATTTTATAGCCCTCGGCATCTTTTCCGGAGAATGTGATTTTCATCGGTTCATCCGTGCAGAGCGCGTAGGCCCACTTTTCGTCTGTCTTGAAGTTGCCGTTAACTTCTTCCGCCTTCAGGTTCATGCTCATCAGCAGAGGTCCTACTTCCACGGCTGCGGACTGATGGGACCACGCGGTCACGCGGGGCTGAAGAGTCATGATGAGTTTTACGGTGCTGCTTCCCGCCCATTTTCTGCGGATGCATGCGGTTTCACCCGAGCGCACGGTCATGATTTCACCGTCGGGAAGGCAGATCACGGGATTCACCGTCCAATACGGTACGCGCAGATAAATCGGGAATTCCTGCGGCTTTTTGACGGTTACATTGATGGATACCGTCTCGTCGAAAGGATAATTGCCCTCAACCTTGACCCTGACGGGTGCTCCGTCGATGACATGATTCACCGTGCAGGGCGCATAGGATACCGCGAACAGTCCGTCATCATTGGTCGCGTACCAGAGGGAAGAAACGAATTTCGGCCAGCCCTGATTGATATTCGCCGTGCAGCAGTTTCCGCGTTCTTTTCCGAATACGAAACTGTTTGCATCGGAAGGGTTGTTATACCACGCGTGTTTGCCGTCGGCGGCGGAAATCTGGTTGGTCTGCTGCAGATACTGATGATGCAGCATGTCCGGCGTAAAGAACGCGGGCAGATCGTTATAAGCGATTTTTTCGAGAATGTCGGGAAGTTCTTTATCGAAATCACCCATATCCATCAGAGATTCAATGGAAAATAGCGTTTCGACTACCGTGCAGCTTTCCGTACCTGCGGAAGGATTCGTGCCGTTGATGTGTTCGTCACAGGTGAAGATGCCATTGGCGACGCCGTGATAGCGGGTCAGTTTTTCCCATCCCGCCTTGAAGCCTCCCTGCTCCTTGAATCCTGTTTTGAAGGTGGAGATGACGCCCGGCGTTTTGAGTGCCATGGCGTTATTCACGCCGTGAGACTGATGATAGTAAGTGTGAAAGAAAGGATGATTCTCCCCTTCCAGACCGGTCTTTTCGCTGTTCATGCCTTCCTGCAGACGGCTGAACTTCATGGATTTCGACAGCGGCTGGATGTTCGGGAAGGTTTGGAAGATGTTGGTCCAGTCCAGTGTCTGAGCCTTCAGTTTTTTGCACAGTTCGATGAGATAGCGCTGTCCCGTAATATTATACAGTTTGAGCGCCATCATGATGTTCTCGCCGCCTCTTGCAACGGCCCATCCCTTCAGAGGCTTCTCGTCGATGTGCTGATACTCATACTTGAAGAAGCGGTCCATGAGGATAAGGATACGCTTATCCGCCGTCGCGGTAAAGTAATTGTACAGCGCTTTCAGACAGATCATGAGCGGCCAGTAATCTTCATTCTTCGCGGGGCCGAACCAGCCGTCTTCCGTCTGGCTTGCGATGATCCGGTCGATATACTTCTGCGCGCGCTGTTTCAGTTCTTCGTCATCCAGCGTCCACGCGAGGGCAACAAGACCATCCAGATAGTAAGGCGCCCTCTCCCATCCGTCACCATCGCCGCCGAGCCAGGCACTGTTTTCATTGACATAATCCCAGTCCCTGCCGAGTTGTCCGGTGATGCCGTTTGCCTGCAAAGTCAGTTGCTTTTTGAGCCATCCCTCCGGTTTGATTTCACCAAGAGAAAGATGTGCATAAGTGTTTGCGGTCAAAGGAGCACGGTTGAAAAATGATTTCATCTTTTACCTCCGCGTGCGGGACGGCTTTCCGTCTCGAACATATGGTATTCACATTCGATCTTTCCGTTGAAGAAGCGGCGTCTGCGGGTGGCGGGCCGTCCGAATTCCCGTTCAAAGCCCATGTCTGCCGAGAAACAGTTGATGTTCCAGCCGGGACAGCGGCGGGAGAGCTCACCGAGTTGCCTCGCGACCGCGTGCGCGACACGGATGTCTCCGATTCGTTCCCCGTAAGGCGGGTTTGCCACGATGACGCCCGGTTCGCCTTTGAGCGTGATATCACGCAGGTCTGCCACATTCAGTTCGATGCGGCTTCCGAGACCTGCCTGCTTCACATGGCGTTTTGCAAGTTCGATGGCTTCGGGGTCGATGTCGCTTCCAGCGATATTGATTTCGCGCACCGCGCATTCATCATACTTGCTCTGCGCTTCGCGCCTGATGAAGTCTAGTTCGTTTTTGTCCGCGAATCCCCAGGATTCCATCGCGAATGCTCTTCGCAGTCCCGGGGCACGGTTAAGCGCGATGAATGCCGCTTCAATGAGCAGCGTACCTGTTCCGCAGCAGGGATCGTAAAGCGGCTGCCACGGATGCCAGGAACTGGTCAGGATGAGTGCCGCGGCAAGGGTTTCACGCAGCGGCGCTTCCCCGTTCCAGGTGCGGTATCCGCGCTTGCTGAGCGGCTCTCCGGACGCGTCCAATGTCACCGTTACATGATTATCACGGATACTCACATCGATCTGCACCGTCTCGCCCGATTCGGGAAGAACGGTGAGTCCGTACGCTATGCCCAGTTTTTCCGCTATGGCTTTTTTTGTGATCTTCTGGCAGTCCGAGGGACTCATTAGATTGCTTTTGACGCAATGGGCCCGTACGGGGAATGCGGTTGTGGAAGCGATATAGTTGCTCCAGTCAATCGCTTTGATGCCCTCAAAGAGATCATCAAAAGTAAGCGCCTGAAATTCACCCACAACAAGATGAACATGATCGCAGGTGCGGAGCCAGAGGTTTGCTTTCATGGCGACGGACAGATCGCCTTCAAAGGAGGCGCCGCCCACATTCAGCACCTGTACATTCTCCGCGCCGAGGCGTTTCAGATCTTTTCCCGTGATGCCTTCCATGCCGAAGGCGGCTGCAGCAATCCACTTCATCGCATACTTACCCCAATTTATATTTCATGCTATTATACCACGGAAACGGGTCATATATCAACAGTATTTACACGAATTTGACCCGCTTTTGCCGTTGCTTTGAAAAAATTACAAAACTGTTACATTGCACGGAAATGATTTTACTTATGCTTCGTATCTGCTATAATGTTTCCATCAACATCCGGAGGCGGAAATATGAAGCAGATGCTGAACGGAATCTGGGACGCGAAGTGCATTTTCCCCGGAAAAGACGGAAAGACGATCTCCCTCAATGCGGAAATACCCGGCAACGCGGAAGCGGACCTTTACTGTGCAGGAATCGAACCGGAACCGTTTTGGTCGACCAACGAATATCAATATCAGAAGTATGAGGTGTGCGACTGGGAATACAGCCGCAAGTTTACTTTATGTGATTCTCTGCTGAATCGTAAAATCAATCTGGTTTTCGACGGCATAAATTGCATCGCCGATATCCTGATTGACGGAAAAGTGATTGCGCGCACTGAAAACGCGCTCATCCGCCACAGAATCGATATTTCGGATATCGTTTGCGATTCCGCTGAACATCTTCTTACCGTTCACATTCATTCGGCCCTGCTTTACGCGAGGAACAAGCGTCTTCCCGTATCCGTCAGCGGTGCGGAGAAATCGGACGAGATCACCTGTCTGCGCATGCCCGCGCACTCTTTCGGCTGGGACATCATGCCCCGTTTCCCGTCCGCAGGAATGTGGAAGGATGTCTATATCGAGGACGAACCGGATGCCGGATTTGATGAAGTATATTATGCCGCATACCGATTCTCCGAAACCAAATGCGATATCCTTTGCCGCTACCGCATACATTCGGATGACATCTTGCTCAATGATTACCGCGTAAAAGTTTTCATGGATGACGCACTTGTTTCCGAAAGCGGTCTGCATTTCATAAGCGGCGACGCGGTGTTTTCCGTAAATGACCCGAAACTCTGGTGGCCGCTCGGATACGGGGATCCGTATCTTTACCGCATGCGCATCCAGCTCCTCAAGGGTGAAACCGTTCTGGATGAGCGTGAGGAGCAATTCGGCATCCGCAAAGTCGAAATCGTCCATAAGATGGCACCGGGTGACGAAGGCGAATTCCTCATCAAAATCAACGATTGTCCCATTCTGGCAAAAGGCTCCAACTGGGTGCCTCTTGACGCGCTCCACTCCCGCGACCGCGCGCGTGTACATAAAGCAGTCGACCTTTTCAAAGAATGCGGCTGCAACATCCTGCGCATGTGGGGCGGAAATGTCTATGAAGACGATGAGGTCTACCGTCTGTGCGATGAATACGGCATCATGATCTGGCAGGATTTTGCCATGGGCTGCTCGGTCTATCCGCAGGATGACGCAACTTCAAACGCAATCAGCGAAGAGGCGGCAAGTGTCGTATGCAGGCTGCGCAATCATCCTTCCGTCATTCTTTGGGCGGGCGATAATGAAGTAGATGAATGTTACCGCTGGAAGGATATCCCCTATCCAGAAAACTGTTATAACCACATTACGCGCGAAGTTCTGCCGCAGGTCGTGCGCGAAAATGACCCGTACCGGAAATTCCTGCCATCCTCCCCCTTTATCGACGGCGGTTTTTCGCGCAGTGAGATCCCGGAGCAGCATCTTTGGGGACCGCGGGCCTACTACAAAGATGACTATTACAAAAATACGCAGGCGCATTTCGTGAGCGAGTGCGGATATCACGGTTGTCCCTCCGTTGATTCCATACGGAAGTTCATCCCCGAAGAGGAACTAAATGACAGAAAAGGACCCTCATGGGCGGCTCACAGCAGCGATTACCGTCTTTTCCATACACGAGGATATGACCGTAATCAACTCATGGCAGATCAGGTGGAAATGATGGCGGGTGCCGTTCCGGAAGATCTTGACGAATTCTGCCTTCTCAGCCAGTTCACACAGGCGGAAGCACTCAAATTCTTCATCGAACGGACGCGGCTTAAAAAGTGGCGCAGGACGGGCATCATCTGGTGGAATATGCTGGATGGCTGGCCGCAGATCAGCGACAGCATCGTAGACTGGTATTTCGTCAAAAAGCGCGCCTTTGAGACGGTCAGACGCGTTCAGACTCCCATCTGCGTCATCGCAGATGAGATGAACGGATGGTATCAGGACATATACCTATGTAACGACAGCCGTGAGACAAAGACGGTAAAAGTAAAAGTGTGGAATGCCGACAGCGGAGCAGTTTTGTTTGAGAACGCCATCCAAAGCAAAGCTAACGAAAACAAGTGCGTTTTCTCCCATAGACTCATTCCCGGAAAAAAAGGACTGCTTCTCATGCAATGGGAAATTGACGGAATAAATTACGCGAATCATTATCTGAACGGTTTCCCTCCGTTTGATAAAGACGATATCGAAAGATGGATCAAAATGATCGACGAGGCATGAACATGAACATCAGTGAATACGGCATCCATATCGGCGAACTCTCATGCGGGTCGCTCAACAGCATCTGTGATGTGGCGGGCGTGAAGGTCGGACACACGACCATTGACAATGAGCATAGCAAGACAGGAATTACGGTTATCCTGCCCTGCGAAGGTAATATATTCCGCGATAAACTCGTCGCTTCTTCCTATGTGCTGAACGGATTCGGGAAGACGCTGGGACTTGTGCAGGTGGATGAACTCGGCACGCTGGAAACCCCCATTGCCCTGACCAATACGCTCAATGTTGGGCTCGTTCATGATGCCATCGTGGAATACATGCTTTCGGTCTGTGAAAAAGACGGCATCACGCTTCGTTCCGTCAATCCCGTCGTCTGTGAATGCAATGACGCGTCACTCAACGACATATCTCTGCGTGCCGTAAAGAAAGAGCATGTCTTTTCCGCGATCGAAAGCGCAGGTACTGTATTCGCGCTCGGCGATGTTGGCTGCGGAAAAGGCATGACCTGCCACGGGCTCAAAGGCGGCGTCGGAACTTCCTCGCGCCAGATCGAACTGGATGGCAATACCTATACCGTCGGCGTGCTCACGCAGACCAATCACGGAAGGCTCAAAGACCTGCGCATCGACGGTGAGAAGACAGGTGAAATGATCTATGCCATGCAGCAGGACGACGCGCCGGATAAAGGTTCCTGCATTGTTGTTGTCGCCACCGACCTGCCCGTGAGCGACAGGCAGCTCAAGCGCATCCTGAAACGCTGCGGAGCGGGGCTTGTCAGAAACGGCTCCTATCTCGGGCATGGAAGCGGCGATGTGTTTGTAGGTTTCACGACCGCGAACCGAAGATGGAATACGGATAGAGCGGTCATCGAGGAAAAAGTGATGAGTGAGGATTACATTGACATGGCTTTCCGCGCCTGCATCGAAGCGACGGAGGAGGCGGTACTTTCATCCCTGATCAACGCGAACACAGTCACGGGATACAGCGGAAAAGTCCGGAAAAGTCTGAAAGAATTCTTTGACAGCCTGTAAGCAAAAACTCCCGGAATATCCGGGAGTTTTTGCATAAACAGAAGACCCTCTGCAAAAGCAGAGGGCCTCTTGAACGCACTAAGAATTAGTCGGCGAGGATCTTGGTGACGACGCCGGAACCTACGGTGCGGCCGCCTTCACGGATAGCGAAGCGGAGGCCTTCCTCGCAGGC
>JAZLLT010000103.1:0-26912 GCA_045598325.1 Clostridia bacterium | reverse complement strand
TCGGCGCCTTCGGCGCGGGCAGAGTCAACGGCGGTCTGCACGGCTGCGTACAGTTTCTCACCGGTCTCGTCCTCGCAGAAACCGTAGACATAGTTACCTTCCTCATCCTGGAAGAAGGTGGGGGTGGAAGAGGTGAAAGTCTTGGGGGTGGAGACGCCGACGAAGGCGACCTTCACGCCGTTGTAATCCTTGATGATGTAGGGATCGTACACGAGTTCGTCCTTGTAGGTGAAGTTGGCACTCACATAAGGATAATTCGCGATTTCCCCGGTCAGTTCGAACATGCGCTCCATGCCGTAATCGAACTCGTGGTTGCCCAGAGTGGCGGCATCGTACTCCAGAGCGTTCATGAGGTTCACATCGACCTCGCCCTTGGTGATGGCACCGAGAGCCTCGCCCTGAATGGAGTCACCGTTATCTACCAGAGCCACATAGTTGCTCTTGGCAAGCTGCTGCTTGATGGCATACAGACCTGCATAGGTCCAGCCCTGATCGACGCCGCAGTGTACATCGCTGGTGAACAGGATCACGAGATCCTTATCAAGAGCGGCTTCGTTTTCTTCGCCCATGGCCATAACGCCGAGAAGCATTACGAGAGCCAGAGCGAGCGCGAGGAACTTTTTCATGGGAAAAACCTCCTATCAAAATTGGGATGGGGATATTCTACACGATGCAAATGCGAAGTGCAAGCAACTATAAGTAAAATAATGTTGTTTGATGGCACTATGACAAAGAAAAATCCGAAGCGGAACGCTTCGGATTTGAAGTCTGGGTGAGAAGATTCGAACTTCCGGCCTCTTGAACCCCATTCAAGCACGCTACCAAGCTGCGCTACACCCAGATATGCTGTTGCCCTTGCAACGGATGATATTATACTGCTATATGCCTTTTCTGTCAAGCCTTTTGTGTGTAAACAGTCTGTTACTTTACCTCCGGCGGATGCGGATGCACCCGCCGGGTGGTTTGTTTACGCGCGTTTCAGATCGTAATCGGGAAGCGTCGCGATGATCTTCTGGATGAATGCGTTTTCGCGCTTGGCCGCTTCATAGCGGGCGGTGCCTTCGGTGATGAGCAGTTCGGTTCCGTTATAGGTGAGGATGACGCCCTCAAGGCGCTCTCCGTTTCTGATGCGTCCGATCTGGTCCCGTATCTCTTCCTCGTCCGCGGTGCAGCCGGCGGCGCAGTGATAGTGCGTTTCTCCCGCCTCTTCACAGCGGAGCAGGCATTCCGTGGCGGCGGCGGAAGCGGCGACCTCAATATTGTTGACCATGTAGTCGCAGTCCACGCTCTCGGCCATTTCCATATGGAAGCGTCCCGCGCGGGCTTCGATGTCGTCCGGCTCGTCTCCTCTGCCCCTCATGCGCTCGATGAGCGTTTCGAAGGAATCCACATACAGAAACACGGAAAGGATCTTGGTGATGTCGGAGAGTTTTTCTTTGTAGGTCTTCGCGCCCAGCACATCGATGTCCTTGACAAGCGTCTTGCCGCTTGCCAGATGCTCGCGCAGCACTTTGCGGCTGCCGCCGTAATACTGGCCGTTGTGGATCTTCTGCCACTCGTAGATCTCGCCTTCGTCAAGGAGCTGTTCGAACTCTTCCTTGCTCATGAAAATATAGGGATTGCCCTGGGACTCGCCCTGCCGCATCTCGCGGGTCGTGAGCGTCGGGAAGTTTTCGTACCTGTCCGGATGGGTCTTGATGATTTCCTGAATGACGGTGTTTTTGCCCACACCTGCGCAGCCTACAAAAGTCGCCAGCATATGCTTCCTCCAAGAAGGTTTTTGAGAATTATACTCTTTCGCGCCCGCTTTGTCAAATGCGCTTGACAGCCGCCGTGAAAAATCATATACTAATTGCAGAAAATTTACGGAGGTGGCACAATGTCCAATCCCAACATCCCCACTCCTCATATCAACGCGAAGGAAGGCGATTTCGCCCGCACCGTGCTGATGCCCGGCGATCCGCTCCGCGCGAAATTCATCGCCGATACTTTCCTTGAAAATCCCGTGCTCGTCAACAATGTCCGCGGCGTGCAGGGCTATACCGGCACCTATCAGGGCAATAAAGTCTCCGTCATGGCCTCCGGCATGGGCATGCCCTCCATCGGCATCTACAGTTACGAGCTGTACAACTTCTACGGCGTGGAGAATATCATCCGCATCGGCACCGCGGGCATGATAAATCCCGCCCTCCATGTGCGCGACATCGTCGCCGGTATGAGCGCCTACACCAACTCCTCTTTCGCCAAACAGTTCGGATTTGACGGCATGTACGCTCCCTGCTGCGATTTCGGTCTGCTCATGCAGGCATACGAGGCATCCAAAAAGTACGACGCCAACTTCGTTCCCGGCGCGCTGTATTCCTCCGACACCTTCTACGATGAGTCCGCGCCCCTCGGAAAACTGCAGAAACTGGGCGTGCTGGCCGTGGAAATGGAGAGTGCGGCGCTTTACCTGAACGCGGCGAAAGCGGGCAAGAAAGCCCTCGCCATCTGCACCATCTCCGATAACCCGTTTACGGGCGAAGGACTTTCCGCCGAGGAGCGGCAGGTCTCCTTCACGCAGATGATGAAAATCGCCCTCGATATCGCATAAGGACATACAGAAAAACGGACAGGCTCGCGCCTGTCCGTTTTTTTATACCGTGATCTGGTTGATGCCGATGGCCTCGTTCTTCACTCTCTCGGCTTTCAGGTCGATGACATGAATCATGATTTCCGCCGTAAGCGAGATGACCGCGCTCACGAGGTGTCCCGCGGCGACCTGTCCCTTTCCGCCCGCGCAGACGATGTGCAGGTGCTGGTAGGGTTCGTTTTTTAAGGTGGAGAGGCTGCCCGTCAGGGACGCGATCTCATAGTTGGCGTCATTGTACTTGAACAGATCATAAGCCTTCTTTTCAAGATCGAACACACCCACGGTGAAATCGTCGGTGGCGCCGATGGCCGAGACCGACGCGCAGGTGATGCCTTCCTTCTTTGCCAGTGCGAGGACGGATTCGCAGACTTCCTCGCCGGGATCCAGGCGCAGCACGATGTCGTTTCCGCTTCTGTTATACAGCATAATACCCTCCTATTGTTCTTCCTTGATTTTACGGGTGGCGAGCAGACCCAGCGCGCCGCCCACGACAGCCACAATGGTCCATACCAGATAGACGATCTGCCAGGAGCCGGAGATGTCGTGCATCCAGCCCGTGGCAACGCCCGCCAGAGACGAGCCGATATAGATGGAGCAGTCCGTAAGTCCCGCCACGAGACCGACTCTGCCCATGTAGTCGTACTCCATGGGAATGAGGGTAGTGAGCAGGGGGTTCGTGCCGTAGAGGATGGCGCTGATGATACCGAGCATGAGAGCGAGCAGATATACGGGCATACCCTTGCCGATAAAGGCGATGAACGCGGGAACCGCGATGGCCGCCATCATGACAGCGGTGATCATGCGGATGGAGGACTTCACATGGCGCACGAGCCACGCGCCCAGCAGGATGCCCAGCATGTTGATGCAGGGAATGAGGAGGCTGAACAGGGTCTTGTTGCCGTCACCGCTGCCCGTCAGGATGGTGGGCGCCCAGGTGATGACGCCGTCACGCACAAAGCCGTTTGTGACGCAGCACAGCAGGACGAAAATCAGGCCCGTGCCCCACAGTGCCTTCATGGAGCCCATGCCGCCCGCGAACTTGCCCTTGCCGGAAGCGCGCTTTTCCACCTTCGGCATGGTGATGAGGTCGAAGATGCCGGTCGCCAGCAGAATCGCCGCGGGGATGGCGTAGGACCATCTCCAGGTGAGGATGCGGGCAAGACCCATGGCGAGACCCCACGCCGCGAGGTGACCCGCCGCGAGGGTGAAGGACATAACGAGGGACGCGCTCTTGCGCTTTTTTTCATCGAACACATAGGCCATCACGAGCACGATGGGCGTCCAGATCATCGCCTGGAAAATGCCGTTGACCGTCCAGATGACCATGCAGAGATAGAAGGATTCGGAAAGGGAGAAAATGAGGTTGCAGGCGGCGGAGCCGGCAAGACCCGTAAAGATGAGTTTCTTGGGTTCAAAGCGGTCCGCCAGCATGCCGAAAACGAGTTGCCCCGCAGCGTAGGACACCGCGAACAGCGTCTGGAGCATGCCGCCCAGCGTGTTTTCGATGTTCATCTCGCTGATGATGTTGTTGAGGGTCGCCGACATGTTGAGGCGGCCGATGTAGGTGCAGAAATAGATGACAAAGCAGGCGGCCAGCGTTTTTTTCTGGAAGCCGCTGAAAGATTTGAGTCCGTTTTCGTTCATCAGATGTTGTACGCTCCGTCCTGAATTGCTTTGATGTCCGCCTCGTAGAATGCCTTCGCGCCGTCGATCATGTACTGCACATCCCTGGTGCCGGCGGTTTCGTAGACAGAGTGCATGGACAGCTGGGCAAGACCGATATCGACGGTATTCAGGGAGTAGTGGGTGTTGGCGATGTTGCCGAGGGTGCCGCCGCCCACCATGTCGGAACGGTTGGCAAAGTACTGTACGGGCACACCGGCGCGGTCGAGGATGAAGCGGAACATGGCCTTGGAGACGCCGTCGGAGGTATACTTCTGGTTGGCGGCTTCCTTGATGACGATGCCCTTGTTCATCTCGCAGTTGTTGACGGCATCGAACAGTTCGGGATGGTTGGGATGCACGGCGTGGGCGTTATCGCAGGAGAGCATCATGGAGCAGGACTGGGCGCGGAGGAACTCCTCGCGGGTCATTCCGAGGCTCTCGCAGACGCGGGTCAGCGTGTCGGTGAGGAAGGTGGAATTGGCGCCCTGCTTGGTGGTGGAGCCCACTTCCTCGTTGTCGAAGATGGCCAGCACGGGCATGCCGCCCTTGGGTGATGCGGCGAGGAAGCCCTGCGCGGTGGTGTAGGCGCACTCGAGGTCATCAAGGCGCTCGGCGGAGATGAACTCGTCATTGGGACCCCAGACGGTGGGCTCAGCGGTACCGTAGAGGAACAGGTCGTGACCCAGGATATTTTCCTCGGTGGTGCCGGCCAGTTCCGCCACGAGTTTCTTGAATCCGCCCCTGGCCGCAATGTCGCCGAACAGGGGGAACATGTCGGTCATGAGGTTGTACTTCATGCCGTCGTTGATGTCTCTTTTGAGGTGGGGCGCCACATTGGGGATGATGAGACAGGGTTTGCCCGCGTCGATAAGGCGGGTCTCGATGCCTTTGTCCGTCTTTACGAGCACACGGCCCGCAAAGGAGAGCGGACGGTCCAGCCAACTGGTCAGGATGGGGCCGCCGTATTTTTCGGTGTCCAGTTGAATATACTTGCCGCGCACTTCGACTTCCGCGAACTCCTTGATTTTGAACACGGGGCTGTCGCAGTGGGACGCGGTGATGAGCAGGCCCGAGAAGGCTTTCTTCGGCACCTTGAAGGCGATGACGGAGGAATTGTTGCGGGTCACATAGTATTTGCCGCCCTTTTTTAGGGTCCATGATTCGCTCTCTTTGAGGGCGGTGAAGCCCGCTTCGTCCAGCATATCGGAGAAGTTTTTGATGGCGTGGAACACGCTGGAGGTCTTTTTGAAGAACCCGATCATCTGATTGACCATATTCATTACTCCTTTGCGGATCATAATAACCTGTTCAACTGCTTCATAAGGATCTCGCGGGGCAGGGCGATGTTGAAGCGCTCGAAGCCCTCGCCCATGGGGCCGAAGATGAAGCCTTCATCGAGGAACAGTTTGCTCCTCTTGCGTGTATATTCCGCGAGTTTTTCACAGGAAAGCCCGAGGGTACGGAAATCCACCCACGCGAGATAGGTACCTTCCAGAGGCGTCACCGTGAAGGACGGGAAATGTTCCGCGAAAAACGCCTTGAGCGCCTCGAAGTTCCCACGGATATAGGAAAGCGCTTCTTCCAGCCATGCTTCTCCCCCGTTATACGCTGCGATAGTCGCCTGACGGCCGAAGAAGGAGATGTTGGAGTAGCCGTCCGCGTTCTTCCGGACATTGAACGCCTTGAGGGCGTCAAGGTCGTAACTGATGATGTTCGCCAGCTGCAGACCCGGCAGATTGAAACTCTTGCTGGGCGAGGTGAGCAGGATGGCTTTGTCGTCGACGAGGGCGAAGGGCGTATGTTTGCCCCGGAGTACGAGGTCGAAATGGATCTCGTCCGAAATGACGCGCACGCCGCATTCCACACAGATCTCGTGCACGCGGACGAGTTCCTCTTTTGTCCACACGCGGCCCACTGGATTGTGGGGGCTGCAGAACAGAAGCATCGTGTTCTTCTTTTCCGCGCAGAGTTTTTCAAACAGGGCGTAATCCATGGTGTAATGCCCGTTTTCATCGGGTACGAGAGGACATTCCACGGTGACGCGGCCGCTGCACTCGATCATCTCGCGGAAGGGATAGTACACGGGCGTCATCACGATGACACCGTCTCCCGGCTGCGTAAAGGCGCGGACGCACACGGAAATGGCGGGCACCACGCCGTAGAAGCAGCTGATGTTTTCTTTGGTGATATTCAGCCCGTGCCTGCGCTTCATCCAGCCGGTGACGGCATCATAGTAGGTGTCCTCCGGATCGGTGTAGCCGTAGATGCCGCTTTCGGCGGCTTTTACGACGGCTTCTTTGATGCAGGGCGCGCACTCGAATTCCATGTCCGCCACGGACATGGGCACGATGCCGAGTTCCTTTTCCTCTTGGGTCCTGCGGTCCCACTTACAGGCGCCGGTACCGTTTCGGTCAATCAGTTTGTCAAAATTCATTTTATCACCTGCACAAAATAGATTGCCAGCAGATGGGCGGGATAAAAGCCGTAAAAGAACCACTTCGGCAGCCGCACACGCCGCTTTTTGACGGGAAGGTAGATGAGCGCGAGGGAGCCGATGGCGTAGAATTCGGAAATGGCATTGAATCTGCCTTTCGTGAACAGCGTGGGCGTGGTCCAGTAAAGCAGGAAAGCGAGCACGCTCACAAAGGACACGAGGGGCTTATCGAGGAAGGCGTAGAACAGGACGATCAAGATGACGCCCTTCGCGCCGTAATCAAGGCGGGAACCCAGCGAAAACGCCATGAGCACCGCGAGCGTCAGCGGGATATAGCGTTTGCAGCGGATGCAGCCGATGATCACCACGCCGAAGAAAAGCGTAAACAGGATATTCAGATTGCCGCTGTAATAGTGGCGGTAGATTTCTCCCAGTTTCCAGAAGTTGTGCGCCCAGTCGAAACCGCCCAGCGCCACATGCCCCATGGCTTCCTGATACAGCGGGTGCACGAGGATGCCCATGAGGAGCAGGCGCAGAGCGTACTTCCAGATGTTTCGCGTGTAGGCGCAGCCCACGGCGATGCAGTACGCAAACAGCGGCATCGCCAGACGCCCCACCGCACGCATGATGCTGATGGAGGCGATGGGGATGCCGATGGTCTGGGGCGCGAGCCGCCAGATGTTCGGGAACAGCATCTTCCCCGCATGGTCGGAAAGCATGAACAGGCAGGCGAAGATCTTAAGCATTCCCGTATCGTGATTGAGGGCGAGCGTGCGCCCGTCCTCAGTCGCGGTGAAACTCTGCCTGATGTAGGCAAGCAGTTTTTTCATATTACAGTTTGAGATCGATCTCGAGGGGTTCCTTGCCGGTCAGAGCGGCGCTCACGGCGTCGGGCTGGCTGCCGCCCACATACAGGCGGAAATGGCGTCCCGCCTTGATGCGGCGTCCGTCATCGGTGACGCACTCGAAGGCTCTGTCAGTCAGGGGCAGGAAGACCCGCTTCTCCTCGCCGGAGGCGAGCGCCACGCGGCCGAACGCGCAGAGAGACCAGTTGAGCCCGTGAGAGGAGAACTCGAGGGGTTTCACATAAACCTGTGCCACTTCCTCGGCGTCGCGGATGCCGAGGTTCTTGATTTTCACGGAGATGCCGTTCCGGTCGGGATCGTATTCGGCATCCGTGTAGCGGAACTCGGTATAGGACAGGCCGTATCCGAAGGGATAGAGGGCGTCGCCCTTGAAGTAGCGGTAGGTGCGGCCCTGCATGGAATAATCGGTGAACTCGGGCAGATCGTCCGCGGTCTTGTAGAAGGTGACGGGCAGGCGTCCGCTGGGGCAGGTCTTGCCGAAGGGGATGTTTGCCGCTGCGGTTCCGCCGGCCTGACCGGAGTACCACGCCATCAGGATGGCGTTGCCCTCTTCCACGCGCAGGGCGGAACCTGCGGCGATGATGGTGACGACGGGCTTGCCGGTGGCGATGACCGCGTCCATCAGTTTCTTCTGGCAGGCGGGCAGTTCCAGATTCTTCTTGTCGCCGGAGGAGTACTCGTTGGAGGCGTCGCCCTCTTCGCCCTCGATGGTGGGATCCAGACCCACGACCAGAATGGTCACATCGCTGATCTCCGCCGCGTTCACGGCTTCGGCAATGCGGTCATCTTCCTGACAGAGGTTGGAGGTGGCCTTCAGGTAGAGGTGGCTTCCGAGAGAATAATTGACCTTGACGCGGGCTTCGCGGCAGGCTTCACGGATGCCCTGCAGATAGGTGACATAACGGGAAGAAGTGCCGTTATAGTTGCCTTCCAGCACCGCGCGGCTGTCGGCGTTGGGGCCGATGACGGCGACGGAACGGATGGCATTGAGGTTAATGGGCAGGATCCCGTCGTTTTTGAGCAGCACCATGGAGCGCTCCGCGGCCTTCTGCGCCATGGCGGCGTGACGGTCGCAGTCCACGACGGAGAAGGGAATGGCGTCGTACTCGTTGTCGGCAGCGAACATGCCCAGCAGGTAGCGGCAGGTGAAGGCGCGCTCACAGGCCTTGGTGATGTCCTCTTCAGTGACGAGGCCTTCGTTGACCGCCTCGAGCAGGTGGATGTAGGTGTTGCCGCAGTTGATGTCGCAGCCGCGCTTGATGGCCATGGCGGCACTTTCGGGCGCGGTATCGGTGACCTTGTGATTGTTGTGGAAATCGGCGATGGCCCAGCAGTCGGAGACGAAGTGGCCTTCAAATCCCCACTGGCCGCGCAGGATGTCCATCATCAGGCGCTTGTTGCCGCAGCAGGGCTCGCCGTTGGTGCGGTTGTACGCGCCCATGACCGCTTCCACGCCCGCTTCCTTGATGCAGGCTTCGAAGGCGGGAAGATAGGTGTCGAACAGATCGTAATCGGAAACGCGGGCGTCAAAACTGTGGCGCAGTTTCTCGGGACCGGAATGGACCGCGAAGTGCTTGGCGCAGGCGGCAGCCTTCATGTACTTGCCGTCACCCTGCAGGCCCTTGACGAAGCGGACGCCGAGGCGGGAGGTGAGGAAGGGATCCTCGCCGTAGGTCTCCTGGCCTCTGCCCCATCTGGGATCGCGGAAAATGTTCACATTGGGAGACCAGAAGGTCAGTCCCTTATAAATGTCTCGGTCTCCATGCGCGGACTGGGCATTGTACTTCGCGCGGGCTTCGGTGGAGATCACATCGGCGACCTCGCTCATCAGATCCTCATCAAAAATGGCGGCCAGGGCGATGGCCTGCGGGGACACCGTGGCCGTGCCGGCTCTGGCGACGCCGTGGAGCGCCTCATTCCACCAGTTGTAGGCGGGAATGCCCAGACGGTCGATGGCAGGCGCGTCATAGCGCAGCTGAGATGCCTTCTCCTCAAGGGTCATACGGGAAACCAGTTGTTTTGCTTTTTCAAATGCTTCCTTCCTATCCATAACGGCTACCTCCGCAAATTTTTCTATTTATATTGTACAACTTTTCCGTGTCGCGTGTCAATGATGATTGACAAAATCATTCGGGAAAAGTATCATATAGGCAGACTATTCCGGGAGGCGCATCATGGGCTGGCAGGACAGAACGGCAAAGATGCTGGGTGAAGAAGCGATCAGGGCTTTGAACGGGGCGCGCGTCGCCGTGTTCGGTCTGGGCGGCGTGGGCGGCAACTGCATGGAAGCGCTGGTCCGCGCGGGCGTGGGGCATCTGACCCTCATCGACGCCGACACCGTGGACGAGACCAATCTCAACCGTCAACTGATCGCCACGCGGGAGACCGTAGGCAGGGACAAAACCGAGGCCGCCAAAGAGCGCGTGCTTTCCATTAACCCGGGCTGCGATATCACCGCGCTCAAACTGTTCTACGGCACGGAAACGGCGGATGCAGTCGACATGGCGCGGTTCGACTATGTCGCGGACTGCATCGACTCCGTATCCTCAAAACTCCTCCTCATCGAAAAATGCATGGCGTCCGGCACGAAGATCATTTCCTGCATGGGAACGGGCAACAAGGTGCATCCGGAAATGCTGGAAATCACGGACATCACAAAGACCTCCGTCTGCCCCCTCGCCCGCGTCATGCGGCGGGAACTGAAGGCGCGGGGCATCGCTCATTTGACCATTCTGTTTTCCACGGAAGCGCCCATCACGGGCGAAGGCGGGCGCACACCCGGTTCCGTTTCCTTCGTGCCCTCCTGCGCGGGCATCATGATGGCGGGGCATATCATCCGCGACATTCTCCAATTAACCCATTAAAAACCTGTGCTTTTCAATTTATGATAGAAAACCGCGGCGTTTTAGCGTAAAATCATCCCGCTTTCAAAGATAACGAGGTGAATGGCCATGGAAAACGCCGTTTCGAATAAATTCATTGCATTCCTCAAGAAAAACGCGATGCCCTGCGTGGCGCTGACGCTGGCGGTGGTGTCCGCGTTTTTTGTGCATCCGGATAAGGAATATCTGGGCTATTTCGATTTCAAGACCCTCGCATGCCTGTTCGGCACGCTGGCCGTGGTATGCGCCCTCAAGGATATCCGCTTTTTCTCCATCCTCGCGCGGCGCATCATCTGCCTGACCGGCAACGCCCGCACCGCGGCGGTGACCATCGTCTACATCACCTTCATCGGCTCCATGCTCATTGCCAACGACATGGCGCTCATCACATTCCTGCCGCTTGGCTATCTCGTGTTTTCCGTCGCGGGCAGAAAGCAGGACATCGCCACCGTGTTCATCCTGCAGAACATCGCCGCCAACCTCGGCGGCATGCTGACACCCTTCGGAAATCCCCAGAACCTCTATCTGTATTCTTACTTCAATATCCCGACCGGCGAATTCATGGGCATCATGCTCCTGCCCTTCCTCATCTCCATCACCCTCGTGACCGCCTGCTGTTTCCTCGTCAAGAAGAACCAGTTGGAACTGAAGGACAGCGGCGAAACCAAACTGCCGCCCGTCCGCACTGTCATTTATCTCACCCTGTTCGCGCTCACCATCGCCATGGTGTTCCGCCTGCTGCCCGTATGGCTGGTGCTCGCCGTTCTGGTCATTTCGCTCCTCATTATGGACCGCCACGCCTTCGTGATGGTGGACTGGGGACTCCTCATGACCTTTGTCTGCTTCTTCATTTTCGCGGGCAACATGAGTCGCCTTGAGGTCATCAGCCGCTTCTTCTCGGGACTGCTCCGGAAGAGCACCCTGCTCACCTCCGTGTTTTGCTGCCAGTTCATGAGCAATGTGCCCTCCTCGATCCTGCTTTCCCGCTTCACGGCGAACTATCCCTCCCTGCTCGTGGGCGTCAACATCGGCGGCACGGGCACGCTGATCGCGTCCCTTGCCAGCCTCATCACCTTCCGCGAATACACCTCCCGCTATCCCGGCGAGACGGGAAAATACATTCTGCGCTTCAGTATCTTCAACTTCTCCTTCCTCGCGATACTGACGGTCGTGTCGATCCTTACCGGCATCCGCTGACACATTCCCCGCATCACGCGGGGAATTTTCTTTATATAGTTGATTCTAAACATTGAAAACGGTATAATGGATGCGTCCGGAGGATAAAAGGATGAAGTATTATATCGGCGTCGACATCGGCGGTACCAAATGCGCCGTCGTGCTGGCGGGTGTCAATAAAGGGATACGGCTCATCGAAAAGATCCGCTTCGCGTCCGAGGCCGAGCAGGGTCCCGGTCACATGCTGACGCTTCTGTATGGAGCCGTCGACAGACTGGTCAAGGGCAGAAAGATCGAAGCCATCGGCATCTCCTGCGGAGGACCGCTCGACAGCAGACGCGGCGTGGTGCTCTGCCCGCCCAACCTGCCCGGCTGGGTGGATATCCCCGCGGCGGAACTGTTTCAGAGCCGTTACGGCGTTCCCGCGTTTCTCATGAACGATGCCAACGCCTGCGCGTTGGCTGAATGGAAACTGGGCGCCGGACGCGGAACGAAGGACATGATCTTCCTCACCATGGGCACCGGCATGGGCGCGGGCGTCATCGCGGGCGGTCAACTGCTCATCGGCGCTTCCGACATGGCAGGCGAAATCGGCCATCTGCGTTTAAGTGAGGACGGTCCCGTTGGCTTCGGAAAAGCCGGTTCCTTTGAGGGTTTCACCTCGGGCGGCGGCATCGGACGGTACGCGGCAAGTGAGACCGAAAAGATGCTTTCCGTAGGTCATACCCCCGCGTGGACAGCGGCCGGGCATCCCCTTTCCTGTATCTCCGCGAAACTCATTGCCGACTACGCGCACGCTGGCGACACGGACGCAAAACGCATCTATGAGGACACAGGCCGCATGCTCGGCAAGGGTCTTGCCCTGCTCGTGGACGCCTTCAATCCCGAAAAGATCGTCATCGGCAGCATCTTTGTCAGGAGCGGCGATCTGCTCATCCCCGCCATGGACGCGGAACTCAAAAAGGAAGCCATCCCCTACTCCTACGGCGCGGTGCAAGTCGTGCCCGCCGAAACGGGAGAAAATCTGGGCGACTACGCCGCTGTAATGACGGCGCTTTACAACCTCGGCATCGACCCGATGGCGGAAGCCGGAGAGAGCGATGAGAAGGTACTCAAATACTTTAACGGCTTATTTGAGAAATATCCCCATCTTTCCTGCGTGAAGGAAAGCCTCATGGACGCCTATCTGACCATCCGCGACTGCTACGAAAAAGGCGGAAAACTGCTTCTGTGCGGAAACGGCGGCTCCTGCGCGGACTGCGAGCATATCGTGGGCGAACTGATGAAGGGATTCTGGCTGAAGCGGCCCGTAACGGGCGGCGGCGTCATGGACAAACTGCAGGGCGCCCTTCCCGCCATCGCGCTCACAGGGCACAGCGCCCTCTCCTCCGCTTTCGTCAACGACTGCGATCCCCTTTACACCTACGCCCAGCAGACGCTGGGACTGGGCAAACCCGGCGATGTTCTCATCGGCATCTCCACCAGCGGCAACAGCAAAAATGTGTCCTATGCCGTGGAAGTCGCCAAAGCCAAAGACATGAAAACCATTGCCCTGACCGGCGGAAACGGCGGGAAACTGCGGGAGATGTGCGATATCGCCATCGTCGCGCCCGGCTCCTGCCCCGCCGATGTTCAGGAATGTCACCTGCCCATCTACCATGCCCTGTGCGGCATGCTGGAAGCACACTTTTTCGGATAAACAAACGGAGAAACAAACATGCTTGAACTCAAAAACATTTCTTGGACCACGCCGGACGGCAAAAAGGTACTGGACAATGTATCTCTGACCGTGCCGGACCGCAAACTCATCGCCATCACCGGACCCAATGGCGGCGGAAAAACCACCCTTGCCAAGGTCATGGCGGGCATCATCACGCCCGAGCGCGGCACCATCCTTCTGGACGGCGAAGACATCACGGGGCTTAATGTGACCGAGCGCGCCCGCAAGGGAATCGCCTTTGCCTTCCAGCAGCCGGTCCGCTTCAAGGGGCTCACCGTGCGCATGCTCATCGACATCGCCGCGGGTGAAAAAGTAAAGGAAAGCCGCCTGTGTGACATCATGGCGGGCGTGGGTCTGTGCGCCCGCGACTACCTCGACCGCGAGATCAACAACACCCTTTCCGGCGGCGAAATGAAGCGCATCGAAATCGCCACAGTACTGGCAAGAAAAGCCCCCGTATCCATCTTCGATGAGCCCGAAGCCGGCATCGACATCTGGTCTTTCGCGGGGCTCATCAAGACCTTCGACGCCCTGCGCCGCTCCCCCGAAGGGACGCTTGTTATCGTTTCCCATCAGGAGCGCATCCTGCGCATTGCCGATGAGATCGTGCTGCTGGCAGACGGCCATGTGCGCATGACCGGCAGCGGAGACGAGGTGCTCACTTCTCTCATCAACAGCGGCAACATCGCGTCCGTCTGTGAAAAGAAGGAGGCAGTCATCAATGGATAACATCACCGAAAACCTGCTCTCTCTCATTCAGGACTGGGACGGCAAATTCAAGGGCGCGTACAACCTGCGCGTAGACGGCACCTGCGCGGGCAGGCAGTCCAGCGACAATATCGCCATCATCAGCAAAGAAGACAAGCCGGGGCTTGAGATCCGCATCCGCCCGGGCACGAAGGGCGAGAGCGTTTCCATCCCCGCCTGCGTGACCCACGGTGATGTGGACGACCTCGTCTACAACGATTTTTATGTGGGCGAAATGGCGGATGTGACCATCGTCGCGGGCTGCGGCGTGCACACCGAGACAGGCGAACCCGCCCGCCACAACGGCATCCACCGCTTCTTCCTTGCCAAGGGCTCCCATGTGAAATACATCGAGCGCCATGTGGGCACGGGCAAGGGCGAAGGACTGCGCTCCATCGACCCCGTCACCGAGTGCTTCCTGGAGGAAGGCGCGGTGCTGGAAATGGACACCTCCCAGATCGGCGGCGTGGACCGCACCACGAGGAACACCACCTGCACGCTGGAAAAGGACGCGCGTCTCATCATCCGCGAGAGGCTGCTGACCGAAAAAGAGCAGCGGGCTTCCACCGTGTTCAAGGTGGAAATGAACGGTGATGGCAGCGCGGCGGATGTGGTTTCCAGATCCGTCGCGAGAGACAAGTCCTATCAGGAGTACATCTCCACCGTCGTCGGCAACGCCCCCTGCACGGGTCACACCGAGTGCGACGCCATCATTTCCGAGCAGGCGCAGGTGGACGCCTCTCCCCGCCTGTTCGCGCGCAACTGCGACGCCGCCCTCATCCACGAAGCCGCCATCGGCAAGATTGCGGGAGAGCAGATCCTGAAACTGCGCACGCTGGGGCTCACCGAAGAGGAAGCCGAAGCGAAGATCGTGGAAGGATTCCTGTCGTAAGAAACGCAAGAGGAGAAAACAAATGAAACTGTCAAATGCGGAACTGAAAAAGATCTATTTCGGCGCGTATGAATTTGAAGAGACATCGGACGGCTGGCTTCAGGCGTTCCAGTACAGCAAGGAGCAGATCGCCTATTTCAAGAAAGCATTCGACTTCTGGTACGACCGCTGCACCGCCTCCACCGGCAAGACGCTGGAATTCATGACGGAAGCCACCGCCGTTTCCTTTGATTACAAAATCATCTGGAAGGGCTCCGAGGACAGTTTCGAGGCGGCGGTAAATGAGCAGATCATCGACATCCGTTATGTGCACGGTATGGACGAGAAAGGCACGCTCACCTTTGATTTCCCGGCCGGAAGCAAGAAAGTGACGATCTATCTGCCCGCGGACGCCACCGTGCTCATCCGCAATTTCGAGGTTGATAAGCCCGTCATTCCCGCGAAAAAGGGCTCGAAAGTGCTCTGGCTCGGCGATTCCATCACGCAGGGCTTCGGTCCTCTCCGCTCCGCATGCACCTATGTGTGCGTCGCCAACCGCATCCTCAATTACGACCTCATCAATCAGGGCATCGGCGGCTATGTGTACGACAAAAACAGCATTATGAAGATGCCCGGCTATACCCCCGAAAAGATCATCGTGGCGCTGGGCACCAACCAGTTCGGCTGCGAAACGATGAAGGACATCGAGGAATACTACGAGGAGTTGACGGCTGTGTACGGAGACACGCCCGTTTTGTGCGTGACGCCCCTGTGGAGAGGCGATGTGCCGAACTCCGAGGACACGCTCACGAGGTTCTGCGAAAATGTGAAGAAGATCGCCGGCAAGTACGCAAATGTCAAAATCGTTGACGGCTTCTCCCTTGTCCCCCATCTGCCCGAATATTTCCTCGACAAACTCCACCCGAACTGCTTCGGCGCGGAGGTCTACGGAAGAAATCTGGTAAGGGAAATCGAGAGACTGGGGTTCTGACCAGACCACATATATTGTTGCATCAAAGTAGTAAGTGCTAGCAAGGAAATTATACAAACTAAATAAGAACAAAGTCTACGAGACTGGTGTAACTACCAATTAAGTAGACTTTGTTCTTATGATAGCATTACTGGCGTTTACGGCAGTTTGGACATCCTCTTCCCGACAATAGATTAGTAGGCGATACTTCCCATTCATAATTGCATTTTCTGCAGCGTATTAGAATTTTAGTCTTGGCATTTTGATAATATCCGAGAATAATTATGTCGGGATTTTTCTTACCTATTTCTTCGACAAAAGACTCATGAGTCTTTCTCTTGTTTCCAGCACAAAACGGGCACCCACTTCCACGTAATAAACTAGTTGGGACTGCCTTCCACTCTCGCATACATATTTTGCATTGTACTAAAATTGGAGATTTGTTACCTTGATAATCCTCCTTAACTTCTACACAAGGATTAATTCTTCCAAGTTCATGAATAAATTGAGAGTTCGTTTTTCTCCGAGCATTGGCTTGAGCTATTCTACCGCACTTTGGGCATCCCTCTCCTTTTAATAGCGTAGACGGAATTGCCATCCATCTATCTGAACATATTTTACAACTCACTTCGATTTTCGCCCTATTGTTTTCATAATTGCCAATAACTTCAATATTGGGGTTCACTTGGAATAAGTCGCTAATAAACTGTCGTTCTGATTTTCTCAAAGAATATCGGATTTTTTCAATACGACATTGTGGACATCCTCCACCTCTTAATAGCGTATAAGGAAGCGTGTTCCAAATAACATTGTGTCTTCTACACCTTACCTCAATATGAGTATTTGTGTTTTTATACTCACCAAGAACTTCTACATTAGGGTTAGCTTTACTTAATTCAAAAATAAACTGTTCTTTTGATTTACGTCGTTTATCTCCTCGCGACTTATTAGCACATTGGGGGCATCCTAGCCCCCTTAGCAGGCTGGCTGGAATAACATTCCATTCATTTTCACAAATGAGACACTTAGCACGAACTTTTGTTAACATATCTTGATACTCACTGAGCACTTCAATGTTAATCCCATTCTCATGCAGTTTCGTATTTAGCTCGCTCGTAGTCATCGTTCTAGAATTCAATCTAGCTTGCCTCTGTATCTCAGCAAAATCAGAATCCGAAAGCGAATATCGAATTCCTATTTCATTACATAACCTTATGACAATTTCTCTGACAATGTTGCTGTTTGAAATTCTACTAATATTCTCTTTGAAATACCATTTGTTTTTCCCTATATATGTTTCGTCAGGATATGCATCAAAAATCTCTATCAACTTTATGTGTTTTTCTGTGCAACGCTTTATTTTTTCTTCATCTCTTGCTTCTTTTCCTTCGTGCCATGGCCATGCGCCATATTCGACAGCAAATTTTAACTCTGGAATATATATATCTAGTTCCAAGCCAATGAGTGTACGGTTTCGTGAAACTGCTTCAAACCCTGTTAGTTTTTCTAGTGACAGTAAAATGGTTTGCTCGACAAACGATGTCCCGACCCGGGCACATTTGGGACAGCCAGAGCCACATTGTAAAGACGATGGAAGCACTTTCCACTCATATCCACAGATTTTACACTTAGCCAACACTTTTGTGGATGTTTTCTTGTATTCACCAATAACATCAATATCGGGATTGATTTTTTTAATCTTTGCTATCGTCTCATCTTTGGATTTTCTACGTTTAAGTCCTCTTGAAACATAGCTACACTTAGGGCATCTGCGCCCTTTCAAAAGATTAGTTGGAAGTGAATCCCAAGTATTTCCGCATGCTGTACAGCGTACCTTTATGGGAAATCTCGCGCCAGAATATGTGCCCAGCACTTCTATCATTGGGTTAACACTTGATAATTCATTTACAAAAGCGTCATGCGTCTTTTGAGTATTCATGGCTACTGCTCCATAGTTAATAACACGCCATATATATAGTTCATTCCATTATACAAATGAAAATGAACTTGAGCGATACGCTATTCGTATCGTTCAATTACTCAGATTTTTCTCCAGTTGCCTCTGAAGTAGTAAACGCAGCCGATGACCATGGGAACGAAGCCCGCGATGGCATCACCCAGCCAGAAGCCGAGGCAGTCCATGTGCAGGGCGAAGCCCAGCAGAGCGGCGATGCCCATGCGGCTGATGAGGCCGTCGATGAGGGCGACGCAGAGGTTGAGGCGGGTGTTGCCGCTGCCGTTGATGATGGAGAAAGCCATGGCTCGGGTGTCGGAGCCGTAGAAGTTGATGATGGTGGGAAGCACCAGCACGCCTGCCGCCGCCAGCACCGCGGCATCACTCGTGAACAGGCCGAAGATGGAATCCGAGAACAGGAACAGGGCGACCGAGCATACCGTGAAGATGGCCGTGCCGATCCACAGCACCGTGGAAAGCACCTTGGGCACGCGGTCGTATTTCTTCGCGCCGAGATTCTGCCCCACCATGGTGCTGCCCGCGGTGGTGAAGGAGTTGGATACGATGCCCGCCATCATGTTGACCTTGTTGTAAACGCCGCCCAGTGCGCTGTAAACCACATCGTACGCGTTGATCCACGCGGTCAGGACGATCTTGCTGAAAGAAACTGCCGCGGACTGGATCGCCATGGGGATGCCGAGGGCAAGCAGTTTTTTGACCGCTTCTTTCTCCGGGCGGAAGGATGCGGGCTTGAAATCGAAGCCGAATTTCTCCCGCTTGATATACAGATAGATGATGGACGCCACAAAGGACACGCCCTGCCCGATGACCGTAGCGAGGGCGGCGCCGTAGGCGGCCATGCCCAGATATTTCACAAACCAAATATCCAGGATGATGTTGAGGATGGCGGCAACGCCGATGAACACGAAGGGGCGCTTGCTGTCGCCCATGCCGCGCAGGATGGCGGAAACCGCGTTGTAGCCGTAGATAAAGAACAGACCGAGGATGCAGGTGACCGTGTAATCCATCGTGTAACCGTAGGCATCTGCGGGCGTATTGAGCCAGGAAAGAATGTTCCCGCGGATGAAATAGCATATCACCGTCATCGCGATAGACGCGCTCATGAGCAGGGTAAACAGCGTACCGATGGTCTTTCTGACGCTGTCCATTCTGCCCGCGCCCACATCCTGCGCGATGAGCACCTGACCCGCCGAGGAAAAGCCCATGGCGAGGAAGGTCAGCAGATGAAGCGTCTCGCCGCCCGTGGAGACCGCGGACATGCCCGCCGCGCCCACATAATTTCCGACGACGATCATGTCGACCAGATTGTAGACCGCCTGCAGTGCGTTACTGAGGAACAAGGGCAGCGCGAACAGGACGAGTTGCTTTACCACATTGCCGCTTGTAAGGTCTGTGGTCATGGAAGATTTCTTTGCCTGCATGGGACACCTCCGGAAAAGTTGCTTTCATTATACGCTCAGACACGAAAGTTTTCCGCAATTTCATATGAAAGTTTTGCAAACGAACAATTAACCGACACATAAAGCGGGGCTTATTGCGTGAAAACAGCCTTTCCGATATAATGAATCCAGTAATTCATCGAGGTGCGATATGCTGCAAAAATACTTCGGCGACAAGGCGTTTCTGAGGAAGCTCTGGAAGATCTCTCTGCCCCTCATGCTCCAGTCCTTCATGCTGGCGGCGGTAGCGGCTGCGGACTCCCTGATGCTGGGAAGCCTCGATCAGAATTCCATGTCCGCCGTTTCGGAAGCCACGCAGGTACAGTTCATTCAGAATATGTTCCTGTCCTCCGTGGTCATGGGCTGCACGATCCTGGGCGCGCAGTACTGGGGCAAAGGCGACAAAAAGACGGTATCCAATCTGTTCTGCATCATCATCCGCCTGAACCTCATCATTTCCGTGGTGTTCGCGGGCGCCTGCATCATGACACCCCGGTTTCTCATGACGATCTTCACCGATGAGGAAGTGCTCATTTCTCTGGGCGTAAGATACCTCAAAATCGCGGGCTGGAGTTATCTGCTCACCGGTATCTCCCAGTGCTATCTCGGCATCATGAAGGTGACGGAACATCCGTCCACCTCCGCGTGGATCTCCATTGCCGCCGTCATCATCAATATCATTCTGAACGCGGTATTCATTTACGGTCTGGGGCCGCTCCCCGTGATGGATGTGGAGGGCGCGGCGCTCGCGACCCTCATTTCCCGTGTCATCGAACTGGGCGCCGCCGTGTTCTTCTCCCACAGGAAAGGGTACATGCACCTCGACATCGCGGGACTGTTCAGGCGCTTTGCCTACATCATGAAGGACTTCTGGAAGACCGTCCTCCCCTGCCTCGGCGCGAGCTTGCTTTGGGGCGTGGGCTTCACTTCCTACACCGCCTTCATGGGGCACATGGGCACCGCCGCCGCTGCCGCCAACTCCGTCGCCGCAGTCGTGCGCGACCTCGTATGCTGCGCCTGCAACGGCGTCGCCAACGCGACGGGCATCGTGGTGGGCAACGAACTGGGCGCGGGCAACCTCGAGAAAGGAAAACTTTACGGCGACCGCATCATGCACCTCGCATTTGTCATTGGCATTGCCTCCACCCTCGTCATGTTCGCGGTGACTCCCCTGCTCAAATTCATCGTGAAACTGGACGCGGACGCCAGCCGGTATCTGACCCAACTCATGCTGGTCATGTCGGTCTACATGATCGGGCGCGTGGTCAACACCATCGTCATCAACGGCGTCTTCTACTGCGGCGGCGACATCATGTATGATGTCATCTCCCTCATCACCACCATGTGGATGCTCGCCGTGCCCCTCGCCTTCCTCGGCACCTTTGTGTTCGACTGGCCCGTCTGGGTCGTCTACGCCTGCACCTGCCTTGACGAGGTGGGAAAGATCCCGTGGGTCATCGTGCATCACAAGAAGAATAAGTGGGTAAAAGACCTGACGCAGGGAGCATAACATACAGCAAAACAGGCACCGCGATCGCGGTGCCTGTTTCGTTTTGGGTTTAGAATTTCTTTCTGTCCGCCCAGAGACCCAGTGCGGGGTTGGAAACATAGTAGATCTCCTCGCCGTCAGGAAGAGTGTTCCAGCCGTCCTTCAGGACCGCGGGATCGTATTTCCTGACTGCTTCCTTGTAGGGAATGTAGCCGTAGCAGACGCCTTCCACTTCTTCTTTGGTCAGGTGCTGCGTGCAGTAGGTGATGGAGAAGCGTCCGTCGCCGCTGCCGTGGATCAGGTGCGCCGCCGCGGAAAGGTTCGCGCGGAGGTCTTCCTTCTCCTTGACCAGTTTCAGCACATTCTCGCGTCCGCAGTAGCCGTACTTGCGGATGAGGGCGTCGATGCCCTTGTCCTCGCCGAACTTGTTGACGCCGGGGGCAAGCACGATCAGTTCGCCGCCGTCGGCGATCGCCATGCGGGTGCGGTACACGCTCTTGTTGCCGAGCCAGGTGCTCTTGAATTCCACCTCGTCCAGCAGGACAACGACCTTCTTGAAGGTCTTGTCCACCAGATTCAGGTTCTTCTTCTGGGCAAGTTCGACAGCCTGCTCGAAGTACCTGCGCTCGCGGCCGATGAACAGACCGTGCTCGCGGATGACTCCGCCGGGCGCGTCGGTGACGGTCAGGATGTAGGTCAGCGGGATATCCATCAGGAAGTGCTCCTCGGCGTAGTCGAAGACATTGCGCACGGGAGTGTGATCCTTGCCCATCACGCGCTCAAGGCCGTAGAAGGCGCCGAGCATGTGGGAGGAGTTGATCATGTTGGAGCCGCCGCAGCCCACGAAGATATTCTTGTTGCGGTTTGCCATGCCCACGACTTCATGAGGCACGACCTGACCCACGGAGATGATGCGGTCGTAGGACTTGTCGAGCAGGCGCTTGTTGACCTCGACATCGATGGGATCGGTGACGAGGCCTTCGGAAACCTCACTCACATACTCGCCGGGGACGGTGCCGACCTTGGTCACATCGTCTCTCCAGGAGTGGACGATCATCTTCTCATAGGGGATGCCGCTGAACATCTTGTTCCACTCATCCTCGCTCACGGGCACATGGGTGCCGAGAGCGGGCATGATGTCAACCTCGGCGGTATCCTTGAACATCTCGTAAAGATGCACGGTGATGCGGCCGGCATTGGAATGATAGCGGGTGTAGTCCGGGGGCAGGATGAGGACTTTCTTTACCTTGCCGATTTCATCTTGAAACGCCTTTTCGAGGTACGCTCTTGTCTCTGCATCGGTAAAGCCTTTTTCGGTAGAAGCATAAGCGGAAAGACCGTTCATGACAGTTCCTCCTTATGCGTTGTAGGTGTTGGCAGTGGTGTTTCCGCCGTGTCCGGTCCAGTCGGTGTGGAAGAACTCGCCGCGGGGCGCATCCACGCGCTCGTAGGTGTGGGCACCGAAGTAGTCGCGCTGGGCCTGCAGGAGGTTGGCGCTCATGCGGGCGGTGCGGATGCCGTCAAAGTAGGACAGGGCGCTGGTCATCGCGGGTACGGGGATGCCGGCGATGCAGGCAGAAGCGCAGACCTTGCGCCAGCCGTCGGTGCACTGTTCCATCTGGGCAGTGAAGTAATCGTCGAGCAGCAGGTTTTCAAGGGCGGGGTTCTTTTCGAATGCTTCCTTGATCTTGCCGAGGAAGACGGAGCGGATGATGCAGCCGCCGCGCCACATGAGGGCGATTCCGCCGTAGTTGAGGTTCCAGCCGTAGGTCTGGGCAGCCTTGCGCATGAGGGCATAGCCCTGGGCATAGGAGATGATCTTGGCGGCGTAGAGCGCCTTGCGGATGTTCTCGATGAACTCGGCCTTGTCGCCTTCGAACTTGACGGCGGGGCCTTTCAGGACCTTGGAGGCTTCCACGCGGGCTTCCTTGATGGCGGACAGGCAGCGGGCAAACACGGCTTCACCGATGAGGGTGAGGGGCATGCCTTCGTCCAGAGCGGCGATGGCGGTCCACTTGCCGGTGCCCTTCTGGCCTGCGGTGTCCAGGATCTTGTCGACCATGGGCTGACCGTCGGTGTCCTTCTTGGCGAGGATGTCGGTGGTGATCTCGATGAGATAACTGTCGAGCACGCCTTCGTTCCAGGACTTGAACACTTCGTGCATTTCGTCGGCGCTCATGCCGAGATAGTCGCGCATGATCTGATAGGCTTCGCAGATGAGCTGCATGTCGCCGTATTCGATGCCGTTATGCACCATCTTGACGAAGTGGCCTGCGCCGTTTTCGCCGACCCAGTCGCAGCAGGGCTCACCGTTCACATGAGCACAGATGGACTGGAAGATGGGCTTCACGGATTCCCATGCTGCGGGAGATCCGCCGGGCATGAGGCTGGGGCCCTTGAGGGCGCCTTCTTCGCCGCCGGACACACCGGTGCCGATGTAGAGAAGGCCCTTGGATTCCACATACCGGGTGCGGCGGGTGGTGTCCGGGAAGTGGGAGTTGCCGCCGTCGATGATGATGTCACCGGGTTCGAGAACGGGGATGAGTTGTTCGATCATCGCGTCGACCGCGTCGCCGGCCTTGATCATCATCATGACCTTGCGGGGCTTGGCGAGATTGGCGGCCAGTTCTTCGAGGGAATGGGTGCCGATGATGTTTTTGCCCGCGGCTCTGCCTTCCACGAAGGCGTCCACCTTGGAGGTGGTGCGGTTATATACTGCTACGGTGAAGCCCTTGGACTCCATGTTCATGACGAGATTTTCGCCCATGACGGCGAGGCCGATGAGGCCGATATCAGCAAGCTTAGCCATTTGTTTTCTCCTTATCTCTTTACTCGCGCGTTGCCCTTGTAGACGGACCAGACCTGATCCTCATCCATGGGAGTGGCGTAGTCTTCCATCATGGTAACAGCCATGGCGCCGGTCGCCCAGCCAAACTTCACCCAGTCGGAAGCGGGCTTGCCGGTCAGATAGGCATACAGCATGCCGCCGACAAATCCGTCGCCGCCGCCGATGCGGTCCAGGACGGGGATCTCACGGGGCTCTTCCACGAACCACTCGCCGTCATGGAACATGATGGCGCCCCACATATGGGCATTCACATTGATGACTTCGCGCAGGGTGGTGGCGAAGGTGGTGGCGTTGGGATAGGCTTCACGCACGCGGTTGATCATTTCCTTGAAGGACTCGATCTTGGAAGCGAGGCCCTTTCCGCCTGCTTCGGGACCCTGGATGCCCAGAGCCAGCTGGAAGTCTTCTTCGTTGCCGATGAGGATATCGGAGCGGGAAGCGATCTGGCTGAAGATGGAGCGGAGTTCCTCTTCACGGCCCTTCCAGAAGGAAGCGCGGTAGTTGAGGTCGAAGGAGATCTTGGTGCCGTTGGCCTTAGCCAGTTCGGAAAGTTTCAGGCACAGTTTGCCGGTTTCGGGAGAAAGCGCGGCGAAGAGGCCGGAGATGTGCATCATGCGGGCGCCATCTTTGCCGAAAATGCGCTTGAGTTCGAAGTCCTTGGCCTTCAGGGTACGGCCGACTTCACCGGCGCGGTCATTATGGACGCGGGGGCCTCTCATGCCGAAGCCGGTATCCGCGATGTTGAACTGATGACGGTAACCCCAGGGACCGCCCTGCTCTACCTCGGGTCCTTCAAAGTCGATGTTGCGGCGGCGGAGTTCACCTTTGATGAAGAAGGCAATGGGGCTGCCCGCGACGAACGCGGTGAGTACCTTGGTGTTGAGGCCCAGAGAAGCGGACACATTGAGCACATTGCTCTCGGCGCTGGTGGCCTGCATGGTATACTGGTTGCCGATACCGACGGGCTGACGGTTTGCCGGAGTGATGCGCACACCCATACTGGTGGCGGTGATCAGATCATATTTCTTCATATTGCTACCCCTTTACCCATTTTATTGCAATTATATTCTATCACAAAAGACCGTTAATGGCAAGCGTTTTGTCCTCTGCATGGAAACTTAAACAACGCATCCGTTTGCATTTACATGGAAATCGTGCTATAATCGAACCACCACTTCAGGAGGTTGTTTTCATGAAAAAAATACTGGCGCTGCTTCTCTCGCTTCTGCTTGTTTTGAGCATGCTCCCCGCAGGCGCGCAGGAGGCTTTCGAAACCTATAAGTCCGACTTCTCCGAAGGCTGCGACGGCTGGTATGCCCGCGGCAGCGGTTCCGCCGCAGTGACCGCACAGGACGGTGCGCTCACCATCACGGGACGAAGCGCGGACAGCGACGCTCCCGCAAAGGATTTCCGTCTCAACCCCGGCAGAGAGTACAACATCATCCTGTATCTTAAGCAGGACGATGTGGCAAACGCCAAGTTCTTCGTATCCATCGCCATGACCAGGGTCGGCGTCGAGGCCACCGGACATATGTTCCGCGGCGCAGTCAAGCAGGGCGCGTGGGTCAAGTTCACGGGCAAATATGTACCCGGCGAGTACGATTCCTACGCCATCTATATCGAAACTAACGGATTCCCCGAAGTCTCTTTCAGCATGAAGGATTTCTCCATCCGCGAATCCGAGGTCCCCTACCCCGACAACATCCCCTCTCTGAAGGAAGTCTATTCCGGATACTTCCCCGTGGGCACCGCCATCACCCAGAACGAGACCACCGTTGCCAAGCGCATGGAGTTCATGCGCCGGCAGTTCGCCATCGCCACCCCCGGCAATGAATTGAAGCCCGACTCCGTGCTGGATATCGCCGCCTGCCGCGAACTGGCCAAGGAAGACGAGACCGCCGTGGCGGTACACTTCAATGCCGCCAAACCCATGCTGGACTATTGCTTTGCCAACAGCGTCGCCGTGCACGGGCACACGCTCCTGTGGCACAACCAGACACCCGAAGCGCTGTTCCATGAGGGTTACGATTCCGACAAGCCCTACTGCAGCCGCGAGGTCATGATCGCCCGCATGGAAAACTACATCAAGGCGACTCTGGAAGGTCTTGAGGAACTCTATCCCGGCCTCATCGTCTCCTTCGATGTGGTCAACGAGGCCATCGATGATACGACCGGCAAACTGCGTGACTGCAACTGGAAAAAGACGGTCGGCGAAGATTACCTGAACCTTGCTTTCGGCTTTGCCCGCAAGTATGCCCGGGAAGACATGGTGCTTTGCTACAACGACTACTCCGTGCCCTATCAGCCCAAACTCAACGGCATCACCGCGCTGCTGCAGTCTCTGCTCGCGGACGGCACCGTGGATTGCATGGGCTTCCAGAGCCACTATCAGTTGAATACGCCCAACATCATCCAGATCGAGCAGGCGTTCAAGCAGATCCTTGCTCTCGGTGTCAAGATCCGCATCAGCGAACTGGACATCACCGTGTCCGCGCCCAACGATGCCCAGTATGCCGCGCAGGCAGTCCGCTATACCCAGTTGTTCGAACTGTATGAGAAATATGCGGACAACATCCTCGCCGTGCAGTTCTGGGGCATCACGGACGATCAGAGTTGGCTGAATACCGAATATCCCCTGATCTTCGGCGCGAACGGCAAACCCAAAGCCGCGTTCAACGCTCTGGTCAAAGACAAATAAAGGCACATAAAAACGCCGCCCGGATCATTCCGGACGGCGCTTTATTATGTTTACGCGTTCACCTTCTTGTTGGACAGATAAATGGGATTGGTCCATGCGCGCTTGCCGTTTTTGTCCTCAACGACCGCGCGTACATAGTCCGTAAAGCGGCTTACATCGAATTCCGCTTCCGCCATGGAGCCGTCTTCGGAAACCTTCATGCGGCTTGGACGCAGACCGTTGCGGATGATGATCTTCGCGGCGGGAGAGCATTTGACGACCGCTTTTCCGTCCTCCACATAGAAATCATAGATTTCGGGACCGCAGGACGCATAGAACTCACCTTTGGTGAGGGCTGTCAGGATGGAATCGATGTCCTTGTCCGCCTTGACGCGCACCCAGCCTTTGCAGTGGTGTTCCTTCGCGTGACCGTCGTCCACGGCGACCGCATAGAAGGGCTTGCCCTGCACCAGCAGTTCATCCCATACAAGGCCGTTGTCCACATCCATGTCATCTTCCAT
>JAZLLT010000102.1:0-12199 GCA_045598325.1 Clostridia bacterium | reverse complement strand
CCGCCTTTACTCCGCCGCGATCACATAGATCGCGATCAATTCGGAAAGCGCGTTATACACGGCTATTCCCGTATCTCTCGTACACAGATACACGACCCCGCCCTGCGTATAATATATCCCCTCGTTCAGTTCCATGTTCCCATCATACGCGATGGGATTGTCTCTCGTACCCGTCTCATCGGGCTTTGCGATATACTCGTAAAGACTCGCCGCGCTGTCGGGTGTCCAGTCGGGCTGACTTGTATGCTCCATGCCGTCCTTCACCTTTGCAAGCCGCCCGTTATACACGAACCTGTCTCCGGGTTTATAGTGATGCCCGTTCCCGTCAAACGGCGGGAACATCCACTTGCTTTCCTCTGCCTCGTTATCATCGTCAATGAGTGCCGCCGCCTTTTCAATCTGCGCCCGCATCGTCATCGCCTGTTCCGTGGTCAAACTCATGCGTTATTTCCTCCCGTCAAGATGTTCAGCAGATCCGCGTCCGTCTGCGGGTCGCCCGTAGAAGCATTGCTTCCGGCAAGCAGATTGAGCGCGTTACCGTCCTCGCTTTCAAACCATACTTTGTAAATATCGATGAGTCTCCTCGCATCACCGTTTCCGAAAGCATTGATAACGGGTACAAACTCATGCCCCGCGATGCCTTCCGGCAGGTCGATCTCATATGTAGCGGGTGTCGTTCCGTATGTAGGATAGAGTGTTTCCGAAAGTACGCCGCCCCGTGTCGTGTCCATGCTGTTCACGCAGTCCTCCGTAACGAGTCCGAACATCATGAGCGTCTGTGCCGAAGATTGACGCGCTGCGGACACCTTCATTTTTACGGCATTGTAAGGCACGGGATATGCCTTGTCTCCGCATATGTGCGTATTATACTGATTGCCGAAACTGCTTCCTTCGATGGAAAGCCGCATATAGCCGCTTGTTTCCACATTATCAAAGGTTGCTTTGCAGATGCCCTCGTTATAGTAATTACGGTGCGGCAGTCGGTTGATGCTCCACCCGACACCCTCGATCCATCCGTTGTCGAACAGGACGGAGGAACCCATCTGCCAAATAAGCGATAGTCCAAAGTAGATTTGACGCGCAGGAGTCAGGTCTACATGAAACCGTTTCAATTCATCGAGTCCCAAAAACAGCATACCGTCACCGCCTTACAGGATGATGGTTATGCGTCCTGCGGCAGGCTCCGTATCGACCACAACGGGATAGGTCGTGCCGCCGATGATGAGTTTGCCGATGGCGTTATCGAGCATTTCGAGTTCGTTCTCGACATTGTTGAGGTTGTCCGCGTTGATGGGTGTACCCGTCTCCGTCACCGTTCCCGGAACCGGCGTCAGCGTGATCGTGCCGTCCGCGTTCTCCGTCATGGTGTAACGGTTCATGTACTGTGTTACCCTGTCTTTCCATTGAGTCTTGTCATATGCCATATGTTATTCCTCCTCCGGGTTATTGACGCTGACCATAAACAGATACAGGATGCTCGCCGCTTCCGTTCTGCCCACGCTGTCCTCTTTTACAGCCACCGCGTTTGCGTTTCCGTCAAGCAGTTCGATTTTCGTGATGACATCCGTACTGCCCCCGCTTGTGATCGTGATGGTCACATCCACGCGGTTATCATTGACTGTCTTTGCGCTGATTGTTTCGTTGTGGGAAGTCCCGCCGATCCATACACGCGCACTTGCGATTTCATCGCTTGCCGCCTGCGCGAGCGCGTTCAGCATACCGTCCGATACCATAGGTTTCTCCTTTCGTTACTGCGGTACCGTTCCGCAATAGGTCAGATTGCCGGGATAGATTTTCGGCGTGTATCCGATGATCTCGCCGTCCGTATGCACGATGATATTGACCGTTCCTCCGGCATACAGTCCGTCAAGAATACTGCGCACATTTTTCGTGGCATCGATTGCCTTGACAGCCCAGTTATAGGCGTCCGTATCCAGTCCGCCGCTGACAAGCACGCGGAAATGGAACGGCTCCCCGTTATAGTCTGCCGCTTCTTCGATGCGTACACCCTCGAATACGCCCATGAGATAGTTGTAAATGGCAGCCTTTGTTCCAAAGGCTGCATACAGCGGCACGGCATCCGAAATCCAATGCCGTTTCTGTTCAATAGACGCGCTGTAATCGTATAGGGAATTGAGTTCCCATGCCATTTCGTCCAGTCTCCATTCGGGCATCTTGTCAACATCCTGCACGATTCCGATAGCAGTACCCGCACACTCGACCATGTATTGAAGTCCCGCTTCGATCGCCTTTGCGAGCGCGTATCCTTCGCTGTCCGCAAGAATGAATTTCGGCACCAACTGTTCGATGGAAAAGTCAAACATATGCCCTCCTATTCCGTCACCTGCGTCAGCGTGATCGTTCCCGTGCAATGAGCGTTGACGGGGATTTCCGTATACTCCACATCTCCCCCGTCAAACACGCTTCCGCTTCCGAAAGTCACACGGGTTGCGCCCGCGTTATAGATAAGAGCAATGAGTTTGTCGGGGTTGAACGGTCTGCCGATGGTATTATTCTGCCATTCTTCGTACTCGTTTTTCGCTTCCGCGATTGCGCCCGAAACATCCGTTCCCGCGTCCGCCATGTATTCCACATTGAGCGTATAGACTTTGTTCGTGCATTGCGCCACGGTCACGGTATCGGTCAGCGGTCTTACCGTATCTGCGGACAAGGCTTCTTCCACGGCGTCTATGACGCCCTGTGCGCCTGTCTGCGTAGACAGGAGCAAATATACATCCACTTCTCCCGCGCCGCCGTTTACCGCCCTCGCGTCCACGATGAGCGTGCTTACTTCCTTTGCCTTGCTCTCGTAACTCTCTTTCGGACCCGTAGTGACATTTGCAAGCCCGTATGTGCGGATGCGTTCTCTGTAGGTTTCATCGTCCTCCGCGTCCCTTCCGCCCGCCGCGTCCCTTGTGGTCACGACTTCGGTGACGGCAGCCTGCGGTACGGCAAACTGCATATCGGTATTGTCTGCAAGCCCGTTTCCCGCCGCGCCAAACTCGTCACATACGATTTGCGCGTAAAGGGTCTGCGCGGCTCCGCTCTGCGTAATGTTCGCCTTGAGCCTGTAGAGGATGCGCCCGTCTACGGTCAGCGCAGTTCCCTTCGGAATGACCTTTGTCACGCCGCTCGCGCTGAAAGTGATCTTCACTTCACATTCCGCGGCGGCGGCGGCGATCCTCACGCAGTTTCGCTTTTCCCCATATACATCGAGGAAACTTCCTACCGCGTACCGAAGCGTATCCTGCATGAGCGCGGTATCAACGCCCACAAGCGTCTGCACGACAATGCTCTGCACGCTGCGCAAAAGCATTTCTTTTTCGTCTCCGGGATACAGCACTTGACCGCCCGCCTGTCTGTAGGCTGTCATCATCCGCATCCATATCTCATCCGGAGTAAATTCAACATAATGCGTATCTGCCATGTCTGTCTCCTTATATATTCACCTGCAAACGCACGGTGATGATCGTTTCTCCGTTTCCGTCCACTTCCGCGTATGCGCTGATTGCCTCCGCGTCCGGCTCATACAGAAACAGGCTGTCGATTTCCTGCAGGAGTTGATTATTGAATTGCTGAAGCGGAAGTGCCATAAGCGCACGGTCAAATCCGCGCATCCTGTCATAAGGCACTTCGCCCATATGACACATAAGCAGATTTTTGCAGTTCTGCACCGTCCGCTTTACTGGGTCGTTCCCGCACTCAAAGTCGATGGGTGCGGCAACATTGTCGATGTCAAATATCTGTATCATACGCGCCTCAATCTTGATATGTGATCCTGTCTATAGTCGATTTTACGCCTGCACCGACATAATATCCCGACCGCCTCTCCGCCGCTTCTCTTGCGAGCCGCGCTATGCGCTCCACGGCGCTTTCCCGCTTTTCAGGCATTTCCTCTGTCTCCTCGGCTTTTTCTGTTTCTTCGGTTTCTTCTTCATCCGAAGTGTCATCGTCATTCGTATCATCGACTTTGATTTTCGCGTAGCCGCCGTCATTTTTCGCCGCCTGCTGAAAGGTGAGTGCCACCTTACAGGAGATCCATTGACCGCTCGGCGCGATCACGATGTCGCTTCCGTTGGCGTCCGTCAGCATCATCGGACAAGTGAACAGTTTCTCCTGCCCGATATAGAGATACGCGGTTTTCCCCGTTTCGGCGTCATGGACAAGAGCCTCCATTTCACTTCGCGGGTCGCATCCCAAAAGCGCGGAAAGCGTCACATTCATCGTGACCTTTTTTGCCTTCCCGTTCTTGCGGGTCACATAATTCTCCCCATCTGCAGTCTTGTTCTCCGTGTCGCTGCCCGCAGTAATGGCGAGGCTGTCGAAACTGCGGATAACAGTCGGAGATATGAGGAATACATGACCTCCGAAACTCGCCATGCGTGTACCGTTATCATCCGCGTAACTGTATACGCTCTCCGAATACTTCGGAGGTGTGATATATTTATCTGCCATATCTACCTCCACGGTGCGTTTGCGGGCGTATAAGTGATTTGCTCCGCATCGATTTCCTGCCCGTAACTGATTTTAAGTCCCGTTGGCAGCAGCACTTCTTCCCCGCCTTGAAACACGGCGACGAGACATATGCCGGGGTTTTCCCGCATGAGTTCCAACGCCTTGTTTTCGTCACCGTACAACGCCCGTGCGATGCCGTCCCAAGTGTCTCCGCTCATGGCGCGGTAAATCATCCGTCTCACGAATATACCTCCGCTTTCTCGCGCATTTTATTCTCCGCGAGATATTTCTTGAGCCGCGCCTTATCCGCGATCAGTTTATCTTCCACTCCGCTCGCGTCCTGCGCGTAGATGGTAGGCGAGTATACGAGCGTATAGCCGCTTGTGTCTCCGCTTGCGCCTGCCAGTTCGCTCCAAGTGAATCCGCTTGCCGCAGCCGCCTGCATGAGCAATCTCGCGGTATCGGCGGTATGCTGTTCGGGTATCGCCCACTCCGCTCCCGCTTCACCGAAGATAGACGGTCTGTCTGCGCGTCCGCCCTCGGCGTAAGGCTTTCCGAAATCCTGCCGAAACACCGGGTCATTCGTATTGCCTTCTTCGGAATTGCCAAATATTGAATATGTTTCGCTCCAGTTCACTTCCACCTCGGCGGGGATCAATAAGGGATGCCCGTTTGCATATTCCTGTGCGCTATCGATCTTACTTTGTAATTCCGACAGCGGGTCCATCATACTCACATGGGGGTTCAGTATGCTTCCCGCTCTCATTGTCTCATAAAAGACTTTCGAATTTTCGTCATTTAAGTCCAATGTTTCCGGGCTTATTCCGGTACTGAGAACATCTGCTGCCAGTCTTTGTATACCGATACCCGTGGTACCCCAGTCTTTTACTGTCGATTTTCCTTTTTCGTTGATTCTTTCGATGTCATCCCAGTAATCGGATTCTGTAAGTGTCTGCCCCCATAATTTGATGATGAACTCATCATACTTCTGCCTTAACTCCTGCCTGCGTCTCGCGTATATTTCCTCGACGCCCTCGTCTCCACCTTCACCGTCCTTTCCGTATTTCAGGATATTGTCAATTTGCTCATCCGTGTACCCTTCCTTGCGGTAGGCTACGACTGTCTGCGCTCTCGCTTTTTCATATTCCTCCTCAAGTTCAGCCATACGCTTGTCTCTTTGCGTGACTGCCTCGTCCGACATTGCCTTGATGTCATCATAGGAAGCGGTTTGCGCTTTGTGCATCCATATCTCAAGTTGTGTTTCGTCTTGATCGTTTGCGACTTCTCTCGCCGCCTCCGCCATGATGCGGTTGTATTCCTCCATATACGCCTTGATTTTGTCGTATTCTGCCGGATCTACTTTACCGTCATTGGAGATCGCGTCATTAAATGCGTCATTGATTTCATTGCCGATTTTTGCCGCTTCCGCCTTCAGCGAAAGATACTCCCCGTATAATACGGAGTTGATGTCGGCTAATGTATCGGGACTTTCACCCGCGAACAGCGCGTCCCAGAAGGACATCGTTGTTGCCAGTCCGTTTTCAATACCGTCTTGAACGGCGTCATACATCTGTCTGCCTAAATCCTGTATGGAAAGGATCTCTTCACCCGTAAGGGTCGCGCCCGTCAGCATCGAGGTGAACAGTTTGGACGAGAATGTACTTGACGCCGATTCATAACTCGATATCGCTTCGTCAAGCGCGGATTTATAATAATAAATATCCGCATGTGCTTCATCGAAAGCCGCGCCGAGTGTGCCGATATATCCCGTGACTTCATCCACATCGGTTTTCATCGTGCCGAAACTTAATTGAAGATCGACTTTCGACTTTTCCCCCAATGCCGCCATCGCGGATGTCGCGGCGAGGATGCCCATCACAGTCGCGCCAGTAGGCGTCAAAATCGTTCCGAGCATCTTAAAAGCAATGCCCGTCCCGGTAAGTCCGAGTCCCATTCCCGCGAAGGTGCCGAGTCCCGCTACGATTGCGTTGAATTTATCCTCCGGCAGTTCCGTGATTTTATCCATCACATTGCCCGCGATTTCGTACACTTCCTCAAGCGGCGTCTTGAGATACTGTCCGATTGACGCTTCAAGGTTTTCCCACTTGCTCTTGAACAGTTCCGTGCTGCCGAACAGCGTATCATTGAGTACCCCCGCGCCGTATGCGCCGTATCCTTCGCTTCCGTTGAGAACTCCCTCATACAGCGTCTGCGCCGCTTCGCTCCCAAATCCGGACAGGAGAGCCAACGCGCCCGTGATGGTACGGGTCGGGAAGATGGATGACAAAAGCGCGTCCGCGTATTTGTTCGTCATGTAATCTTCACCGAACATACTCTGCAGAGCCGCGTGAAGATCGCTCCAAATATCCATGAAGGAGCGCAGTTGTCCCGTACTATCATCAAAAGCGGAGAATCCGTTATCTCCGAGGACTCTCTGCATCTCCGCGAATATTTTATAGGTGTCGAGCAGGTCGCCCTTCTTGTCGCGGACGGTTCCGCCCATGGCTTCCACGGCTTCCGCGAGCGCGGCAAATTCCTCCTCGCCCATCTCCATCGCCGCGTCCACTTCGTCCTGTGTCGCGCCGATGCCTGCCAATGCTTTCTGCGCCTTTGCCGTGGGCGCAACGAGGCGTATCATACTGTTGCGCAGAAGCGTACCCGCTTCGCTGCCTTTTACGCCGCGCTCCGCTAAAATACCGAGCATGGTCAATACTTCCGCGCTGTCTCCGCCGAACATGGCTGTCGAGGAAAGGCGCAATAGTGCTTTGCCCATACCCTCGATGTCGGTATTGACGCTGTTGGCGGCAAAAGTCCATTGGTCGGTAAAAGTCTCTGCGTAACTGTAGTCCAAGCCCATCGCCTTCATGCTGTCATTGAGCATGGAGAAGGCTTCGGAAAGTTCAATGCCGCCCGCCTGCGCCAAGTGCATGGCGGCTGGCATTACATCCATGACTTGTTCGTATTCCAAGCCCGCGTGTGCGGCAGTCGCGATGGCGTGCGCCACATCATTCGTATGGAAAATGCTGTTCTGCGCCCAGTATCTTGCCGCCACATCAAGGTCAGCCATGACATTCTGCAGTTCCGTGCCCTGTCCGTATACACGGCTCATGGCGACTTCCGCTTCTGCCATTTCTTTTTCGTAATTCATATAGACATTGACAGACTCTTTGCCGATGTCTATGATTTGACGGGACACATTGGATACCATGTATCCCATCTGTATGAGTTTATCGCCAAGCGCGTTAAAAGTATTATCGACTCGTCCGCCGATAACGATTACGCTTTGAACTTCATTCTGTGCCATAATTCACCGCCTATTCCGCTTTTCCGATGACTGCACCGTATCCGTTGTCGAACAGGAAATAATACACACGATCTCCCGCGTTGTAGGTTTGATTATCAAGTGCCTTGATTGCGGGCGTCTCCATCGGATATTCCGTAATGCTCTTGATGCTATATGCCCCGTTGTCCGTCTTGATGACAGTCCCGATTTGAATTTCCGCGCCCTTCATTATCTCACCTTCACCGTTGCCCTCTGCAGGGTCGCCGTGCTTTTATCGTTCACGAAATCGTGTGAACATTCGCTGATGATCCACTTGCCCTTTGCGTCCGTTCCGCCCTTCAAGTCCACACGCGCCATTGCGGTAAATCCCGCGTTGAACTCGCTCATGACGGTGATGCTTTCGCACTCGCGGTTATGCTGTGCAAGCAGTCCTCTTGCCCACCGTCCCGCCATGCCCGCGTCACTCGCGGGCAGCGTGACCGTCTTTTCTTCCGCGCTTCCGTCCGTTCCCGTATCCTCCGAATATACCGTTGCCTCCGGCGATACCACATAGAGCCGTTTCCATTTATCGGCGTCACGCTTCACATAACTGACTCCGTTTTGCCTGTCGCTGATTTCGATCGCCGTAGAAGCGGACAGTTTTTCCGCTTCTTGATAGCCGATGCCGACAAGCGTTCCGCCCGTCACTTTGAGCGTTCCGCCCTCGCGCTTCGTGATTTCGGTTAGAAAGGCGATAGGGCTTTCGTTTCTGCGAAGTAGCGTCTTGTACGCCGCATTTCCGTCCATGCCCCAAAGCCTGTATTTCATTCCGCACTCGTCCGAGCAGATGGCATACAACTGATTGAGCGTAAGGGACTGATAGCATTTGTTCCCTTTTCTGTTCGCTCCGCACTTGATCGCGGTAGCGATGATGCGGTATGTATCGTTTTCGGGCAATGTATACCGCACATACATGATGCCCGTGTCATATCCTTTATGTGTAATACGGATGGTCGTGTCCGGCTCGATCTGCCAACCGTGCCACGCTTTTCCGTTCTCAAATTCGATTTCAAGGGCGTCCGTCCGTCCGCCGCTGTATTCCGTCATTTCCGCTGATTTCACGGTGACGGATGCGGTCACATCAACCCCGCCGATTATGATTTTCATACCCGCCTCCGCGATAGATACGGGGCGGTTTCCCGCCCCTACTTGCTTTCAGCCGCTTCTTTGCGTCTTTTCAGCACTCTGCCGATTGCAGAGTACAGTTTCCGGAATCGCTCGATCGGCAAATCAAGCAGTTCCGTCATTGGCGTATAGGAGAACATTGACGCCTCTGCAATCCGCTCCAAAAACTCGTTTAAAGTACCCGGTTGCAGAGGTTCAAAAAAACCTGCGCGGTCTGCGCCGCTGCTCTTGCGTCAGCGATGCCGATCCTGCTCATGATGTCCTCTCTGTCGATTTTATATTTCTCGCGGCAGCATTTTTCAGCCGCGATCGCGAACAGCATCAAGTTCTGCCTGTTCGTGGTCACGAACACATTGATGGCTTTTTTGTCGCTGTCCATCGCGTCCACATAGTCATTGCCCGTGATGCGCGTGAAGTCATATTCCAGTTCTGTAATTTCCATGCCCTCGTTCATGAAGGGGGCTTTCAGTTTCAGCGTTCCGCTTTTCGCTTTTTCGAACATATCGCGGTAAAGTTCGTCCTGCGATTTTTCGTTCTCGTTAGTCTTGATTTCTTCCATATCGCACCTCTCATATTCACAGCCGCCCCGTTCCGGGGCGGCTGCGTTGTCGCTGTTACATCAGCAGATTGTCGATGGCGGAGGCGTAATCAACTCCGTTATACTTGATGATGCCCGCCATGGCGTCAATCAAGATGACGGTTTCGCCGTTTACGATCTCCTCATAGCGCAGAACCGAGAAAGTGTCGGTGCTGCCGTAGGGGTTGTTGGTTTCGATGTTGCCTTTGCTCGTATCCTTGTGCATACAGGTCACGCGGAATTTCACGCTCTCATGCTGAATTTCGGCGGACGGCACATCGTAACGCTGACGCACCATGCGCAATTCGATGGTATGCTTGATGGGATTGGCAAGCAGGTGGCAGTTGACGCCGTTGTTGTGGCTGACCTTGAACTCCATCGCCTCGATGTGGGTGGGGTTGGGAACATCCACGGCGGCGACCATGCCGCTCGCGTCAAAGGTACTGGTTGTGTGCTTGATGTCGGGCAGGGTTACGGAAGTAACATCCTCAACAGTATTTCCGTTATCGATGAGTTTGTGACCCTCGATATTGTTATAAACCTTACTGGGCATTGCTTCTCGCCTCCTTACTGCTCAAAACTTTCATAGTACGCCTCAAAGCCCTTGTCAGTCCATACCACAACGGCGGTGAGAGACTTGGCGAGAGGATGGGTAGTGACGCTGAACTCGAATGTGAAGTCGCCCTCTACCACATCGTCCCTGCCCTGTTCGGTGATGGTGGGAGTGACTACGCCATACAGGAGCGCACCGATCTTGATAAGGGCATCGATACGAGCCTGCTCCTCCGCCGCGATGGACTTGATGTCGTTGGCGGTCATGGGAGTATCCACATCGAAAGTGCGCCGTCTCTGGAAATCGTTGGTGAGATACCGCAGCATCATGCCGTTGGTTTCGGAGACATTCAATTCGTCCTTGGTGGTGGGCGTATAACTGGCGGCGTGTGCGCCCCATACAGCCCATCTGCCGCTGATATAGGCGGCGGAGCAGATGCCGTACTTGTTGAGGTTATCGTTGATGATCTCATCATCCAGTACCGCGCCGGACTGTGACTCACCGAGATACAGACCGTCACAGTTCATGATGTCGGTATTGCTCGCGCTCATGAACGGGATGTCGCCGTTGGCGATGAGTTTTTCCTGCCAGTTTGCGGCGGCGATGACGGAGATGTGATACTTGTTGCCGTCACTTCCCGCGATCATCGGGAAAAACACGGTTTCGTTCTCGTTGTTGTATCCGTTGGTCGCCTTCCAAGTCTTGGCGGTGGCGATGGTGATGGCGGTTTCGCTGCTTACGAGCGGGATGTCGGCGTACACCCAAGCGTCCCAATGCCCGTTGATCTTCACGGAGTTTTCGAGCATCGCGGTATGGACTGCGGGAGTTCCGCTGAATCCGGGACACATGAGCAGGGTCGGCACATAGCCCGTCAACTGGTATACATTCTTGACAGCATAGATACCGCTGTTGTTGCCTGCGCCGTCAGTCTCACCGATGACATCATCGTTATCCACATCTTCGGGCTTGACTTCGTAATAGGAGACAGTCGCGGACGCGCCGAGTGCGCCTTCGGTGAGTTCCGCGATGGTCAGCGTCTTTTTCCCGTAGTCATACGCCACGGAATAGTCCGTACCTTCGGTCTTGGCGGTAGAGGATACCGTCACGGTAATGGTGTCGAGGATGCACTTTTCGGCGTCCGCGATGACTGCCTTGCCGTTGACGGGTGTCACGGTCTTGGAAACCTGCGTGCTTCCCTTATGGGTGGCGGGGTCAAGCACATTGATCAGCACGATAGGTCCGATGCCCTTCTGCTCGAAATGCACCTTGACGGCTTCCATGAGCGTATAGCTCGCGATGTCCTCGCTGTAGCCGAAATACTTGCGGGCTTCGGCAATGCCCTTGACCGCGATGGGCTTGTTGACGCTGTTCGCGTAGCCCCTTACCTGCTGAACAGGCGCGGTACCGACATAGACGATGGCGCAGTTCCCGTCTTTGGAAACGATTTCTCCGGCAGCCTTGATTTTGCCGTATGCGCCATGCTTATAGTCAGCCATATGGTGTTCCTCCTTACAAATTGTTGAGAATGTTGTCTACGATATCTTCTTTCCCGTCACGGCTGTATCCGTTGAAGCAGGCTCTTACGAAACCGTAGAACAAGGGTCGCTTGTCCACAACATAACTTTGGTCGGTATACAGGGAATAAACGAGTTTCGTCTCGTCAAGGAACAGATCGCTGTCCGGGATGAACTTGTGACCGAGCAGCCACTCCATGCACTCATCCATCCAGTCGGTGAGTGTGAACAGTCCTTCTTCCGTTCCCTCCGTGATTTTACTCACATCGATTTTGCCCGTCTCCTCGTACTGCTCCGTAAATCCGCTCAAGCGGACGCCGGGCTCATACAGCGTAAACAGCATATCGACATTGAGTCCCTGCCCCATCTCCTGTGCGCGGTGAACATTGTTGAAGCGGTCAAACCGTTTTTCCTCCACATACTGTCCGTATGCGGATACAGGCATAATGGTGATGGACGGAACGACATTCACGGGTGTGGATACCATGCCGCTGCTGTCCAGTCTCCTCGGCTGCCAAGCCACAAACACCTGCGGTCTTTGCCAAGTCATATTGGTCACATCGTAGTCTGCGGACGGAGCCTTATACAGTTTCCCTTCGCAAAGCACGCTGTCTGCCCAGTTCTTGATGGCGAGCAGTCTTTGTCTTGTACGC
>JAZLLT010000101.1:0-40709 GCA_045598325.1 Clostridia bacterium | reverse complement strand
GGACTCGAACCCTGGGCACCCTGATTAAGAGTCAGGTGCTCTACCAACTGAGCTAAAGGCGCATGGAGCGGTAGACGAGACTCGGACTCGCGACCTCCACCTTGGCAAGGTGGCGCTCTACCAACTGAGCTACTACCGCATGAGGAAGCGGGTGATGGGAATCGGACCCACGTATCCAGCTTGGAAGGCTGGCGCTCTACCATTGAGTTACACCCGCATGCTGCGCCTTCAGGGACTCGAACCCTGGGCACCCTGATTAAGAGTCAGGTGCTCTACCAACTGAGCTAAAGGCGCATGGAGCGGTAGACGAGACTCGGACTCGCGACCTCCACCTTGGCAAGGTGGCGCTCTACCAACTGAGCTACTACCGCACGCGTATCAAGCATCGTATATGATACCACATTCCGTCCTGTTTGTCAACAGATATTCTGATTTTAACAGGGTGACGATAATTTAATAATTTTGATACGATAAAGGGGTTGTTTTTAATTTTTATAGGGATAGAATAGCGGATAAAGTAATCTGCGCAGAGGAGGGTTGATATGAACAATACTTTTTCACGCGTATTGGCACAGTTGAAACCGTACAAGTGGCGCATGATGTTTGCGCTGTTCCTCGAGGCCGTTGTGGTCATTCTGAACGACTTCTATCCCCGCATCACCACCCGTGTGGTCAATGAGGTCATCACGGACGGGAACTACGCTCTGCTCAAGATCCTCTGTCTTGAGATGATCGCGATTGCCGCCTTCCGCTCCGTGGGCATGTTCACCCGCAGTATCATGCTCCAGAAAATCGGCCAGAGAGTCAATCTGGACCTGCGCAACGGCATCTACCGCCATCTTTCCGAACTTCCCTGGGAGTTTTATGACAAAAACCGCGTTGGCGAGATCATGAGCCGCATGACCGGCGACCTTACCAACATGCGCAACTTCTACACCAATGTCATTTTCCAGATATTCACCAATGTCCTCTGCTTCGTGAGCGCCTTCGTGTTCATGGTGTTCATGTCCTGGCAGGTGACGCTCATGGTGCTGATCATGGCACCCGTCATCGCCTTCACGGCGTGGAGATTCCGCAAGGTCATCGGCCCCGTGTTCCGCAGCGTCCGCGAGCAGAACGCGGTCCTCAATACCCGCACGCAGGAGAACCTCGCCGGCATGCATGTGGTCAAGGCCTTCGCCCGCGAGGACTACGAAGAAGAGAATTTCAAAAAAGACAACCGGAACCTGCTGGAGAAAAACCTGCGCGCCAGTTGGATCTGGAGCAACTACATGCCCCTGATGGACATCATGTCCTCACTGTGCACGCCCATTGCGCTCATCGGCGGCGCGCTCATGGTAAAGGCGGGCACCATGGACATCGGTACCCTCATCGGCGTTACCGGCTACATCTGGATGCTCACCAACCCCATGCGTCAGGTGGCGGGCATCATCAACACCGCGTCCCAGGCGATCACCTCCGCCGAGAAGGTGTTCTACTATGTGGACATCGGCTCCAATCTCAGAGATTCCGAGAATCCCGAGACTCCCGCAAAATACGAGGGCCATGTGGTGTTCGACCATGTTTCCTTCGCCTACGGCGACACGAAGGTGCTGGACGACATCTGTCTGGAAGCCAAACCCGGTGAGACCATCGCCGTCATGGGCGCCACCGGCGAAGGCAAGACCACGCTGGTCAACCTGCTGGCCCGTTTCTATGATGTGACGGCGGGCAGTGTGGTCATCGACGGCGTGGATGTGAGGAAGCAGCCCATGAAGACCCTGCGCTCCCACATCGGCTTTGTGCCGCAGGACACCTTCCTGTTCTCCGATACCATCAATGACAACATCCGCTACGGCAGACCCAACGCGGACTTTGAAACCGTGCAAAAGAGCGCCGATGTGGCGGAAGCCGCCGAATTCATCGAGAAGTGCCCCGACGGCTACGAGACCGTCGTCGGCGAGCGCGGCATGGGCCTTTCCGGCGGACAGCGCCAGAGGACGGCCATCGCCCGCGCGGTGCTCACCGATCCCGCCATCCTTGTTCTGGATGACTCCACCAGTGCCGTCGACATGGAAACCGAGTATGTGATCCAGCAGAAACTCAAGGAGGTTCTGGCGGGCCGCACCACCTTCGTCATCGCCCACCGCATTTCCTCCGTCAAGAACGCGGATCAGATCCTCGTACTCAAGGACGGACACATCGCCGAGCGCGGCAGGCACAGCGAACTCATCAAACTGGGCGGTATCTACGCGGGCATGGTCGCGGACCAGATGTCCAGCGCCGTCAAGGTGTAAGGAGGGGAGAAGTATGGCAAAGACGATCAGACAGTTAGACGACGAAGCCGTCGAAAGACCGTTTAACAAAAGTCAGTTCCTCCGCGTGCTTCAGTATATGAAGCCTTACAAAAGGAATATCTATTTCTCCATCGTGCTTATGTTCATCGCCACCATCTGCGGTCTGGGCAACACCTATGTGATGAGCCGCGCCGTGGGAGGTCTGCAGAATATGGACTTCAGCAAGGTGCCCATGTACCTGATCGCCATGGCGGTCATGGCGATCGTCGGCGCGATCTGCCACCGTTTCCGCATCCGCCTGATGGATACCGCGGGCAGAAAAGCCATCGCTCAACTGCGCGAAGACCTGTTCAACCACATTCAGAGCATGAGTTTCTCCTTCTTTGACACCCGCTCCGCAGGCAAACTGCTGGTGCGCGTCATCAACGATGTGAACTCACTCAACGACCTGTTCTCTAACGGTATCATCAATGTGATCGTGGAGTGCTTCACCCTCGTGGTGCTCCTCGTCATCATGCTCTTTGTGGATGTGCGCCTGACCGTGGTCGCCCTGTTTGTACTGCCGTTCCTCGGCTTCTACATCTTCAAGATCCGCCGCGCCATCCGTCACCGCTGGCAGGCGTGGACCAGCCGAAACTCCACCCTGAACGGCTATCTTCACGAGACCCTGACCGGCATGCGCGTGACGCAGGCGTTCGTCCGCGAGGATGAAAACAGCGAGACCTTTGAGAATGTGGGCGAGGAATGCCGCAAACTCTGGATGCGCGCCATCACCGTAGACTCCACCTTCTGGCCCATCATCACCCTTTTCTCCACCATCGGCACCATTCTGGTCTACACCTTCGGCGTGAAGTTCATGGGCGCGGGTACGCTGGCGCTTGCCGACCTGCTGCTCATCATCTGGTATCTGGGCAGATTCTGGGAACCCCTCAACACCCTTTCCGGTTTCTATAACAGCATCCTGACCGCCGCCGCGTCCATGGAGCGCATTTTCGAAATCATGGATACCCAAAGCGAAATTCAGGACAAGCCCGGCGCCGAAAAACTGCCTCCCATCAAGGGACAGGTGACTTTCGACCATGTGACCTTCGGCTACAACAGCGAAAAGACCGTCCTCAAGGATGTGTCCTTCGATGTGGTGCCGGGTCAGACCATCGCCCTTGTCGGTCCCACCGGCGCGGGCAAATCCACTGTCGTCAACCTCATCTCCCGCTTCTACGATGTGACGGACGGCGCGGTGAAGATCGACGGACATGACCTCCGCGACATCGAACTGCTCTCTCTGCGCCGCCAGATGTCCGTTATGATGCAGGACAGTTTCATTTTCAGCGGCACCGTCATGGACAACATCCGCTACGGACGCCTTGACGCCACGGACGAAGAGGTCATTCAGGCGGCAAAGACGGTCTATGCTCACGACTTCATCATGAACATGCCTCAGGGCTATCAGACCGTCATCAACGAGCGCGGCTCCTCTCTGTCCGCGGGCCAGAGACAACTGATCTCCTTCGCCCGCGCGCTGCTCAACGATCCCAAGATCCTGATCCTCGACGAGGCGACTTCCTCCATCGACACCCGCACCGAGATGCTCATTCAGAAGGCCATCGAAGTGCTGCTGAAGGGCAGGACCTCCTTCGTCATCGCCCACCGTCTTTCCACCATCCGCAACGCGGATGTCATCATGGTCGTATCCGACGGACGCATCACCGAAAAAGGCAACCACGACGAACTCATCAAGGTGCCCGGCGGACACTACCGTTCCCTCTGCGAAGCCCAGTACCGTTTCATGACCGCGGACGATCAGGAGTAAAAATGAGATTCGAGCGCGAAATCGCCACCATGCTGGAGGTGCTCAACCGCAGTAAACTGAACCTCCACAGCATTCTCGTGACCGCGGACGGTGAGACCGTCTACGAGGAGTACCGTGCGCCCTTCACGGCGGACACGCCTCACCGGATGTATTCCGTGACGAAGTCCTTCGTGGCGGTCGCCATCGGCTGCCTGATGGACGAGGGCAAACTCGCGCTTGACGACAAGATCGTTTCCTTCTTCCCGGACAAGCAGCCCGAAACCGTTACCCCAGAAATGAGCGAGCAAACCATCCGCAACATGCTCATGATGAGCACCTGCTCTTCGGGCGTCAACTGGTTTGGGCCCGGCATCACCGACCGCACCGCCTGCTACTTTGCCCTGAAGCCCGACCATCCCGCGGGCACGCTGTGGCACTACGACAGCACGGGAAGTTATATCCTGGGCGCCCTCGCGGAGCGTCTTTCCGGGATGAAACTCCTCGATTATCTCCGCTTGAAGGTGCTTGACGAACTGGGCGGCTTTGAAAACGCCCGCATCCTCGAAGTGCCGGACGGCACCGCCTGGGGAGACAGCGCCCTCATCTGCACCACCCGCGCCCTCGAGAGATTCGCCCGCTTCGTCATGCAGAAGGGCGAGTGGAACGGGCGTCAACTGATCAGCCGCGCCTATATGGAGGAGGCGACCTCGCCCCTCATCTCCAATAACGAGGACGGCACTTTCTCGGACGGCACCGCCGGATACGGCTACCAGATCTGGATGAACCGCCGGGACGGCTTCTCCTTCTACGGCATGGGTGGCCAGCACGCGATCTGCCTGACCAAAAAGAAGATCGTCGTCGCGGTCACGGGCGACAACCAGTACGATTCCGCTTACCGGGTCGACTTGTACCGCGCGGTAACGGACGCGTTCCTGCCCGATAACGGGCCGCATCCGTCCCCGAAGGAAATGATGTTCGAGGAGGACGGCTTATACACCCATCCCATGCGGGAGAAAGTGGACGGCGCGAAGTTCGTCTGCGGCGAAAATCCCATGGGCATTAAGTGGGTACGCTTCGATTTTGACGGGGACGAAGGCAATTTCACCTACGAAAACGCGCAGGGCGAAAAGAGCCTCCGCTTCGGCTTCGGCAAAAATGTGTTCGGCGCCTTCCCGCAGGCGGGCTATTCGAGTGACCGCGGGAATGTCCATGAGATCACGGATTTCCGCTATCAATGCGCGATCAGCGCGGTATGGCGCGCTCCCGCGATCCTGTTCCTCCGCGTGCAGATCGTTGACGATTACCTCGGTTCGGTCATGATGAGCTTCGGTTTCCGCGACGAAAACACCCTGGGCATCCACATGGTCAAGGTCGCCGAGGATTTCCTGAACGAATACAACGGCTGGGCAGGAGCAAAAAGAGCATAAGAAAACGCACCCGCAGGGGTGCGTTTTGTGAATAATCTGTTCTTCCGGTATCAGGAACCATTCGACTATCCGCAGGGGAGACTATCAGCCTCCCGCTGACTTCATACCTGCAGGCCTGCGGGCGAGCCGCTGTCAACCTCCCGCCGTCGGTTACCCAATCCGCAGCAATCTTCCGTTTTTCCATTGCCGTCATCACCCTCTTGCTTTCCCCTCGGAGCGGGGGAAGGCAGGAAGTTGCCCGTTTCGGACTTTAATACCTGCAAGTACAAACAGCGGACTCTGCCTTTGCAGAGTCCGCTGCCGTTTATGCGTGCGCTACGGTTCCGATGTCTTCTCCGTTTGCTGCCCGGACGATATTGTCCAGATCATCCATGTTGAACACGCGGATTTCCTTCACGCCTCTGTCCTTGCAAATGACGAAGGCGGTGGTGTCCATGACCGCGATACCCATGTCGATGCACTGCTGATAGGTGATGTCCTTGATGAGGGTTGCAGGTCCCTTACGGGGGTCTTTGTCGTAGATGCCGTCCACGGTGGTTCCCTTGAACACGGCGTCCGCGCGCAGTTCCGCGGCGCGCAGAGCCGCCGCCGTATCGGTGGTGAAGAAGGGATTGCCGCTGCCGCCCGCCACGAACACGATGTTGCCCGCCTTCAGGGCTTCATCGGCACGGTCGCGGGTGTAGAGTTCGGCAAAGCGGGTCATTTCCTGAGCCGTGAACACCTTCGCCTTGCCGCCGAGGCGCGTGATGGCCTCCTGGGCGCAGATGGCGTTCATGATGGTCGCCAGCATGCCCATCTGGTCGCCGGTGACGGCGTCCATGTCGTTGTCGAAACGGCCTCTCCAGATGTTTCCGCCGCCGAGGATCACGATCAGTTCAATGCCCTTATCCGCGATCTTCATCAGCATTTTCGCCGCCGCTTCCACACGGGCGCGGGAGTAGATGCCGCTTTCGCCGCTTTCGGGCAGGGGCGCGAGGGTCTCGCCGCTCAGTTTCAGTACGATGCGCTTATACATTCTGTTCACTCCTCAAAAAAATACCGGGGAATGAACCCCGGCATTTTATCGGGCCTATTACTTGGCCATCTTGGCGACCTGCTCCGCGACTTCGGCGGCCAGATCGTTTTCTCTCTTCTCGAGGCCGTCGCCCATCTTGTAGCGGGTGAAGCGCACGATGTTGAGACCCTTGTTTTCCTTGTCGATCATCTTCTGCACGGTGAGGGAATCGTCCTTCACATAGATCTGATCGAGCAGGCAAACTTCCTGATAGAACTTGTTGATGCGGCCGAGGACCATCTTCTCGATGATGGCTTCGGGCTTGCCTTCGTTGCGGGCCTGGGCGACGAGGATTTCCTTCTCGTGCTCAAGATGCTCGGCGCGGACTTCGTCGCGGCGGACATACTCAGGGGCAACGGGGGAAGCGGCTGCGATCTGCAGGGCGATGTTGTGGATGACTTCCGCGGTAGCGTCGGTGATGGTGCCATTGGCCTCAACCAGAACGCCGACCTTGCCGCCCATGTGGATGTAGCTGTCCACGGTGCCTTCGGTGGCATAGCGGGCGAAACGGCGGACGGAAATCTTCTCACCGATCTCAGCGGTGGCCGCGGTGACCATATCGCCGATGGTAGTGGATTCGTCTTCGAAATACTTCTGAGCGAGCAGAGCATCGATATCAGCGGGATCGCACTTGACGATCTGCTTGGCGATGGTCTCTACCAGACCCTGGAACTTGGGGGTCTTCGCGACGAAGTCGGTGTCGCAGTTGACTTCGACCAGAGCGCCGGTCTTGCACTGCTGGCAAACGAAGGAACCGACAACGCCTTCCGCTGCGATGCGGCTCTGCTTCTTTGCGGCGGAAGCGAGGCCCTTTTCGCGCAGGAAGTCGATGGCCTTATCCATATCGCCGTCGGTGGCGACGAGGGCCTTTTTGCAATCCATCATGCCGGCACCGGTGCGGCCGCGCAGTTCGTTAACGAGGGAAGCGGTAATCTGTGCCATAATGATCTCCTTTTATTATGCTTCTTCCTTGGCTTCTTCGGCGGCGGGAGCGGCGTCTTCGATCTGCTCGCCCTGCTTGCCTTCGAGGATGGCGTCTGCCAGTTTGCCGGCGATCAGTTTGACCGCGCGGATGGCGTCGTCGTTGCCGGGGATGACATAGTCGATTTCGTCGGGATCGCAGTTGGTATCAACGATACCCACGATCGGGATGCCCAGGATGCGGGCTTCTGCCACGGCGATGTGCTCTTTGCGGGGGTCAACCACGAACAGAGCGCCGGGGAGTTTCTTCATCTCGCGGATACCGCCCAGGTTCTTCTCGAGCTTCTCGCGCTCAGCGCAGAGTTTCACGACTTCTTTCTTGGGCAGCAGATCGAACTGGCCGTCCTTCTCCATCTTGTCGATGGCGTTGAGGCGCTCGATACGGGTGCGGATGGTGCGGAAGTTGGTGAGCGTGCCGCCCAGCCAACGGTTGTTCACGAAGTACATGCCGCAGCGCTTTGCTTCGGCTTCGATGGACTCCTGAGCCTGCTTCTTGGTGCCGACGAAGAGCACTTCCTTGCCATCCAGCGCGATGTCGCGGATGAACATGTAGGCTTCGTCGACCTTCTTCACGGTCTTCTGAAGGTCGATGATGTAGATGCCGTTGCGCTCGGTGAAGATGTACTGAGCCATCTTGGGGTTCCAGCGGCGGGTCTGGTGTCCGAAGTGGACGCCTGCTTCGAGCAGCTGCTTCATGGAAATGACTGCCATTTGGGTTTCCTCCTAATAATTTGTTGTTTCCGCCCCGCGATTCATTTCCCGGCAGGCACCGCTCTTCGCGGCAACCGCCCCCGGAATCGGCACGGGTGAGAAATCGCCTGTTTCAGGCAACTCTCAAATTATAGCACAGGGGAACACGATATGCAAGCGGATAACGGGCAAAATGAGTGCTAAATCTGTGTGAAGAAAGGAAATTTTAAAAAGATATGGCATTTGAGCGGCGGGTATGCTACAATATCCCCATCAAATTCCGGAGGTGCTTGTCATGCTTCCCAGAAGTGAATATCCCCGTCCCCAGTTTATGCGCGAAGGCTGGATGACTCTGAACGGCCGGTGGCAGTTCGAGATCGACTTCGGCGCGAGCGGCAAAGAGCGCAAATTCTACGAGCGCGATGATTTCGACCGGGAAATCACCGTGCCCTTCTGCCCGGAAAGCGAACTTTCCGGCATCGGATACAAGGATTTCATGCCCGCAGTGTGGTACCGCAGAACCTTTACCCTACCCCAAAAGGCCGCGGGCAAGCGGGTGTTCCTGTGCTTCGGCGCAGTGGATTACGAGTGTGAAGCGTGGGTGAACGGTGTTTCCGTCGGCACTCATTTCGGCGGCTATGTGGGCTTTGATTTTGACATCACGAAGGCGCTCAAAGAAGGCGAAAACACCGTCGTGGTCTGCGCCGTGGACGATCAGCGCGGCGGCAGACAGCCCTACGGCAAGCAGTGCGGCGAGTATTATTCCCGCGGCTGCTCCTACACCCGCACCACCGGCATTTGGCAGAGCGTGTGGCTGGAGTGGGCAGGGGAGAGTTATATCGGTTCCATCCGCCTGACGCCTGATGCCTTCAACGGATCCGTGTCTATTGAAGCGGAACTCGTGGGTGACACGAAGGGCGCGACCCTTTCCGCCGAAGCGGCTTTCGAAGGAGCCTATCAGGGCGAGATCGAAGCGGACGCGGACGGCGGCCATGTGCGCATGAACCTGCTCATCGAAAAGCCCGTGCTGTGGGATGTGGGAAAAGGAAATCTGTACGACCTGACGCTCACCCTCAAAAAGGGCAGAAAGGTCTTCGATACGGTCAAAAGTTACTTCGGTCTCCGCTCCGCCCAACTGATCGGCGGACACTGCGTCATCAACGGGCGCACCGTCTTCCAGCGGCTCATCCTCGATCAGGGCTTCTATCCGGACGGCATCTACACCGCCTCCACGGACGAGGAACTGAAAAACGACATCCTCCGCTCCATGGCGATGGGTTTCAACGGTGCGCGCCTGCACCAGAAGGTGTTCGAGCCCCGCTTCCTGTACTGGGCGGATAAAATGGGCTACCTCTGCTGGGGCGAAATGGCGTCCTGGGGCGCCAGTCCCGCCATGGCCGCTTCCGCGGACAATTTCCTGCACGAATGGATGGAAGTCCTGAAGCGGGATTACAGCCATCCCTGCATCGTGGGCTGGTGCCCGTGGAACGAGACCTGGTACGACAGCGTCGCGGGCAAGCGGGAAATGACCCTGCGCCTTTCCTACGAGATCACGAAACTGTTCGATCCCACCCGTCCCTGCATCGACGCCAGCGGCGGACTGCACACCGTGACGGACATCTTCGATACCCACGATTACGAGCAGAATCCCGCGGTGTACGCCGAGCGCTACGCCCCCGGCGCGCCGCTTTATGACCGATTTGAGAAAAAGCAGCACTATAACGGCGAGCCCATGTTCGTGTCCGAATACGGCGGCATCGGCTGGAATCCCGATGGCGCGGGCTGGGGTTACGGAAACGGACCCAAAACCGAAGAGGAGTTTATCGAGCGTTACCGGGGGCTCACAACGGCGCTGCTCAATAACCCCGACCACTTCGGCTTCTGCTATACGCAGCTGACCGATGTGGAGCAGGAGCGCAACGGTCTTTACTACTATGACCGCCGCCCGAAGTTCGATCCCGCCGTCATTCACGACATCACCGCGGCAAAGGCCGCCTGCGAGGAAAATCAATGAAAGGATATGATATCCGCAGTTTGAAGCGCGTGCGCCTCATGGGCAGAGACGACAGGGAAGCGCCCGGTTTCCGCATGCTGTACAGCGGTTCCTATGCCGAAATGCGCGTAAAGGGCAGCCGCCTTGACATTGAAATCGAGGCGGAGTACGACGCCTTCCGCCACTACATCAGTTTCGTGGTGGACGGTCTTGCCGCGCAGACCTTCTCGCCCATCCCCGGCATGCACACCTATACGGTCTTCATGAACATGGACCCGGACAAGGTCCACGAGGTCCTCATCATCAAGGAGACCATGGACTTCCGCGACAAGTCCTTCGTGAGCCTCAAAAAGATCTTGACGGACGGCAAATTCATGCCCCTCAAAAAGAAGACGATGCGCGTTGAGTTCATCGGCGACTCCATCACCGCGGGCGAGGGACTGCGCGGCCCCAAATCGTTCTCCGAGTGGCTGCCCATGGTGTTCGGCTCCCTCGAGGACTATTCCCGCGTGACGGCGGAGAAACTGCATGCGCTGTATCAGAATGTGGCTATCAGCGGCTGGGGCATCCACAACGCGTGGAACAACAACTGTGCCGAGAACATCCCCTCGGTCTATGACGACATCAGTTACAGCGTGGGGAAGCCCTACGATTTCTCCTTCGACCCGGACGCCGTGGTCATCGCTCTGGGCACCAACGACAACGGTTCCCTTCATCAGAAGCCCTTTACGGATGAAAACGGCGGCACCTTCAAACTGGAGGACAACGCGGAGGGGTTCGACATCATCCACGATTCCGCCCTTTCCTTCATCCGCCATCTGCATGAGGTCAATCCCCGCGCGCGGCTTCTGTGGATCATGTTCCACGACAAGGGCATGGTGCATGACGCCGTCGAAAAGGCGGTAAGCGAGGCGGCGGGCGAGGGCATCGATATCCGCTTCGATGTGCCCATTCTCCTCGACCATATGCCGAGGGGCGGCATGGGCAGCCGCCTGCATCCCGGCCCCGTCGCCCACAGGGCGGTTGCGGACCGTGTGGCGAAACTGCTGAAATAACATAAAACGGGCTGTCACGCGTTTGTGACAGCCTGATAATAATGTATTTAGGATGTGGATTTTGTGCGGCAAAATCCGATGCTCGTCATAGATGCGGACAAATTGGAATTTGCGGAGGAGACGGACATTATGAATGATGAGTATAAACTGTTTATTGAATCTGATGAACTTATTACAAGAATAAATGCTTTGTCAGACATCATTTTTGAGCAAACACATCATCATGTTGTTTTTGAAGAATTTATTGCAATCCCATTCTATGGCGGGAATATTATCTTGAGATTCAATCTGAATACAAAAAACTATACTCTTGATGACCTGGATCACTATGAAGCAATCATGAATCGTATAGTTGGAAACGAGTTTCTTGTTGATTTCATGGGTGATGTATATAGAAGTTCAGGTGTGGATTTCACAAACATAGAAGCAAAATACAGAGCCTTCAGTGTGAAGTATCAATACATTGCTATTCCGGAATCAGTTTATTCAACAAGGGTTCACGAAGATGCACAATATCTGTTAGGCCTATGCGGTCTTCCGGAAAATACTCCAGTGTGGGAAATTCAAGTGGAACATCCTATGCCTCTGCTGATTCTGGGAAATTCACATCGACTGCTCAAGAAGATTGACGATATTGAAGTGATTGAAACAGCAAGAGAACCCTGCGAAGGATTGATCAAAGCCGCGATCTATGCAAAGGAACAGGGAATCTCTTTGGGACGAATGATAAAGGATTATTGATGAATCCCGGTTTGTCGAGCGCAAAGAATTACCCGCCGAAAAGAAAATTCCTTTCGGCGGGTTTCTTGTGTCAAAAATACTTTTTTATGCGGCTGTGGTTTTCGTGACAGCCCTGCTTTTTTATGCGGCTTCCTGACGCCGCTTTTCCTCGATCACCATGTCCATGATGTTCCGGAGCATGGTCTTCTGCGCCGCGGTGATGCAACCGTCCGGTTCAAAGCGGTTCGAAATCGCCGCGAAAGCGTCGGGCAGCGTTTCGGCATCATAGGCGAAAAACGCGTTGTTGATGGCGTTGACCCGGTATTCGATGTCGTATCCGCCGTTGTTTTGGTTGCGTTCTCCGTTTTTGAGTTCCTTCCTCATGTTCATTTTCTCCTTTTTGTTTTTCACCTGTATTTATGAAACAGGATGGGAAGCGGATATCGTGTATTCCGCGAAATTTCCCAAAACTATACTCGACATTCCGGTCCTTGTGGGCTATAATGGCTGTAACAAAAAGACAAGGAACGCGTAACAATGAGTCTGAAACACTTTTTGTCCTCCGAGGGCATGCTGCCCCGGAACATGGAGCACGGTGAACTGCCGGGCGCGGGCAGCATGTACATGAGGTATCTGCGTCTCGCCATCCCGTCCGTCCTCGAAATGGTGCTCATTTCCCTCATCAACATGATGGACACCGTGATGGTCTCGGGTGTGGGCACGGACGCCGTGGCGGCGGTGGGACTGGTGGGCCAACCCCGCATGCTGATGCTTTGTTTCTTCTTCGCAGTGAACGCGGGCATCACCGCGGTCGTGGCGCGCAGAAAAGGCGAGCAGAGGCGGGACGACGCCTGCCGCGTTTTGCGCAATGCCATCCTGCTCATCTTCGCCATGTCGCTGGTGCTGATGGCGATCTTCTTTCCCTTCGCGGAGCCCCTCATGCGCTTTGCGGGCGCGGAGAAGGGCAGGACCCTTGAAGACTCCACGGCGTACTTCCTGATCGTCAATTCCGTGCTGCCGCTCAATGCCATCTCCATGGGCATCTGCGCCGCGCAGAGAGGCATCGGCAACACGAAACTGACCATGTATGTGAACATCACGAGCAACTTCGTCAATATCCTGTTTAACTGGCTGCTCATCAACGGCATCGGGCCCTTCCCGGAACTCAAGGTGGTGGGCGCGGCCATCGCCACCGCCATCGGCCTCGTGGTGGGCTGTATCCTCGCCATCCTTTCCGTCATGCTGCCGAGTACAAAAACTTCCTTCCTGCACATCTCCCTGCGGGACGACTGGCATCCCGACAGGACCAGCATCACCGATGTGACCCGCGTGGCAGGTGGCGCCATGGTGGAGCAGGTCGTGCTGCGCATCGGCTTCTTCTCCTACGCCAAAATCGTGGCGGGCCTCGGCACCAACGCCTTTGCTGCCCATCAGATCGACATGCAGTTTTTGAACCTGTCCTTCTCTTTCGCGGACGGTTTCGGCGTGGCGGGCACATCGCTCGTCGGTCAGAATCTGGGCGCGAAGCGCAAGGATCTTTCCCATATCTTCGGTAAACTGGCGCAGCGCAGCGCGTTCATGATCTCGATTATCCTCGCTTCCTGCTGCATCTTCCTGCGGGGACCGCTGGTCTCCATGTTCATCTCCGAAAACGCCGAGCCGGGCGTGCGCGAGATGGCGGAAAATGTGATGATCGTCGTGGGCATTTTCCAGCCCTTCCAGATGCTCTCCGTGGTGGCGGCGGGTGCCCTGCGCGGCGCCGGCGATGTGAAGTACGCCGCGCGCGTCATGACCATCACCGTCATGCTCATCCGACCCATCCTCGCCTTCGCGGCGGTGTACTATTTGGGCACGGTGCTGGGCAACGAGCCCCTCGCCCTCATCGGCGCGTGGCTTGCCTCCCTTGCGGACATGGTCACCCGCATGATTCTGTTCATGCGCCGCTACAACGCCGGCAAGTGGCACGATATCCGCGTGTAAAAAGGAGTATCTTATGAAATACTTTTTCTGGGACGATGAGATCGTAGACAAAAAGCATACCACCGCTGAAAAGCGGCTGCATGAGCCCGTGCGCCGGGAAGCGGTTCTGACTTGCGATCGCCCGTGGGAGGGTGACGGCAGCGGCTACTTCCACACGCTGTACGATGAGAAAAAGCGGGTCTACCGCCTGTATTATCTGGGCTTCTCCATGTTCCGGGAGGACGGGACGCTGTATCATTTGGACGATGTGCGTGTGTGCTGCGCCGAGAGTGAGGATGGTATCAACTGGGTCAGACCCTCGCTTGGCATCGTCTCGTTCGGCGGCAGCACGGATAACAACATCATCCTTGAGACATCCATGCTGCCGGGGCTTGTCGGCATCGACAACTTTTTTGTGACCGTGGACACCAATCCCGCACCTGCGGTGAAGGGCCGCTTCAAGGCGGTCATGCAATACACCGAGCGCAATCCGGACGGTCCCAACAGGCGCTGTCTCGCGTCCTTCGTGAGCGAGGACGGCTATCACTTCACCCGCTTCGGCACCGTGACGGACAAGGGCTGGTTCGATACGCTCAACACCGTTTCGTGGCACGAAAAAACGAAGCGCTACCTCTGCTATATCCGCTCCTACCACGACAAGGACACGGGCGGGGACTTCGACCGCTCCGGGACCATTCCCCTCAATTCCTATGTGCGTGATATCCGCGTGGTGACCTCGAAGGACTTCATCCACTGGACAGAGCCCGTGCGTGTGAAGCTCAGCAGCAAAGAGGACTTTCCTCTCTACACCAACTGTGTCTCGGTCTATCCGGGAAGCGATATGCTGGTGGGGCTTCCCACCCGCTACAACGAGCGGCACGAGTGGACGGACTCCTTTGACGCCCTGTGCGGAAAGGAAAAGCGCCTCGCCCGCATGAAGTCGGATCCCCGCTTCGGGCTCGCCGTCACGGACTGCCTGTTCATGTGCTCGCACGACGGCAAAAAGTGGACGATTTACGACGAGGCGTTCCTCCGCCCCGGCTCCGAGCATCCGGACGGCTGGATGTACGGCAGCTGCTACCCCTCGGTGGGCTTCATCGAGACGCCCGGTGCCGTGAAGGACTCGGATAAGGAACTCTCTTTCTACTGCTACGAAAACCACTGGTCAGGTGATGCGGCGGTGCTGTACCGCGTCACCATCCGCAGGGACGGCTTCGTTTCCCGCCGCGCGGGCTATAAAGAGAAAAAACTCACCACCAAGCCTTTTGTTTATGAGGGCGGTGCGTTTCACCTCAACCTCTCCACCTCCGCGCGGGGCTATGTGAAGGCGACCCTCATGGACACCGAAACGGGAGAGACCCGCGCCTCAACCGAATTCTTCGGCGACAGTACGGATAAGCCTATCCCGATGGGCGACCTCACCGCCTTCAAGGGCAAAAAGGTGACTCTCACCCTGCTCATCAGCGACGCGGATGTGTACGCGTTTGAGTTCAGATAAGCAGGGATTTCCGCGATATGCCGCCGCCGAACCCGATGAAACATCGCGGCGGAAACGCATGGGCAATCGTTGGGCGGGGGCTTGCTCCCGCCGGACCCGGCAACCATGATACGCAAATACGCAGTACGCAGCGAAAACGCTTCACTTCACAAATCGCGGGAGGATCGATCCTCCCGCTTTTCGTTGCCCCTTTACGCGTCTCCTGCACATCGAAAATGAAAACCGATCTATGATTCCCCTTCCCATCCGGAATCTTTCTGAACAGAAACGGTAGGAAACCGCCGCCCGCCGCGGTCTTTCGGCCTATCCTTTTCGTGCGGTGATACGCAATGATTGCGTGCTGCGTATTGTGTACGGTCTGCCGATCCCATGATCTCCGAGGAGGAATCCATCATCGGCTGACGGAAGCCCGTCATAAAGCAAAAGCACCCCTGCGAGGGTTTTTTTGCGCGCGCTTTCCGGAAAACAACACCGCCCGGAAATGACTCCGGACGGTGTTTTGTGTGTTGGCTCTATCCCTTGAGACCCGATGTGGCGATGCCTTCAATGAAGTATTTCTGCAGGCACAGGAACACGGCTACCACGGGGATGAGGGAGCAGACGGAGACCGCCATGATGAGGTGATACTGGCTGGAGTTCTCCTGAATGAAGCGCTTGATGCCCACCTGAATGGTCTTCTGCGTGTCGGTGGTCAGATAGATCATGGGACCCATATAGTCGTTCCAGGTGTTCACGAAGGTGAAAATGACCAGCGTGGCGAGGGCGGGCTTGGACAGGGGAAGCATGATGCGCGCCCAGATGCCGTGCTCGCTCAGTCCGTCGATGCGGGCGGCTTCGCACAGATCCGTGGGGATGCTCTGGTAGAACTGCCGCATGAGGAACACGCCGAAAGCGCTGAAAGACTGCAGGATGATGATGGCCCAGCGGGTATCATACAGCCCCACCATGCGCATCATGATGAACTGGGGCACCATGTACGCCTGCCACGGCACCGCGATGGTGAGGATGTAGCAGACGAACAGCGTGTCGCGTCCCCTGAAGTTCAGTTTCGCGAAGGCGTAGGCGGCAAGGGACGAGGTGAGCGTCTGGATGACGGTCACAATGACGGCGATGATCGCGGTGTTTCTGAAATAGATCACCAGCGGAACCTTTTCCCAGATCTGGCTGTAGTTGTCCCAGTGGAACACCTCGGGCAGCCACTTCATGGGGAAGGCGAACACTTCTCTGTCCAGTTTCAGGGAGGAGGAGATCATCCACGCGAAGGGGATGAGGGTGAACAGAGCAGCGGCGATGAGGATGAGATAGAGGATCGTTTTTCCGATGATCTTTGCGGGGCTTTTCTTTTTCGCGGAAGACGCGGGACTGACGGTGATGTTGCTGACCATTCTGCGCCCTCCTCTCAATCATTGGAAAACTTGCTTTCCAGCGAGAACTGCACGATGGTGATCGTTATGACAATCACCAGCAGCACCATGGAGATGGCGCTGGCGGTGCCGTAGTTGAACTGCTTGAAAGCCTGGTCGTAGATGTAGGTGACCAGCATCTTGGAGGAGCGCCCCTGCCCGCCGTTTGTCATGATCTCCACGATATCGTATATCTTGAAGCAGGAAATGATCATCATGATGGAGGCAAAGAAGGTGGTGGGACGCAGCTGGGGAAGCGTGATATGGAAAAACCGCTGCACTCCGTTGGCACCGTCCACGGTGGCTGCTTCGTACAGCTCCGGGGGGATGCCCTGCAGGGCGGCGAGATAAATGACCATGTAATAGCCCATGTTGCGCCAGACGCTTACGATGATGACTGCCCAAAGCACCATGGTGCTGTCCGCCGTCCAGCTCTTGTTGTAGGCAATGCCGATAAAGTTGAGCAGTTGGTTCACGGGACCGTTTTTGAGCAGCATGAAGTTCCAGCATACACAGATGGCGATGATGGGCGCCACATAGGGGAAGAAAAACACCGCGCGCAGCGTGACGGCGCCTTTTGATTTGTTCAGAATGAGCGCCAGCGCGATGGAGCAGATGAGGGTGAGAGGCACGGTGATGAGGGTATAGAAGGAAGTGTTTTTGAGGGCAATGCCCAGATCGACCTTGGTGAAGAAATAGCCGATGCCTTTCTCGGCGACCTTGGCGGTCTTGAAGATATCGGCGTAGTTGTCCAGACGCACCCATTCGATGGTGCTGAATGCGCCGCCCTTCCACTTGACGAAGGACAGCAGCACGGAGCAGATGACGGGAATGAGCGTGATCAGAAAGAAACCTATGAAATTAGGCGCGATGAAAGAAAACGCGACCCACGCGTTCTTTCTCGCCAGGCGGCTTTTCTTATGCTTGCGGGGAAGGTTTGCCCCGCTTCCGCCGGAGGCAGCGATGCCGGTATTGGCCATTTCGGGATGCACTCCTTTCAGAAAAGCGGGGAAAGCGAGTTTTTCGCTTTCCCCGCCTGCTGTATCAGGGTAAGAACCTTGCGTGCCTTATTCGGCGAGAACCTCGGCGACGCGCTCGTTCATCTCTTCGATGCCTTCCTCAACGGTCAGTTCTCTGGTCATGATCAGAGTGTGCTCCTCGTTCAGGATGGTGCTGATGGCGGAAGAGTAGGGAGATGCGGGCATTTCAACGCCGACATAGGAGGGGATGAGGGCTGCCAGGCTGCCTGCGTCGGAGGGGAAACCTGCGGCGGAAGCCATGGCGGCGGCGACATCTTCGGATACCCATGCGGGACGGGTGCCGGTGGCGGCAGTGGCCTTGGCGCCTGCTTCACCGCACAGCCAGGAGACATACTTCCATGCGAGGTCCTTGTTGGCGGACTTGCTGTTGATCATGACGCCGGTCAGGTTGCCGAAGGAGGAACCGGCGGCGATATCGTCCTTGTGGGGGATGGCGGTGATGCCCCAGTTGAAGTTGCAGGTGCCGTCATTGTTGTAGCCGATCAGAGTGGAAACATACCAGTAACCCATGGGCATCATGGCGATGTTGCCGTTGGCGAAAGCGCCGCTGTAGTGGGTGCCGGTCGCCTTGACTTCGCTGTAAGCCATGCAGGCTTCCGCGTCCTCGATCTTCTGATAGAGGTTGTAGAAGTAGGCCAGATCTTCGTAGTTGCCGTCGATGAGAGTGTTCTCACCGTCGCAGACTGCCCAGTTGACGACTGCGGACAGCCAGGTGTGATAGTGGGTACCGAAGTTGCCGTTGCCGCTCATCTTGATGGCCAGATCGGCGTACTCGTCCCAGGTCATGTCGTTGGTGGGATAGGCAATGCCTGCGGCGTCAAACAGATCCTTGTTGTAGAACAGCACCCAGAAGTCGCTGCGGAAGGGGAGGGCGTACTGCTTGCCGTCCACGGCGTAGTTGGCTTCCATGCCGACGAAACCGGACAGGTCATAGGCGTCCTTCTCGATGTAGGCATTCAGGGGCTCTTCATAGCCGGCTTCCGCCCAGTTGATCAGGTCGGTGATTTCCTTGACCATGAAGATGTCGCTGGTGTCTTTGCCTGCCAGCATGGTGCCGGCCTTGATGGCGTAATCCTGGGAAGCGAGGTCGGTGTAGTTGATGGTCACGCCGGGGTTGGCTGCCTCAAAGGCGGCCTTCTGGGCGGCCAGATAGGGAGTGGTGCTGACATCCCAGGTGACGATGTTGAGCACCTGAGCGTCTTCGGCGGCTGCAAAGGATGCCACGGTCAGCAGCATCACGGCGGCCAGAAGCAGGGATAGGAACTTCTTCATACGGGTAACCTCCTGTGTTATTGCGCGGCTTTCTGCCGCAAGATAACAATATTATAGTGTTTTAAGATTATAAAGTCAAGAAGAAATTAACAAAACACAAACAAAAAGACGCCGCCGGCGTCTCTTTGACCGGGTGCTTACCACCCTCTGCTATACCCTTCCGCCTCGAAGTCGAAGGCTTTGATGCGCTCGTATTCCTCCCCGGAAATTTCGATGATCCCACCGTGCTTGAAGCCGTAGGGGAAGGAGAAAGCCGCGTCGCTGCGCTTGAATACGCCGCTTGAAATATCCCTGCTCACGAAGGGCACATAGCCCTGTCCCGCGCCCTGCACGCCGAAAAAGTCCAGCATGAGGAGCCAGGCGCCGTCCGTGCTCTTGACCGCAACGGGGGCTTCGTAGCAGATGGCGCCGCCCTTGAGCGTTTCCATCTCCGCGTCGAATGCGGGCATCGGTTCATAGGGACCCTCGGGATTTTTGCTTTTCAGCATCATCACGCCGCCGGGATTTTTGTCGCTCTTGACCCACAGGTAGTAGATACCGTTTTCCTTCACGATGCAGGAATCGATGACGCTGCTGCCCTTTTTCTGATAGAGCAGTTTGGGCTCCGTGAGCGTATGGAAATCCCGCGTCAGGGCATACCAGATGCACATTTCCATGTCTTCGGGATCGGGCGAGGACCAGGAAATCAAGAAAAGACCCTGGTCGGTTTCAACGATATCAGGCGCCCAGTGGCAGCCGCAGCCTTCCGGGGAGAGCACCACTTCCTGCTCTTTGGACCAGTGGACGAGGTCGGAACTTTCCCACATCATGAGGCGGTTGCTGCCGTTTCTCACGATATTGGGCCACTTGCCGCCGTACACGGGCACGAAATTGTAGGACAGGGACAGGTCTGTCGCCAGCAGGCGCACCACGCCGTCGCTGCCGCGGGCGAGGGCAAAGTCCCGCACGCCCTTTTCGCCCTTCATCGCCCAGAGGACGGGGCGCCCCTCATTGACGCTTTCCCAGTTGTAGCCGTCGCGGCTCAGGGCGAAATGCACCTGCTCGCCGTCGGGCGTCCGCTTTTCGCGGAAATGTGCGAATAGATACATGCGTTACTCCATCGTCACCAGCACTTCGCCGCTCTCAAGGGGCAGGAGGTCGCTTTCGAGTTTCTTTCCGTTAAAGAAGATGGCTTTTTCACCCGTGCGCCTGTAGGTGATGTCATAAGTATATCCGCGGAATTCCCGCATGGCGCTTGCTTCTTTCCAGTTATCGGGCAGGCAGGGACGCAGGGCGAGCCCCTCGAAGGTGGGATTGAAACCGAAAACGAAGTTCGCCATGGATTTCAAAAACCACTGTCCGCTCGCCGTTCTCCAGCTCTGACCGGGCGTGCCGTAGCGGTAGCCGGTCTCCTTGCCCATGTAGCAGTTGCAGACGATGTACGGCTCGGCGCGTCCCGCCACGATTTCATTGCGGAAAGGCACGATGCAGTCGATGTCCTCGCGGACCCGCTTCTCGTCGCCGCGCAGGGCGTCCACCGCCAGTTTCCAGCACATGGCGTGGAGGTACACGCCGCCGTTTTCCTGTACGCCGGGCGCTTTTTCCGCCATGCCGCCGATCCACGCGCTCTTTTCGTAGGTGTAGGGCGGGGTGGACACGCGGGTGCCGAGGGGATCGGCGAGGAGGCGGTACGCGTTTTCAATGGCGGTATCCTCGCGGTTTTCGCCGAGGCCTCCAGCCAGCACGCTCCAGAGTTGGGGATTCAGGAACACGCTGCCTTCCTCGCAGGAACTGTCACCCACGAGGGCGCCGTCATCGGAGATGGCGTAGCGGTAGTAGCCGCCCTTGTCATCCCAGCCGTACCGGTTGATGAGGGCGCACATTTCCTTATCCCGCTCTTCGCAGATGCGCGCGTCTTCCGTCTTGCCCAGTTTCTCCGCGAGTTCCCTAAACTGTCTGCAGGCGCGGACCCACGCGATGGACAGCCAGATGCTGACGCCTTTGCCGCCCATGCCGACGCCGTTCATGCAGTCGTTCCAGTCGCCGCCCCAGATGCGGATGAGCCCGTGATCGCCCTTGAAATTCCAAAGGTACTCCACGCTCCTGCGCAGATGCTCGTAGACGGTCGCCTTGCTGCCGTCATTGAACGCGACCTCTTCATAGAGCAGTTCGGGTTTTCCCAGTTCCTTCACGATGGTGGACACGGTGAAGGTGAGCCACACGGTGCAGTCGGAGAAGTTATTGTCCTTGATTTTTCCGTCGATGAAGGTGCGGGGCGCGTAGCCGCTGCTATACTGATAGGTGAGCAGGCGCTTGATGCGTTCCCACGCCAATGCGGGACTGAACGCCGCCAGACACTCGGTGTCGCTGGCGATGTCGCGGTAGCCGTTATGGCGCACGCGCGCCCAGCGGGAGCCGAGATCGGTCTGATATTTGAGCCAGTGGTTGAGCAGTTTATTGAGGTTTTCGTCGGGCGTTTTGATGATAAAACCGCGGTCCAGCCGCTCCGCGTACTTGGCGTTCACGGCGTCAAGAGCGGAAAGCACCTTTTCGTCCGTGCCGAAGTCCGCGAGGATCTTTTGCGCGTTTTCGAGGGCAGGGGTGATGCCCGTCACAAAGGTGACGGTCTGTGTCTCGCCCGCTTCGAGAGTGAGGGTGCTCTGCACGGCAAAGCCCATTTTTTCCGCGACGCAGGCGGAATCCGTACAGCCGCCCTTATGGAGCGCGGCGGGGTCGGCGACGGAACCGTAGGTGCCGATGAAGGCGTTGCGGGCGCAGTCCCAGCCGCTTACGGGAAGATTGGATGCGAGGAAGAAGCAGAAGGGCTTCTTTGTTTCGCCGGCAAAAGGATCCTCCGGGCGGAAGTCGAAATGCACGCCGTTCAGTTTATCGTCCTTTTGCGCCGCGGCGGTGTTGTACGCCTGATAGCGGTAGGTGCCGTCAAAGTTGTTTTCCGTGTAGGAGATGATCTTGACGGACTGCTTTTTGCTTTTCACATTGGTGACGCGCACACGGCTTACCTCGATGCCGGTGAGCGCGTCTCTTTCACAGGGCACGAAGAGGGTATACTCCGTGCGGATGCCGTTCTGTTCAAGGGTGATGGTCGTGCTGCCCAAAGTGTGGACGCACTCGTAGAAGTCCTTCTTTCCGTATACGGGCAGGCCGCAGAGATTCCACGCCGCGTCCTCCGTCACGGCGTACAGACCGCGGGCGGTGACGCTCATGAGCCTGCATCCCATCTCGTCCTGCAGGAACCCCTGACCGATGCCGCACTGGGAGGTGAAGGTCACATAGTGGTCGGTGCAGAAGTAATTGTACCAGTTGCGGGGAATGTCGGGAGTGTTGATAATGTAACTTTTTCCGTCATCGGAAAAGCGTCCGAAAGGTGAAAGCATGGTTCCCTCCAAAGTTTATTCTCCCACGACGATTTTGTCGCGTCCGGTTTGTTTGGCTTCGTAAAGGCTCCTGTCCGCGCGCAGGAGCAGGCGGTCGTAGTCGCTCTCGGCGTTCTCGCCCGTGGCGACACCGATGGATACGGTGATGTGGATGACGCCGCTGCTGATGACAAACTCGTGTTCCCGCACCGTGCGCAGGATGGTTTCCGCGTTTTCAAGCGCTTCCGAACTGTCAAAGTACAGTACGGCGAACTCCTCGCCGCCCCAGCGGAACAGGTTGGCGTCTTCGGGAATGACGCTCCCGACGCATTCCGCCAACTGCTTGAGCACACGATCGCCGTCAAGATGACCGTGGGTGTCGTTGACGGACTTAAAGAAGTCGATATCGAGAATGAGCACGCCGATGTTGTTGCGGCGGGCGCCCTGCAGGCGGCGCAGCACTTCCTGAAGCCCGTGACGGTTGAATACGCCCGTCAGCGCGTCGTGGCTGCACAGTTGGCGGTATTTCTCACGGGTATCGGCAAGTTCGTCCGCGGTGATGGCGCGGATGGTCTCCAGCACCAGCGACACGCAGTAGGAGCACAGAAAGACCGCGGGGAAGCGCAGGCTCCAGGTGGGACCGTAATCCACGCAGTGCAGGACCTTTTTGATGAACGGGACATAAAAACACAGCAGCATCACGATGAGCATGATGCCGCTCATGAGGGTTCCTTTTTTGATGCCGAAGAACAGCAGACCGATGGTGGGCAGGAGCAGCAGCCACACGATGGAAAACTTGTCTGTGCCGCCCGTGATGACAAAGAATGAGAACAGGGCGATGATCTCCACCATGAACATCTGCGAGGCGATCTTCGCGCCCTTCTCCTTCGATTGCCAGGTGAGGATCAGGTTGAGGATGCACAGCAAAGTGAAACTGCCCGTCGCGATGAGCAGGGGATGCTGTCCGGTGACGATATTGATGACCGACATGAAAAGCGCTACGCCCGCCAGGCAGGCGTAGATCATATTGCTTTGAAAGGGAATGCGCCGCTTTTCGTCGGTGATGAGGTCTTTGAAACCCGCCTTGTTAAGCCAATTCATTACATGCAACTCCATGATGTAAGTTACATATATGATACCATATTTTTACGGGATGTCAAGAGGGAGGGGGAACGGCGCCTGCCTTCTCCATTCGGTCCGGCGTCCAAACAACCATGACGCACCTATTGCGGAGTGTCCTTTCCGACGGTGAAATCCGTCCAGTCGACATGGTCGTATTTCATCACATCGACCGCTTTTTCCATGCCCAGTTTCTCATAGAAGGGTACGGCTTTGTCGTTGGCGATGAGGTACACGGCGATGTCCTTTTCGCCGCCCGCGGCTTCGAGCGCCTGCTTCATAAGCGCCGAACCGATGCCGCGGTGTGTCCATTCCCGGTCCACGCCGAGGTCGGTCACATACAGCCAGTACGCGAAATCGGTCAGCCCCAGCAAGACCCCCACCAGCAGCCCGCTCTCATCCCGCGCGGTCAGAGAAATCGAAGCGTTCCGGAGCAGCTTCTCCACGCGCCCATAAAACCGCTCCGCGGGATACTGACTCCCCAGATCCGTCCGCGTGAGGAAAGAAATGTACTCGTCGGGGGAAATACGGGAGGAAGAAATGGTGTAGGACATGGGAGGCTCCTTGATGGTTTTCTCTATGATATCATATTTCCGGGGGCTGGAGATTTCCCTTTCTCGTGATGTAAAATTCTATGATCACCGCTCAGATAATAGCAACATAGCAAATCCTGCTGTGGATATCATAATTCCTCTTACATTCTTCTCTTGTTTTTCCCGTAACCACCGCGTGGCAAAACGGACACTCGATACGAAAACTACCATCCTCCGTTGCGGACGGTAAGATGCCACCGTTTACCTGTTCCATTTTCTTGTCATCGATGACCTGATTCTTTTCCATAGCTTTTTTCCTCCTTTTCCCTCGTTTGATAGTACAGAGCATGTTACTTTAATTCAACTTTTGCTCCGGCACTTTCCAGCAGGTGTTTAACTTCATTCGCCCGTGCTTCCGAAACGCCCGCTACAATTCTTGACGGCGCAGCATCTACAAGCGCTTTCGATTCCTTAAGCCCTAAGCCTGTTATCTCCTTCACTACTTTGATGACACCGATCTTGCTGGTACCCGCGTCAGACAAAATGACATCGAAGTATACCTTTATGTCAGCCCCACCGGTAACTTTTTCAAGTTCTTCATTACGAAGCTCGTTCACAAATTCTTTTTTGCTCATCCGCTCTTGCTCCCTTTTCCATTCCCTGTTCTTTTCACAATAGCCTATGTTTCATACCAATATGCAATCACTGATTGCGCATTGTATCTTGTTATATCACTTGCCTGTTTGCAGGTGCGTATTTGTCTGAATCAAAACCATTGGTTCCAGCCGGGAGTATTGGTTTTCCAATCGGATCGGGGGCTTTCAGTTGGGGTGCCTTGATTCTCAACGGACATATTCGACGGTTTCTGCGAAGCCTTGATTACAATAATCTTCATCCCACCGTTTACCTTCCGGAGCTCATTATCATTCATTTCCATTATCTTGTTCCGCATCGTCTCTTGCTATCTCATTTACCGTGAGATCACATGCCGACGATAAAGAAGACTGTGCTCACCAGGTCGGCATCGGTCGTTCTCATCTCTACGATACCGGTTTTCGTTTCGAAGTTGACGGATTTGACATCATACAAGTAATCGATCTTCCCGCAGTGGTTGCCTTCATCGACGAAATCGAAATGATACCCATGCATGATGTCTCCCGGCGCAAACTTGAAGCGGTGATTCTGGCCGCACAGGGGGCACACAAACGAGCCGGTGAAGATCCAACCTTCCGTGATTTCGCCGCCCGTGACCTTGGCCATCAATTCGTCGTTCAGGATCCGTTCTTCGCCGCTGTTCTTCTCATCAAGATTTCCGTTCATGTTTTCGATCTCCTTATTCTCTCCCCGGTTCAGCTGCTTCTTGTTTTCCATTATCGTTATCTCCTTTTCATCTGTCGTTCATTGTTTGCCGTACACCGTAATATACGAATGACTTGTCAATATGGCTACTGTTTTTCCCGAGCGGACAGTTTATCAGCCCTGCCCGGTCAGCTCGCGGTAGGATGGGGCTTGTTATTGTTATATTTTGTCTTTGACGAATCTATAAAAAGGGGATCTCTTTGTTTTCATGCTTTCGCCCGGTCATTCCCGCTGACTGAGCTCGATATAGGCACAGTTTGAGACCCCTATGGAATTACACTACTCTCAAACCCGTACAAGCCGCTCAACGGTCCTTCGGTCGTTTGAGACCCCTATGGAATTACACTACTCTCAAACGATGAAGCGGAATTTGTGGAAAGCAAGGGGTTTGAGACCCCTATGGAATTACACTACTCTCAAACGTATCCTCTGATTTCCTTAGCCATTGCTTAGTTTGAGACCCCTATGGAATTACACTACTCTCAAACTTCATCTGTGCGCCATCCGCTTTTGATTGGGCTTGAGACCCCTATGGAATTACACTACACTCAAACTACCGGCGTGCGGTTGAGCGAGGTGGCCTTGTTTGAGACCCCTATGGAATTACACTACTCTCAAACCGCTGGTGTATGTGATCGACAAGCGGGACGGTTTGAGACCCCTATGGAATTACACTACTCTCAAACGAGATGAGCGAAGCCGAGCAGATCGCCACCGTTTGAGACCCCTATGGAATTACACTACTCTCAAACATGCACATCAAACCAATCGACTTCGCAAATGTTTGAGACCCCTATGGAATTACACTACTCTCAAACCTCAAATTGCCGCATCTGATCAAAATCAGTCGCATTTCGGCCTACAAACCGCGCAATATGGGCTTGAATAAGCGTCTCAAACATTCCGACTAAACTATATCATAACAAAACGAGAAAATCAATCGATTTCGCAAAGATCCTCATCGATAACAAGACGATATTCTGATGACAGTCTTGTGCGATCCGAAGATTCCAGCATGATCACATGATACCCGTGGTTCAAAACCGTTTTCATAAAACGCTCCATCTCTTCATCATCAATGAAGGAACGAAGGTTCAGCGTGATGAACAGTTTGTCCCGGTCAAATTGATGAACCAGTTCGAAATAATCAATCACCTTCTCGCCGATGCTGTCATAATCATCACGGAATTCGGGAGAGGCCCCTTTGATGATGGAACCAATATTGACCTTCGGAAATACAATATCATTCGGGAACTCAAACGCCAATGTATCCATATACTCGGTAACGCTGGTCAGTATTTCGCCTGTCTTTTCAAACACTTCAGGTGAGATCGCACATTTTTCGAGTGCCGCACACAGTTTTGTAATCAGCGGCTTTCTGTTAAGTTCAAATGGTACGAAAACATCCAGCAGTTCCACAGCGTGATGAAAAGGCAATATCGTTTCATCTTCGGAAACAATCCATTGACCATCAAATCCCTGCAACTGTGAGGTTATATCGCGCAGCAGTTCAGCTAAAAATCGTTGATTTTCAACCACGACCGTATTGACTTTTCCGCGATTCGTATCGAAAATCCTGTCGATCTGCGGGTGGGTGAATTTCATAAAATCACCAGTCTTTCGTCTGTATCAAGCACATCCGTGTGGTATTCGCCCGATATGTAGTTCATACCGGCAAATTGTTTTTCCGTCACTTCAAGGGCACATACCAATCCTTTGGGCGGTTTGTTTTTTCGCAGGTTCTGTAAAACTGCCGTCTTTACCGATGGTGTCACCATCAGTTTCGTGTATACAGATTCCTGCAGCATGATGAAGCCACTCTTGACCAGCAGTTTTCGGAACTGGGTGTAATTTCGCCTATCTTCCATTGTAACGGTAGGTAGGTCAAACATCACAATCAATCTCATAAAACGATAGCTCATATGTTCTCATAAAACACGATATCGTCGGGTTTCCCATTTGAAATACAATCCAGCACATTTTTCGTATAAAGGCGAATCGCCGCAGAAACCAACTGGATATTCCCCTTGTAACTGACAGCTTCAGAGAACAACCTCCAAAGAGCATGGCGTTCTTCCTTGTCAAATTGCTGCGGATTCATTTTGTAAACCATCCGATCAACCAATATACGAAACGGTTCCATGATATCGCTGGTAAGGTTGAAGTGATTGAACATATTGTCATGGAAGATACCGATTTGCGTCAGGTAGCCATTTGCAACGATTTCCCGATTGAAAGCGGAATTGAGCATAGTATAACCATAGTTAAGCGACGCATTAACAGGAGATTCTTCCGTACGGGTAAAATCCATTCCGAACAACGCATCGAAATACACCTTTGCCGCTTGACCTTCGCGGTTTGTTGAATCGTGTGGAAGGACCGTTTGCTCATAACCGGTAAGCAGAACCGTTTCGCGTTCACACCCCAGTTCCCGCAGGAATTCCATCTGCATATGGATTTTTCGCGATACAATCCGCTGCCATGCCTGTCCTTTTATTTCATCCGTCCACGCTGACTGCATCCTGATTTTCAAAGAACTGTCATGACTTCCGTGACACGCTACGGTTTCGGCAATGGGGCTATGAGACTTATCGCAGAAGATGAGCTTGATTTTGCGATTCGTGAGTTCTTCGATGAGACACCCGGTCAGTGATACAGCCGGATTTTCCAGCATGAGCGTATCAATTTCATCCAGAAATATACGCTTCATGTTTTCATCCCGTATGACCAGATACCCCATTTTTGTATCCAGCTTGCAGCGCTTTGTAATGATTACATTGCGATAACTCATACAAGTTCCAGCAGATTACCGGACTCCGATTCCCACAAACCGGAAGCGGAAGAACGGATGATGCGGACATCCTTATAGTTTTTCTTCCAGTTTGACATATTGGCGCTGAAACTAACCGTCGCTGCAGCACGAGAAACACCACCAACAGCCGAAAGATCACAGCCGGACGATACACGACCGAAGACATTATGGATATTCAAAAGTACTTTTGCCTGATCAACCACATCAAGAGAAATGAATTTCTCTCTGCCATCAATAAGTGTGGTCAACGGGCAATTTGGGCGCTTCGAATAGATACTGTCGCTAAGTTTATTCATGTAAATATCATAGAGCCTGATGTTTCCTTCTACTGTCACCCTATCATAGGCCGCATCATAACGGTGATGGTTATTCTTGGTCAGCTTTTCAACAAACATTTCGAGACATTTGACATAGGTCTCTATTTCATGTGATTCGCTGAACGACATGAAAGGGGCTGCAATCAAGCATTTGCCACCACCTGCACTGCCGGCTATGCACACACGGAATCCATCCAGAGACAGCACGGTGTTGACCTTCATCGGCTTTATGCCAAGTGGGAAAGAAACGACTTGCACGGGTTTCCCGAGGATTTTTTCAAGGTGTACGGCGGCATATTGAGCAGCAAACTCTGTATCCGATAGTACCCTGTCCGAATACATTGCCTCCACGGACATAATCATCACATCACTCTTTTTTCCGACGCTGTACCTGACCGGCATGAAGAAGGCAATAGAAGGTCTATTATAACCTCCATACTTCTCCGTCGGAATTCCTGCTTTGAGGGGTACCAGACCGGCAGCTGCCTTCACGGGCATCTGATCGAACAGTCCGCTCTTCTTGATATATGCATACTTCGTCATGTGCGCGTTATTCCTGCAAACCGTCTTTCTGACAAGATTAAGCATACAGGGATTCCAAATAGTCTTTCCGCCACGGATCAAATCATGTGTAAAGAGAGATTTGACCTGTACATTATACTTTTCACTCAAGCTGAACCAGCGCTTGCTGAACTTCATATCATAAACATTGCCGGTCACGATATTGAGATAGGCGTCCTTCGCGTGATGCAGATCGTTGAAAGTTCGGGACTTCAGCAGTTCAAACTCCTGACGGAATTCGGAGGTGAGCCGTGCCTTCACATAAACGACCTCCGTATCTGGATATGCCTCCTTGAGCAGCTGCGCAACCGCTTTCACAGACTGAGAAGTTTCGGTGAGCTGACGATTGATAAAGCCCATTTCCTCCTCTTCGGTAAAGGGGGTAAAGCGGGTCAAACGTTTAAACTTTTCATCGGTGATGAGGTGGGAGCCAAGAAGCATGGACCAGAAATTGTGCATACGAATACGAATATCCGCGTCAATCGGGTATTGATCAGACTTCTGCCCATTCACCGTAGAAAGGACCAGTACCTCATTGTTCAGGATGCTGTCATCCTTCACCTTGGATTGAGGATAGATATGCTCGATGTTGTATGTTCCGTCCTTCAGCTTTGTAAGATCAATGGCTTGTCCGGTATACATACACCTGCCCAACTGCATATAGTACAGGAACAGACGGTCGCTCTGCAGAAGCGTATCCGCAGAATCGCCATAGCTTTCGAGCTGCTTTTCCAACTCACGGGTATCTTCTTCGCAGGTCGCATACAACGCTTTGATCTGTTCGGATCTGGAAACGGTTCGCTTATGCTTCTGATCCTCGGTAGCACCGCGAGTCATCTCCACAAATACCTTGGATGGAGTGCCGAAGGCCTTCGCCACTTCGCGCGTGATTTCAAGCGCACGCATGACCGGGCGCTTGACTGCGTTGGACAGGTACATATCGGAGAGCCGGTCCGAAAGAGAAGCAGGATGTTCCGCATAGTGTTCTTTCGCAGCGCTCTCGATTTCATCTTTGAATGTGAACCTGTCGGACAGGAGTTCCATCAGATTATTGTTGGTCTCCCATAGTGCCCGCATGACAGTAAAGACTTCCCCTGTTTCCTTCTCAACACCCTGAAGCCCGGTCAGGAATCTGGTCGAAAGACGTCCGAAATCCTTATAGTTCAGGCGACTGATATACTTGATGTCCGCGTCGGATAAAGCAGGGAATTCACGGGTCAGATATGCCTTCAATCTGGCCTTGTCTTCGGTACAGGTGATTTGCAGAATGATTTTTTCTATGTCTTCTTCTGTGAGGATACGCAGAGAAAGCAGCCGATGGAAATCATGCTGCGGCTTCAAATCGGATTTGATCACCGTGTCTACACCGGAAAGGACAGAATCCTTCTGCATATAGTTGTTGATCAGGAGGCATTCGCGGATGTCTTTAACCGTGACCTTTTTCTTGTCTTCAAAACGCGTAAATACTGTCTGCTTGGCTCTTACAGAGATCGGCTTGCCATCCACTTTCAAATTGTTGATCTCGTTGAGCACCTCAAAACGGTGATAAAGCAGAGAATCCTTCGGTATGACTTTTTCAGAAGGAAGATATGTACAGCAGCCGGTCATTCTGCGGATGAACTCCCTCTCGCTGGCATCTCTGTCCACCATCTTGTCAAAATTCCAGGGCAGGATTGCGCCGCTTGCTTTTCTGGCAAACCAAGACTTAGCGGATGCATGGTTCAAGGGGCCCACATAATAAGGAATGCGGAATGTGAAAACCGATTTGATTTTATCGGCAACGGTCAAGCCATCCTCATCTTTTGCGGCAAGGAAAGGAAGATAAGCAGAAGCTTTTCCAAGCAGCAGATCCAGCTCATATAAATAGAGTTGGTAAGGAATAACGCGGTTATCCGTATCATGCTGCTTCGGCAGGAAGCAATAGGCAGAAAGGCGATCGCGCATATCGGCAAGTATAGCTTCATCTTCCGCATCCGGCTGCTTTATGGCTTCGAGTTGCTTCTTGAGCCAGTCGGAGAAGAGGAACTTATTGACTTTTTTCCTTTCATTGGCGGGCTGTTTCGTCCAATGTGCAGTATACGCAGCATAATTAGGCAAACCTGCCGCATCGAAAATATCCTTATACGCATCGGGAATATATTTCCTGATGATGTATTTTAAATTCTTGAGGTCCTCCGTATGTGTATTATAGATGTGCACTTTTGCCTCGGATATCTTCCCCGCTCCCGCAAGGATATCCGCAAGCAGCGCCCAGTCATAGAGCTTCTTCATTTGAATCAAAAGCCCCGCATCATCGCCGACTTTCTCAAAGACTTCTTCCAGTTTTTCATCATCATCCGATAATGAGAAAGACTCGACTTCTTTGTACTCATCACATTCGAAGAGCTTAGCGCAGTCGATTTTTGCGCCGCAGATGCCCTTGAAGAGGACCTCACAGTTATAAGGGAACCCATCTATGGTCTTGACGGATTTCCCATCTGAATAGAGTGCGCAGCAAAGCGCCTTATATTTTGCCGTGATGTTCTTTTTGAGACGGATCGCCTCGGAAACACTTACCGGATTCTCCTCGTCCCACGGGAGTACAATCTCCGTGCTCTCATTTTTGAAATACGCATTGAACTCTGCCCAAACAGATGAAAACTCATTGATGTTGGCAATATTACCCATTGAAATGTCACTCAAAAAGTGACCGCGATGCGCAGCAAGCCACGCGCAGGCAATATAGATGAGCCGTACATCATGAGGTTCATTGCTCGTCATAAGCTCATGTATCAGATGGTGGATCGTAGGATAAAGTTTATTATAGTCTTTATCGCAAAACGCAGCATCATCAAACAGGGTGTAGTGATTATCCTTGTCGTCTCTGCACAGGCTGCTTTTCATGATGCGCATGAAGAACTCCGGATCGATTTTCGAAATAGCCGGAGCGAAAAGTTCCTGTATCAGCCGTACCCTCTGCTGTCTGCGATCAAGGCGTCGGCGAGCAGTACGGAAACCACGACGTTCTGCGTTGAGCTGTGCCTCATCAAACAAAGTAACGCCCCATGCCGGTTCCCCGCGGAATTTTAGAAGCGAGTAAGAGGTATCTGTCACTGCATACCCCACGGAATCCGTACCGATATCCAATCCCAGATAGAATTCTTGGTTCTTCATATTGACAAATCCTCCGGTTCGTGATATATTAATTATGCAGTCCACAGACCCCTATGGAATTGCACTACAAGTTCAAATAACGGTTTTCCGAAACCGCCGGCTCGACCGGCCGCACAGTGTGTGCGAGTGCTCCCGAGAGGGAGCTTTCTTTTTGCATATTGCAAGAATGCTCTTCATCAGCAATCAGATTCACGACCGCATTCCACTCAAAGAGACCTAATCCCACGCATTCATTATATGCCAAAAAGCAGGGATTTGCAAGGGCGCATCGGCAGAAAGTAAGTTTGTTTGATTGAACATACACCTAACTGTTTGAAGATGGGGTGGAAGTGCTTCGAGGGCTGCTGTCTCCACGGATCGAGATCGTATTGTTCAAGTATGTCTGATCCGATCTGTTCCTGTGAAGTCACATTGGAGTTGCGATTCTCCAAAGCAGCCTTCATTCCCGTGCAATCGTAGCGCATTGTTCTTGAAACCATGTGTTTTTTCTCCCTTCCGAATTCGAAGTTGCTCCGGTCGGGAACACCAAAAAGAGCACCTGTAAACGATTATCCGAAAAACATGGATACACGATTCGAGGGCGCCGATAAAACGACAAAAAGAAAACAAGCGGTTTAGACGAGCAAAACCGCTTGTTTTTTCCCGGAGAAGGAGAGATTCGAACTCTCGAACGGATTTTGGCCGTTACACGATTTCCAGTCGTGCGCCCTCGACCAAGCTAGGCGACTTCTCCACATGGCCGAAAATTGTGAACTATCTGTTCAACAGGCGATATTATAGCACCCCGGAGTCCGTTTTGCAAGGGGCGGCAATGTAATATTTACGAAAATTCGCGTCAAATCGCACTCCCTGCTCCCGCGGAAAGAAAGTTGTGCTTGTTTTTTCGCCGCCTTTCCATTATAATACACTCGAAGAAGTTTGCCCGGAGGAATGAACTTGAACTGTCCACGCTGCGGCGCCGTCATCAAGGCGTCCATGAATGATTGTCCCGCCTGCGGTCTCCCGTTGGTGCATACAGACAAAACCGAAACAAACGAAAAGATCCCCGTGAAGCAGCTGCTGCTCCGCGCGCTCGTTATTTTCGCCGCGCTCATCGTCACGGTGTGCCTCATCGTGTTCATCGTCATGCGCGTGCACTATATCCGTCAGAACAAGCGCATCGTCGAAAAATATGTCAACCAGACGGTGGAGTCCATCGTCTTTGAAAACGGCATGCCCGGTCACGCCCTCTCCTTCTTCGGCGAGGACGGCGACAGCGTTTACATCGAGGAACTGGGCAAGAGTTACATGTTCGTGGGCGGTCTGGCCCGCGTGGAGTTCCCGGACTACATCTGGTTTACGGATGTGGATCCCACCGTCACCGACAGCGCGGACATCACCTTCTCGCCCATCTATATCTCCTCCACCGGCAAGAAGACCCGCATCCCCGTGTTCGAACTGACCGTCGCCGTGCCCGAAAGCCCCGTCACCATCACGGAGCCGAAAACCGACCGCTTGACCGTCATCACCTCCCAGACGGGTCTTTCCATGAATGTGGTGTACGGCAGTTCCGTCATCATCAACGGCGAGGATGTGACCTCGCAGGTGGACAGGAGCGGAAACCTCAATCTGACCCTGAACATCCAGCCCATCGGCGACAACAACATTTCCGTCGTCGTGCGCACGGACAGCCACAAGGAAGCCCGCCGCGACATCGTGTTCTACCGCGAGGAGATGGACATCGATCTGGAAGTCGCATCCTCGGTCATCTACACCAGCACGATGAACTACATGACCATCTCCGGCAAGACCGAGCCAGGCGCATGGATCAATGTGGACACGGACTACGACCGCGATTCCCTCGTCGTCGACCAGCAGACCGGCAACTTCTCCTTCAAGGCGAAGTTCTCCGGCTTCGGAAACAACCTCGTCTCCTTCCGCGCCACCAAGGACGGACGCAGGGACAGCAGCATTTCCTTCTATGTAAAATACCTGCCCGCCAAGGCGGAATATACCAGAAACGCCTGGACCATGGACTATGCCCAGTTGTCCCTGTACTATGAGCAGTGGGGCGGCAAGGTGTTCCTGTGCATGGGCAAGATTGTGGATGTGGTGGAGCAGAACGGCATCCGCTACTCCTTCATGAATGTGGGCAATGTCAACGATGTGAAACTGGTCGCCCTCGAAAACCAGAGCAATGTGGGCAACCTCGCGCAGGGCAATGAGTACGCCGTGTACGCGGATGTGGCGGGACGCATTTTCTACAACGACAAGTATATCCCGTACCTCATCGCCCGCTACGACCGCGATTAGGAGGCGGCAGATGAAGAAGATCCTTTCTCTCGTTCTCGTCCTTGCGCTCATGATGAGCCTGTCCCTTGCGGACGAAAAGGGCTTTGACGGCAGCGTCTACGAGGCGTACATCGTTTCCTATGACGCCCGTGTTCTGGCGTCCTGGGATGTGATGACCTATGTCGAGCCCTCGGGGTTGCTGCTCAGCGCCTACCTTGACGCGGCGGAGATCACCGTTTCCGTGGAGGAGACGGAGGGCGGCAGCGCGGACGATTTCCTGAAAGCGGCGCTGGACGGTGTTTCACGCTACGGAAGGCTCGTGGACAGAAGCGATATCGCGCCCGCGCAGACGGAAATGGGCTACAGCGGCGCGGCTGTCACCTATTCCTACCAGTCCATCCGCGGCGCGTCCTCGGATGACCACTATCTCGTGTACGCCTTCGCCGCGCCCCTCACCGAGCAGTATATGCTGTCGGTCACGGTGCGCGCGTGGGGCATGGACGCGGAAGGCGTGTTCTCTTCCGCGCGGAAGAACTTCATGGGAAGCCTGTACCTGCAGAAAAAGAAGGTCTCCACCACCTACACTGCCTTCCTCACGGACTGCGAGGCAAGGGACGGCGGGATCTATGTGACCCTCGATTACTGCGAACCCGCCTACGACACGGCATTCGGTTTTGTCTACACGGCAAACGACGACCCCGCGACCTTCTCCTGCCGCCTGTCCGCGAACGCGGAACTGTGGCTTCCCCGCAGGGGCACGGTGCTCTACACCATGGAAAAGGTATCTCCCGACGCTTCGGCCATCAAAGCCTGCATCGACGACTTTTTCGCCGTCAACAATGTGCACGCGGTGTATCAGGTGCTGTTTGACGAAAACGGCGACATCATCCGCATGCAGCACTATAACGCTCTGTAACGGAGGAAACGGTTTTGTCTAAAGACCTCAGCAAGATCCGCAATTTCTGCATCATCGCCCACATCGATCACGGCAAGTCCACTCTCGCCGACCGTCTGCTGGAAAAGACGGGCGTCATGGCGCTGCGCGACATGACCGATCAGGTGCTGGACAGCATGGAACTGGAAAAAGAGCGCGGCATCACCATCAAATCCAAGGCGGTGCGCCTGCCCTATAAAGCCGATGACGAGGAAGTGTACGAACTCAACCTCATCGACACCCCCGGTCATGTGGACTTTACCTATGAAGTTTCCCGCGCCCTCGCCGCCTGCGAAGGCGCCATCCTCATCGTGGACGCCACCCAGGGCATCGAGGCGCAGACGCTGGCGAATGTCTATCTCGCCCTCGACCACGATCTGGAGATTCTGCCCGTCATCAACAAAATCGACCTGCCCTCTGCCCAACCGGAGGTGGTCAAAAAGGAAATCGAGGAGGAGATCGGTCTGGACACCGAGGGCTGCCCCCTCATTTCCGCCAAGCAGGGCATCGGCATCGAAGAAGTACTGCGCCAGATCGTGACCAGATTCCCCGCCCCCGAAGGCGACGCGGAAGCACCTCTGCAGGCGCTCATTTTCGACAGTTACTACGATAACTACCGCGGCGCCATCTCCTCCGTCCGCGTAAAGGCGGGCACGGTGAAGGTGGGCGACCGCATCCGCATGATGGCGTGCGGCAAGGAATTCGATGTCACCGAGTGCGGCGCGTTCATCCCCGGCGGCTACAATCCCACGGGCGTGATCTCCGCGGGCGATGTGGGCTATATCGCCGCCTCCATCAAGGACATCGCGGATATCCGCGTGGGCGACACCATCACCCGCGTGGATGAACCCGCGGACGCCCCTCTGCCCGGCTATAAGCCCGTTTTGCCCATGGTCTACTGCGGCATTTATCCGGCGGACGGCGCGGACTACGAGTCCCTGAAGGACGCCCTCGAGCGCCTGCGCCTCAACGACGCCGCCCTGTCCTTCGAGCCCGAGACCTCCGTGGCGCTGGGCTACGGCTTCCGCTGCGGCTTTCTGGGTCTGCTCCACATGGAGATCATCCAGGAGCGTCTGGAGCGCGAGTTCGATCTGGACCTCGTCACCACCGCGCCCGGCGTCGTCTACCGCGTCATCAAGACCGACGGCACGGAACTGTGGATCGACAACCCCACGAATCTGCCGCCCGTCACCGAGATCGAGCACATGGAGGAGCCCTTTGTGGACGCCCACATCATCACGCCCTCGGACTACACCGGCGCCATCATGGACCTGTGCCAGAACAAGCGCGGCACCTTCCGCGATATGAAGTACATCGATGGCGGCCGTGTGGAGATGCTGTACGACCTGCCGCTCAACGAGGTCATCTACGATTTCTTCGATACCCTCAAGAGCCGCACCCACGGCTACGCCTCCCTCGACTACGAGCTCAAGGGCTATGTGACCAGCGAACTCGTGAAACTGGACATGCTGCTCAACGGCGAAATGTGCGACGCGCTTTCGATGATCGTGCACAAGGACCGCGCCTATCCCAGAGGCCGCTCCATCGCGGAAAAACTGAAGGACGCCATCCCGCGCCAACTGTTCGAGATCCCCATTCAGGCGGCGGTCGGCGGCAAGATCATCGCCCGCGAGACGGTCAAGGCCCTGCGCAAGGATGTTCTGGCCAAGTGCTACGGCGGCGACATCAGCAGAAAGAAGAAACTGCTCGAAAAGCAGAAGGAAGGCAAAAAGCGCATGCGTCAGGTGGGCAGCGTGGAGGTCCCCAGCGAGGCCTTCATGGCAGTGCTCAAGATGGATGAATAGCATGCTTTCTTCCTTATATATCCACCTGCCGTTCTGCGTCAGGAAGTGCGACTACTGCGACTTCGAGAGTTATCCCGGCAAACTCGGCGAAGCAGACGGCTATATCGACCGTGTCCTGACCGAAGCCAAAGCGCAGGCGGAAGTTTACGGTCATTTCGGCGTACCCACCGTCTATCTGGGCGGGGGTACGCCCTCGCTTTTGTCTGCAGAGCAGTTGAAACGGCTGCTGGGCGGCGTTTTCGACTTGTTCCCGCCGAAGAAGGACGCTGAGATCAGCATGGAAATGAACCCCGGCACCGTGACGGAAGAAAAACTCGCCGCCGCCGCGCGGATGGGCGTTAACCGCGTCTCTCTGGGCGTGCAGTCCGCGAGCGACCGCCTGCTCAAAAGCATTGGCCGCATCCATGATTTTGAGGAAGCGAAAAAAGCGGTCTCCATGGTCCGCGATGCGGGTATTGATAACCTCAACCTCGACATGATGTTCGCTCTGCCGCGTCAGACAGAAGAAGACATCTCCTCTACTATCGACGCCTTCCACGCCCTGCGTCCCGCGCACATCTCCTGCTACGAACTGATCCTCGAGGAGGGCACGCCCCTGACGAGGCGGGTGGATGCGGGGGAGGAGACGGTGCCCGACGAGGACGAGGCCGCGAAAATGCAGTTCATGGCGATCGGGCGGCTTTCTTCTCTCGGCTACCGCCGCTACGAGATCTCCAACTACGCCCTGCCCGGCAAGGAGTGCCGCCACAACCTCGTCTACTGGACGGGCGGCAACTATCTGGGACTGGGCTGCGCGGCGCACTCCTTCATGGAGGGCGAGCGCTTCGATAATCCCTGCTACGCCCGCTACATGGGCGGCGAATACGCCCTTGACCGCGAAAAAGTCGATGCGGACGGTCTGATAGAAGAAACCATCCTTTTGGAGACCAGGCTCACCCGCGGCATCGATCTCAACCGCTTCGAAACCCGCTTCGGAAAAGGAAAACTGGACGCCCTGATCCGCGCCGCGAAGACCCTGCCCGCGGAATATGTGCGCCTGCAGGATGGCTTCCTTTCCTTCACGGACGCGGGGCTTCTTGTCCACAATGCCCTCGTTCTGCGCCTCGCGGAGGCGGTGCCGGATCGCTGACCGCCTTGGCTGCCCCGCTCCGATGGGAAATTGCCGGCGAAGCCGGCTGATGAGGAACGGCCGCATCTCTCAAGGGGCGTGAAGCGGCAGGGAGGCTGATTTATCCGCTCCGATCCGCCCGTTCTCCCTTGAAAAACGCTAATTCTTACTGTAATTCCCGTTAACTTTTAGAAACCGCATTGACAAATGCCCTATATAGATGTAAAATAGCATTTGTGTCAATCCGCTCACAGCCCCGAGCGTTTGATGCGTCCCCGCGCATGCTGACCTCATGCCGGACCATCAGTATTGATATTATTGGAGGAATTCTCAATGAGCACTTATATGGCAAATCCCGCCACTGCCGAACACAAGTGGTATGTGATCGATGCAGACGGTGTTGTGCTTGGTCGTCTGGCCAGCCAGGTAGCCCTGATGCTGCGCGGCAAGCATAAGCCCACCTTCACTCCCCATGTTGATACCGGCGACTTCATCATCGTCATCAACACCGACAAGATCGCTCTGACCGGCAACAAACTGGATCAGAAGATCTACTATCATCACACCGGTCATCCCGGCGGAATCAAGGAAACCAAGTACCGCGACCTCATGGCCAAGAAGAGCGAGTTCGCCCTCAAGAAGGCCGTTCGCGGCATGCTCCCCAAGGGACCTCTGGGCAACAAGATGCTCAAGAAACTGAAGGTTTATGCCGGCGGCGAGCATCCCCATGCCGCACAGCAGCCCGAAGTTTTCGAGATGAAGTAATAAGGGAGGAGGACGAATAACATGTCTGATGTAAACTTCAATGCAGTTGGCAGAAGAAAAAAGGCGATCGCCCGCGTTCGTCTGATCCCCGGTGAAGGCAATATCACCATCAACAGCCGCTCTCTGGACGAGTATTTCGGACTTGAGACCCTCAAGACCGTCGTCCGTCAGCCCCTCACTCTGACCGAGTCCGGTGCCCGTTACGATGTCGTCGTAAATGTCAAGGGCGGCGGATATACCGGCCAGGCCGGCGCCATCCGTCACGGCATCGCCCGTGCTCTGGTCAAGGCTGACATCGAGCTCAAGCCCGCCATCAAGAAGGCCGGCTACCTGACCCGCGATCCCAGAATGAAGGAACGCAAGAAGTACGGTCTCAAAGCCGCTCGTCGCGCTCCCCAGTTCTCCAAGCGCTGATTCGCTCATACAAAACCCCGAAAACTCCGGTTTTCGGGGTTTTGCTGTCTCCGCGTCTTTTTTGAGGAAGTTGATTTCCGCAGTAACCATTTCCTTCCGTCCGTCGTATATACAGGTGCAGGCAGGAAAAAGGACCTGAACAATAAAAAGACAAACGGAGGATAAAATCATGAAAAACGAAATCAATTTGGAGAAAGTCATCGGCGGTCAGGAAACCGCGAATCAGCAGAATGTGCCCGGTATGAAATGCCCGGTGTGCGGAAGATGCATCCCCACCACGATCTACTACATCGTGACGAATGCCGCGCTTACCTGCCCGCACTGCGGACTGAGGCTCAATATCGACAGAGTGAAGTCCGCCAAGGCCATCGACGCGCTTCGCAAGGTAAAGGCGGCGCAGGAGAACCTGGCAGCCAAAAATCAGTAAATATATAAATGCAGGGCTCCGCAAAAAACGCGGGGCTCTGTTTTTGTACTTTCCGCGCGGAAAGGCAAAGTGTCATAAGCAAGTAAACGAAACAACACTTCGGCTGACGCAGGAATTGACTTTACGCACAGGAATGCAAGAAACTCTTGCATCCCTGTGCGTTTCACTTATGTATTTTAGAGGTGGTCGTGTCGGTTCTGCTTGTGATGCAGTTCAGCTTGTCATAAGTATAGCTCACCTTACTGCTGTCGCTGCCGTTATACTTGACCTCTGTTACGCGGTCATCTGCGTCATAAGTGTATTCGGTTTTCTTCGTTTCAGTCGCCGTTGCTTCCGTAAAGCTCTTGACCCGGTTCTTGTTGTCGTAGCTGATGAGCGTACGGTACTTGAGGTTTCCGTCTCCGTCCCGCTGTTCGCACTATAGCATATATTTATTCAGATCATATATCTTTTTTCAATGACATCCAAGTGTCCTCCAAGCAATATCAAGTTCAATAGGTTTTCTCGGATTTTCGGTATCAATCACAATACTATTCTTACCGGGCAATAGCCAATAACGGGAACCGTCCGCAAAAGCAGGTGCAAATGTGCTCCCGTTTTCAGTCTTTTGTACAATGGAAA
>JAZLLT010000100.1:0-9047 GCA_045598325.1 Clostridia bacterium | reverse complement strand
TTTTCAAACAGGAAGTTGGCGGAGTTGTTCATCGCCTTCATCACACGGCGCATGCGGCTCTTCTCGGTGGTTTCCGTGCAGCGGTTCACGATGATGAGATCGGCCAGTTTCATGGCTTCGGTCATGAGCGTGCGCATGTTGGTCATGTAGTTGTCAAAGGTGGTGGCGTCTACCATGGTGACCATCTGCGCCAGTTCCCACGCGTCGGGCTTTTTGATTCTGAATAGATTCTCGACGCCCCATACGCTGTTGTACTCGATGATGATGCGCTCGGGCACATACTTGACTTCGAAGCCGTTCATCAGTTCGGGCGTGAGGTCGGCAAAATCTTCCACCTCTTCCACGACCGCGTTGGCCTTTTTGAGCAGCGCGCTTTCGTATTCCTCGATGCCCTCTTCGCACTGGATGATCAGCGTACGCTCACCGGAAGAGAAACCTTCGTCCTCCAGCATGCTCTTGATGAGGCTGGTTTTGCCGCTCTCCAGAAAACCAGTGATGAGGTAAATCGGAGTCTTGTATTCCTGATCGTTCTGCTGAGACATTGATTTTCTCCTTACAGGCCCAGGAGTTCCTTGATGGCCTTTCTCTTGAGGTGGCAGCCGATGACGCATACACGGCCGGTGTAATCGGGAGTGCCTTCGCGGATCTCCGCTTCGCCGGGCGTGTAGTCGAAGTTGATCCAGTTGCCTTCGGTGGTGCGCAGAATGCCCTTCATGCGCAGGACCGTGCCGTACTTTTCCTCGTCCTCAACGGCCTTGAAGGCGTTATTGAGGGTTTCGAGGCTGATGCGGGAAGCGGTCTCGATGCCCACATTGTCAAACACTTCGTCCGCGTCGTGCTCATCATGATGATGTCCGCAGGAGCAGACGCCGTTTTCGTCATAGTGGTGATGATGGTGATGATGTTCGTGCTCGTCTTCGTCATCATCGTCGTCGTGATGATGGTGATGATGCTCGTGCTCATCCTCGTCGTCATCATCGTCATCATCGTGATGGTGATGATGCTCGTGCTCATCCTCATCGTCATCATCGTCATCGTCGTGATGGTGATGATGTTCGTGCTCATCCTCCTCATCATCGTCGTCATCATGTTCGTCGTGCTCATCATGCTCTTCGCACTCGTCCTCATCGTGATGGTGATGATGGTGGTGATGATGATGCTCATGCTCGGGGCAGACTTCGTCCACATCAATGAGGGCGGCGGGATGCTCGAAGGTGTCCACGATGATCTGTCCGTCGATCTCGTCCCAGGGGGTGGTCACGATGGCACATTCCGCGTTCTGCTCGCGCACGAGGTTGAACGCCGCCTCCAGTTTCTCCTCGCTCACCATCTGGGTGCGGGAAAGGATGACGGTCTCGGCACACTTCACCTGATCGATGAAGAACTCGCCGAAGTTCTTGAGATACATTTTACACTTGGCGGCGTCCACGACAGTCACGCTGCCGCCCAGTTTAATCTGTCCTTTTTCCGCTTCCTTCTCAACGACGCGGCGGATGTCGGAAAGTTTGCCGACGCCGCTGGGTTCGATGATCAGGCGGTCGGGGTTGAAGCGGTCGCAGATCTCGCCGATGGCCTTGCTGAAGTCGCCTGCCAGGGTGCAGCAGATGCAGCCGGAGTTGAGTTCGGTCACTTCGATGCCGCTGTCCTTCATAAAGCCGCCGTCGATGCCGACCTCGCCGTACTCGTTTTCAAGCAGGACTACCTTTTCGCCCGCGAAGGCTTCCTTGAGCAGTTTCTTTATGAGAGTCGTCTTGCCGGCTCCGAGGAAACCGGAAATAATCGTCACATTCGTCATGCATAAACACCTTCCTTTTCTATCGGGCATATTGTATCATTTGATTGATAAAATACAAGCATATACGCATTAAAAATGTTATTTCATTATGAAAAAGCCGCCGTATTTTCTACGGCGGCGGGTTTCGTTTGGTTTACTTGGTCAGGTATCTTCTGCCCCAGCAGAAGTTCTTGTAGTAGTAGCCGCTGCTCATGGAGGAAACGACCACGCAGCCGGCGCTGGCGGAGGCGTGGAGGAAGTATCCGCCGCCCACATAGATGCCGATATGGTCCACGATCACATAGTCGGTGCTGTCGCAGTCGAAGCACACGATGTCACCGATTTCCAGTTTGCTTCTGGACACATAGGCGCCGTTTCCGGCGTGTGCCACATTATTGAGTGAAGTGGGGATCGTGCAGCCCATCGCCTTCATGACGGAAGTAACGAAGGAGAGGTTATTGAACTGGTTCGTGCCGGTTCCGTACTTGCAGCCCAGTTTGTTCTGCGCGATGTAAACCAAATATGCCTTATATTTGGAAAGATCCATGCTCTTGCCCAGATAATACTGGGAGGACTTGACCTTGGAAGGCATGGTCGCGGTGGAACCGGATTTCGGCGTCACCTTGTAGGAATCGGGTATCACATATTTGTCGGTCTTTTTTGTGCTCACATAGTTCTTGGTGATGTAGCCGGTGAACTTGCCGTTCGCGTCCTCCACCAGATAGAAACTGCCGTTGATGCCCACCACATTGAGCGGATAATCGATACTCACGGTTTCGAGCACTTTTCCCTTGGTGGACGCGGTCGCGTACACATTCGCCTGACGATTGGCATACATCAGTTGCTTCTTGCTGCTCTTGAGGTCGGCAAGTTTGATGTAACCCGCCTTCGAGGAATAAGTGACTTTCGCCCAGTTGCCCGAAACGGAACTCACCATCACGGTCGCGTTCTTGTTGAGCGTTGCCAGCACTTTGGAGCCGGTGGACGCCTTTTCGTACATGTATGTTTTTGCGGCGAGCACCGTTGCCTTATAACTGTCCGCCAGGGCAATCTCGGGAACGAGAAGCGCAAGGAGCAGCACGAGGCACATCACACGCATCAGTATCTTTTTCATTTCTGTCATCCTTTCATAGATACGGGAAGCGGTCAAACCTCCCCTGATTACACTTTTACGATGGTATTATATCATACACTTCACAATTATGCAATGCTTTATCGCTATTATTTTCGATTATATTTCTATTTTGTGAATGTTTCGTCTTTTTCACTTTGTTATTCGTATATGGGAACGAGGGGCTTGCAAAATCATTCCCTGTCTGCTAAAATACGCACAATATACGATTCCGGAGGGTATATGAAGAAGTTACTGAAAGGCGGAAGTTATGTCAATGTCTTCACGGATGAACTGGTGAAGGCGGACATCCTCATCGACGGCGAGATCATTGCGGGCATTGGCCGCAATGAAGACACCTGTGCCGATGAGATCATCGATGTTTCCGGGAAGATCCTGATTCCCGGTCTCGTGGACGGACACATCCACATCGAAAGCACCATGCTGACACCGCCGGAATTCGTGAAGGCGGTACTGCCCCACGGAACGACCACCGTCGTCGCCGATCCCCACGAGATTGCCAATGTGTGCGGCGTGAGCGGTCTGGACTACATGATAGAGCAATCCATCGGGCTTCCCGTGGATGTGCTCATCGCCCTCCCCTCCTGCGTTCCCGCGGGACCTTTTGATGAAAACGGTGCTTCGCTCACCGCGGATGCACTCAAACCATTTTACGGATTTTCGAAAGTCATCGCCCTCGGCGAAGTGATGAACTATCCGGGCATACTGGCGGGAGACAAAGATCTGCTGCAAAAAGTCGCCGATGCCCGCGCCGCAGGCCGCGTGGTCAACGGACACGCACCGATGCTTTCCGGAAACGGTCTTGATTCCTATGTGAGCAGGGGCATCTCGGACGATCACGAGTGCACCGAGATAGGCGAGGCAAAGGAGCGCATCTCCAAAGGGCAGACGGTCATGATCCGTCAGGGCACCGCCGCGAAGAACCTGGAGGGACTGTTCGGACTGTTCGAAGAACCCTATAACCGCAGCGCCATCCTTGCTACGGACGACAAACATCCCGCAGACATTCTGTCCACCGGACACATCGACGCCATCATCCGCCGCGCCGTGGAACTGGGTGCCTCCCCCTTCGCCGCCATCCGTATGGCGACCATACAGGCGTGCCGCTATTTCCGCATCTATGACAAAGGTGCCATCGCGCCCGGTTACAAGGCGGACATTGCCGTCGTGGACAACCTTGAGGCGTTCCGCGTGACGGAAGTCTGGAAAAACGGCGTGAAAGCAGCGCAGGACGGAAAGGCATTCCCCATCCGTCCGCTGACCGTGCGAAATGATGTGCTGAAGACCGTGCTGCACTCCTTTAATATCGGAACGGTAACGCCCGCGCGTTTCCGCATCGAGCCGAAAGGCAGCCTCTGCCGCGTCATCGAACTGGTTCCCGGGCAACTGCTGACAAACGAAACCCGCAAGGAACTGGATTTCAGCGTCAATAACGGCATCGACACGGACCGCGACATCATCAAACTTGCCGTCATGGAGCGTCACATGATGACCGGACACATCGGCCTCGGCTTCATCAAAGGTCTCGGCATCAAAAACGGCGCCATCGCTTCCTCCGTCTCCCACGATTCCCACAACCTGATCGTGGCGGGCACGAGCGACGGGGAGATGTCTGCCGCAGCAAATGCCGTCATTCAGATGGACGGCGGCCTTGCGGTCGTGAGCGGCGGCAAGGTCGTCGCGTCCCTCCCCCTGCCCGTCGCGGGGCTCATGAGCATGAAGAACGCCGCCGAAACCGCGCGGCTCAATCAGGAAGTGCGCGAGGCGGTGCACAAATATCTCGGCGTCAACGGAAACATCGAGCCGTTCATGAACACGGCATTCGTTTCCCTGACCGTTATCCCGTCTCTCAAAATGACCACTTTGGGACTTTGCGATGTGGATAAACAGGAACTGGTGAGCCTTTTCGTATAAACAAAAAAACGGCGTAAAGCCGTTTTTTATTTCTCCAGATAGCCGCTGTTGATGTAGCAGGCCAGCATGTCGCAGACCCGCGGATTTTTTCCGCCCTTCGCCACGATGATGTCCGCGTAGTTGGCATAGGCGCGGATGTACTTTTCATACATGGGCTTGACGGTGGTCAGATACTGCTCGGCGATGCCCTCGATGTCGCGCCCGCGGTCGCGGATATCCCGCTTGATGCGGCGCAGCAGGCACACATCCTGATCCACATTCACATAGATCTTGAAGTCCATGAGATCGCGCAGACGCTCGTCGTAGAACGCGTGGATGCCTTCGATGATGAGGGTGTCGGGCGGCGTCAGCACTTCGTCCGCATGATCAGCGCGGCAGTGCATCGTATAATCGTATGCCTTGCGGATGATGCTTTTTCCGTCCTTCAGGCAGTTGGCGTCATAGAGCAGCTCATCGTGCTCGAACACATCGGGCTCGTCATAATTGACCTTTTTGCGTTCTTCCAATGGCAGATAGGCATGATCGCGGTAGTACGCGTCCTGATTGATGGTGAGCGTCGTGCCCGTAAGGCGGGCTGCCAGTTCCCGCGCCAAAGTGGATTTTCCGCTGCCGCTCGCGCCGCAGATTCCGATGACCAGCATAATGTTCTCCTATTCTCCGCGCAAAACTTTCTTTCTGTCCCATGCGCCCGTAAGCATGCTGCGGGCGTGTTCTTTTCCGCTTGCGTCCGTTTCCGCGCCGCCGACCAGACGGCTCAGTTCTTCAATGCGCCCGTCTTCGGTAAGTTTGCGTACATTGGAACCCGTATGTTCGCCCGTCACGGTCTTCTCGACCACAAACTGGGTGTCGCCCAGCGCCGCGATCTGGGCAAGGTGGCTTACACAGATGACCTGCTTGTCTTTGGCGAGCAGCGCCATCTTTTCGCCCACGACCTGCGCCATGCGCCCGGAAATGCCCGTGTCGATTTCATCGAAAATGAGGGTCTCAATGCCGTCGGTGGACGCGAGGATCACTTTGAGCGCCAGCATGAAGCGGGAGATCTCGCCTCCGGACGCGATGGCCGCCAGCGGACGCAGAGGCTCGCCGGGGTTGGGCGAGATCATGAATTCCACATTCTCGCTGCCGTCCGCGGTGACGGCGGGCTTTTTCGTGAAGGAAGTTTCGAATTTCGTACGCGCCATGCCGAGATCGCCGAGTTGCTCGACGATTTGGCCGTCCAGTTTCCGCGCAATCTTTTTGCGCGCCGCGGACAGTTTGTCCGCCGCTTCGTTCATTTCCGCTTTCGCCTGCTCATACGCCTCGTTCAGTTCTTCCCTGCGCTCGTCCATGTTCTGAAGATCGTTGAGTTCCTTCGCCGCCTTCTCGACAAAAGCGAGGATGTCTTTGACTTCGGGGCCGTACTTCCGCTTCAGTTTCTTGATCTGTTCGAGCCGCTCCTGCGCGGCGTCCGCCTCGGCGGGGTCGAAGGACAGATCTTCGTAGATGCTCTGGATCTCGTAGCCGATGTCCTGCACGACGCAGAGGCTTTCCTCGATTTTATCGCGCAGAGCCGCATAGTTATCATCGAGATCCGCGATGCCGGAAAGGGCGTCCGCGGCGCGTTTCAGGCTCTCCTGCGCGCTCATGCTCTTGCCGCCCGCGTAGATCCGCTCATAGGCAACGCGCATGCTGCCGGAGAGTTTTTCCGCGTTCTCGAATAGGCGGCAGCACTTTTCCAGTTCCTCTTCCTCACCGTCTTTCAGCTTCGCGGCGCGGATCTCGCGCACCTGCATGGACAGAATGTCGATTTTCTGTGAGCGGGTGGCTTCGTCTTCATTGAGTTTCCTGAGGGCGTTATCCGCCGCCAGATACGCGGCATGGGTCTTTCTCATCGCGTCTTTCAGTTCCCTGATCTCCGCGCCGCCGAAATCGTCCAGATAGCGGACATGATTTGCGGGGTCCATGAGACGCTGATGCTCCTGCTGACCGTGCAGGTCCACCAGATGCCCGGTAAACTCTTTGAGCGCGGTCATGGGTATCACGCAGCCGTTCAGTCTGCACACGCTGCGTCCGGCGCTTGTCAGTTCTCTCGTGACTTCCACGAATCCGTCGTCGTATTCCATCTGAAGTTCATCGAGATATGCCTTCGCCGCAGGGCAGTCGCCGATATCGAACAGCGCCCGGACCTGTCCTTTTTCTTCGCCCGTGCGGACAAGTTCTTTCCCGCCGCGGGAGCCGAGCGACAGGTTCACGCAGTCCACAACGATGGATTTGCCCGCGCCCGTTTCGCCGGTAAGTACATTGAGCCCCCGCTCTAATTCGATGCGGAGGCTCTCAATGAGTGCAATATTTTTGATGTTCAGTTCGATCAGCATTTCAGTTCAGTTTTCCCGCCAAAGCCTTGAATTTGGCGATGACACCGTCCACATCCTCGATGTTGCCCACGATGACCAGTACCGTGTTGTCGCCCGCGATGGTGCCCACGATTTCGGGGATATCCATGCTGTCAACCGCTTCCGCCGCACTCTGTGCGGACGCAGTAATGGTTTTGAGCACGATGAGATTGCCCGCGCCCACGATGGAGATCACACTCTCCGCGAAGATCCTCATATAGCGGTCTCCGGGCGTTTTTTCGTTCTTTTCGGGAGCCGCGTAACTGTATTGGCCGTTTTCGGAAAGCACCTTCACAAGGCGCAGTTCTTTGATGTCGCGGGAAACGGTGGCTTGCGTCACCTTGACGCCCCTTGCCATCAGTTCGTTTGCCAGTTCTTCCTGGGTCTCAATGTTTATTTCGGCGATGATTTCCAGAATCAGCGCATGACGCGTGTTCTTCATGTGTTTCTCCTTTATCGATAATCGTCGCTATAATTATACAGTATAATTACATATTTATGCAAGTCTTTTTCATGTTTTTTCGAAATTTTTGTGCGCCGCCGTCACGGTCTCGCCGATTTTGTTTTGGTCAAAGGGTTCGCCCTGCCCCTTGTTCAGCCAAAGCAGGAACTCGATATTTCCCTCCGGACCGCGGATGGGCGAATAGTCAAGCCCTTTTACCGCAAACCCGGTTTCCTCCGCGAAAGCAATAATCTCCCCCGTGACGCGCGCGTGGACGGCGGGGTCTCTCACGACGCCCTTCTCGCCCACATCCTCTTTCGGCGCCTCGAACTGTGGCTTGATGAGAGCGATAAAATCCGCATTTTCGGTAAGCACGGAATACACGGCGGACAGAATGGCTTTGAGCGAAATAAAGGAGACATCCGTCGCGCCGAAAGTAATTTCCGTATCGAACAGGTCTTTTGTGAGGAAGCGGGCATTCGTCTTTTCCATCACGGTCACGCGCTTATCAGAGCGGAGTTTCCAGTCAAGCAGATTATACCCCACATCGATGCAGTATACCCTCTGCGCACCCATGCGAAGCATCACATCGGTAAAGCCGCCCGTGGAAGCACCCACATCGATGCAGTTTTTGCCCTCCGCGGAGATAGTAAAAACCTCAAACGCTTTTTTCAGTTTATGAGCGCCGCGGCTCACATAGTCGTCCGTACCGCCTTTTACGCGCAGCTGTCCCGCGTCCTTCACCTTTTCGGAAGGCTTCAGGATCTTCTGCATTCCGCAGAGCACCCTGCCTTCCATAATGTAGGCATTTGCCAGTTCGACGGTCTCGGCAAGGCCCGCACGCACCAGCGCTTCGTCCGCTCTCAAAGTCATTGATTCACCTGCTCGAAAATGGTTTTCGCGATTTCTTCGCTGCTTAAACCCGTCAGTTTCAACTGCTCCTCCACCGTCGCGGCGGGGATGAAGCGGTCCGGAACGGCAAGTACGCGCACATCGGTTCGACTGCTCATTTCTCTGATTTTCTGCGCCGCCGCTTCACCGAAGCCGCCCAGGCGGACATTGTCCTCGACCGTATACACGATACGGGACCGCAGAGCGATTTTCCCGAGCATTTCGCCGTCCATCGGCTTTAAGAAGCGGGCATTGATGAGTCCCACACGGATTTGCTGTTTTTCAAGGATGTTCGCCGCGTCTTTACAGATTTCCACCATGCGTCCCGAAGCGATGACCGTGATATCCGATACAGGCAGGATCTCCTGCCACGAACCGGTTCCATAGGCTTCGTATTCGCCTTCGGGAAGTGTCTTCGGATAGCGGATGGCAAAAGGCAGTTTGCTTTGCAGACTCAATTCCATATCGCGGCGTACTTCCGCCTTCGTGGCGGGCGACGCGACCGTCATACCGGGCAGCGGC
>JAZLLT010000099.1:0-19446 GCA_045598325.1 Clostridia bacterium | reverse complement strand
GAGGGCTCCCGCCGGGGAAGCTGACTGATGAGGGCTCCCGCCGCTTTCCCGTGCCGAAACAGCGGGCGGATGATATCCGCCCCTACGGTGGAACGGGGCAAGCAACGATATCCGTAGGGGCGCGAAGCGTGGTTCGGTAGTGAATGAATGCCCAGTGGGCATTCAGAGCCGAACCTGACCGAGCCCGCAGGCGAGACGCTATCAGCTTCCCGCTGTGGCGGGAAGGTGCCGCCCGCAGGCACGGATGCGGTCTCACATCCCGTCCCCCGCACAAGAAAAAGCGCCCTCCCGGGCGCTTTTCGTTCTTTTGCTTGTCTCTTTGCTTGAAATATGGCATCTTCCTCCCCGTTATCCGATGATGCCGCCGAAGGTATCGCGGCAGCTGTACAGCCAATAGATGGATTCGATCTTATCTTCCCGCCTGTAAACTTCCGATCCGGGCGCATGGACGACAAACTGCGTCCGCACCGGATGTGTGTCGTCATTGGTCATAACGGTTTCCTGCACCAGGTAGTAGGAGTGGCGCATCGGTTCCGCGTATACGATATTGCCCTCCTTGACAACGAATTCGTAGTCTCCCTCGCTGCCGCTTCCCGCTACTTTGCGCAGGTCTTTCTCGTTCACTTCGCCGTCTTTCATCTGATGTTCCTCCTCTTTTTCGTACGGGATCAGAAACGGGTCTCGATCTTCGTCATCGCGACATTGCAGTTAAAGCACCAGCCGCCTCCGTTGCTCGGGCCGCTGTGACTGTTGGTATCGACTACGCTCTCCTTCACCGCGCCGCAGACGGGGCACTTGTACACAAAGGTCGCGACGATGCCTCCGTTCACTTTCTTCAGCGTTTTCTCGGTGCGTACTTCATTGTTCTTTTCGGTCATTGTTTTGTCCTTCCTTTCAATCAATCGCTTACTTATCCTGAGTGGTATAGCTGAACGACCAGTGGAACATATGCCTTTCGCCGCACTTGTCGCAATAGCACATACCCGAGCCGATCACTCCGACATTCTGAATGTGTCCGCCGCAGTTATTGTGAACATAATAGACTCTGTTCGCGAACTTTTCGATCATCTCGTGGTAGTCGTAGCCGAGACCGCCGTTCACCTTGTTGAGTTCCTGATTCTTTACAGTGTTCTTCATTTTCGTTGCCTCCTGCTTGTTTTTTGTATTGTGTTGTTCTGTCTCTTTATACGAAACAGGGAGCGAAATGGTTAACGCTTTTTTCAACTTTTTTCGCGGCAGCAGCCGGCATGGCGGACGATTGCCCGTATTTGTACAGCGGAATTGGCGGGGACGCGTCCCTTTGATACCCGCGTAAACAAAATATAGGGCTCACGGCAATCTGCCCGGGAAACGGCGCGGGCGGATAGAATGAGTCCGCCGCGGCGGTTCGCAGCGGGCGGGGGTTATTTGCTTTGTTCGGTCAGTTCCCGATATTTCCGCACCGGGAACGCCGCGCGGTCCGCCTCTTTTTTGAAAGCCCCGTCAGGAAGACGGGGCGCATGATCGGGAACGCCTATCGTAATGATTTCAGCATTTCTTTGACTGGTCGTAATGTGCCTCTGTATTTCCGCCAGGCTCATTATCCAGTCTCAGACAGGAGTCGGTGCACTCCTTTGCGTGCACGCAAGACTTGCAGTTGCTCGCGCTTAATCCGGCACAATCCTCATACAGTCGCGTGTATATGATGCCGTTCAACACATATGTATTGTGAGACTGTCCGCCGCTCACAGAGTTCAGGTCATTTTCGGTAAGTTTGATTCCTTTGTTTTCCATTGTTCTGCACCTTTCTATGATTTGATTGGAAATCCACGGTTTGTTTCCGACAAGACATTGACGGAGCCGCGGGATTACATGGTTTGAAACTTCGTCCGCGCGGATCATTATTTACCCTGCTCGGTGAGTTCGCGGTATTTGCGCATCAGGAATGCCACGCAGTCCGCTTCGGAGGTGCACCTGATATCCAGCCCGTAGGCCTCCATGACCGCCTTGTCGTTCTGCTGATGGGCCTTGCGCAGCTCGGTCGGCATGGTGAGCGGGTCGTAGAGGTCGGCGAGGGAGCAATCGGGATAGAGGGCGCGGGCATCCAAAATCCCCTGCGCCGCCGCCTCGAATTTTCGCCTTCTGCTCCTCGGTGGGAGAAGGCCACGGGAAGGTATTGTATGCAATAGTCGTTGAGTAACTATAGTTGCTCTTCATTCTACCACATACCGTTCTCATCCAAGCCATATGAACATTTGGACATAACAATCCAAACATACAAAATCACTTGATTTTGCTTCATCGGAAATTTCTAAAGGCGATAACACTTCATATCGTTATTTTCTCTTAGTTGCTTTATTCTTCTTCTCTTCAATTCGTTGAATATAGCTATCTGCCTTATCCGAATAATTCTTTTTTTTCTTTTTGATATGTTTGCAAAAAGCAATTGCATCATCATATCTTTTTTGACTGATATACAAATCGGCCAAACGGAAATGCCAATGTGAGCCTTCAAATATAAGCCCACCATCAGTCCAAAGTTGTTCCCAAAAAGCTATGATGAAATCGATATCCTTATCCGCTCCATATTTAGCTTCAGCATTCATGATTAAGTTAAGCTGGTCATCCTGTGCTTTTATCATATCATACCCTTTGGGGTCTATTTTTTCCAATTCCTTCATAAACTGACCATTATGTTTTTCTCTTTCCTTTTGCATTTCACTTTCCATTCTATCAACAACAAGTTTCCAATTTGATTTATCCCCACAGCCCAATACCTTGTTAATACTCCACACATTGAATGGTTTCCCAAATCTATCATCCTCTGTTGTGGTATTGGGATGCTTATGCATATATGGAACATATGCATTTTCTTCGAGTTCGCTCTTTCCTAATTCAGTTAACTTATATTTCGGTTCAACACCCATTTCAAAAAGAGCATCATCCGAAACGGTTTTTTGAACACGAGCTACCAAATCATCTTTCTTGCCGGTAGTGGGAGCATCAAATTTCTGAAGAAACTCTTTCAGATCGGCAACTTTCCATCCGACAACTGCATCCTTTGGTGATCCAAACTGAATAAATCCTCTATCCTCAAGTGATTTAAGAGCAGTTGCAACATCTCTAATGCCGTACTGGAACCACCAAAAACCAGGATACCCATCCTTTGGCTTAGGATAATCCCCATATGCGCAATATTCAAGGAGTAAGATTTCTGCAACATACAAACCTCGTTCTGAAGGAATACAAGTTTTTTTGCGTTGCTCAAAAGTAATAACCGATTTTTCAAAAACTGTTCCCTCATGTACTTTCGTAGTATAGTAATCATCTGCTTTATAGTACTTTTTTTGATCTTTTGGAACAGTTGGTGCAACCTTGCCGATCGGTTCACTTTGAGCTTTCACAGCCTGTTTATTATTCTTTTTCTTTAGAAAATCAAATAATCCCATTTTTTACACTCCTTCCTTATAGTAGACGGTGCGTAACTGTGTTTGACTTACCCTCAAACTTCTTAACATTCAAATCAATACAGATATGCCTATCTCTGTTCCTTCCTGTAAACCCCCATCACCCGAAGGGCGTCGGTGAGGGTCTCGGCGAAATAGACATTCATGCCCTCCGGCGCCGTGATGCCCTTCTGATTGGCCTTGGGCACGATGGCGTTTTTGAAGCCGAGGCGCATACACTCGTTGAGCCTGCGCTCCACATGGCTGACCGCGCGGATCTCGCCGGTGAGTCCCACTTCGCCCATCACCGCGAGGTCACTGCCGAGCACGGTATTTTTTGCGCTCGACGCCACCGCCGCGCACACGGCAAGGTCCGCCGCGGGCTCGGTGAGGGTCAGTCCGCCCGCGATGTTCACATAGGCGTCCTGATTGTACAGCGTGATGCCCGCCCGCTTTTCGAGGACGGCAAGCAGCATGTTGAGCCTGCCCAGATCCACGCCCTGCGCCATGCGGCGGGGATTTCCGAAGATGGTGGGCGAGACCAGCGCCTGCACATCGGTCAGCAGCGGACGCGTGCCCTCCATGGCGCACAGCACCACGCAGCCGGCGGCGTCGTGGGCACGCTCAGACAAAAGCAGTTCAGAGGCGTTCGCCACCTCTTTCATGCCCTCCCCCGTCATTTCAAACATGCCCAGTTCGTTGACCGAGCCGAAGCGGTTCTTGACCGCCCGCAGGATGCGATACTGGCTGGAACGGTCGCCCTCGAAATAGAGCACCGCGTCCACCATGTGCTCCAGCACGCGCGGACCGGCGAGGGAACCTTCCTTGGTCACATGACCCACGAGGAACACCGAGCAGCCTGAGATCTTGGCAAGGTGCATGATGCGCGCGGCGCTCTCGCGCACCTGAGATACGCTGCCCGGCGCGGAGGCGATCTCGGGCAGATACATGGTTTGGATGGAGTCGATGACCATGACCGCGGGAGAGACCTCGCTCATCCGCTCCTCGATGATGGAGACATCGTTTTCGGACAAAACATAAAAGCCGCTTTCGTCCGCGCCCAGGCGGTTGGCGCGCAGTTTGATCTGCCGCGCGGATTCCTCGCCGCTCACATACAGGACGGTGAGTCCTTTTGACGAAATGTTGGCGGAAAGCTGGGTAAGGAGCGTGCTTTTGCCGATACCGGGATCGCCGCCCACGAGAACCATGGACCCCTCCACCACGCCGCCGCCCAGGACACGGTTCAGTTCCCCGATGCCGGTATCGAGACGGTCCGCCGCCTCATCCGGGATCTCACCGATGGGCAGGGCAGGCGCGCCTTCGCCCGAAGGCCGTTTCTGCTTGACGGCGGGGGCTTCCGGCATGGAAACTTCCTCGTTCATGCTGTTCCACGCGCCGCAGTCCGGGCATTTTCCCAGCCATTTTGCCGTGGTGTATCCGCATTTTGCGCAAACGAAACTGGTTTTAACCTTTGCCATATTTACATCTCCGCGATTTTGTGGTTTAATATAGGGAGCAAACTTTCATTCCTTCGGTCATTATACCACAAAGTCCTTCGGGACGCAAAGGTATTTTGGGAGACTTCATGGACGAAAAGAAAAAGAAAACCGCGAAGGGAAAGGTGTCGGAAAAATCCGATGCCAAGACCCCCGCGAAGAAAAAAGGCAAAAAGAAACACCGCAGGCTCCGCAAGTTCTGGCGGTTTACCAAGGCGGTCGGCGGTCTGTACTTCAAGTTTACCACGGACACCGAGGAGCGCGAGGTCCGGTTGAAGCCCAAGATCCTGGGGCGCACCGTCACCTACGCGGGCTTCATGGTCGCGACCCTGGTGCTTATCCTGGTCATCACCGTCTTCCTCAACAACCGCGCCGTGGGCGTCAACCACGAGTCCGTCATCATCACGGGCCTGCAGAACGACTTTGAAGGCTACCGAATCCTGCTCATTTCCGATCTGAACGGCCGCTTCTTCGGGCAGGACCAGTCCACCCTCATGCGTAAACTCTCAAACGAGAAATACGACTGCGTGCTCATCGCGGGCGACATGGTGTCCTCGGGCGGCGACACGGACGCGTTCTATTCCCTGCTCACCCAGTTGGGCACGAAAAAGCCCGTCTACTTCATCGCGGGCGACAACGACCCCTCTCCCCTCATGTCCGTGCCCCGGGACAACAGCAGCAAGACCCTGACCCTCAACGAAATGGTGCTGTCAGACTGGGTGCTGGGCGCCATCGATCTGGGCGCGACCTATCTGGACACCCCCACGAAGATCACCAAGGGCAGCGCGAGCATGTGGCTCATGCCCGATATGTTCCTGAACCTCAATGTGGGCGACGCCCTCGACCAGTACAAGGACGAACTGGCGCAGGAGAGCGAGAGTTATCTGGAGGGCGTGGAGAAGAGCAAGGATTCCCTGCCCCTCACCAACTACCGCAGAAATATTCTGTATAAGAGCGACGGCATGATCTCCTCCGTCGCCGACACCGATCTCATCCTGATGCTTTCCCACGAGGTGCCCTCCGACGCGCAGATCGCGGACGCGCAGGCGCCCATGACCGCCACGGAAAAGAAGGGGCATTTCCCCTCTCCCGACCTCATCCTCTCCGGTCACTACTGCGGCGGCGAATGGAAACTGCCCCTCATCGGCAGCCTCTACGCCTCCTCCAACATCCTGCCCCGCTACGGCTGGTTCCCGGATGAATCCTATGTGCAGGGTCAGCGCATGGTGGGTTCCGCCACCGTCTACACCACGGAAGGCCTCGGCACCAACGGCGACACACTGTTCTTCGGGAGGCTGAACAACCCGCCGAGAGTAACGATTATTACATTAACAGGCGAACTGCCCAGCAGTTTCTTCGACTGATATCTTACAAGCAAACACCGCGCGGAATCGGCGATTCCGCGCGGTGTTTTTGTGTTGAGTCAGTACAGCCCCTCACAGGTCCCGGAAACCGTCGATTTTGTGGAAAGTGGAATAGTTACTGTCGTGGTAGGTGTGGGCGCCGTTCAGGGAAGTGCGGCAGAGGTAGAGGATGTCGTCTCCCTCAAAGAAGAAGTCCACATACTGAAGACCCGTCTGCGTGCGCTCGAGGTGGCGGAAATCATAGAGGTCTTTGACCAATCTCCATGTCACAAGGTCTTCGCTCACCACGAGGGACAGGAGGTTGCGCACCCAGTGGTCGCGGGGGCAGGTGATGCGGCTGATGATGCTGTACCAGCGTCCCGAAACGGGGTCACGGCGCACCTGAAACTTGCTGTGGTTGCCGTCAAACGCCATGGAACGCTCGTAGACGAGGGGACTTTCGGGATGCTCCGTGTCCACGCGGTACACGAGAGCGAGGCCGTAGTTGGGCTCGCATTTGTCAATGCCGTAGCGCATGATGTTGACGAGGTGTCCCGCGGGATCCACAGTCAGACAGCCCTCGATACAGCCGGAAGAGCCGCCCCGCTCGGTGGGTTTTGCCGTGCACGGCCAGTCGGGATCATAGGGCAGCGGCTCGGAAAACAGCCAACTTTCCGGTTTCAGAAGATCCGCGTTTTCATCCGCGGACATCACCATGGCGGCGTGTCCGCCGCAAGCCCACGCGCCCCATTCCAGCGTCTCCCAGATGCGTCCGCCGTAAACCGCGGGCGGCTGGGGATTTTTGTGGACACCGGGACTGTCCGGTCGCCCGGAGCCGCGCAGGAGCGCGGTGGGCGCGCCCCAGGTCCTGCCGCCGTCAGCCGATTTTCCGATGAGCAGGTCGCCGTATTCGGTGGACACGGAGAGCATGTACAGTTCCCCTTTATGCAGGAACATCCGTCCCCAGAAGCAGGGCATGAGTTCCGTCAGGTGGTGCCAGGTCCTGCCGTCATCGCGGCTTTCGAAAATGAGGGTCAGGTTCTGGGGCGCCTTCATTTCGTACAGATCCATGCTCGCCAGCAGCCGCCCGTCGGGCATGCGCAGAAGGGAGGGCGAACAGAGATAGCGGCCCGAGAAGGCATAGAGCCCGTCGTCGGGATGGAGATAGTTGACGATGGTGCCGGCAGCGCTGCCCGTGCGGAACAGGCGCGCGCGGGATTTCTTCTCCCCCTGCACGGCGGTGAGTTCATAATCGAAGCCCGTTTCGAGGCCGCCGATATCCGCTTCCGAATCGAAAAATCCGCGGGAAACGGGTGCTTCGCCCCGTTTTGCGACAAATACTTCCGTCCTCCCCGCGGGCGTCCACTCCGCGTGGATGCCCGTTTCCGAGGGGACGAGACGGTTCACATAGATGTCACCGTCGTCATACATGGGCGGGAGATAGCGGTCAAAGGACCAGGAAGATACTGCTTTCATGAGTGCCTCCGGGAAATGTGGATCGATTGCATCACGGCGGGAACATGCCCCCGCCCTACCGCGGAACAAGGCGATGCTGCCCCTTTCATAAACAACGGCTCCGTTTTCACGGAGCCGATATGGTTTTACAGTTTGATCTGCGGATAGAAACTGGTGCCGTCAAGGGTGTTCTCGATACCCAGCATGTCCAGCGTGGTCTTCGCCATGTCCGCGAAGGTGGTGCGGGTGCCGAGGTTCACGCCCTCGTCGATGCCGAGACCCCAGACCAGCAGCGGGACCTGCTCGCGGGTGTGGTCGGTGCCCTTAAAGGTGGGATCGCAGCCGTGGTCGGCGGTGATCATCATCACGCCGTCGTCGCCCAGCGCGCTCATGAGGTCGGGGATATAACTGTCGAACGCCTCGAGGCTCTCGGCGAAGCCGTCCGCATCGCGGCGGTGTCCGTACAGAGCGTCGGTGTCCACGAGGTTCACAAAGCACATGCCCTTCCAGCCGGGCTTTTTCATCGTCTTCAGGGTGGAAACGATGCAGGCGTCGTTGCCGGACGCGTGGTCGCTCACGGTAATCCCGCGGTGGTTGAAGATATCATCGATCTTGCCCACGGACATCACATCCATGTGGTTCTTCTTGATGACATCCAGCATGGTGTCGCCGAAGGGATCTACGGAGAAGTCGCGGCGGTTGCCGGTGCGCTCATAGGCACCGGAAGAGCCGATGAAGGGGCGGGCGATGACGCGGCCCACGCAGTGCTCACCCTTCAGGATGCGGCGTGCCTGACGGCAGATGTAGTACAGTTCCTGGGGCGGAACGACATCCTCGTGGGCGGCGATCTGGAACACGCTGTCCGCGCTGGTATAGACGATGAGTTTGCCGGTCACATAGTGCTCGTCGCCCATGTCCTTGATGATCTGGGTGCCGGAAGCGGGGATGTTGCCGATGACCTGCATGCCGGTCTCGCGCTCGAATTCTTCGATGACTTCCTGCGGGAAACCGTTGGGATAGGTGGGGAAAGGCTTTTCGAGGGTCAGGCCCGCCAGTTCCCAGTGACCGGAAGTGGTATCCTTGCCGGCGGCCTTTTCCTGCATCACGCCGTAGCACGCCACGGGATCTTCCGCGTCCTTCATGCCCAGGATCTTGCCCAGACCCAGTTCCATGAGGTTGGGGATATCGGGATTTTTCTTTTCGATGACATGCAGCAGGGTGTTTGCTCCCTCATCACCGTATTTTGCCGCGTCGGGCGCGTTGCCCACGCCGCAGCCGTCCAGTACAATATTCAATACGCGCTTGATTTCGCTCATAGTGATACTCCTTTCGGATGATTTGATGGGAATCTTCTCCTCCTCTTGGCTTTCCCCGCGGGGAAGCCGTCGGCGGATGCCGACTTATGAGGTCACCTCGTCTGCCGCCTTTGGCGGCACCTTCCCCAAGTGGGAAGGCAAGAGGACGGGGCTTTGGCTGCCTGTTCCAAACAAATTGCGACCGTCCACGGAAGCTTCGTTCCGAAAAACGGTCGCAACAAAGCAGGTTTCGCGGAAATATGAAATTTCACGGTAAACCGCTGTTCTCAGGCGCGTACCCGGGAGGATTCGAACCTCTGGCCTTTGGAGTCGGAGTCCAACGCTCTATCCAGCTGAGCTACGGGTACACATAATGCCGCTCGGAGCGCTCTGAATGAAATAAACTGCGGTTTATTTCATTCAATGGGAGGGGTTTGCGGATTTTTCTGAAATTCCTGCGGAAATTTCCGGGCGAAAAATCCGTAAGGAAGCGATTCTTTCTCCGGGTCGGCAGGCTCCCCTGCGCAAGGCGCATTAAATCAAATCCTTGATTTTATGCAATGCGTCCCACCTTCGGCGGGATTGGCAAATCTTCGATTTACCGACCGCTCATCGCTCCTTGCACCGGCAAAGCCGGTACTGCGGAATGCAGTCAGAGGGCTGCGCCCTCCGAACCTCCCACGGCTCTCTGCGTTATGTCATTATACACCCATCCGCCTCATATTGCAAGTTTTTTATGTTAATCCTCTTGCCGAAAAGACGGTCCAGAAGGCAACGGCCGCGGCGGCGGCGACATTGAGTGACTCCACGCCTTTGGTCATGGGGATCTTCGCCGTGATGTCCGCCTGCGCGACGGTGGTTTCCTTAAGCCCGTTCCCCTCGCTTCCGAGGATGAGGGCGACTTTGTCCGCCTTCGTGACGGACGGATCGCAAATAAGCACGCTTCTGTCCGTGAGGGCGAGGGCGACCGTGGTGAAGCCCATGGTTTTGAGCCGCGTCAGTTCCGCGTCCCCGACTTTCGCGATGGGCAGGCGGAACACATTTCCCATGCTCACGCGCACGCAGCGGCGGGAGTAGCAGTCGATGCAGCTGTCCTTGAGCAGCACCGCGTCCACGCCGAGCGCCGCGGCGCTGCGGAAGATGGCGCCCGCGTTGGTGGGGTCGTTGAGGTCCTCGAGGACAGCGACCGTGCGCGCGTTTTCCACGGCTTCCGCGAAGGTCTTTTCCTTCGGGCGCTCCATGGCGCACAGGACGCCGCGGGAAAGTTCGTAGCCTGTGAGGGCGGTAAGAACATCGCTGTCCGCGGTGTAGACGGGGATGTCCCCCGCGCGGGAAATAACCTCCGCGGCGCGGGTTTCAATGAATTTTCTTTCGCACAGCACGCTCACGGGCCGGATGCCCGCGTCCATGGCGGAGAGGATCGCCTTATCGCTTTCCGCCACGAACAGGTTCTCCTGCGCCGCCTGCCTGCGGGTAAGGCTGCAGTAGACCGCGATTTCGGGGGCGGAGAGGTCCGTTATCTCAATGATGTTTGCCATGTCAGACCTTTTTGAGTCCTTTGCAGATCTGCCCGAAGTCCATATCGGGGCCGTAATAGTAGGAGGGATAGACGGGCTGGTTATAGCAGGTGTTCTGCCACGCCACGCCCAGACGGTACTGGCGGTCGCGCAGGAGCGAAACCAGTTTGTGGTGCGTGATCTCCGTGTTCGTGTAGATGCGGATGGCGCTGTCATCATGAAGCCGCAGGGCGATCTGCTCGCGGAAATCACCGAACAGGTTGGCGATGAGGCACGCCGTGCCTTTGGTGTAGTTGTTGGTGAGCGTCCCTTCGGGCTTCAGCATGACGCCGTGGATGAGGTCGTTCACAACGCCCGTTCCGTCGTGCTTGGAATAATCCGCGCCGTCCGTCACCTGCGTGGTGAGGTCCGCCGCCCACTTGATGGAGAAGTTGGTGGAGGGCAGGGCGGGGACACCCAGGATGTTTCCCTTGCAGTCCCGCATGTGTCTGACCCACACCTGCCAGCCGCGGGTATTCAGGTCCACCTTGCCGATCATGCAGCGTCCGAGGTCCTTGTCGGACGGGATGCCGAAGACGACCGAGCCGTCCTCCGCCTTCACAAGCGCGTCCCCGTAAGGGGCGTTCACACCGTCCTCGAACACATGGAACACCTCCATGCCGGGGGTGTCGGGGTCAATGACCGCCGCGTGCATGGAATCGCCGTGGCACCACGGGAGGAACTTGCCGTTTTCAAGGAAGCCCTGACCGTTCCACAGCACGCTTCCGTCATGGTCGATGGTGACCGCGCCGTAGATGATCTCGTCCATGCCGTCGCCGTCCACATCCGCCACGGACAGGGAATGGTTGCCCTGCCCCACGATCATGCCGTAGACGGGATCGCTTCCGAAGGCGCCTTCGGGCGTGGGCGCGAAGGGGTTGCGCATGGGCACGAAGCCCGAGTCGATGCCCCGGTAAAGGTCGAATTTGCCGTCAAAGAAACTGTACGCCGCGAGGGTCGTGCGGGTATAGTAGCCGCGGCACATGATAAGATAGGGTCTCTCGCCGTCCAGATACGCCACGCCCGCAAGATAGCGGTCGTTGCGGTTCATGGGTTCCACGCGGTTCCAGCTGTAATCGCCCCAGAGAAGGCCGTCATCCACCCGGGGATAGGGGTACGGGATGGTCTGAAGTTCCTGTCCGTCGCCGCCGAACATGGTGAGGTACTCGGGTCCCTTCATGATGAAGCCCTCATACTTCCACAGTTCGTTCTTGGGCGAGCGCTTCGGGGCGTAATCATAGATGAAATAATCCGCCAGTTTCTCCGCGTTTTTGCGGGACAGGGGGTAGACATAGCGCTCCTTGAGACCGAAGCACTCTTCGACCCGCTGCGGCCAGAGTTTGCGCTTCACCTCGGGATGATTTTGCCAGTTCAGGAACAAACTGACGAGATTTTCGCGGTAGTCCGCGGGAGAGCAGGCGTAGGCGTCCTCATTGGAATAGCCCGCGTCAAGGTCGCTCTGCGGCATGGTGATGAATTTTACGCTCTTCACGCTGCCGTCTTCATTGTACACCGTCATGTTCGTGCCGGGCGCGGTCTTGACCGCCATCTCGGCCTTGCCGTCCATGTTGAAATCGTACACCATGAACTGGGTGTAGTGGGCGCCCGCGCGGATATTTCTGCCCATGTCGAGCCGCCAGAGCAGCCGCCCTTCCAAAGTATAGCAGTCGATGATGCAGGAGCCCGTGTAGCCTTTCTGGCAGTTGTCCTTGGCGTTGGTGGGTTCCCAGCGGAAGATATACTCGAATTCGCCGTCGCCGTTCACATCACCCACGGACATGTCGTTGGGGTGATATTCGTATTTTTCGCCCGCGGGAGTCACACCGCCTTCGGGCTTTTGAATGGGCAGGTCGATGTAGTTGCTGCCGCTTTTCCACACGGACACTTCTTTGCAGGGCGGGTAAGTCACACCCTCGAACACGGCGGAAACAGCGTACCTGTCGCTCATTTTGCCGTCCTGATCGAGGAAGTTGGTGCTGTCGGTGACGAGGGCGATATTCTTTCCGTTGCGATAGACGATGAAGTCCGCGCCGGACAGACCCGTGTCCGTATAGCCGTTTACCTCGTTTTCGAAAAGCCGCCAGGAAAGGAAGATGCCCTCCCCCGCCCTGACCGCGATGAGCCCGCGGGACAGTTTTTCCATGAAAGGCTTGAGCACCCGCTTTTTGTCCGATTGGAAAACCGGGCTCGTTTCGATGATATCCCCGTTATCACCCAGTGCGGACACGGTGAAATACAGGATGTCGTGGGTGGAGCGGGAGACGGTGCAGGCGCAGCCCTCCCCTTCCCACAGCGGCGCGTAGACCATGTCCGGGGTATAGCGGTCGGAGAAACTCACGCGGTACAGAGCCGCGGCGCCCTCATGCTTCCACGAGAGATTGATTTCGAAATCGCCCGCCGCTTTCGCGAGAAGATCGGTAAACATAGGATGCCTCCATACACAAAAAGACTGTCGCACCGGAAGCGCAGCAGTCTCTTCTTTGGTGGTTTGGAGGACCGCAGCCCTCCAACTTCCAATCCGCAGGGGGGAACTTTGCCCCCCCCGAGGACGATTTTTGCGGAGAAACGCTTGCGTTTCGGGAGTCAAAAATCGATTCCTCTCGGATTTTTCGCCCGAGAATTTCCGCAGAAATTTCAGAAAAATCCGCAAACCCTCCGAATCAAATGAATCCCTGATCCATTTGATTCGTTATTCGGTGAAACTTTCGTAGATGCCTCTGACTGCCTTGTCGAAGTCCTCGGTATCCACGCCCACGATGATGTTTAACTCGCTGGAACCCTGATCGATCATGCGCACATTGACGCCCGCGTTGGTGAGACCCGTGAACAGACGCGCGGCGGTACCGGGAGAACGGACCATGTTGCGGCCGACGGTCGCGATAATGGCGATACCGCCGGTCAGTTCGATGTTGTCGGGGTGGCAGGCATCGGTGATGCGGCTGATGATCTCGCTGCCGCGATCCTTGATCTGCTCGTCGGACACGACCACGGAGACCGTGTCGATGCCGGTGGGCATATGCTCGATGGAGATATCGAAGTCCTCCAGCACCTGCAGAACGCGGCGGCAGAAGCCGATCTCGCTGTTCAGCATGGCCTTCTCAATGGAGATCAGGGTGAAATTCTTGTGACCCGCGATGCCGGTGATGGTGCCCGCGGTGCCCTCGGGCAGTTTCTCATAGATCATGGTGCCCGGGTGGGACGGGTCATTGGTGTTGCGGATGTTGGTGGGGATGCCCGCCTTGTGGACGGGGAAAATACTCTCCTCGTGCAACACGGTGGCGCCCATGTAGGAAAGCTCGCGCAGTTCCTTGTAAGTCAGTTCCTTGATCTCTCTGGGATTATTGACGATGCGGGGGTCTGCCATCAGGAAGCCGGACACATCCGTCCAGTTCTCGTACAGGTCCGCTTTCGCCGCGCGGGCGACCACAGCGCCGGTGATGTCGCTGCCGCCGCGGGAGAAGGTGCGCACCTCGCCGTTGGGCACGGAGCCGTAGAAGCCGGGGATGACGGCGTACTCGTGGTTCTTCAGTTCCTCGCCCAGCAGGGTGTTGGTCCATTCTTCGGCGAACACGCCCTGACGGTCGAATTTCACGAAGTTGCGGGGATCGACAAAATCCCAGCCGAGGTAAGACGCCAGCAGTACGCCGTTCAGGTACTCGCCGCGGCTGGCGGCAAAATCGGGCGTCGCCACGCGGCGGATGTCTGCGTGCGTCTGGGCGAGCAGACCGTCGATGTCGATATCGAGGCATAGTTCCTTCGCGATTTCGCGGTAGCGCTCCTCGATCATATTGAAAATTTCATCCATGTCGTCGCCCTTTTCCACCTTGCGGTAGCAGGCGTAGAGCATGTCCGTGATCTTGGTGTCTTCTTTAAAACGCTTGCCGGGCGCGCTGGGCACCACGAAGCGGCGGGAAGGATCCGCCAGCAGGATATCCTTTACTTTTTTGAACTGCGCGGCGTCCGCAAGGGATGAACCGCCGAATTTTGCAACCTTGATGCCCATGTTATGCCTCCGGGAGTTGATTATGGACACATTTTACCATATATCGCCCGCCAATTCAATTTATTCCCCGTTAAAATGCAATTTATACTCCGCATATCCTGCAATAAAAGTTTTAACGGGCGGAATTTGAAAAAGGGCTTGACAAAATGTGCCCCCGCGAGTAAAATATACTGGTACCAAGGGCGGAAGCCCGGTATCCCCATGGTGCTTTGGCTCAGTCGGTAGAGCATCGTGTTCACATCGCGGGGGTCACTGGTTCGAGTCCAGTAAGCACCATTTGCGCCGGTCTTTCGACCGGCGCGTTTTTTCCCTTCCGACGAAAAGGAGTGATGAACATGAAGGGATTCGTACCGCGCGAGAAAATGAGCAAGAAGCAGAGAAAAGAACTGGACCGCGCGCAGCGTGAAGCGTGGAGTTTCTCCCCCGTTACCCGCCGCGTGGAAAGCAAAAAGGTCTACAACCGCAAAAGAAAGTCCGATGTGCGCGAAGAAATGCGAACACCGGGCTTTTCTTTTTGTCCGCGCTGTGATGGCGTGCCCGGTTTGATGATCGGGATCTCGTCAACGCTCGTTCCGGCAATAGTGATTCGCTTGTGCGTTTCGGCGTTTTCTGCCGTTCCCGCATCGCTTGAGGCTATTATAGCTGAAGATTCATGGATCCACCATTTCGCAAACATGTTTGCGAAATACGCAATCATGTTTGCGTAACCCCCGTGCGCGTATAAAAAAGAACGCCGCTCGCAACGGGCAGCGCTTGATTGTTAATTCCCAAAATATAACTTGCACATTCGGTAAGTTTGTGCTACAATATCGGTAAGCCAAACAGGAGGAGGTTGCACCATGAGCGAGTTTTCAGAAAGACTACAGTCATTGATGCGGCAACGCAATGTGACTCAGAGGCAATTAGCAGATCGAATCAATGTAACCGAAGCGTCCATGTCCCGTTACGTGAAAGGGGAACGCATGCCTCGTATGAACACGGTTGCCGATATGGCGACGGCACTTCACACTACATCCGATTTCCTTTTGGGAAGAGATACGGAACACGACGAGAGCTTTGACTTCACACAGGTCAAACGCATCCTTGCTCGCCATGCTTCTTCTCTTACTGCGGAAGAGAAGAATGAACTGATCAACGCGCTGTTTGCGAAGGAGTAGTACGGATAATGTCACTGAAATTGAGCAATGATCGTTATGAGGAAATCAAGAAAGCGGTGGTCGATCTATTTGAAGCGTGTTCGATCTGCTGCACGCCGATTAGTGGTTACGAGATCGCTGTGAATCTTGGCATCAAAGTCATTCCTTATTCTGCGCTTCTACCGTCAAAGCGACAGATTGCTATAAGGGCTTATCCTGATGGCTTTTCAGGATTTGATGATGGAGAATGGCGTATATGCGTGAATGATGATGATCAAATACCATACGGTCGGATCAATTTCACGATCCTACACGAAATCGCTCATATCGTATTGAACCATACGGAAGATAGCGAGCTTGCAGATACTGAGGCAGATTTCTTCGCAAAGTTTGCGCAGTGTCCTCCCGTACTCATCCATACGCTTGGTCTATGTGACATTGGTGAAATCATGAATCGCTTTGACACAAGTTATGGCGCAGCATGCTTTGCTATGACATACTATCAGAAGTGGCTTCGTTATGGCGGTGCATTCTACAAGGACTATGAACTGCGTACATGTAGGTTGTTCGGAATTGATGTGAAGAAAGGCGATTGCCGTCGCCAATCTGTACAGAATTAGGGCATATGTGCGCTATGCACATAGGACTACATCGCTGACGCGATTGTTGAATTGAAAGGAGTGATGCAACTTGATTCATCAAAAAAACCGATAATCTACCATTGCCGTGGCAGTTATCGGTATTGCAGTCCCAGAATTGCCGTCCCAGTACTGCGGGAGCGTCTGAACGACACCCAACTATAGTCATTCTAACGCTTTTCGCAGTCGATGTCAATACCAATTTGATATGAATGCGAGGTTTTACAATGGCTGAAGTAAAAATTACTTCGGGTGTGTTAGGCTCACCCAAATTGTCTGTTCCCCGTGCCGGTTTGAAGGACATTTGGAATGCTCATATGGCTGAAGGTGCAATCTTCTGCAAATATGATATTCCGTTTTGCCCGACTACCGCTGTAACCGTTCCTTCATCCATCATCACATGGGATGAAGCGAAGGCTGTCTACAAGAAACGAACAGCGCGTGGCGATGACGATTTCCATCATGAATCTTTCGTGTGTTTCTACATGGATGATTTCAAATTTGATGGATCGCGAGGTATATGGCACGATTGGAAACATGCCTTGAAGGTGCTGGGGCATTTTTCCGGAGTCATTACGCCCGATTTCTCGATGTATCAGGATTTTCCTGAGGCACTCAAGATCTATGCCACATATCGAATGCGCTTATACGGATATTGGCTTGGTCGTCAGGGAATCGCCGTCATCAATAATGTGCGTTGGGGAACGCCTGAAAGCTATCGCTACTGTTTTGAGGGGATCCCCAGAAACAGCATCGTTTCGATAGGAACTGCAGGAGGAAGCCCTCGAAAACTCGCAGATCGTCAGCGCTTTGTTGACGGATTATCCGAGATGGTGAAGGTTTTGCACCCCTCAACAATCATTGTGTACGGTTCTGCGGAGTATGAGTGTTTCAATCAACTAAAGGAGCGTGGTATCGAAATAGTTTCCTACCAAAGCAAGACCGCTATGGCCTTTGAGAGGAGGAAACCGAATGAGTAAAAATGAAAGTCATCTCTTCAAAGGGACTGCTGGAGCAAGGGTTACGAAGGAAAGCATTTCAAAATATCGCGAAAGATTTCTCAATAAATCTATTCTTGATATCAATAGGATGCTTCAGAAGAGAGGATACGAAACTGTTATTCGCAAGTCAACGCACAGTACATCCCGTGCTAAAGTGATAGTTGTAGGCAATTCGAGTAACGAAAGAAATATAACCCAAGTTCAAGTATCACCTGGAAGCAAAAGACATGGTGATGTTCCCTATGTCAAAATCAGCACAACAGATATTGGCATTGTAAAAATCATCGATAGAACACCTAAACAGTACAAAACTGACGGGCATGAGAAAGCTACGATATTTTTCAGGAGGTATCCATAATGCAGTTTTCTGAGAACATTTACCCTTACATTGGAAATGATACAATTCGTTTGTATCAGGATATAGCTGAAGTCAAAAAAACACTTACTGCGGATGGAATCCCATTTGTTGAAGAGATATGGAGCAGTGAGAATGAAACCACCCCAAATCCTTGGAATGTACTTGTCGTTGAGAATGTCATGAGCCTGTTCTTTGCACGAAACGGCAAGCTTTTCAAATGTGTATTTTGGGAAAATTACCGTGGTCGGTTGCCAAATGGGATTACTACGGGAATGAGTATCAATGACGCACAGAAGCTTGATGCTTCGCTATTGTTTGACGAATGGAATGAGGACTATGAATCATCAAGCGGATATTGGATAGAGGATGACGCAGAAAATGGCAAAATAATCTCTATCAGTGTCTTTATCAAAGAATTGCTTGATGAAAAGCAATTTGATATGTGCGATTGGTAATTCGATCCCCCAATTCCGTGGCGTAGGGTGTACTACATTGTCCATAGTTGGTTAATCTAGACACTGAGGTAGAGCATCGTGTTCACATCGCGGGGGTCACTGGTTCGAGTCCAGTAAGCCCCATCTGCGCCGGCCTTCCGACCGGTCCGTTTTTTTCCTTCCGACGAAAAGGAGTGATGAACATGAAGGGACTCGTACCGCGCGAGAAAATGAGCAAGAAGCAGAGAACAGAACTGGACCGCGCGCAGCGTGAAGCGTGGAGTTTCTCCCCCGTTACCCGCCGCGTGGAAAGCAAAAAGGTCTACAACCGCAAAAGAAAGTCCGATGTGCGCGAACAAATGCAAGCATTCGGACCTTTCTTGTTTTTGGGGGTTGTGATATAATAAGGGCAATAAAGGAACAACCTCATCAGTCAGCATCGCCGACAGCTTCCCCGGAGGAGAAGCCAAGGTGGGCTCACTCTTGCCTTCCCCTTTGGGGAAGGTGCGCCCGCAGGCGCAGATGAGGTTTCCCAACGATTACCACCGGGAGGTACACTATGTCCACCATCATTTTCATCGGTTCCAGTGTCTGCGTCGGGAGCGGCGCGACCAATGACCGCGGCTGGAGCACATTGCTCACGGAGCGCCTGCGGGCGGAAGGGCATACCGTTTCCAACTGCTCCATCGGCGGGCAGAACACCGCGGACATCCTTCTGCGCCTCGAGCGGGATGTGATCAATCACCATCCCGATATCTGCATCGTGGGTCTCGGCATCGCCAACGAAGGCCTCTCCCGCACACAGGATGAAGCCTCCGCCCGCGTGATCCAGGGCGTGTTCCTCAGCAATCTCCGTGCCGTCGTGAAGGCCCTGCGCAAAGCGGGCATCGCGCCCGTCCTCGGCGGTGTCTACCCCAACAACGACTATACGCCCCTGCACTATGAGATCCTGAAGGACACCCGCGCCCAAATGAACAGTTGGGATCTTCCCGTCTTCGACTGGCTCCCTGCCCTCGATGACGGAAGCGGTCACTTCAAAGAAAACCTCTTCCACGACGGCTGGCACCCCAACGACGCGGGGTACAAAGCCATGTACGACTGCATCCCCGAAAAGATCTTCTGGGATTCCACCGACGATTTACGGTGCAAGCTGCTCGAATGCATCGAGTGCGAGCACGTGCCGGGCACGTTCGTGGCGGGCTGGAACGCGGGCTTCCTTGCGATGAGGCGCTTCGCCTACGGCCGCTTCCAGTATGAGATCAACACCTACGACTGGGATCACGATTTCGTGACCTCCTGCGGCAAG
>JAZLLT010000098.1:0-16836 GCA_045598325.1 Clostridia bacterium | reverse complement strand
GGTTTATCCGACGATACCGCTGCGTTCCACGCCCTGCACAAACCGTTTCTGCACGATGAGATACAAGATGATGAGCGGGATGAGGACGAACAGCGCCATGGTCTTGGCGATGGCATTCTCATACATCAGGTTGGTGGTGATGAATGTGTAGTCGCCGGGGACCTTGCTGCTGATGTTGTCCAACGCCTGCTGCATGTTGGCGGAGCGCTTGATATACATGAACATAAGGTTCGTGGTGTTCTTGGAATCGAACCAGGAGAGGAACGAGATGTCGTTCCAGTTCCACACGAAGGACAGCGTGCCTACCGTAATGAGACCGGGACCCGCGCAGGGGAGCACGATCTCCGCGAAGGTGCGGATGAAGCCCGCGCCGTCCACATACGCCGCCTGCTCCAGTTCCTTGGGCAGTCCGCGGAAGGTCTGGCGGAAGATGTAGATGTACAGACCGCTCTTCAGTCCCATGCCCAGCGCCGACAGGAGGTAGATGACGGCAGGCTTGTCCAGCATGGTGATGCCCTTGCCCTGATTGAACAGAGGAATGATGCCGAACATGGTGAACTCGCGGAAGTACAGATACTGGGGCAGCATGATGACCTGGGAGGGCACCACGATGGTAACGATGACGCACAGGAACAGGATGCTCTGTCCGCGGAACTTGAGCCGCGCGAAGGAGTAGCCCGCCAGCAGCGTGCAGATGACCTGCAGGAGCATGATGATGGCGGTATACAGAAGCGTCGCCGGCAGGGTCTTTCCAAAGTTCAGGATGATGTAACTGACATGCAGGTTCTGGATGCTGTAACGGTTGGGAATCCAGATGCCGGACGCCAGACCCAGATCGGCGGGATGGGTGACCGCCGTCACGATGTTGGAAAGGATGGGCGCCAGAATGAGGTAAGACAGGCAGATGAGCAGCGTGTAGCGCAGGATGCCCACGACCACGCCCTTCACCATCTTGACGGCGCGGGCTTTTGTCATCTTACTGCGGTAAACCGTCTTAGTCATAGTAGAACACCACCTTCCGCATGGGCAGGATGAACAGCGCGATGACCACAAGGACCGTTCCCAGGAACAGCGTGCTCATGGCGGCAGAACGGCCGTACAGACCGCTCTTGAACGCCACATCCTGGAAAGTGTCCGCAAGGTCACTTCTCAGGAACAGGTCGCTGATGGTGTACAGGGTACAGGTCAGTATCATGGGTGACACCATGGCGACCGTCACCTTCCAGAAGGTCTCGTAGCCCGTGGCGCCCTCGATCTTCGCCACCTCGTACAGCTGGGCGGGAACGCCCTGCAGCGCCGCAAGGAAGATGAGGATCTGGATGCCGGAGAGGGAAATGACCTCAAAGATATCGTTGACCGCGTTAGAGAGGTAGGTGACCACCTCGTTGCCGATGCCCAGCGAGAACAGCAGCTTGCTGATGATGGCCGCGCCGTACACCTTCTCGTCCTGAGACTGGGTCATGAGCAGGGTCGCGGAGTTCGTGACCTTGTTGATCATGAGGCCCGTCGCCATGACGATGGGGATGAAGAAGATGGCGCGCGCAACGCTGCGTCCGAAGAACTTGCCGTTCAAAAGAATGGCGCACAGCAGGGAGAACACGATGATGAGCACGGTGTACAGCACCACCTGCAGCACCGTTTCCATCAGTTCCTTCATGAAGGTCGGATGCTCGGTGATGATGTAGCGGAAGTTCTCGAACTTGATGAAGGTCTCGTTGAGACCGCCCGTGGGACGGATGGAGACTTCTTCAAAACTGAAGCGGAACTCCTGCAGCATGGGGACGAGGAAGAACAGGGCAAATCCCAGCACCCATGGCAGCAGGAAGATGATGCCCCACATGCCCGTGCGCTTGCTGAAGGACATATGGTTGTAGGAATCGCGGAAGGTGAGGACGATGCCCGCAAGGAGCACGACGCCCACGCAGATGCCGAAGATCCAACTCTTGCTGCCGAAGGGATAGTTGCTCTTCACGCGGCACACGATTGCCCAGGCAAGTGCCGCCGCGGCGAGCACCAGCAGGACGATGCCGATGATGAAGTCCGGGCGCTTTCTGTTTTTCATTCTTCAGCACCTCCCGTTACCAGATAGCCCTGCGCGGGCACGGTGAGCCCGTCCGCCTGCATGGGCGCGGAATTGTAGTTGACATAGACGGTGACGCCGTTGGTGTAGGTCACGCGGCGCAGTCCGCTTTGCAGGATATCGTGGGCGGCGACGGTGGCGTCCTTCGTCTTCTGCCAGAAGTCGTTGTACGCGGCGTAGGCCTTTTCGATTTCGTTCAGGCGGCCCGTATACTCCGTCATGAAGAAATCCTGACTGTCCGAATCCTCGGTGTGCAGGAACACCTGCTCGCTCTCATAGGTCAGACGGAAGTAGGGCGCGCAGCGGGTCTCGATGGCGTAGTTCATCTCGCGCCAGATGCCCGTGTAAGCCGCTTCGTTCCACGCGCTGCCGGTGTAGACATAGCGTCCGTCCAGCACCAGTTGGATGAAGGGGATGTCCTCGTCCTCCACCTTGTGGCCGTTGCCGCTGGTGGGCAGACCGTAGAGGGTGGAAGCGTATTTGAGGGCATACTCGTTGGGCGCGTTGAGCACCGCGTCCCGTCCGTCCGTCAGCGTTTCCAGCGCCTGCATGGCGCCCGCCGTGGCGTGGATGCGGGAGACATTGCTGCCGTTTCGGTAATCGCCCAGCAGGAGGTTTCCGAGGTCATCGACGGCGATGCCGGAAATGTCCGCTTTGTCGAGGTTCTTCGATACTTTCTGCGTGTACTCGTTCAAATACAGCGGCGACACATAGAAACTGTCGGTGTACTGATGCGCCAGCGCCAGAAGCGGCTCGGCGTAGTACAGAACGGAGGCGGTGAAGTTATCCTGACGGCGGGACGCCTGAGAGGACTTGCGGAAGTGATCCGTGGAATAGACCTTTTCCGCGTTCATCATGAAGTAGAGTTTGCCGCCCATGGCAGAGACCGCTTCAGAAAGCGCCTTCAGGTCTTTCTTGCCGCCCGCGCTGCTCTCGAGGGAGAGTTTACTGAGGGACTCATGCTTGATGCCGCCCTCAAAGAAGCCGTTCATCAGGAGGTGGAGGTTTTTGACGCCCGCGCCGGAAAGCGCGTCCGCGATCTCGACTGTCTGCTCCATATCGGTGGCGACGGCGGTGGACTCGTAGGGAATGCCCACGAAGAACTTGGTCTTGCGCACCGCGCCGACGACCTCGGCAAAGAATGGGGCGTCATCGGGCATTCCGGTTTCCGCAAGCATATCACGCTCATCCAGATAATCGCGGTACGCGTGCGCCATGCCCACATAATTGGCTTCGTCCCCGGAGAGGAACTTGTAGCGCAGCACCACATCGCCGTCGTACACATCCGCGGGATAGCGGGGCGAGGTACCGGAGGCGGTGCCGATGGCCGTGACGAACTCGATGTCGCGGATGGTGAAGTAGGAATAGACGCGGTTGAATTCATCGGACCTGTCGGAGATGTCCGCGTACAGGGAAGCGATCTCCGCGCCCTTTTCGATGATGGCCAGCACCGCTCTGTCCTGCGTCTTGATGCCGTAGACGGGCAGTTTGATGCTGTCCGCGGGCGCGCTGTACACCTGCACATTGGTCAGCGGATCGCTTCCGTACACCTTGTCGGTGTAGGACAGTGCCGTGATCTTGCCGTTGTTCAGGTAAATCAGGCTGCCGCTTCCGTCGGGCACGAAGATGTAGCCTTCGTCTTCCTTGGTCGCGGTCATGAAGTACGGCAGCAGGTCGATACGGGTCACGGGATTGGCGGGCGTAAAGGAGATGTCCGCGCAGGGAACGGTGACCACGAGGTCGGTGCCGTCCAGCGTAAAACGGACCTTCATCATGACCTTGGGGTTCACATTGGTGATCTCGTAGCCGTAAGTCGCGTTGTCCGCTTCAAGGTCTTCCCGGGTGTAGACCGCGGTGTCGTACAAAAGGTGATACAGGTTCTCCAGTTTGATCTTGCCGATTTTGCCGTCATCGGTACGCACCCACTGGGTCTCGCGGACGATGCGGTAGAACTCGCGGAAGTCCTCGTCGTTTTTGTTGGTCCAGTAAGGCAGGAGTTTCTCGTAGTACTTGTCAACAGGGATCATCTTGGGCAGGTCTTCCACGGAAATGGTCATGTCACCGATCTCGTAGGCGATCTCGACACCGTTTTCGATGTAATTAAGATCGAAATTGTTGTAGGAGACGGACATGGAGTAACTGTCCATGGAGTTGGTGGTGCCGACGAACTCGTTGACGATGTAGTAGGCGCGGACATCGGACTTTTCGTTGTTCTTGGTGGTCTTGTTGCCCTGCGAGCCGTTCATGATCTTGGTGAAGAACTCGTTGCCGCCGACTTTGTCCACGATCTTCATTTCGAGGGTCGCTTCGTCCACATACAGGGCAAGATGCTCATTTTCGGCGGCGAGGTTCATTTCCGCCTGCGCGAAAGCGGTAAGGCAGACAAGCAGGAGAAGGGCGGAAAGAACGAAGACAATCTTTTTCATATCATTCCCCTCCCCTACAGTTTCAGCTGCAGTTCGCGCCATAGCGTGCGGAAGAAGTCCGCCACATCGGCTACCAGCGAGAACGCCAGCATCAGCACGAACACAATGATCATGATGGCGAACAGGGTGAGCAGCACCATGCCGAGACCCTGCGAGAAGTTATAGTCGTGAATGACCAGCAGGCCCACGAACAGGTACAGGGCGAAGATCACGGCGCCGATGACCTTGATGGTGGTCACGATGCTCATTTCGTCCAGCAGCAGGAAGTTCGAGAGGATGAGGGCGATGATGCGCAGGATGCAGAAGGGATACAGCGCGTACATCGTGGTCATGAAGATCTCGCCCATCTTGCCCTTGCCGTTGAGCAGGGTCGTCACGGACCAGTTGCCCACCACGAACAGGGCAACCGGGAACGCGGTAACCAGCATGAGGTACAGCGTGGAAACCTGATACAGGTCGTTGTAGTTGATCAGGAACCCGGTGTAAACATACTCGCACACATTGAGCAGGCAGGAGAGCAGCAGCACGAACACGCAGAAATACATGTTTCCCTGCTTTTCCGTCTTCATGGCTTCAAAGCCCTTGAAGGGGTGTCCCAGGATATACATGGGGAACTTGCGCGCGGCGCCATCAACGCTTTTCAGTGCTTTTCTGACGGTCATGCTTTCGCTCCCCCTTTCTTCCTGCGTTTGTAAATGGTTTTTCCGATTTTGATCACCACGATGACGCCCACGATGGAGAGCAGCACGGGGATCAGATATTGTTTGAGCGTTTCGTTGCGCACCTTTTCAAGCGCCTTGGAGTAATACTTGCGGTCATCGCCGTTTTTAAGGAACTCGAGGGCGCCCTTGGGGTCGCCGCTCCTGAGCATCGCGCGTCCGATGCCGGAATAGGCGATGAACAGATTCTGGTTGTAGGAAAGGGCTTCCCGCCAGTACTTCTCCGCCTCCATGTAGTCGTACTCGTACTGGGCGCGCACGGCGTTCATGAGGGCTTTGCCGTAATCCGTCACACGGAAGACCTCGATGGTCTCGGCGGTGGAATCCAGTACCATGATGCGGTCTTCCAGGAAGTCCACATCCACGGGTCCGCGGAAGAAACCTTCGCGGTTTCCGGGACCGCCCAAAACGAAGAGGAGTTTGGCGTCCTCGTTGTAGGCGAACACGCGGCTTCTGGTGGTGTCCAGGCACATGTACACGCCGTAATCGTTGGTGTCCACGGCGACGAACTCGCTGGCGCCGACGGGCGCTCCGGTGCTGGTGGTCATGTTGAGCCACAGATCGCCCGATGGATACTCGTCATCGTCGTCCACGCGCAGGATGTTTTCGCCCTTGGCGTTGAGGCGCATGACGGATTCCGCCGCGGAGGAGGACTGGACGGTGGCGAAGATGAAGCCGTCGGAATCGATGCAGAGGTTCGTAAAGTCGGTGGGCAGCCACAGACCCTGCTTGGACCTCTGGGTATCGGTGGCGATCTTCCTCCAGAGAAGATCCCAGAGGTTGAAGGAGATCTCGTTCACGCCGTAGAAGTTGGCGAAGGATCCGTCGGGATTCAGTTCCACGATGCCTTCGTACATGCCCTTGGCGATGACGAACATGCGGCCCGCGTCGTCCACCGCCATATTGGTGGGACGGTACTTGACGGAGGCGTCCACGCCGGTGATCTTGGGATCGTCCAGCACGCGGATCAGTTCGTTGTTCTCGTCAAAGTGGAGGATGCGGCTGCGGTTGGGTTCGCAGACATAGTATTCGCCGCTGTCGGTCACGAAGATGCCGGCGTTGCTGTCGAAACTCGCCTTGTGACCGCCCAGATCCATGTAATCCGCGATGCACGCGATGAACTCGAAGTCCTCGGTGAAGATCATGATCTGGTTCATGCAGGAGATGTAGATCTTCCCGTTTTTCACGCACGCGGACTGCATGGCCTTGAAATTCTTGATCTCCGGGAAATCGGATGCCATGTAGGTCTTTTCGTGCATGTAGGCGGGCGGCACGGGCACCGCTTTGCCGTTGGAGTCATACAGATAATCGGAAGATCCGCTGTATCCGTCGATGGCAAAGGCAGTCGGGACGCACATCATCAGATATGCGGCAAGGAGCAGGAACGCAAAAATCTTTTTCATAATTCCGCCTCCTTATTCCTTGATGCCCGAAGTCGCCATTGTCTCGATGACATTGGACTGGGAAATGATGAAGGTGATGACGGGGATGATGAACATGAACAGCGCGCTGGCCGCCACCACACCCGTACGGGCGACGCCGGAACCGGACAGGTTCTGCAGCATGGCCGCCAGAGGCTTACGGGCTTCGGTGTAGATGAAGTTGCCTGCCGCGTTGCCCCAGAGATTCTGGAAGGACACGATGAACAGGGTGATCCACGCGGGCTTGACCGCGGGCATGATGATCTTCCAGAGCATTCCGAAGTAGGTGCAGCCGTCGATGGACGCCGCGTCCACAAGAGCCATGGGCACCTGCTCCATGAAGTTCTTCATGAGGAAGAGGCCGAGGGGCAAACTGAACGCCGGGAAGATGACCGCCCAGTAAGTGTCGATGAGGCCCAGACGACTCATGATCATGTAGGTGGGAACGGCGGTCACAGAGGAAGCGAACATGAGGCTGTACACGATGACCCTGCTCATGAGTTCACTGCCCGGGAATTTGAACTTGGAAAGCGGGAACGCCGCCATGGAGGCAAGGGCGATGTGTCCGAAGCAGCCCACCAGCACGATGAACAGCGTGTTGAACAGGTAGCGCAGGAAGGGCACAAGGCTGTCCGCCAGAATGGTGAACAGATCGGCGAAGTTGTCGCCCGTGGGCTGAATGACGAACAGCCGCGGCGGGAAAATGAACAGTTCGTTGATGGGCTTGAACGCGTTGCTCACCATGAATACCACGGGGAACAGGGAGATGAGCGCGAAGATGAACAGGGACAGAAGCAGCATGACGCTGCCGCGCACGGTGCGGTTGCTGCGCTTGTTGGTGAGGAAACGACCGATGGCGGTGTGGGAATACTTGAGGGAACGGATCTTTTCTTTCTTTTCGTGTGCCATATCAGGTTCCCACCTTTCCCAGCCACTTCTGGATGACCACATTCAAGAACATCATGATGAAGAACAGCAGCACTGCGATGGCGCAGGCATAGCCCATCTCCAGACGGATGATTCCGTAGTCGTTCAGGTGGTTGATGATCGTGTGCGTCGCGTAGTTGGTGGACGGGAAGCCGTTGAGCGCCACCGTCACATCCGCGACCGCCAGAGAGTTGGTGATGGACATGACCGCGCCGAAGAGCAGCTGGGGCTTCATGTTGGGCAGGGTCACATACCACAGTTCCTGCCAGCGGTTCTTGACGCCGTCCACTTCCGCCGCCTCGTACTGGGCGCGGTCAACGCCCTGAAGACCGGCGATGAAGGAAAGGAAGCCGACGCCGAGGCTCATCCACAGGGAGACGAGGATGACGACCGCCATCATGTACTGGCTGTCCTTGAGCCACAGGATGGGTTCCGTGATGATGCCCCAGTTGATGAGGCGGGCGTTCACAAAGCCGTAGGGGTCGCCGGAGAACAGCTGGGTGAACACCACATAGGCGTTGCCCGAGATGGAGGGCGCGTAGAAAATGACGGTCAGGATGGTGCGCAGGGTGCGGGGCAGTTCGTTGATGAGCCACGCCATGAGGAAAGAGAAAATGTAGCCGAAGGGGCCGATGATGAGTGCCAGCAGGAAGGTGTTCTTGACTGCGGTCAGGAAGATGGCGTCATCGAGGAGGAGCGTGATGTAGTTTTTGAAACCCACGAAGTGCGCGCTCTGCAGCACATTGTACTCCGTGAAACTCAGGTACACCGAAATGCCCACGGGCAGCACGGTGAACACGAAGAAGAACAGCATAAACGGCGCGACCATTGCGTACATCGAACGGTTCTTTTTCATCAGATACCATGTGTACTGCCGCTTCGTCATGGTTTTCGCGTTGGTCATTGTCTTCCCTCCCCTCCTTTATTCTGCAACCGGAAGCCCGAATTCCTCGCGCTTCTTGGTGATTTCCTTGTCGATCATCTCGTTGTACTCGAACAGGGTGTCCGCCGCATTCTCGTATTCCGTGATGACGGTGATGAAGGCGTTGTAGATGTAGCGGCCGGTGATGTATCCGCCGGGCACCTGCGGGATGCCGTGCAGGTCGCCCACCACGGATTTGATGGTGTCCTGCATGATCTCGGGCCACACGGCGTTTTCATAACTTTCCATGTTCGCCACGAGGTAGCGGCCCGCCGTACCGAGGACGGCCTCCATTTCGCGGGCGTAGGCAGTCTGGGTCTCGGCATTCGTCCACCACTTGAGGAACTCCCACGACTCGTCCACCGTGCCGTTCATTTCCGCCATGTTTTTGATGATCATGGCGGCAGAAGTGACGCAGGGCGTATCGTGATTCACGCTGCCGTCTTCCTGCACGGTGCCGGGCACGCGGGCGATGGTCCAGTTTCCGCGGATCTCGGGTGCGGAGACCATGAGAGTGTTGTAGGAACCCAGGTCCACGATACCAACGGGCACTTCGCCGATACGGAAGCGGGTGGTGAAGTCGATGTCCTGCGGGAAGTTGTGCTGGGTGTAGAACTTGGTCCAGGTCTTGAAGGTGCTGTTGGCGGCGAGACTGTCAAAGGCGGTCTTCCTGCCGTCCTCCGTGTAGATGTCGCCGCCCGCCTGATACAGCAGCGACAGGAACACGGTATTGATAGCGCGGCTGTTGCCCATGGAGAGGGCGGCGCCCAGTGTGGAAATGGGGTTGGTGTCGAGGTAGATCTCCATGTTGTTCTTTTCGAGGATAGGGATCATCTCGATGAGGTCTTCCCAGGTTTCGGGGATTTCAAGGCCCAGCTGCTCAAGGATGTCCGTGCGCACGAACATCACGGGATAACTCATCTGGTCAGGCAGACCGTACATGCCGCCCTCATATTCGCCGGAAAGGAGCGCGGCGGCAAGGAAGCTGGCGGCGACCTCTTCGTAGTCGGGGAACTGTTTGAGGTCGTACGCCGCGTCGCGGAAGGCGAAGTTCACGGGCGCGCTGTTGGCGATCTGGATGGCCACATCGGGGCCGTTGCCCGTGGCGGTGGCGGGAAGCACCACATCCGCGCCGATCAGTTTCAGGTTCACCTTGATGCCGTAGGCGGGCTCAAAGGATTCGTTGATCAGGCGGCGGATGACATCGAACTGGTCGCGGCCGGTGGACAGCCACACATCGATGGACGCGGACTCGTCATCCACGGCGGAAACGGAAACATTGTAGTCGTTGGTGAAGGAGCCGATGAAGGCGCGGATGGAATGCCACGCGCCGCCGAAGAAACCGGCATCCGCCTTGACTTCCATGTCCTTGTCGCCGTATACGATGAGATAATCCAGTTTCAGGGGCTGGTCGGCAAGGTCCAGCACGGATTTGCCCATGGAGGTGATGCACTCCTTGAAGGCGGAAAGCTGCTTGACCACTTTGGTCTCATCGGACGCCAGTTTGTCGATCATGGCGATGAGTCTCGTCATGCCCGCGGTGCGCTCGGAGTTGCCGCCGGTGAGCGCCGTCAGGCGGGCAAGGATGTCCTCGACACGCTCTTTGCAGGCAATCAGTTCCTCGTCCAGACCGGGGAGGCGGGTGAACAACTGGTAGTCGCGGTACGCGTCGGGGCTGGAGCCCGTGATGGCGACAATGCGGCGGTAAAGACCATTGAGGTCATTGGTCACTTCGTTGAGGTCGGTGAGGATGTCGCCCAGAGCGCCCAGCGAGACCTCCATGGCGATGCGGTTCGTGCCTTTGCCGAGTCTGATCCAATATTCGCGGACAAGTTCGCCCTCGGTGTCATATTCACCCAGACAGCCGAACTGCCAGTCGTTTCCGTAGTAGAAGCGCAGGTCGTCCGCTTCCGCGAAGGGCACTTCCCCGTTCACGGTCAGTTTTCTTGTGGCGTAAAGACCGCGCAGGTCCGACTGCTTAAAGCGGAAGCCGATGAGGTACAGTCCGTCTTCGGGCACTTCCACATCCCAGCTCAGCCACTCGCCCGGCTCGTTCCATGCGGAACCGCCGATCATGTTGAGGGTGATGTTGCTGTAGTGATACGGCTCGGAAAGAGGCGAAGTGCGGTCATTGAGCGGATAGAAGGAGGGGCCGCTCTTTGCCGCGGTGTCCTCCGCCTGCAGTTTGATTGCCTCGCCGGAATAACAGGTCAGCCCTTCATCCAGCGCGCTGCGCAGATAGGTGTCGTAAGAAACGAATTTGACAACGGGTGTGAGTTTGATCTCGCGGATATACATATCCTCGCGCACGGAGACGAAGCGCAGGGTGTTCTCCCCTTCATTGAGTTCAAACACCAGCGGCTCGAGGATGTAGCCGTCCGCGTCGGAGAGATAGACGGCGCGCCACTCGGGCGTCTCCACCTGGGACGGAAAGGGCTGGTTGCCCTCTACGGTCTTGTAGTCCCTGCTCTTATCGTTCCACATGCGGGAGAAGGAGATGGACGCCGCCTCCTCATAAGGCAGGACACCGTTCACCAGAAGCGTTCTCTGGATGTCGGCGCCGGTGCCCTTTCCGGGGAAATAGGTGATCTCCACGCAGTAGGAAGCCCGCTCGGGCACATCGACCGTATACTCCACCCAGCCGGATGCGGTCGTGTAGAAAGAGCCGTCTTCGAGCGTGTCCGTTCCGTCCATTTGGATGGCGGAATAGTCATCGCCCGCAATAACGATCTCCTCCTTGGCAGAATTACCCGCTGTACTGTTCAGATACGCATCATACCCGCTCTCGCAGAAAGCGGAGCAGGCGAGCATCACCGCAAGCGCCAGCAGGATGATCCCGGTCAGTTTCGTTTTCATTTTCGTTTCTCCGTATCGTATTTTCGTGTCCCATTTCACGCGTCCGCGCCCCGCGGGCGCATGAAAACGGATACGATAATTTAGACAATATCTCCGGGCGCGTGCGCGCCCGGAGACAAAGCGTTCAAGTCTTGAGAATTACTTCTTCAGACCTGCGTCGATCAGATCGGCCTCAACCTGGGGAGCAATGGCCTCGAGGACGGCGCGCATGGGAAGATTCTTATACACGGCGTACTCAACGGTCTTGGAGAAGGAGGCGTCCTTGATGTCGGGATCGTCCATGTAGTCTACACGGATGAAGCCGCCGATGGTGGAGGAGTTGTTGTACACGGTGCGCTGCTTCACGAAGTCGTAAATGATAGCGTCTTCCATGTAGTTGTAGGAACCGAGTTCGAGTTCCTTCTCGGCGTCGGCGCCTGCTGCTTCAGCGGCCAGTTCAGCCTGCTTGTCAGCATCCACGAACAGATCGTAGCACAGGTTGGTCAGAGCCTCGAGGAGGTAATCCTTCTCGATGCCGGGGAAGTCGTTCTCTACGCCGGCCAGGATGTTGCCCATGCAGCCGTAATCATAGAAAGCGGAACGGTAGGTGTCGGACAGGGTGGTGTAGTCGCCTTCGCAGGTGACATTGCTGCCCCAGGGATAGGGTACGAAGCCCCAGTCGACGCCGTTGTTGTTCATGCCGCCGTACTGCCAGCCGGCGCGGTGGGTCATGGCAACTTCAACGCCCATATCGAAGGTGCGGGAAGGAGTGGACCACTCGTCATAGCCGCCGTCTTCGGTGGTGTCGGGCATACGGCATACGCCGGCATTCCACAGTTTCTGGAGGAACTCCATGGTCTCGATGTAAGCATCGGAGGTCATGGTCACATTCAGTTCGTTGTCAACATGCTGGGTGCCGTTGGCAGCGGAAGCGAAGATCTGCCAGTAGTTGGGATCGATGAAGAAGGCATAGGTGCCTTCGGGCAGTTTGCTCTGCAGTTCTACCATGTACTCATAGAAGTCATTGTAGGACCACTTGCCGGCCATGAACATCTCACCGGGGGTCATTTCCATACCGGCTTCGTCGATCATCGCGCGGTTGTAGACCAGACCTTCAGTTCCCTGATAGCCGGTCACAAAGCCGTAAACGCCGTCACCGGCAGAAACGGTCTTCTTGAAGGGAGCGGGGATCTCGAGGGTCTCGAGAGCCTTGGAGATGTCTTCCAGTCCGCCGTTGGCGCACATGGTGAGCAGCCACATAGCGGAGAAGTTGTTGGTGATGTGCCAGACGGGAGAGCCGCCTGCGATGGACTGGAGCCACTCGGTAGTGAACTCATCGTATTCTACGGTGGGCTCATAGAAAGAGAACTCACAGTTGTACTTAGCCTTTGCGGCTTCGTAGATGGGGAGCCACTTTTCCTTATCGACCTCGGCGCAATCCTCGGCGTAGGGGTTGGGGCTGTCCCAGTTGCGGACCTTAACGGTCATTCCCTGCAGGTCATACTTCTTCTCTTCTTCTGCGGTTGCAATGCACAGAGTCATCGCGACCATAGCAAGAGCAAGAACCAGGCAAAGCAGTTTCTTCATGGTGTCATTCCTCCATAAAAATCTCGTGCTCAATGGCACGGTCACACTAATATTTTATCCAATTTTGCTATTTTTGTCAATATTTTCTTTGATAAAATTCCCATTTTGGTCAATTTGGTCTCCGCTGTTTTTCATTATTCAGATTGACATATCCCCGGACAAATGTAACTGCAAAAATGACGGATGACAATGTTCATCCGTCATTTTTTGATTATTTGTCTCCCGTCAGGAGACGCTTGATCAGGCTTTCCGCGTCTTCCCCGACGCCGTCCAGCTTCCCGCGGACCGTTTTTTCACCGCTTTCCGCGGCGGAAAGGACAAGCGCTTTGACAAGAGAGAGCATCTCCTGCCTGTCCTCCGCGCACAGTTTTCCGGCGGCGGCCAGCGCTTTGACGATCGCCAAAGGATCGGTGCGCAGTTCGCGCAGGGTCTTCGCGCCGCTTCCCTCGAGGATATCGAACAGAGTGTCCGTCAGAAACCGACGCTTTTCGCCGTCCATCCGTGAAAGCCAGCCGCGCAGGGAACCGCTGATGAAAGTGCCCGCCGTGTCCGGACCGTCTTTCCTGACGAAATCCGTCCCCTCCGTCTTCCACGAATAGGGATTGTGCTGATTGAGACCGGCGGCATCGGACGCGACGACCGTACAGGCGGCATCGTTGTCCAGCAGCATGCCGATGACGGAAGTCTCCGGAACATACCTGCGGCAGAGAGGCAGGATGCGCCTGAAGCCTTCGCTTTCGAGGACTTCCCGCCCGAATCCCGGACCGTCATTGCTGTAGACCGCGATGAGGTTTCTACGGGTCTCTTCGCTTGAGAACGCCGCGGCATACATGGCAAGGTTTCCGCCCTTGCTGTGTCCGCCCGCGCGCAGGCGGCAGGACAGGACCGATGACACTTCCGTGAGATACCGCGCGGCGCGCCTCTGGGCGGGCACGGGACACTCGAAGGAGAGCATGAAATCCTCTCTCCAACCGATGAGTGTGGAGTCGGTGCCGCGGAACGCCGCGTAGGCGCTCCCGTCGGTCAGCAGGAAGGTGACGGCGGAAAACTGCTTGATGAGCCCTTCATCCAGTTCGCTGACATACAGAAGCGGGATGGTCTCGCGGAAGCGCTTCGATTCCGCGGCGAGGCGGAACAGTTCTCCGTTCTCATCGGAAAGGACGCCGCAGGTCACTTTCCCCGGGAGCCTGTGAAGCGGGCAGGGCAGTTCCGCCTGCTCGAATCCGCAGTAGGCCAGTTGGGAGAGGATGAGGTTGTCTACGGGCGTAAAGGGCAATTCGGAAAAAGTCCTGTCCCCGTATTCTTTTAAATAGGAAAGCATGTTTCCCATCACGCTTCCAGTTCTTTCTTCACGCGGGCGGCGAGCACGCTGTCCATGCAGCAGGTGACGGCGGTGCCTTCGGCGGTATATTCCTCGCTCTCCACCTGACCGTACTTGTGGATCATGGAAAGCACGCTTCCTTTATGGTAGGGCACGAGGATCTCCACCTTGTGGCGGAGAGAACCGATGCCCTCGGAAATGGCGGCCCTCAGGCGGTCAAGCCCGATGCCTTCGGAGGCGGAAATGAGAATGGAATCCTTGGGTTCCACCACGAGGGAGGTGTCGATCTTGTCGCACTTGTTGAGTGCCTCGATGACGGGCTTGTCCCCCGCCCCGAGTTCCGTGAGCACCTGCTCCACCGTGTCCCGCTGCCGGCGGAAGAAAGGCGAGGAGATGTCCGAGACCACCACGAGGAGATCCGCGTAGACTGCTTCCTCCAGCGTGCTTTTGAACGCCTCGACCAGCGAATGGGGCAGTTTATCGATGAATCCGACCGTGTCGACCAGATTGCATGTGCGGTTTTCGGGCAGTTGCACTTCGCGGGTCACCGGATCGAGGGTTGCGAAAAGTTTGTCTTCGACCAGCACATCCGAGCCGGAAAGGGCGTTGAGCAGGGTGCTCTTGCCCGCGTTGGTGTAGCCGACCAGCGCCACGGTCACGGTCTCGTTCTTGCTCCTGCGGCTCCTGCGCAGATCGCGCTGCTTTTTGAGTTCGTTCAGTTGCTCCGTCAGTTCGTCTATGCGGCTGCGGATATGTCTGCGGTCCACTTCCAGACGGGTCTCGCCGGGACCGCGGGTGCCGATGCCGCCGCCCAAGCGTGACAGCGCTGTGGAAGAGCCCTGCAGACGGGGCAGGCGGTATTTGAGCTGCGCCAGTTCCACCTGCAGTTTGCCTTCCGCCGTCTTGGCGCGGGAGGCGAAAATATCGAGGATGAGGCTGGTACGGTCCACGACGCGCACGCCCAGTGCGTTTTCGAGGTTCCTCTGCTGGGCGCCGGTCAGTTCGCCGTCCAGAATGGCGAGGTCCACCTGAAGCGTCTGGCAGGTGAGCGCCAGTTCCTGCGCCTTGCCGCTGCCGATGAACATGGCGGGGTCGGGATGGGACAGTCTCTGAAGCACGCGGCTCACGATGACTGCGCCCGCGGTGTCCGCGAGGCCCGCCAGTTCGTCCAGCGAATCTTCGCTGTCCACGGAAATGAGCATGACCTTTTCCGCGTTCTCGACGATGCCGCCCTGCGCGATGGCCTTTTCGACCCGCTCTTCGGAAAGTTCGATTTCCTTGAGCCACGCGTGCTGGGGGATGCGTCCGGGCTTGACCGGTCCCAGCACCGAGATGGAGAGTTGGCTGTACTCGATTTCGCCCAGGAACGCCGCGCTGATGCCCGTACAGATGCCCTTGTCCACGCCTATGGCGACCATGGAGTCAAAGCGCAAAAGCCGCAGTGCCTGCAGGTCCACGCTGCTCAGGTTCGCGTTTCCGCCGGGATGGGTATGGATACAGCGGAAGCCCGTGAGGCGGTCAAAGTTGCGGCGGAGGGACATTTCGGTCAGTCCCACCTGCGAGATGGAACCCACCGCTACTTCCAGCACTTCGCCGTTGCGGTCGAGATAGACCAGGAACTCGCGGTTCAACTGGTCGGTGAAGCCCACGAGGAGGGAAAGCAGCCTGTCGGGCAGGAAGAAACTGCGGTCGAACTCGATGTCGTACAGTTTCTCCATTTCTTTCAGGGTGCTTTCGCGGATGCCCTGTATATTGCCGTGTATCATGTGATTCCTTTACTTCGTAAGTGATGAGTGGGGATAAGCCCTCATCCGCCGCCTGCGGGCTCGGTCCCGGTTCGGCTCTGAATGCCCACCGGGCATTCATTCACTACCGAACCGCGCTTCGCGCCCCGTGGGGAAAGGCAAGAGGGAACGGAGAAGGCAAGGGGGTCTTGCTTCCCCGTGGGAAATTTTCGGTGAAAGCAGGTGATGAAGTGATGTTTACTTCATCGGTTCGATGTGCCAGATCTCCTCCGCGTACTGGCGGATGGTGCGGTCGGACGAGAAAATGCCCGCGGAGAGGATGTTATTCAGGCACATCCGGTCGAATTTTTCCTTCTCTTTTCCATAAAGCGCGTTTGCCTTCAGGCGGGCTTCGCGATAGGACTCGAAGTCCTTGAGCAGGAAATAGTGGTCCGGCTTATGCCAGGACGCGCCGTCCAGGAGCGAGGTCTTGAGTTCGGCAAGGAAGCCGTCCTCATCGGGGAAGCCCGCGTCCGTCAGGGAGTCCACGGCCCGCTTCACGCGCGCATCGCTCTCATAGATATCGCGGGGACGGTAGGTGTCGCGGATTGCCTTGATCTCATCGATGCGGGCGCCGAAGATGATCTCATTCTCCTCCCCCGCCGCCTGCGCGATCTCGATGTTGGCGCCGTCGTAGGTGCCGACGGTCACCGCGCCGTTCAGCATGAACTTCATGTTGCTCGTACCGCTCGCTTCCGTACCCGCCGGGGAAATCTGCTCTGAAATATCCGCCGCCGGAATCAGTTTTTCCGCATACGAGCAATCATAGTTCTGAATAAAGAACACACGGAAACGGTTTTCCATCGCCGGATCA
>JAZLLT010000097.1:0-14996 GCA_045598325.1 Clostridia bacterium | reverse complement strand
CGCAGCCGCTGTTCCAGATTTCCATGGCGAAGTAGCCTTCGAGGTTCTCAAAGGTGCGGGCGGGGGTGCGGGACCAGTCGGGATGGCAGTAGAAGGCGATGTTGTTGTGCGTCTTCAGATTGTCCACCATGGGCTGGAATTCCTTCCAGGATTCCACGCGGGCGGAATCCACGCGCTCGTCCTGCTTGAAGCCGTTTTTGCTCTCGTCGGGACCCAGGGACACGGTGTGGAAACACATGCCGCTGTTGTTGGGAATATTGGCGTCGATTTCCATGCCGGGGATGATGAGCACACCGGTTTCGGGCGCGTAGTTCGCAAAATTATAAAATCTGTGATCGGTCAGCGCCAGAAAATCATAACCGTTTTCCGCATGTAGGCGGATGGTCTCCTCGGGCGTGCATCTGCCGTCCGAGCGGGTGGTATGGCAATGGAGACCGCCTTTCAACATCTTTTTGCTTTGGTCGCCGGTAAAAGCCTGCTGTCTGATGAGCATCGCAGTCAATCCTCCTCAAAATCATTTTCCGTATTATAGCATTTCCCATAGGTTTTTGCAATAAATTTCCGCCGCATGGGTAGAAAAGGCGGAAAAAATGTGCTATAATCTCATCATCAATATATTGGAGAAGTGTATGCGCACAGTCATCAAAATCGGAACGAGCACGCTGGCTCATCCTTCGGGACACCTCAACATCCGCAGGACCGAGGAAATCTGCAAAGTATTGAGCGATATCAAAAACGCCGGAAACGAAGTCATCATCGTTTCCTCCGGCGCCATCGGCATGGGCGTGGGCAAACTGGGTCTTTCTTCCCGCCCCACCGACATCCGCGGCAAGCAGGCCTGCGCCGCCGTGGGACAGTGCGAACTGATGTACACCTACGATAAACTCTTCGGCGAATACAACCACACCGTCGCCCAGCTGCTCATCACCGGCGCGGATGTGGACAGCGAACAGCACCGAGGGAATTTCACGGGAACGCTGGAGCGGCTGCTGCAGATGGGCGCCATCCCCATCATCAACGAAAACGATACCGTCGCCACCGATGAGATCGTCATCGGCGACAACGACACCCTATCCGCCATCGTGGCAAAGAGCGTGGGCGCGGACCTGCTCATCCTCCTTTCCGACATCGACGGACTCTATACCGCCAACCCCCGCACGGACAAAACCGCCACCCTCATCGAAAAAGTGACAGAGGTGACGGACGAACTCATGTCGCTGGCAGACGGCAGCGGCTCCGCCCTCGGCACGGGCGGCATGGTAACGAAACTGCGCGCCGCGAAGACCTGTATGGAATGCGGCTGCGACATGGTGATCTGCAATGGCGACAAACCCGGGAGACTCTACGACATCATCGACGGAAAGCCCGTCGGAACGAGGTTCATCCATGCTTGAGGAACTGCTTGCGCGGGCAAGATCCGCGAAAACCGACGCCGCGGTGCTGACCGAAGAAAAGAAGAACGAAGCGCTGCGCATTATGGCGGAGAGCCTCATTTCCCATACCGCGGACATCCTTTCCGCCAATCATATCGACATGAAGAACGCGGAAGGCATCCTTTCCGCGCCCCTCATGGACAGGCTGATGCTGAATGAAAAGCGCGTTTCCGCCATGGCGGACGGGCTGCTTCAGGTGGCGTCCCTCCCCGACCCCACCGGGAAACGCATCGAAAGCCATACCCGGGAAGACGGGCTTCGGATCGACAAGGTGTCCGTACCCATCGGCGTCATCGCCATCATCTATGAGAGCCGTCCCAATGTGACTGCGGACGCCGCGGCGCTGACCCTCAAAAGCGGCAATGTGTGCATCCTGCGCACGGGCAGGGACGCCTATCAATCCGCGACTGCCATCGTGGATGCCCTACGGGAAGGGCTCAAAAAATGCGGTATCAACGAAAACCTCATTAACCTCGTCAACGACACCTCCCGTGACGGAGCAACGGCGCTCATGACCGCGAACGGCTTTGTGGACCTGCTCATCCCGAGAGGCGGCGCGGGACTCATCAACAGCTGCGTCAAGAACGCCACCGTGCCCGTCATCGCCACGGGAACGGGCATCTGCCATATCTATGCCGAACAAACCGCCGACCTTGAGAAGGCGATCAATATCATCGAAAACGCGAAGACCAGCCGCCCGGGCGTGTGCAACGCCGAGGAAGTGCTGCTGGTGGACAGAGCGGTCGCGGGAGCCTTCCTGCCCATGGTGAAAAAGCGCCTCGTGGATGACAGGACCGCCGCGGGCAAACAGGCCGTGGAACTGCGTCTTGACGCGGAAGCCGCATCGGTCATTGACGGCACACCTGCCTCCCCCGCCGATTTCGACACGGAATTCCTCGACTACATCCTCGCGGTGAAGATCGTGGGCGGTGTGGAGGAAGCGGTCGCCCACATCAATACCCACTCCACGGGACACAGCGAAGCCATCCTCACAAAAGACGAAAGCGCCGCGGCGTACTTCACTTCCCGCATCGACAGCGCGGCGGTGTATGTGAACGCGTCCACCCGCTTCACCGACGGCGGCGAGTTCGGCTACGGCTGCGAAATGGGCATTTCCACCCAGAAACTCCACGCGAGGGGTCCCATGGGGCTTAAAGAACTGACCACCTACAAGTACATCGTGCGCGGTGACGGGCACATCAGATAGGAGGCAACACATGAAATACGGATTCATCGGCTGCGGAAACATGGGCGGTGCCATCGCAAAGGCCATGTCGCAGGGCATGGACGACATCCTGCTCACCTCATCCAACGGCATCACCGCCCTGCAACTGGCGGCGGAACTGAATGTGGAAAGCGGCAGCAACACCGAGGCGGCCGAGCAGTGCGATTATCTGTTTCTGGGCGTCAAGCCCCACATGATCCGCGGCGTCCTTTCCGACCTGCGCGGCATCCTCCTGTCAAGGAGACCCGTGCTGATTTCCATGGCGGCGGGCATTGAGATCAAGACCATCACGGAGCAGCTGGACAGCGATTATCCCGTGGTGCGCATCATGCCCAACACCCCCGTGAGCGTGGGAAAAGGCGTGGTGCTGTACTGCAAAAATGACACGGTCACCGACAATGCCATGGACGAGATCCTGACCGACATGCGCTTCTGCGGCGAACTCATCCCCATGGACGAGCCTCACATGGACGCCGCCTGCGCCCTATCCGGCTGCGGTCCCGCCTTTGTGTATCAGTTCATCGAAGCCCTCGCGGACGGCGCGGTCGCCTGCGGGCTCAAGCGCGGAGACGCCATGAAACTGGCCTGCCTCACGCTGGAAGGCGCGGCGAAACTGTGTGAGACATCCGGAAAACATCCGGGACAACTGAAAGACGAAGTCTGCTCCCCCGGCGGCAGCACCATCGAGGGCGTGCTGGAACTGGAAGACAAAGGCTTCCGCGGCGCGGTCTCGGGTGCGGTCAGAGCGGCGTTCGACAAGAATAAGAAACTGGGAAAAGGCTGACCCACATAGAAAAGCGGAGGGCTTTGCATTTGCAAAGCCCTCCGCTTTTTTGTTCCTTATTCCGCTATTTCATCCGCCGGCGCTTCTTCCCCGTGCTTCACCACTTCGTAGATATACCCCTTGGTGTCCACACGGATGGAGAGGATGGTTTCGCGCAGGAGCGGGCGGTAACTGTTGTCGAGGACCGCGGACGCGAGACCGTCCAGCACCTTGAAACTGGCGGTGTCGTTCTTCTCGATCCAGCCGAAAGCGGCGTAGTCTCCGTTATACTCGCTATGGGAGGAGAGCATGATGAAGAACTGGCTGCCCGCGCTGTTGTTGTCCTCCGGCAGGCGGCACATGGAGATGGTGCCGCGGCTGTGGGAAAGGTTATTGTACCGGAAGCCGTTGCTTTTGAACTCGCCGTCGATGGTGTAGTCCGGGCCGCCCGTGCCGTCGCCCAGCGGATCGCCGCCGCGCAGGTAGTAGGTCGGATACACATAGTCAATTTTCATCCCGTCATAGTAACCGGAATTGGCGAGAGAAATGAAGTTGCTGCAGGTGTTTGGCGCGCTCGCCGGGTCCAGCGTAAAGCGCATCACACCGCCGTCATCCATGGTGATGGTCGCCACGGGTTTCGGGATGTCCTCATAAGGATTCACGATGACGGTGCCGCAGGCGGTGAGCAGGATGAGCAAACACGCCATAAGGCAGAGAAGCAGCTGTTTTTTCATTTGTCGTCCTCCAGAATGACCTTGCGCTTGCGCTCGCACATCTCGTCCACGCGGGCAATGTACTCCTCGATGTTGCGCAGGTTCGGCGCGCGCTCGATGCGTCTCTCGCGGTCAAAGACCCATTTGGTGATGGCACCCGCGCCGAGGGCGAGCACCTTGGCGGTCTCTTCCATATTGCCGATGTTGTACAGGCAGGCGTAGCCTTTCTTCGCGTAGCCAACATTTTCCAGATTGCCCGCCATGTACTTCTGACGGTACAGGTAATAGGGATGCCAGCCGCCGTCATGCAGTTTCTCCCGCGCCATGCGGATCATGCGGTCCGCGTCGGCGGCGTTCGCCTGGCAATGGCTGTCCCCCGCCACGGTCAACTGCTCGTGGAGACGGCTCGACCGCTTGATGGCAAGAGAATGGACCGTGATGGACTCGGGTGACAGTTCGATGCACTTGTCCACGGTCTTTTCAAAAGCCGCGATGTCCTCCCCGGGCAGGGCGGCGATGATGTCCATGTTGATGTGGTGAAAGCCCTTCTCGCGGGCGAGCGCATAGGCACGCAGGGTATCTTCCGCGCTGTGCGCTCTTCCGATGGCGTGCAGGGTCGCATCCGAGAAGGTCTGGGGATTGACCGAAATGCGCTCGATGCCGTGCTTGATCAGCACATCGAGTTTTTCATTCGTGATGGTGTCGGGGCGTCCCGCTTCCACGGTCCACTCGACAGCGCCGGGAAAACACTCCCGCGCCGCAGTCAGGATGCGGTCCATCTGATCCGCGGAGATGGCGGTGGGCGTTCCGCCGCCCATGTAGCCCGCGCGCAGATGGAGACCCAGTTCGCGCATCAGTTCCGCGCTCTTTCTGATTTCATGAATGAGGGCGTTCGTATAGGGCTCGGTGAGCCGGCCGTCCCCGATCTCGCCCGAAGCAAAGGAACAGTAAGCGCAGCGGGTCACACAGAACGGGATGCCGATATACAGGTCGAAAGTGTCCTCCGGAGGGAAGATGAAGCCCTTCTGCATTTCGATGATCTCGCGGAGCAGTTCGGCTTTTTCGTGGGAAACGAAAAACTCCGTCTCGAGGCGCTTTGCCGCCTGCTCTTCCGTCATCCCTTCCTCCATCGACTCATACATGAGGCGAGTGGGACGGATGCCCGTGAGGCTGCCCCACGGCGGACAGAAGGAATGGATGTCGCACATCAGTTTGAACACGGCGGTCTTTGCGGCGCGTTTCAAAACCCGCTTTTCGATGAGTCCCCCGTGCACGGCGTCCGCTTCCGCAATGAAGGTGCGCGCGCCGTCGGCCGCAGTCTCGATCCACCTGCCGTTCACTTCCGCGTGGGTATGGCTGACGGTGAGTTCACCCTCCTCCGCGCTGATGGGCACATCGCCCATGAACAGGCGGATCACATCGCAGAGTTCCGGCGCGAGCCAGTCAAGATTCGTTGTAAGACGGACGCTTGTCATCTGTAATAACCTCGTTTGATTTCTTCCATTGTTCCGCTTTCCCCGTGACCCGGATAGACCATGGTCCCGGGCGGCAGGCGGAGGAGCATGCGGATGCTTTCGATGAGTAGATTCATGCTGCCGCCGGGAAAATCCGTGCGGCCGAAGCCTCTGAAAAACAGAGTGTCCCCCGTGAAAATGACCTTTTCTTCTTCAAACAGGATGCCGGCACCGCCCTCCGTATGACCGGGACAGGGCAGGATTTTGACGCCGAGAGAGGCGAGTTCCTCCTCCGCGTCCTCATACAGCGCGTCCGGGGAAACGGGCGTAAACGGCGTTTCGGAGCAGCCGCGCAGCACCATGGCGGTGTTTTCGTCGGTGAGGCTCGGGGCGTCTTTTTTGCTGATCAGGAGCCGTGCGCCCGTAACTTTCTTTACATGCGCCGCGCCCAGCATATGGTCGAAATGACCGTGCGTCACGAGGATATAATCGATTTTCTCACCCGTTTCGGCGATGAAATCACTGAGTTCCTTTATGCCGTCGCCGGGATCGATGAGGAAAGCCGCCTTGTCCATGACGGCGATATAGCAGTTCGCCGCGAGGGGACCGATTTCTCTTGCATAAACCCGCATGTCAGAATGTCTTTCTGCTGTCGAGCAAAATCGTCACGGGGCCGTCGTTCAGCAGTTCCACTTCCATGTGGGTGCGGAAACGGCCCGTTTCCACGGGAATGCCCTTTTCCATGAGGCCCGCCTTCACCTTTTCGCAGAAAGGCTCGGCGATCTCCGGACGGGCGGCGTCCGAGAAGGAGGGACGGTTGCCGTGGCGCGCGTCGCCCGCGAGGGTGAACTGGCTGACCAGCAGCACCTTTCCGCCCACATCGGAGACGGACAGGTTCATTTTCTCCTCCGCGTCCTCGAACACGCGCAGGCCCGCGATCTTCTTGATGATATAGGAGGCGTCCTCGTCCGTGTCGCCTTCCATGACGCCCAGCAGCACCATGTAGCCTTTTTCGATGCTGCCCGTCACTTCGCCGTCCACGGTGACTTTGGAATAAGATACTCTCTGTACGACTGCCCGCATTTTGACTCCTTTTTACATGCCGGTTCTGAATACTTCGATGACATCGCTGCGCTTCTGCAGTTGACGGATGACCTTGTCCAGCTGCGCGGTGTTTTTGATGGACAGGGTCAGATTGATCTGGCTGGTGCCGTTTTTGAGGGAACGGGCGGAGATGGCGCTGATGGGCACCTCCATGCCCGCAAACAGGTTGCTGATGTCGGCGATGAGGCCCGTCTTGTCGTAGCCGCGGACCTGTATCTCCGCTTCGTAGCCGCCCAGCGTCTCATTTGCCCAGTTGACCTTCACGAAGCGGCCGGGTTCGATGGACTCGTCCATCATGTTGACGCAGTCCGAGCGGTGGATGGAAACGCCGCGTCCTTTGGTCACATAGCCCACGATGGAGTCACCCGGCAGAGGATTGCAGCAGCGGGCGAACTTGACCAGCATGCCCGCGTCGCCCTCCACTTCCACGCCCTCACAGGAGTGGGTCGTGGTCTTGCGCACCGGCGTTTCGGGGATGTCCGTAAAGGCGGGCGTCTCCGTTTTCTGCTTCTTTTTGTATTCGTCCGCGAGGCGGTTGATGACCTGCACGGAGGAAAGTCCGCCGAAACCGACCGTCACATACAGATCGTCCAGCGAAGTCAGGGAGTTGCGCTTGAACAGCGGCTCCAGAAACTCGGATGTGAACAGCTGGTTGAAGTTGTAGCCGAGGCGCTTCAGATCCTTTTCGATGAGGTCGCGTCCGCGTGCAAGGTTTTCGTCCTTGGAGGCGTTTTTGAGGAACGCGCGGATCTTGGCGCGGGCTTCACCCGTTTTGACGATGTTCAGCCAGTCGAGGGACGGGCCCTTGGAGGCGGAAGAGGTGATGATCTCCACCATGTTGCCGCTGACCAGAGGCGTGGACAGAGGCATCATTTTCTTATCGATGCGGGCGCCCACGCAGCGGTTGCCCACGGCGGAATGGATGCGGTAGGCAAAGTCGATGGGCGTCGCACCTTTGGGCAGGGAAATGACATCGCCCGCGGGAGTGAACACCAGCACTTCCTCGGCGAACAGGTCCGTGCGCAGGAAGGAGGTGAATTCCGCGGCGTCGCCCGTCTCGCCCGACCAGTCTACGATGCGGCGCAGCCACTGGAGTTTGCTGTCCAGTGCGTCGGCGGCGTGGCCTTCCTTGTAGCGCCAGTGGGCGGCGATGCCGTATTCGGCGTTGCGGTGCATCTCTTCCGTGCGGATCTGCACCTCAAACACCCTTTGTCCGTGACCCAGCACGGTGGTATGCAGGGACTGGTAGATGCCGTATTTCGGAGAACTGATGTAGTCCTTGATGCGGTCCGGCATGGGCTGCCAGATGCTGTGCACCACACCCAGCGCGGCGTAGCAGTCACGCAGATCGGGCACGACGATGCGCAGGGCGACCAGGTCCATGATCTGCTCGAAACTCTTGTTCTGGGACTTCATCTTGCGGTAAATGGAATAGATATGCTTGATGCGTCCGCTGATCTCGAACTTCGTGATGCCCTCTCCGGGCAGGGCTTTCCGAAGTTCCTGTTTGATCTCCTCGATCCACTTCTGCTGCTCATCCGCGTCCGCGTCCACCTTCTGCTTAATGGCGAGATAGTCGAGGGGCGCGATGTATTTGAGCGACAGGTCTTCCAGTTCGCTCTTGATGTTGTATACACCGAGACGATGGGCAAGGGGCGCGTAGATCTCCAGCGTTTCCTTCGCGATGGGCTCGCGGCGGTTGGGCTTCTGGGTGTCGAGGGTGCGCATGTTGTGCAGGCGGTCGGCCAGTTTGATGAGCACCACGCGGATCTCGCGCGCCATGGCGAAGATCATCTTGCGGACGGACTCCGCCTTCTGCTGTTCCTTGCTGAAAAAGTCGAGGCGGTTCAGTTTCGTGACGCCGTCCACCATGGTGGCGACATCGGTGCCGAACTGCTTTTCCAACTCCTCAAAGGTCATGCCTTCCACATCCTCGAGGACATCGTGGAGCAGTCCCGCGGCGATGGTCGCCGGGTCCATCATGATGTCGGCAAGGATGAGCGCGACCTGACAGGGGTGCACGAAATAGGGCTCGCCGCTCATACGCCGCTGGTCCTTGTGCGCCTCCATGGCAAAGTTGTAGGCTTTTTCGATGATGCTCATGTCATCGCCGGGATGATAGCGGAGCACTTTCGCCGTAATGTCACTTACGGGAATGATTTGTTCGGTCATACGGCGGCCTCCTTTCAGGCGTTCAGTGCCGTAAACAGGGCATCCTCCTCGGGCGGACATTTGACGCCCTTCATATCCGTGACCGTGAGGGAAATACCCTTGGGCACGGCGGAAATGCGGATGAGCCCCATGTGCTCCAGCACGCAGATGCCGAGCACGGTTTTCACATTATAGTAGGATGGGATGCGCAGGCGCATCAGGATGTCCGGGCGGTTTTTGTAGGTGCCCTCCCCTTTCGCGTGCAGGAGTTTGTAGATGCTGCGCAGGTCGTCCTTGTCGGGTACGGAAATGCGCTTGCTCACCGGGATATCGCCAAGGTACGCTCCGCCTCCGCAAAGACATTCGGGAAGACCCGCGAAATAGACATCATCGTACTTCCCGGCACATTCGCCCTTCGGGCAGACACAGACGGAATTGAAGGGGCGGGCGTCCGCGGGATAGTTGCCGGTATAGTAGTCCATCCGCGAGGAAACGCGTTTCATCACCTGCTCCGCGCTCTCCCTGTCAAAGGCAACGGTGAGGCTGCCCATGGAGGAAGCACCCGCGGCGGCATCCAGTACGGAAACCGACCTGCACACGCTCTGTTTTCCGAAGGCGGCGCAGCGCTCGAAGAGGAATTCGCTCTCCTCGCGGTCGCCTATGGTGCTGTCCCTGCCGCCGGGCGTGAGTACGATGAGGTTTTTCATCTCCGCCTGCACATTCGTGCGTTCCATGTAGGTGTTGACCGAAGGCGTATAAAGCGCCGTCACGCGGCTGCCCTGATTCGGCGCGTCCGCGCCGTGGCGGAACCAGATGCCCGGAAGCACCGTGCCGTCGTCTGCCTTCATCGTCAGTTTCAGATGTTCTCCTTCTTTTCCGACGGGATAGGCGGACATTACATTCACCCCGGACAGGAACAGCGCGCCGGGATTTCCGCAGCCGGTGGGCGCGAGGCTGTCGATGAGGGTCACAAGTTCCACGGTCAGGTCGCCGGGATCGACTTCGGCATCATATTCCGCGGTCGGGATCCACAGACTGCCGTCATAGGCGGACAGGAAATAACCGTTGAGTTTTTCTTTGAATTCCGGCAGATTTTCGCTTTTCAGTTTCAGTCCCGCCGCCATCTTGTGGCCGCCGAAACGCTCCATGAGATAGCCCACATGGGTGAGCGCTTCCTGGATGTCCACGCCGTCGATGGAGCGGCAGGAGCCGGTATAGTAATCCCCGTCGCGGGTCAGCACCACGGACGGATAATGGTATTTCTCGGTCAATCTGGACGCGGCAAGACCGATGACGCCGCTGTTCCAGTTTTCGCCCTCCACGATGATGACGCGCCTGCGGACGAAATCAAAGTCCCTGAGGTATGCCTCCGCCTCGTCGATGGCGGCGTTTTCCAGATCCTTGCGGCGCAGGTTCTCCTCGTTGAGTTCCTCCGCCAGTTTCGCGCACAGATCACGGTCGTAGGATGTGAGCAGATCATACGCCCGCATGGCATCGCCCAGCCGTCCGCTGGCATTGAGCCGCGGCGTCAACTGGAAGGACACATTGCCCGCGGTGATCTCCTTTCCGGTAAGCCCGGACGCGTCGATGAGGGCGCGGATACCGGGGCGGGGCTCGAAGGAATTGAGTTTGCGCAGACCCAGCACGGCGATGGCGCGGTTTTCATCCTTGAGCGGCACGATGTCCGCGATGGTGGCGAGGGCCGCCAGATCGATGTACTGCATCGCCTCTTCCCTGCCGCCCAGCGCGCTCACCAACTGGAACGCGACGCCGGCGCCGCAGAGGAAGCCGAAGGGATATCCGCCCAGCAGGGGGTTGACGACGGGACAGTCCGGCAGGACCTCGTCGGGCTTGTGGTGATCGGTCACCACCACCCGCATGCCCTTGTTTTTCGCGCTTTCCACAAGCGACACGGCGGTGATTCCGCAGTCCACGGTAACCAGCAGTTTATGTCTTTGGGAAATGGACTCGATGGCTTCTTCGTTGAGGCCGTAGCCTTCATTATGGCGGGACGGCAGATAGACTTCCGTCTTCGCGCCGATGCTTTTGAGATAGAGGTTGAGGATAGCGGACGCGCAGACGCCGTCCACATCGTAGTCGCCGTAAACACAGATGCTTTCGCCCTTCTTTACGGCGTCTCTGATGATCCGCACCGCCTCGGACATGTCGTTTAACAGGAACGGATCGCGCAGGGATTCGATGCCCGGCTTCAGGAACAGGCGCGCCTCTTCATCGCTGCTGATCCCTCTGTTTTTGAGCAGCGTAAAGATGAGCGGGTGCATCCCCTCGGGACAGGTCCATGTGTTGGAAGCGTCCGGTTTTCTGGCGGTACAGTTCAGCATATTCGTCCTTTCGTATACTTCTCCATTTAATATCAGTATATTTTATAGCGAAATTTTCTTTGTGTCAACTATGGAAATGTAAACAAAACACGCCCCGCGCCGCACGGGCGCAGAGGCGTGTGAAACGGTAATTTTACTTGTTCTCCGCGGCTTTTCCGAGGATGACGGTGGAGCGCTTGAGGAACGCCACCATGCGGTCCGCCATGAGGGGCTGGCGCGCCATTTCGGCAAGGTCCATCAGCTGCTCGCAGACCAGTTTGCGCATGTCGCCGTCCTCGGTCGTCTGCACGAAGGAGACCAGCGGATGCTTGGCATTGAGGGTGAGGGTGCGCTTCTCGGGCAGGTCCATGCCGCCGCCCCACTGGCGGGACATTTCGGAAAAGCGCCTGTTCTGCTCGTCCACGGTGATCATGGCGGGCATCTCATCGCTCATGAGAGAGACGAGTTTCACCTCGAGTTCCTTGTCATCCAGCGCTTCGCGGAAGATCTCGCACAGTTTCTTCTCCGCGTCCTCATCGGTCTTCACATCCTCGGTGAGTCCGTCCAGTCCCGCGTCCACGCGGCGGAAGGTGATTTTGTCGTCCTTGTCGGAATACTCGAGGAAGGACATGAAGTTGTTGTCGATGAGGGTGTCCATGACAGCGACATCCTTGCCCTGGGACACGAACATCTCCACCATCTGCGCCTGACGCTTCTCGTCGGAGGTGTAGTACATGACGAAGTCCTTGCCTTCATCGATGTTCTTCTTTTTGTACTCTTCGGCGGTCAGGAATTCGCCCGCGGTGGTGCGGTAGATGACGGCCTTCTTCACGCGGTCGAAGAACTTCTCGTCCTTGATGCAGCCATACTTGACGAAGGGATGGATGTCCTTCCAGTAGCCCTGATAGTCCTCGCGGCGGGTGTTGAACTCGGAAACGAGGCGGTCCGCCACCTTGCGGGTGATGTAATCGCTCATCTTCTTCACATAGCCGTCGTTCTGCAGGAAGGAACGGGACACATTGAGGGGCATGTCGGGGCAGTCGATGACACCCTTCAGCAGCATCAGGAATTCGGGGATGACTTCCTTGATGTTGTCGGCGACGAACACCTGATTGTTGAACAGTTTGATGACGCCCTCATTGGACGAGAACTCGTTTTTGAGTTTCGGGAAATACAGGATGCCCTTGAGGTTGAAGGGGAACTCCGCGTTCAGGTGGATCCAGAACAGCGGCTCATCGTACTCATGGAATACCTTGGTGTAGAACGCCTTGTACTCCTCATCGGTGCAGTCGGCGGGCTTCTTCATCCAGAGGGGATTGACATCATTGACGAGCACGGGCTCTTCGGGTTTGGGCGCTTCCTCCCCTTCCTTGGGCTCTTCGGGCTCCTTCACTTCGTCCAGATAGATCTCGGTGGGCATGAACGCGCAGTACTTTTCGAGCACGCCGCGCACGGTCCACTTATCGAGGAATTCCTTGTCTTCATCGTTCAGATACAGGGTGATGGCGGTGCCGGGCACGGTGCGAACGCTGTCTTCGATCTCATAGGCCATGCCGTCCTCACTCGTCCATTTGACCGCCTGCGCGCCGTCCCGGTAGGACAGCGTGTCGATTTCGACCTTGCTGCTCACCATGAAGGCGGAGTAGAAGCCCAGACCGAAGTGGCCGATGATGCCGCCCTTGTCGCCCTCCTCGGGCTTATACTGCTTAAGAAACTCCTCGGCTCCGGAGAACGCCACCTGACAGATGTACTTTTTGATCTCGTCGGCGGTCATGCCGATGCCGTTATCGGAAACGGTCAGCGTGCCCGCCTTTTTGTCCACTACGACATCCACGCGGTAGGCATCCTTTTCGGCGGCTTCTCCGCGGGACACAAGCATCTTGTACTTGCTGATGGCATCGCAGCCGTTGCTCACGAGTTCACGGAGGAAAATATCCTTGTCCGAGTACATCCACTTTTTGATGACCGGCATGATGTTTTGCGCTTCGATGGAAATATTGCCTTTTTCAGCCATGATGATAACCTCTTTTCTTCCCTTTGCGGGGTTTTCCGATATCATTATTGTATGCACGCGCGCGCCCGATGTCAAGGGATTTTAGCACTCTCGACCATCGAGTGCTAATATTTTACACGCTTGTACGAATATTTTCACAAGTTTGCCACCGTCAGTTGCTTGCAACCATCAGTTGAATGTGATATAATACGCTCACAAACCCCGAACAAGGAGAAAAAGAAAATGATTTCAAATGAAACCGTAGCAAAAACCATCGCCGCGCTGCGCAGCAGCAGAAATATGACCCAGCAGCAGTTCGCCGCCATTCTGGGCGTCAGCCATCAGGCGGTTTCCAAGTGGGAGACCGGATCGGCCCTCCCCGACCTCGACTCCATGCTGGAGATCACCCGCCTGTTCGGCATCACCATGGAGCAGCTGCTCAACGGAAACATCCCCGAATTTGAAGAAGAGACCGAAACCGAAAAGCAGTCCGTCGACTTCCTGACCTCCATTATGGGAAAGGACGCCGCCGATTCCGTCCGCCGCGCCATGAACAACTGTAAGGCCTTCGGCGAGCGCATCGGAAACAAAATCAATGAAGTTGTGGACAACCTCGTTTCCGATATCGACGAAGAAGATGACGGCACCGTCGAATATGAGGAAGATGAAGCGGAGACTGCGGAAGATGAAGCAGCCGCGGACGAAACCATCGAAGAAGACGAAGCCGCGGATGAACCCCGGGAGGAGCCGAAGATGAGTCTGCACGCCATCATCGAACTGGCGCCCTTCATGACCGCGGAGAAGACCACGGAAACGGTGCTTGCCTGTGAGGAGACCGTGACTTCGCAAACGCTCCGTGCCCTCGCGCCCTTCGTCACCCCCGACGGTCTCGAGCAGATCATCGCAATGATGCCCGAAGGCGCCTTCACCATGGACGACCTCATCGCCGTCGCGCCGTTCATCAAAAGGGAGACCCTGTTCCGTCTGTCTGCCGCCAACGCGGACAAACTGGATGTGGACTCCTTAAAGCGCCTCGCCCCCTTCCTGCGCAAGAACATGGTGGACGGGCTCATGAGCGCCATGCAGAATTTCACAGGCAGCGAATTCATGAACAGTGTGCAGGATTTCACCGCGAAAGCGGGCAAAAAACTGGGCGAGTGGGGCGTACAAGGTTATGAGTACGCAAAGGACATCTGCTTCCAGGTCGCCAAAGCCGCCAAAGAGACCTGCGACGAATTCAAAAACGCCGTACCCGTGCAGGAAGAAAAGCCCGCGCCCGATGACGGCCTCCGGGAGAAGATCCTCCGCGCAGCCTATGAAGCCGGCAACTGGGAATACCTGCGCGGCCGCCTGTCCTCCGTCTCTTCCCCCGAACTGCTGACCGCCATCTGTGAAAAAGCCACCGGCGAACTGCCCTATGAGGATGCGGTGGACATCGTGATGAACGCCCTGCCCTACCTCGACGACGGCGGCATTCACGCCGTCATCCGCCGCCTCACTGCGGACGGGATGTGGGATCTGTCCAAGGATGCCGCGCCCTTTGCGGACGCGCCGACTGCGGAATTCGTGATGAACGCCGCCCTTGAACAGCGCACGGACGCGGCCCTCGCCGCCGCGAAAGCCTACGCGAAAAAGGCAAGCCGCGAGACCCTCTCCGTCCTTTCCGACAAAGCCATCGCGGAAGGTGCATGGGACTTCATATCCGCCATCGACAGCGCTATCTGACAGTAAACACATCTCATTTTCGCCGCGCAGTTAACTGCCCGGCGTTTTTTCTGATCGGGAACGAGACAGAAGAAAGCGGGAATGGGGAAATCAAATCGACGCAGGAAAGATTAT
>JAZLLT010000096.1:0-7062 GCA_045598325.1 Clostridia bacterium | reverse complement strand
TCCCCTGCGCCGCCGCCTCGATTTTCGCCTTCTGCTCCTCCGTGGGGGCAGGCCACGGGAAGTTGTTGTAGACGATAGCACCCGAATAACGGTAATCGCTCTTAAGTCTACCTGCAACCGTCCGCATCCACGACATAGTGGACTTGGCTTCAATATCAAACTTTTTGTGCTGACTATCGGGCATATAATAAAAAGTAATATGGACAAAGGAAAAATATCCGTGGACAATTCTGCTTCCACCATAACCAGGTGGCTTAGTTCGGCACAGACTCCCGAACAGCTGAAATCAAATTGAGGTTCTTTTTATAGCGAAAACTGACCAGTCCACATATTTAATGCATGTCATAGTACGGAGGATGATTCTCTGTCTCGTCCCCCGTCTCCTTTAATTATTTAAGATTTCTTCCGCTCTTAACAGATAGCCTTTTATATCGTCTAATGTCGGGCTTAAAGAAGGCAATACATTTCTCACCAGTTCAACGGCTCTTAATGCGTTGCGTATATAGTGTTTACACGCATCATATTTAGGTACTTCGTAAGCATGACGAACATTGGTTTCCAAAGCCTGCATATCATTATACTCTTTATATTTGCTATAATAAAAGTCTACTATCATTTTGCAGTTTTCCAGCACGTGTTTTGCATCCTTCAGTTTTTCGGATTCTTCGGTTCCGCCTGTTACCATTACTAACTGTTCTTCATTTAGAATGTTGTTATTATCTGTCATAAAACTGCGTTCCTTTCCTTCCTTTTATACATTTCTGTAATCGTATCATAGGCGCCGCCTACGACCAGTTTCATTTCGTCCTCACCCAGTTCCGTGAGTTTTCTATTCAGCGCTTCGACCTCCTTCTTAAGGGCGTTCAATTCTTCTTTCGTTTTCATGATGATGCACTCCTTTTTTGTCATTCTATCATAATATACGAAGATCGGATGAAAATGGCTACTGTTTTTTGTCCGGGCGGAAAATTTACTCGCCCTGCCCGGTCAGCTCGCGGTATTTCCGCATCAGGAAGGCGACGCAGTCCGCCTCGGAGGTGGACCTGACATCCAGCCCGTAGGCCTCCATGACCGCCTTGTCGTTCATTTGATGGGCTTTGCGCAGCTCGGGCGGCATGGTCAGCGGATCGTAGAGGTCGGCGAGGGAGCAATCGGGATAGAGGGCGCGGGCGTCCAGGATCCCCTGCGCCGCCGCCTCGATTTTCGCCTTCTGCTCCTGCGTGGGGGTATCAGCCTCCCGCCGCGGCGGCTCGGTCAAGCCGGACCGGCGATGTGACAAGCGTGGCCGCAAAGCAAAACCGGAGAAAACTGATATAAGTTTGTTTTGCGCACCCCGGCATATTGATTTTCTTGCGATTTCTGTGTATAATGAAAAAACAAACATTTGGAGGTATATCACTATGAAGAAACAGAAGTTTACCCGACTGTTGGTGGTCGTGATGACGATCGCCATGCTGTGCACCGGCGTGGTTCCCGCTTGCGCTGACATTGGAGACGATATTTCGAACCTGCAAGCGCAGGTAGACAGCATACAAAATGATATATATGATGCAGTGGAATTGGTTAATTACCTGAGAGGTAATTTTGATGATCTGGATGGCGAGTTTTCTGCTTTTAAAAGTTCGGTTAATGTTAAGATTGACGATCTGAAAACTTCAATCGGTGGTATAGAAAATGATGTTGCAGAATTGATGACAGAAATCGGCGATTATTCTTCTTTAGAGATTTCGGTTAAAGAGCTGGATTCCGAGCTTTCTTCTTATAAGAATACGGTTAATAATCAGATTGGCGATCTGCAATTGTCAATCAGTACGATAGAAAATGATGTTGCAGATTTGATGTCAGAAATCAACGATCTTTCTTCTTTAGAGAGTTCGGTTAAAGAGCTGGATTCCGCGCTTTCTTCTTTTAGAAGGACGGTTAATGATCTGTTTGACGATCTGACATATTCAATCGGTAAGACAGAAAATGATGTTGCAGAATTGCTGGCAAAAATCGGCAATCTGGAGGAAGGCCTTAAGGGCGAAAAAGGCGATAAGGGCGACAAAGGCGACAAGGGCGACAAGGGCGACAAGGGCGATCCCGGCGCTCAGGGCGAAAAAGGCGACAAGGGGGACAAGGGCGATCCCGGCGCTCAGGGCGAAAAAGGCGAGAAGGGCGACAAGGGCGATCCCGGCGCTCAGGGCGAGAAGGGCGACAAGGGTGACACCGGCGCTCAGGGCGAGAAGGGCGATAAGGGTGACACCGGCGCTCAGGGCGAAAAGGGCGATAAGGGTGACAAAGGTGACAAGGGCGATAAGGGTGACAAGGGCGACAGCTCCATTCTGTCCACTTTCAGCTTTGAAACCGTGAACCTCGCCGATCTCAAGGACAAGCTCGATGCGGACAGCTTCATCGAGATCCGCGATGACGGCTGCATTGCCTTCAAGGAGACGGGCATCTACCTCATCATCGTAGACGGTGATGTGAGCGTGAATGTGAACGGTCAGGCTCTGACCGCTATGCCCATGAACCAGACCTCCGGCACGAAGGTGGTCAGCATGTACTACCTCAATGTGTGCGATGTGGACGCAGTGCTTTCTTTCACCGGCGACAATGCCGCTGTACGCATTGACCGCGTATTCTGATATTCTCTGCATCAAAGTGCCTCGGCCAACCGGCCGGGGCACTTCATTATTCTGCTTACCCGGAAAAGAAACCAAGATACGATAAGTTTACCGTTATGCCGCATGGGAGGCTATCCGCCTCCCCCCGCGTTCGGCTCGGTCGATCCGCGGACGCCGGGCACGCCGAAAAAACGCGGAGAAATGGGCGCTTCGCTATGTACTGTGTACCGTATGTATCTACATAGCGAATCGACCAAAACTCCGCGTTTTCCGCGCCGACAAAAATGCTGTGAAAGAATTGCTCTTTCACAGCACTTGTTTATTTGACGATCAGGCTCTCGCCGGTCATTTCGGCGGGCTTCTCGAGACCCATCAGATCCAGGATCGTGGGGCACAGGTCGCACAGGCGGCCGCCCTCGCGCAGGGTCTTCTTGGGGGCTTCGGGATCCACGACGATGACGGGAACGGGATTGGTGGTGTGCGCGGTGAACGCTCCGCCGGTGGCGGGGTCGATCATCATGTCCGCGTTGCCGTGGTCGGCGGTGATGACGCACTTGCCGCCGTTCTTCACGATGGCGTCCACGACCTTGCCCACGCACTCGTCCACGGTGGCGACCGCCTTCTTGGTGGCGGGGATGATGCCGGTGTGACCGACCATGTCGCAGTTGGCGAAGTTCAGGATGATGACATCGTACTTGTTCTCGTTGATCACGGGCAGCACGGCGTCGGTCACCTCGTAAGCGCTCATCTCGGGCTTGAGGTCGAAGGTGGGCACTTCGGCGGCGTCGGGAGAAGGCACCAGGATGCGGTCCTCGCCGGGGAAGGTACGCTCTTCGCCGCCGTTAAAGAAGAAGGTGACATGAGCGTACTTCTGGGTTTCGGCGATGCGCAACTGGGTCTTTCCGCACTTGGAAAGGTATTCGCCCATGGTCATGTCGAGGCCCTCAGGCGGGTAGGCGATCTCCACATTGGGCATGGTGGCATCGTACTGGGTCATGCACACATACTTGAGGGGGAAGAAGCCGTACTTGCGGTTGAAGCCGGTGAAACTCTCGTCCACGAAGGCGCGGGTGATCTCATGGGCGCGGACGGGGCGGAAGTTGAAGAAGACCACGGAATCGTTGGGCTTGATGGTGCCGTTTTCGTCGATGACGGTGGGGAGCACGAATTCGTCGGTCAGGTGCTTGCCCTTTTCATCAATGACTTCGTAGGAATCCTTGATCGCCTGAACGGCATCGGAGGCCTTGATGCCTTCGCCGCAGACCATGGCGTTGTACGCCTTTTCCACGCGTTCCCAGGCGAAGTCGCGGTCCATGGCGTAGAGGCGGCCCATGAGGGTCGCGACCTTGCCGACGCCCAGTTCCTTCATTTTGTCCTCAAGTTCCTGCACATACTGGTACGCGGAATCCGGGGGCACATCGCGGCCGTCGAGCAGGGCGTGCACATAGACCTTGTCAAGTCCGTGCTTCTTCGCCATTTCGAGCAGGCCGTACAGGTGCTGCGTGTGGGAATGGACGCCGCCGGGAGAAACGAGGCCGATGAGGTGGAGAGCGGAATCGTTCTCTTCGCAGTTCTTCATGGCAGAGAGGAGCGCCTTGTTCTCGAAGAACACACCTTCGCGGATGTCCTTGGTGATCTTGACCAGCATCTGGTACACCACGCGGCCCGCGCCGATGTTGGTGTGACCTACCTCGCTGTTGCCCATCTGGCCGTCCGGAAGACCTACATCTTCGCCGGACGCGCCGATGGCGGTCACGGAATACTTATTTTTCAGGGCGTCCAGATTGGGCGTGCCCTGCGCGAGGATGGCGTTGGAAGCGGGGTCAGAGCCGCCGTTTCCGAAGCCGTCCATGATAATGAGCGCGGTAGTGGCCATTAGTAGTTCACCACCTGGGCGAAATCAGCTGCCTTCAGGGAAGCGCCGCCGATGAGGCCGCCGTCGATCTCGCTCTGAGCCATGAGACCCTTCACATTGGAGGGCTTCATGCTTCCGCCGTACTGGATGCGGACCTTGCCCGCGACCTTCTTGCCGTACCTGCCGGCGATGGCAGCGCGGATGGCGCCGATGGTCTCGTTAGCCTGCTCGTCGGTGGCGGTGAGGCCGGTGCCGATGGCCCAAACGGGCTCGTAGGCGATGACGGTGTTCATGACCTGCTCATCGGTGAGGCCGGTGAGTGCCATCAAAGTCTGGTAAGCAACGATGGTGTTGGTGTAGTTGCTCTCGCGCTCTTCCTTGTTTTCGCCGACGCACACGATGGGCTTCAAGCCGGCCTTGTGGGCAGCGAGGGTGCGGAGGTTGACGGTCTTGTCGGTCTCACCGAAGTACTGGCGGCGCTCGGAGTGGCCGATGATGACATACTCAACGCCGGAAGCCAGCAGCATTTCCGCGGAAAGTTCGCCGGTGTAGGCGCCTTTTTCGGCGAAGTGCACATTCTGGGCACCGAGTTTGATGTTGACGCCGCGCTTGAGCAGGGGCTTCACGGCGGCGAAGCACACGGCGGGAACGCATACGACGACATCGCACTTTGCGCCCTTGACCATGGGGATCAGTTCCTTGACGAGTTCGGCCGCCTCAGCGGGGGTCTTGTTCATTTTCCAGTTGCCGGCGATGATGGGTTTACGCATGATTGTTTCCTCCGATAATTATTCTATTCGTGATAAGGGAGCTGTCGGTAAACAGCTCCGGTGAAAGACAGCATATAAATTGCCGGGTGGTTCGGAGGGACCGCAGTCCCTCCGACTTTCCATCCGCAGGAGGAGTTTCGCCCCTCCGAGGAGAAATTTTGCGGAGCAACGCTTGCGTTGCGGGAGTCAAAATTTCATACCTCTCGGATTTTGCGCCCGAAAATCGCCGCAGCGATTTTAGCAAAATTCGCAAAACCCAACCCGATTCAAAGAAATCGCAGATTTATTTGAATCGTTTTCTTACTTATCCTGCAGGCAGTTCACGCCGGGCAGGCCCTTGCCCTCAAGGAATTCGAGGGAGGCGCCGCCGCCGGTGGAGATGTGGCTCATCTTGTCGCCCAGACCCATCTGGTTGACCGCGGCTGCGCTGTCGCCGCCGCCGATGACGGTGATGCCGTCGGACTCTGCCATCGCGGTCGCAACGGCGAGGGTGCCCTTGGCGAAATCGGGATTCTCAAACACGCCCATGGGTCCGTTCCAGACGATGGTCTTGGCTTCCTTCACGGCAGCGGTGAAGAGTTTCACGGTTTCGGGTCCGATGTCCAGGCCCTGCCAGCCGTCGGGGATCTGACCCGCGACGCAGGTCTTGATCTCGGTGTAGCCCTCGAACGCGTCGGCGATCAGGGTGTCGACGGGGAGAAGCAGTTTCACATTGTTCTTCTTGGCCTTCTCGATGAAGCGGAGCGCGTCCTCAAAACGGGTCTCGTCCACCAGAGAATCGCCGATGGAGCCGCCCTGCGCCTTCATGAAGGTGTAGGCCATGCCGCCGCCGATGATGAGGGTGTCGACCTTGTCCAGCAGGTTGTCGATGACGCCGATCTTGTCCTTGACCTTCGCGCCGCCGAGGATGGCGAGGAAGGGACGGACGGGGTTTTCAACGGCGTTGCCCAGGAAGTCCAGCTCTTTGCCGATGAGGAAACCGGCAACGGCGGGCAGGTAGGCGGCTACGCCTGCGGTGGAAGCGTGAGCGCGGTGCACGGTGCCGAACGCGTCGGACACATAGATCTCGGCGAGGTCTGCCAGAGCCTTCGCGAAAGCGGGGTCATTGGCTTCCTCTTCGGGATGGAAGCGGAGGTTCTCAAGCAGGATGGCCTTGCCGCATTCCAGTTCCTTTGCCATCTTGGCAACTTCATCGCCGATGCAGTCGGGAGCCAGCTTCACTTCGAAGCCCAGCTTCTCGGACAGGCTCTTGGCAACGGGCGCCAGAGACATCTTGGGAACGACGGTTCCCTTGGGCTTGCCCAGGTGGGAGCAAAGAATGACAGCGGCGCCTTCATCAAGCAGGTACTTGATGGTGGGCAGAGCCGCGTTGATGCGGGTTTCGTCGGTGATCTTTAATTCAGCATCCAGGGGCACATTGAAGTCGCAGCGGACAAGAACTTTCTTGCCTTTGACATCGATGTCCTTAACGGTCTTCTTGTTCATGATACAATCTCCTTTTATTCAGTCGATTTGACCGATATTGATTGTATCACATCTGCCTGAGGAAATAAAGTCCAAATTATGTTAAACCGCGAATTTCATGTAATTTTACGCAGAATTCACGGGTTCAACGCAAAAAAACGACAAAAAAGAGATGCCGGAGCATCTCGCGGATAACCGTCAAACCGGCGCGGACCGCCGTTTGTCCCCCGCGTTTTCCGTCCGCATATCCTATGGAAAAAGGGGCGTTTTGCTGCGTACTGTGTACGGTATGTATCCACGCAGCGAAAGGGGGGGGGGGGGGGGAAAATAATATAAACCCGCAAGGAGGGGGGGTAAAAAAAGGAAG
>JAZLLT010000095.1:0-8133 GCA_045598325.1 Clostridia bacterium | reverse complement strand
TCCATGACCAGCGGCATCATGATGTCGGCGATCTGGTCCGTGCTGTTCAGCGCGGATAAAAGCGGCTATCTCAACTATATCCTGCTGGAACTGGGCATCATCGAACTGCCCGTGAACTGGCTCTCCTCCCAGCAGTACCTGATGCCCGCCATGATCATCGTGTCTTTGTGGAGCAGCATGGGCGTGGGCTTCCTTGCCATGCTGGGCGGCGTATTGAATGTCAACAGGGAACTGTACGAAGCCGCCCACATCGACGGCGTGGAAAACCGCTTTCAGGAGATTTTGTATGTGACGGTCCCCTCCTGCCGTCCCCAGATGCTGTTCGGTGCCGTCATGGCCATCGTCGGCACCTTCCAGAACGGCGCCATCGGCGTGCAGCTGTCCGGCTCCAATCCGACGCCCAATTACGCGGGCCAGTTGATGGTGACCCACATAGAGGACTACGGTTTCATCCGGTATGAGATGGGCTATGCCGCGGCCGTATCGGTGGTATTGCTGATACTGATTTACGGCATTTCGCTGCTTGCGGGCAAACTGTTTGCCGACAAAGAGTAGCGCATACCGTCTTCTGCCGGAACGACTCCACAGAAAGGAATGGGAACATATGTCCAAACTGCCCATTGCGGCTTATTCAGCTGCCGGGAAAAAGAAAAAGCACGGCAAACTCAAAAATGTCATCGGTATCGATCCGCAGTATTTTGACCGCAGCCAGTTGAAGTTCTATGCGTATCTGATCCCGATCAGCATTTTTACGGGGCTCCCGATCCTGCTCATCGTGCTCAACGCATTCAAGCCCATGGAGGAGTTGTTTGCTTATCCGCCGCGCTTTTTTGTGACGAATCCGACCTTCAACAACTTCCGCCGCCTGTTCGCGGTTTCGTCCAATACGACGATCCCCGCCTCCCGTTACCTGTTCAACAGCATCCTTTCCACGCTGATCGTGGTGCTTCTGACGCTGGTGATCACGGTGTCGGCGGCTTACTGCCTTTCCAAAAAACGGTTCAGGATGAAGAAGATCATCTTTACCGTCAACTCCCTCGCGCTCATGTTCGTGCCGGTCGCCGTCGGGATCCCACGGTATTTTGTCATGGTCGTGACCGGTATGATCGACAACTATTTTGCCCATATCCTGCCCGCGCTGGCGATGCCGGTGGGTCTGTTCCTGGTCAAGCAGTTCATGGATCAGATCCCCGATTCCCTGATCGAAGCGGCGCAGATCGACGGAGCGAGCGATTTTCTCATCGTGCGGAAAATCATCACGCCGATGGTGACATCCGCGCTCTCCACCGTCACCATCCTGGCTTTCCAGGCCGCGTGGAACGGCGTGGAGGCCTCCCAGATTTATATCAACAACGAGTCCATCAAGAACTTCGCGTTCTATATGTCCACGCTGGCTTCCGGCGCGGGCAACGCCGTATCGGGTCAGGGAATCACCGCAGCGGCAACGCTGATCATGTTCATGCCCAACCTGATTCTGTTCATCATTCTGCAGTCCCGCGTCATGAATTCCATGGCGCATTCCGGCATCAAATAATGATTTTTCCGAGACCCGGACCGGTCAATAAAAGGGGTGAAACGGTTGTTTGGGAATAAGGCCGCCATGTGCGTTATTGTTTTGCTGCTTGCGCTCATGCTTCTGACATCAAGCGCCATGGCTATAGAAGGAACTTCTCATTCCTATACGATGTCCGTAAACGGCAACTGGATCAGAACGCAGGATACCTATATGCCCGGAGCGATCCTGATGCAGGATGCCGGGCTCAACCTGCCGGAGGATCTCTTCCTGTACGGAAATACCGCTTATGTGGCGGACGGCGGAAACGCGCGCATCGTGGCGTTCGACATGGACACGCGGACAGCGCGTGAATACAAGGCGGACGGAATGGTGACGCCTTCCGGCCTGTATGTAAACGACGATTATATCTATGTGGCGGACTACGGCGCGAAACTGGTGTTTGTTCTGGACCACGAGGGCAACACGGTATTCACCCTCGGAAAACCCGTGTCCGCGATTTACGGCGCGAAAACCGGCTACGCGCCCCGCAAAATCACCGTTGATTTCAAAGGAAACATTTATGTCATCAGCGAGGGCACCTATCAGGGAATGATCCAGTTTGACAAAAACGGAGAATTCCTCGGTTTCTACGGTTCCAATAAATCCAAAATCACCTTCCGCGAAATGGTGCAGGATATCTTCTTTTCCGATGAACAGAAGGAGATGCTGTTCAACCGTATCCCGAACACCATGTTTAATGTGACCACCGACAAATCCTCGGGCATCCTGTTCACCATAACGAAACTGGAGCCGATGGATTCCATCAAAAAGCACAACCTTGCGGGCGTCAACATCCTGTCGAACGCGGGCGTTTTGATGGACGAGACCAACTTTGTGGATATTGCCGTGGCGGAAAACGGGATCATCTACACGATCACGGAAACCGGCTGTATCTATGAGTACGCGCCGGACGGATCGCTGCTTTCTTCCTTCGGCGGGCGCTCCGTTTCCAATGAGCGCAACGGTCACTTCACCATCGCCGCGGCGGTGGATGTGGATGCAGAAAACAATCTCTATGTGCTGGACAGAGAACGCGGCTTCTTCCAGATTTTCTATCCGACCGAGTTTACCCTTTCCGCCCACACCGCGCTGGCTTCTCTGAGCCGGGGTGACTATGAAAAGAGCAGGGATCTGTGGCTGGACCTGCTCAAAACCAACGGTCTGTCTCTGGTGGCGAATCAGGAGATCGCCAACGCCTATTTCCAACTCCGCGATTATGACAGCGCGCTCAAACATTACCGCATCGCCAACGCGAAGGAAGGATATTCCGAGGCGTTCTGGGAGATCCGCAACAGTTGGCTCACGAGGAACCTGCCCGCCGTGATGATCATTATCGTCGCGGTCATTGCCCTGGCGGTCGTCATCCGGGAACTGGACAAGAAGAAAAAGATCCTGGGACCCGTGCGGCGGGCGCACCGGAAGTTCGCTGAGAAAAACCGTCTGTACAGCGATATCCGCTACATGAAGACCGTGCTGCGGCATCCCATCGACTCCTACTATTACCTGAAAACCGGTGCTCACGGAAGCGTGCTTTCGGCTACGGTCCTTATCGCGCTTGCCTATCTGATTTTCATCATCAGCACCATTTTCCCCGGCTTTATCTTCAGCACCGTCTCCAGCAAAGATGCGTCCCTTGCCACATTCAGCCTGCTGTTCCTCGTTCCCGTGGGGCTTTTCATCACCGGCAACTATATGGTCAGTTCCATCAACAGCGGCGAAGGCTCTCTTAAGAATGTCTATATCATGACCGGGTACGCGCTGACCCCGTATATCGTGTTTACACCGCTCACTTTCGTGCTCACCTATGTGCTCACGCTGAATGAGAGTTTCCTGATTACGCTCATGCGGATATTCACCATCGGCTATACGGCTGTCACCTTCTATCTCGGCATCAAGGAGACGCACAACTACCGCATCCCCGAAACGATCAAGAACATCCTTCTGACCCTGTTCTTCATCATCATGGCGATCGTGGTGTTCGCCATTCTTTACCTGCTCTGGGGACAACTGTATGAGTTCTTCGCGGGCATCGGAAATGAGGTGAAATATCGTGTCGGTTATTAAGCGGCTGCTGGCGCTTGTGCTGGCTTCGGCGTTTGTCTTCGGCCTCATTGCCCGCGCGGAAGATACGCGGGATAACGGCACGGTGAACTGGGTGAGGACGCTTGAACTGGATTCCAACCGTCATACCCATGCGGACGACCTGACGCCCATCCAAACGGAATTCACGCTCGACGGCTACGAGAAGGCGGGAGAGAATGACACCTTCGTTCTGTGGCTCAGTCAAAGCGACAACGCCATCCGCGTGGAGAGCAAGGAAACGGGATACATCTGGGGCAGCATCGAGCCGTCCACCGTTCAGGGACTCAACAAAACCTGGAAGGACTTTGCGGGCTCCATCGTTTCCATCGAATACTTTGACAAGAAGAACAACGAAAAGCGCCTGGGCATTTCCGGCAAGGACTGCTCCACTTCCTACACGATGACGGATAACGGATTCATCTGCCGCGCGGAATATGAGGATCTGAAACTGGCGTTTACCTTTTCCGTGTCCGTTCTGGAAGAAGGTCTGCATTTCAAAGTGGACCGCGGCGGCATCGAGGAAAACGGGAACAATGTCTTCAAATGCTTCTATTTCGTGCCGTTCTTCGGCTCCGTCAGGGAGGACGAAAAACCCGGCTACATGCTGATCCCGGACGGGAGCGGCGCGCTGATCCGCTTCTCGAAATCCGTGAAATATTTAAACGGCTATGAGCAGCGCATCTACGGGAAAAACTATGCCGTCGACGCGCTGGAGGAAGCCAATGACCTGCGGACATCCCGCCCGAACGATTTTGCCGTCGCGGAAAAGCAGGTGTTCCTGCCCGTCTACGGCATGGTCAACGGCATCGATCAGAACGCCTTCCTCGCCGTGATGGGGGAGGGCGCCGAATACGGAACGATCCTTTCCACGCCCGCGGGCGTCTATACCGACTTCAACTGGACGACCTGCCGCTTTGATGTCAGGCAGAGATATCTGCAGCCGACGAAGAAATCGGGCGGCGGCATCTGGCTGCCCCAGGCGGACCCGAATGTCAGTGATTTTGAGATGACGATGTACTTCCTGTCGGGTGAGGACGCCAACTACTCCGGCATGGCGGTGCTGTACAGGAACCTCCTGGAAAGCGCGGGCACGCTGACCCGCAGCGAGCGGGAGGACACCGCCATTCCCATGCACATCGATTTTCTCGGGGCGGATGTGAAGAAGCAGTTCCTGATCCCCGGCATGCAGATTCTCTCAACAGCCGGTGAAGTGTCCGAAATGGTAGAGGGACTCGGGGAACTGGGTGTCGGGAACATCACCGCGGTCCTGAAGGGCTTTTACGGCAAGGGTCTGAACGCCGCGTCCGTTGACAGCGGAAAACTCAACGGGAAACTGATCGGCGGGGATAGTTATGAGGCGCTCCGGGACCTGCTTAATGCAAACGGCTCGCGGCTGTATTTGTACGCCAATCCCGTAACGGCCAATGAATCCCAACTGAACATCAAAACGCAGGCGGGAAACACGATGTCCAAGGCCTATATCTACACTCTGAACGACAACCCCAACCTGATGTATACGGAGAACTATTTCGTCAAGTCTTCGCAGATTTGCGAAAACATGGCGGAACTGGAGGACAACGGCCTGAATGGATGCCCGATGGCATTCGACGGCATCGGAAGTTACCTGTACGCGGATTACACCCGCAACAGAGGGATCACCCGCCTGCAGGCGAAGGAAGAACTGCTCGCGGTTCTGGCGGAACGCGATACGGCTCTGGCAGTCTACGGTGCCAATCTGTACATTGCGGATCATGCGGATGATATGTTCAATGTTCCGCTGCTCAACAGCCAGTATCTGTTCGAGACCGATTCGGTCCCCTTCCTGCAGATCGTCTATAAAGGCCATGTCGACATGTACGGCGACTATCTGAATGTCAGCAATCTGTCCCGGACGAAAATCCTCAAGATGATGGAGTACAATGTTTATCCGTCTTTCATCCTGACCTATTCGGACAGCACAAGTCTGGAAGACACGCCGAGCGAGGACCTGTTCTCCACCGCCTACGAAGACTGGAAGGACAGGATCGCGGATATCTCGGATGAGATGCAAATGGCGCTCGCGTCCTTTGAAGGCGCGAAAATCATCAGACATAAAGTCGCGGGCGCGGGACTGGTCCGCGTCGATTACGATAACGGCAAGAGCCTGTATATCAACTACACCCGTCAGGATGCGGCAGTGGATGGCATGGTCCTTCCGGCAGAGGGCTATATCATAAAGGGGGAATAGACCGTGATCAACAAAACAGATCGGACCGCCGGACGGAAAAAACGGCGCGGACTGACCATACGGCAGAAAAATGCCATTGCCGGGTATCTGTTTTTCTCGCCCTGGATCATAGGCTTTTTCCTCTTTACGGCCTATTCCGTTGCGTATGCCCTGAAACTCAGTTTCAATTCCGTCGACCGGATCAACGGCGCGAACATCGAAATGACCTTTAAGGGGCTGGATTATTATTATTCCGCACTGCGGGTCGATACGGTGTTCCCGCAGGCGCTGACGGATTCGGCGATCTTCATCCTGTGCTCGACACCCGTCATCGTGGTGTTTTCCATCGTCATCGCGCTGCTGCTCAACCATGTGTTCCCGGGGCGGACCTTTTTCCGCGCGGTATTCTTCCTGCCGGTCATCATCATCAGCGGTCCCGTGCTGACGGAACTTCTTTCCGGCGACGGAGCCATGGTGATCCAGCCGTCGCAGAACGCGGTATATCAGTTCGTGGCGCAGTTGCCGGAAACGCTGTCAAAGCCGGTGTTGTATACGCTGGACAATCTGGTGCAGATTCTGTGGTTCTCCGGTGTGCAGACAATCATTTTTCTGGCGGGTCTGCAGAAGGTCGACCACTCGGTTTTTGAAGCGGCGTCCATCGACGGCGCGTCGGGCTGGGTCATCTTCTGGAAGATCTCGCTCCCCGTCATCCGCCCGCTCATTCTGGTCAACTCCCTGTACACCATCGTGGAAATTTCCAATTTCCCCAACAACATGGTGAACTACAAGATCGTCGACCACATGTTCGAGACGGCCCGTCCGTTCAGTTATTCCGCCGCGATGTCTTGGCTGTATTTCCTGGAAGTGCTGCTGATCATCGGTCTGGCGTTCCTGATCCTCAACAACTGGAAGGAAAGGAGGTATGAGCGGTGGCTGAAAAGACAATGACTCCGCGCCTGCGGCACAGGCTGCGCCGTGTTTTGCGGGGCGGAAACGGCAGGTCGGGCATCTTCACCTACATCCTCATCTATACCCTCCTGATCGGCATCGGCTTCGTGTATGTCTATCCGCTGATCTACATGATCGCCAACAGCCTCATGACGCCGGCGGATCTGGTGGATCCAACGGTGGGGTGGCTTCCGACGGAAGTGTACTGGGGCAACTTCGCGCGGGCTGTTCAAGTGCTCGACTACGGAAAATCCCTGCTCACATCCGTCCTTGCTTCCCTGATCCCCGCTGTACTTCAGACCATCTCCACGGCGTTCATCGCCTACGGTCTGGCGCGCTTTGCGTTCCCGCTCAAGAAACTCTGGTTCGTGTTTCTGGTAGCGACCTTCATCATCCCCGTGCAGGTGACCCTGATTCCGAACTATGTATGGTTCAAGACCCATCTGCTCACGGGCAACCTCTTATCCACGATGCTGCCCGCCATCTTCGGTCAGGGCATCAAGAGCCCGCTGTTCATCCTGATATTCTACCAGTTCTACATTTCCTATCCCAAGGCGCTGGATGAAGCGGCGGCTATCGACGGAGCGGGCAGGTTCCGGACTTTCGTCCGCATCGCCATTCCCATGACGGCTTCCTCCGTGCTGGTGACCTTCCTGTTCTCCTTCATCTGGTACTGGAACGAAACCACCAGGGCGGGCATGTTCTTCGAGGGCAAGATCCAGACGCTGCCTCTGCAATTGCAGAACTTTGTCGACTCCTATTCAAAGTTGTTCCCGGTCAATGAATTCAGCACGGTCAACCGCCTCAACGAGTCTATCCGTCTGGCGGGCACCCTGCTGACCATCGCGCCGCTTCTGATACTGTACATCATACTCCAGCGCAAATTCATCGAGGGCATCGAGCGGACCGGCATGACCGGCGAATAAACCGTGTAAGCGACATCACAATTTTCATCAAGATTATCGGAGGTTCGTATTATGGCAAACATGAATGATATCATCACCGCAGTCAAGGACGGAAGAAAGAAGATCGTCGAGCAGCTCGTCAACGAAGCCCTCGCGGAAGGCGTTTCCGCGGAGACCATTCTGAACGAGGGCCTCATCGTCGGCATGACCGAACTGGGCGAAATGTTCAAGACCGGCGAAGTCTATGTTCCCGAGATCCTGGTCGCCGCCCCCCCCATGAAGGCGGGCACCGCCATTCTGAAGCCCCTGCTGGTAGACGCCAATGCCCAGTCCCTGGGCACCGTCGCCATCGGCACCGTCAAGGGCGACCTGCACGATATCGGCAAGAACCTGGTCGGCATGATGCTGGAAGGCAACGGCTTCACCGTGATGGATCT
>JAZLLT010000094.1:0-8692 GCA_045598325.1 Clostridia bacterium | reverse complement strand
ACCGCGACACCCGATCCGCTGGACGAGCCGGACGGGCTCAGAGCGGGATCGAGGGCGTGGATCACCTGACCGCCGCGGGAACTGTATCCTCCGGGCATGCCCTTCGTGGTGAAGTTGGCAAACTCCGTCATGTTGGTCTTGCCGACGATGACCGCGCCGCTGCTCCGAAGCCGCACGACCACGGGCGCGTCCGCGTCCGCGATATTGTCATTGAGCGCGAGGCTGCCCGCTGTTGTATGGAGCCCTTTCACATCGATGTTGTCCTTGATGAGCACGGGCACGCCGAACAGCGGGAGGCTCCTGTCCCCTGCTTTCTGCAGGCTTTCCGCCTGAACAATGGCGCTTTCGTCGATTTCGGCGACGCAGTTGAGCCCATCCTTCATGCCCCGCGCGCGGATATCCGCCAGTACATCGCGGACAGATGCAGCGATGTCGGGCGTGCGGCGGAAATCATCGATGTGTTTCATGTCCGTTTTCGTTCTTCATCGCCGCTTCCATCAGCGCAAAATTATCCTGTACAGAATTTTCCTTTACAAGGTTCGCTTTGCCTTCCTTGATGAAGCGCACATACGCATCACGCCCGTATTTGGCGATAAACATGGCGTTTGGCTTGCATACCGTGCCGTCGGGCGAGCCGTAAAAGCCCTTTTTGCAGTCGGTGAGTTCACTGCATTCCCAGCAGCCGTAAAGGCCCTTTTCCTTGCAGCAGCGGACATTGCCGCACACGCCGCCCTCGGAAATGGTGGCGTAGGAACAGACCGCACAGCCGGAGCGGCAGTAGCCGCACCACTCGGACATGAAGCAGCCGTTGCAGAGGAAGCCGCAGGGCGCGACGGGATCCGTCTTTTTCTGAATGGACGCGATGAGTTCCCGCCTGGAGTTGTTCCACTCGATCGGGAACAGCATGTAGTTTTCGCCCGTCTTGGGATCGGTATAGTCCTGAACGGCGGCGACAAGGTTCAGATCATTCTCCTTGAGATAGGCGATGGTGTCCGGGAAGGTCGTGGGACTGTCCGCCTTCACTTTGATACATTCAAAACCCGGCACGATCCATTTGGTCCAGCCCGCGGGAGCAGCCGCCTCCGGGTCCGCTTCCACGCCCGCCAGATAGATGCCCTTGGTGAAGTTCTCTTCCCAGGGCCGGAAGTTCATGGAAAAGTCCGACATGGCGCCCCAGAAGCCCGCGAAGGATCCGTCCGCGTTCTTCTTTGCCAGTCCCGCAACTTCGGAAAAGCGGCTGTTCGCCTGCTGCCAGAGACGCTGAACGAAGCCTTCTCCGTCATTGGTCGAGCCTACGATACCGATCACGCAAAACGCGTTCACCGTGATTTTCTCCATTTTCATAAATCCCTCTCCTTATAATAGCATGCGCCTCCGCAGCCCTGCGGAAAGAGCGTTTGTTTTCTGTTTCCGTCCATGTCCACAGCGCGGCGCAGAAGGGCGATGTCCTTTATCATCTGCTCCGGCCGCGCACCCCGCCCCACCAGTTTCAAATGGGTGACGCCCACCCGTGCGAGGCTGTCGATGGCGCAGATGCCGCAGCCGCCGCAGCCGCTTTGACGCATTTCGTCCGCTCCCGCGACCGCCTTTTCCGCCCCGCCCACCGTGTAGGGCAGTTTGCAGATGTGGGGTATCTCGTCGCAATGGAGGCTGCTGCAATACGCGCCCGTGTAGTAGCACCGCTCATTCAGCATGAACGCCTCATACTCGATAAAGGGATTTGCCGCGATGCAGGCTTTCATTTCGCTAATCGTCACCTTGCGGTGGAAAATCACCCGCGCGTGACGGAATTGCATGAGCCACTTCATGGCGTCCGCGCTGTCCTCGCCCCATTCGCCGCTCACATGGATTTTCGCGCCAGCGGGCATTTTCATGAGGAGAGCCGTGTCCGAGATGATGAAGCGGTCGATGCCCATGTCGATCAGTTCGTTTATGAAGCGCAGGAGCACGGGATAATCTTGGGGGCGGTAGCAGAAGGAGTTGACCGTGACCGCCACGGGCACTTTGTCCTCCCGTGAAAGACGGGCAAGGATCTTCATGTCCTCCATGGAGGAGATCTGTGCGGAATACAGCAGCACCTCGCGGCGGTTCATGGGCAGGAGAACGCCCCGGCTTTCAAGCCATTCAAAGGGCATGACGCCACAGAACAGTTCATCCGCGCCCGCGCGCACATAATCTTCGTAATGTTCGAGGGAACCGAGCCCCGAAACGATCTTCAATTTCACGCTCATAGCAGTTCCGCCACCACCCGGTCAACGCCGTCAAGGGCGCGGGACAGATACGCGCCGTCCGTCAGTATCTCACGGTCAACGCCGAAAAGCGAATTGTAGCGTCCCGTGAGCCCGATGTCATCGGGATAGAGCAGGACACGGTCCATGCACCACCTTGGACAGGTCTCTTCATCCCGTCCCAGTCCCGGATCGGTGTCCTCGCAGTTCGCGGCGAGGATGCAGCCGTGGGAGGTATTGGTCTGATATAAGGGCAGGTGCAGACTGATTCTGCTCTCCGCGTACTTCACGGGCAAACCGCAGGATTCGTATTCGAAGCGGACGATGCCCGTCTCTTTGAGGGCGTCCGCGTATTCCTTATCATTCAGACTGTTTTCGGAAAGCATCTCTTCCCTGCCGGCAAGTCCCAACTTGTATTTCATGCGCGGATCCTTGCGGCGGCGGTTGAGAAGCGTACCGAGAGCAAGGCGTTTTCCCGTACCCCGCAGAGCATACAGCGTTCCCATGTCGTTCACCGCGATTTCGTCCGCGGCGGATTTTTCGATTTCACCGATGATTTCATTCCGCCACGCCGCGCGGCTTTCGCGTACCGGCGGCAGCACGACCGTCACGGACAGCCCCTGCAAAACGGCGTGAGAAACAAGTTCAATGAGATTTTCGGGAAACAGATGCGCGCAGTACGAGTTTCCGATATAGACCCGTTTTGCGCTGCGGCGGAACAGCGGAAACTCCCCCAGCCGGTTCCGCGCGAAAAAATCCTTCTGAAATTCGCTTATCGGCAGGCGCAGGAAACGCCCGTAGGTGTCCTGCCGGTCAAGGCTCAAAGCAAGTTCCCCGTTCCAGGGGACCTCGGCAAAGGGAACGGAAAACCACTTCCGCTTCTGTTCCGAAAGGGACTCCGAAGTCATTCCGCCCGCGGGGCAGCCGGTCAGTATGTCCGCCGTCCGTTCATCGTCTCCCGCTTCCTTCAAACGGATATAGCGGGCATATTCCATAAGGGCGCTAAGAACCTGCGTTTTATAGTCTCCGTCCGTAACGGACAAAAGCACTTCGCAGCCCGTGCGGCTCTCATAATAACGCAAAACACGCCGGGAAGAAGGCGTCACGCACACCCGTCCGGCGGTATCAAATTTCAAAAAATGCAAATCGATTGTATTGATTTTCTCCCTTTGGGACAGGCGGATTTTCAGGCGGTCATCCGACACGCCCGTCACCGTCACCTGCCTGCCGTTGACGCGGCAGAGGATAAGCCCGAAAGGAAGAGGCGAAACAAGTTCCATCACGCGTCCGCGCCGCGGCGTTTTCCAGTCTTCGGCGGAAGCATGTCGTCCGTCACCTTGCCGATGACCTTGCCGAAGCAGCGCACGGAGTTATTTTCAGAGGGGCGGATGATGTCGTAGGCGGGATTGAGCGGATGGAGCCCGTCCGCGAAATACTGCTTGATCATGCCTTCGCCGTCGATGACGAACACGCCCGTTTCGCCTTCCTCCACGCGGTCACAATGCCTGACCAGCGCGAGATCGCCGTCAAAGAATGCGGGCTCCATGCTGCGTCCGCTGATGCGCACGATCTCGTCACACTCGTGCAGGATGGGCATGTCGATGAGGCTCATGGTCTCGCCCTCGCCCTGATCGGACAGATCCACACCGCTGCCGGCGCACATGGAGAGAGCATTGACGGGAATGGAGATGAGTTGCTGCTTGACTTTCCGGATGACGGGTGCAGGAGATATGTGAGCGGCGAGCATGACATCGATCATCTTGGAGACATAGGTCCGCTCGGTGGCGGGCAAGTTCAGATAACGCTCCAGCAGTTCCTTTTCGCTTTTGCCGATGTGGGCAATGCCGCTCTCGACACCGATGATCTCATCGCTGGAAACGGAGAAGATGGCGCAGAGTTTTTTGATGGAATCGATATCGGGACGGGTGCGCCCGTATTCCCACGCCGAGACGCCGCCCAGCGTGATGCCCATCGCGCCCGCCAGATCGGCGCGGCTCATATTCCGCTCCTCACGCAGGCGCGCGATGTTCTCCCCGCAGGTATTTTTGTTGCTTTCGTCCGCGCGGGGACGGGAGCGCTCCGCCTTGTCTTTCGTCAGCATGGCACATTCCTCCGTGTTTTCTGACCCCATTATACCACGGCCGCGGGCGCTTGTAAAGAGGGAAAGACGGAAAATCGCTACTTTCCGTATCGGATTTTGCATATTTTCCGTCTTTCTTCCTTTAATAATATACCGTCTGTATCGTTTCAGGCTCTGCGGAACCACAGGAGTTTGCTGATGGGCGCGTCGAGCATCCGCTCCGTGCCGCCTTCATAGGTGTTCCCGTCTTCGTCTTTCCACACGCCTTCCGGAAATACCACATTGCGCTCCGTCTCGCCCTTTTTGATGACGGGCGCCACCAGAATATCGTCTCCCAGCAGGAACTCGTCGTTGATTTTCTCATAGCCGCGGTGCGGACATACATACTCAAGGGGGCGCAGGATGGGCTCACCGCTTTTTTCGGACGCGCGCACGAGATCGAGGATCTCCCCCGCCATGCGCTCGTGCAGGCGCGCCGCGTCGAGACACAGGTGCAGATTTTCCTCCGAGAGCGCCTTCCACGGCGCCCACGAAAACTGCATCATCGGGAACAGCGCCGAGACCTGCGCCATGCGCACAAACAGTTCTTCGTCCACGGTGAAGCCGGGCTTATACCGCCATGTCCACTCGCCTCCGCCGATCATGTCCGGGCAGAGGAAAGGATAGCCCGTGAGGCTCGCGGTGAGCGCGCAGGGGATCAGCGTGTTGATGCCCGCGCCGTCCCAACGGTGATCCTTGTCCCGCAGGCGCTCGATCATGTTTCTGCCGCCGCGTCCGTAGGTGTCCTTATACTCGTGATAGGTGTACTGCGCGCCGAACTCGTTCCACGCGCGGTTCAAGTCATGGGGCGTCTTGCCTTCGGGCAGGCGTCCGTTCACCAGATGTTTATTCGTATAGCCGTTCACCGACCCGCCGTCGAACTTGAAGCCGTCGATGCCGTATTCCTCAATCAGCGTGTCCAGTTGCTTTTTGAGGAACGCGCGGTTGTACTCGTCCGTCATGTCGAGCAGGGCGCCGAAGCCGTTCCACCATGAGAACACCGCTACCTCGCCCGTCCCCGTGCGGGTATAAAGATGCTTTGCCATCTCAGGATCCGTGCCCACGAGGGGACGCAGGGAGCGGACAAATCCGGGTCCGTCCACGCTCACATAAGGCACCACCCAGAGCAGCACCGTAAAGCCCATTTCGTGCAGTTCCCTGACCATCGCCTTGGGATCGCGGAATTTCACAGCATCGAATTCCCACGCGCCGTATCTCCGCTCCCAGCCCTCGTCGATGATGAAGAGGCTCGGCGTGAAGCCGTTTTGCACATACTCCCGGGCAAAATCCAGTACGCCCTCCTGCGTCACATAATAGGTAAATTCCATCCAGGTGTTGAGTTGGGCGGAAGTGAAAAACCGGTCGGGCAGCGGTCGTCCGTCGCAGGGAAAGTGCGCTTTCTGCGCGGCAAGGAATGCGTCCTTCAGGCTGTCCCCCACCTTTATCAATTCGGGATCGCCGCCCGTGATTTCGATTTCTCCGCCCCGCGCGGTGATTTCAAAGGGCGTATCGCTCCACAGGTAACGCCCGTGAGAGGAGAGGTAAAGCGGCATCGCCTGATTGCTGGAGGAGGTAGAAAAATCCGTCATGTTTTCATGGTAGACGCTCGTCTCCGAAAGCGGACAGGAGGCGTTCGCGCTCGTGCCGCCCCACCAGACTTCGCCTTGTTCCATCAAAAACTTCATTCGTTTCATCTGCCTTTCGCCAACATTATAGCACAAGCACCGCAAAATGTAAACAGTTACTATCTGTATCGCATTTTTCGGTATTTTATTTCATTTTGCCTCTTGACAAATACCGTTAGTATCTGTATAATGTGGTCATCGACTACAGAAAGTACCTGTGAGGCATCCATGGAAGAGTTGCGATTCGGGTCGTACACCGCATTTCTGCGGAAACGCGCGTCGCTCACGATCCGCGAGATGGCGTCCCGCCTGCACATCAGCGCGGCGTATCTCAACGACATCGAAAAGGGGCGGCGCTATCCCTTCTCGCCTGAGAAGATCGAGCGTTTCGCTGCCATGGTGAACGCGGAGGAAAGCGAGAAAAGGCGGCTTTTCGATCTGGCGGCAAAGGACCGCGGGACGGTTTCCGAGGATGTGAGCCGGTACCTGCAAAGCAATTCCTACATCTTCGCCGCTCTGCGCACCGCGAAGGAACTGGATGCCAACGAAGACGACTGGAACGAAATGTTGAATGAACTGCGCAAACGAAAGGGTGTGTGAATATGTTTTTTGATACCGACAATGCCTGCGTACCTTACCTCTCCGATCACTACATCGACTCCATGTGCAACGATATGGTCCGCAGATTTGATGAAAGCGTATTCACTTCTCCCCACCCTGTGAACATCGAGCTGTTCATCAAAAAGGCTCTGCATCTCAACATCCGCTATGCCCGTCTCTCCGCGGACAGCAGCATCCTCGGCGTGAATGTTTTCCGCGAAACAGACCGCATGCCCGTCTACAGCGAGAAAAGCCGCAGAGCGGAATATGTCCATGCGGATGAAGGTGACATCTTCATCGAAAATGAGTTGACTCTGCTCGGTCGTTCCGGACGCCTCCGCTTCACTCTCGCCCATGAAGCGGGTCATGCCCTGTGGCACAGAATGTACTTCATCGCCCGCAGCAATTCCCTGCGCCGTATAGCCTCCATCGGCTGCGGTCACGAGGACATCGGCGTCTGCCCCGAGAGGGAAACGCTGGGCAGGATGAGCCGCGAGGAACTCATTGAGTATCAGGCGAACAAGACCGCCTCCTGCCTGCTCATGCCCCGCGACGCCGTAAATGCGCTGTTTAAAGACCGTCCCGCGCCCGAAACCCGGGATGACATCTGCGACATGATCCTGCTGACCGCCGGCACCTTCCGCGTGTCCGATGTGGCCGCCCGCTACCGTCTCATGGATCTGGGGCTCATCAGCCGCGACTGCTTTCAGAGCAAAAAAGCCGTGTGAGGAACGGAAACCCGTATAGAAAACCTGCCGCGCAGAAAAGCACGGCAGGTTTTTCATGTTCACCGTTTCCCTGTCCCGAAAAATTCGATCAGTTTCTCCACATCATCGAAATCGTCATAGTCGCCCGTAATGCCGGAGCGGTGGTAGACCACACCCGATTTTTCGTTCCGTTCCAGACAGTCGAGCAGGTTTTCTTCCCCGTAACGCCTGATGAACAGCGTGAAAGCATAGGGCTTGATTTTGGAAAGTAATCCCTTGCGGCAGTCCTCGCCGCATTCATGGCAGTGGCCGAGTCCTTTCTCCGCAGAACACTTGCGGTTTTCGCATCGGCCTTTGTCGGGGCAGTCGCCCGAATCGCATCCGCGGCAGGTCACATTTTCCGAGCACAGGCAGCAGGCAAGCCCGCAGCGTGCGATCCCCATGTCCCGTTTCATTTGTTTTCCTCCATATAGTCGCCCGGTCGCTTGCACAGGGCGATGCTGTCCGCAAGGGTCGGGTTTTCGATGAGTGTGGGCATGCCGAAAGTAAACAATTTGATTTTCTCCGCGCTTTGATGGATGTATGATTGTCCGCCTGCAGCAGTCCTGTCAGCAAAAAGGAAGCGGCGAAAAGCCGCTTCCCTTTGGCTTACAGATTCTCGATTGTGTCGACCTTGTCCGCGCACTTCTCCGCCAACTCCTTGCCGGCGATGACGCACCGGACCTCGGTATTTTTCAGGCTGTCGAGATGGTCCGCGAAGGCGATGAGGTCATCCTTCGTGGTATGGAGCGCCTCACGGTAGACCTTCAGGCGTCGGGCATTGTCCTTCCCGTTCAGGTAGAGGCGCTGCGCCGCATCGCCCTTGAGCCGCTCGCTCATGAGGGGATCCAGATTCGAGATGGTGCTGATGATATAGTTGTCGATGCCCTCGCCGCTGTCGCAGAACGCGCGGATGACATCGGCGCAGCCGGTGAACACGGCAAAGGAATTGTCGGGCTTGGGGTCGCGGTAAGTGCTCATGGTGACCGCGCCGTCCGCCGCGCACTGGATGCCCGCTCCGTAAGCGCCGCCCTTCACGCGCACTTCGTTCCACAGGTAGTCAAAGCGCAGGATGGTGGACGCCACTTGATAGGCGCCGCTGTACGCCTTGTAAGCGTCCGCCGCGTTCAGCGCGCCGGCAGCATAGCCGACACCCGAGGGGATCACAATGGCGGTGTTCCGCTTTGCTGCTTTCGCGAGTTTTACGGTTTCACGCTTTTCACCCGTAGGGATGAGGGAAAGCACTTTGCAGGCAAAGCCTTCGTCCACGCTGCCGGTGATGCCGACAGTCAGGTTCTCTTTCGTGAACAGGGCTTTGGCGCAGGAAGCGAGTTTTTTCAGTAGTTCCGTGCCGTTATCTGCGAAGGCCGCCTC
>JAZLLT010000093.1:0-20231 GCA_045598325.1 Clostridia bacterium | reverse complement strand
CGCAGGAAAACGAAAAGTAAAAAAGACCTCCGCCGCGGGCGGAGCTCTTTTTCTGTCTATATGAGAATACCTTCCAGGTGGTCCATTTCGTGCTGGATGATCTGCGCGGTGAAGTCCGTGAAGGTACCGATTTTCGGTTTGCCGTCCGCGGTCTGCCAGCGGACTTTGATTTTGGTATAGCGCTTCGTTTCCCGCTGTCCGTCCAGCGAAAGGCAGCCTTCCTTCGCGCGGTATTCACCCGAAGAGGATAGCAGCACGGGGTTCATCATGACTTCCGGCTTTCCCTTATCGTAAAAAGCGATGACGCGCACATTGACCCCGATCATGTTGGCGGCAAGCCCCACACAGCGATCACGGTTGGCGATGAGCGTATCTTTGAGATCCGCGGCGGTCTCAATGTCCTCCCCCGTCGCCTCGCGGGACGGAAGCGACAGGAAAAAGGTATCGCGGATGATTTCTCTGACCATGGTTTCCTCCACGAAAAAACTGCCCGAAGGCAGTTTTTTGATTTAGATGAATTCGAAATCGTAGACCTTCCAGTTGTTGCCGTCCCGCATGAAATACAGGCGGCAGTTGGTTTCATAGGTGTTTTCCTTGTGCTTGGTGACGGTGTTGTAGACGATGTGGAACTCGCAGGAGATGACATTGTCCGTCAACTGCACATAGTTGCGGGAGGAATACTCGCCGAACCCCGTCTCATCCGCCACTGTGATCCAGGTGGTCTCGTAGTGGTCGATGAAGTCGTATGCCTTGGAACCCGTCACGGTCATGTTGAGCACGGTGGATTTCTTGCCGTTGTGGGTGGAGAACAGGCACCACGCCTTCATGAACTCCAGCGCCTTGCCTTCGCACTTGCTCTTGAGTTCCTCGTCCTGATAGACGAACTCGTATTCGTAGGTGTCCTGCCCTTTGGCTGCAAGTTCGATGTTGTTGCCTTCAGGGTCAGTCACCCTGATCTCGGGCTCGCCGAGCGCGCAGGTGAAGCGGTAGGACACGAGGCGGTAATTGTCCCGGGCCGTCGCGTTCTTGGGCATGTGTCCCTCGAAGAACAGGGTCTCCTCCGAAACGATGTACTCCTGACCCAGTTCCTTTCCGTTGACCGTGATGGTCGCGTAGGAGGGGATCTTGTAGTCGTAGGTCACGGGGTGCAGGGTGTTCATGATGATGTCGCCCTTTTCATACTTGTCCACGCCGACGGTGTAGCCGATGAGCGGGATGACCTCGAAGGAATAGGTTTGGACTTGTTCCTTCATTTCATGCGTCTCGGGGTCTTCGACCTGTTCATACACCTTTTTCAGCGTGAACTGGCCGAACGCCTTGTCATCCGCAGACACCACATAGCGGACCTCGTCGGAGTTTTCGGGCTGGATCTGCGTGTAGGTGATCTCCTTGTTCGCGGTCAGCACCGTGAGGTAGTTGATGTAGTCCTGCTTCGACTCCATGTATTCGGTGTCGCAGTTCTCGTACTCATACAGTTTCGCGAAGTCCTTTTTCGCGAAAACCTCATTGAAGAATTCCTCCGCCTTATAGGTGTACTGGGCGTCTTCGTATTCGTCAAGACACTTGTCAAAGTACGCGTGCACGGTCATGAGCCCCCACACGATGAGGCCCACGAGGATAAGCCAGAAGATCCAGAAACGGATATTGCGGCCGATAAGATGTCCTTTGGTATAGCGGGAATATTTCTTCTTGCTCTTGGTTTTGAGCGCGGTCGTCTTGTTCTTGCTCATACGCTACCTCACTTCACGATCCAGCAGGTGGGCATGCGGCGGGATACGGAAACGGTCATGCCGTCATTGACTTTGTTTTCGCCGTAGTACATGGTGGTGGAGGAACCGCCGTCCATGTTGCAGGCGTTGACCGCGCCGAAGTCCTGCATGATGCTGATGACATCCGCCATCGTGGCACCGAGGCTGTTCGCCTGACGGCCGTCGATGACCAGCATGAGCACCGCACCGTCCGCCCTCTGACCGATGGCGGAGCGGGGGTTCAGGCCCTTGTCGTTGGAAACGGTGGCCTTGCCGTTCACGATGAGCGCGGGACCGAAGGCACAGGCGTCGCGCAGACCCATCTTCTCGGCTTCCGCCTGGGTGAAGTTGCCCACATGCAGAATGTCACCTTTGTCAAAGCCCGCTACGGTCGCGTAGGTCTTGCTGGCGCGGCGCAGGAACTTGCCGTCGGAGATGACCATGCCCTCGGGCATGCCGCCGTTTCCGCTGCCTTTGGGGTCGGAGAAGGCGCCGCCGTTCATGACGGCGATGGCCTCATAACTCTTCATGATCTCGTCCACGCGCTTGCCGGCCTTCGTCTCGCTGAAACCGTTGCCACCCGGGCCAAGGCAGGTGCCGACGCTGACGCGGGAGGGATCCTGCACGATCATCATGTAGCCGTGATAGGTCGCGCCGATCACATCCACGACGCGGATGCCGTTTTCGTCAAACTCTTCCGTCTCTTCTTCCGCGGAATAGTCCTTGGGCTGACGCGCCTTTACGGTGATGAGGCTGGTGTCCGTCGCTTCATCGATGGACAGCACTTCGCCGCGCGCGAGCGCCGGGGCGACATCCTCATACAAGTACAGATAGGGCACGAATTTGAGGGCGCTGCTCTGGTGCAGCAGTTGGGTCAGCATATCGCTGGCGGCGATGGAGGGACCCTTGAAGAACTGTCCCAGCACCATGATGACCAGCGCGATGATGGCGGCGATGAAGGTAAGTATCACAATGAGCACATGGCGGAAAGTTCCCCAGTGCCATTTTCTGCGGATGCGTTTATGCTCCTGCCGCTGCAGTTCCTTTTCGGAAACGGCGGCTTCGTTCTTCTTTGCCATAAAATCCTCCGACAAGCGGTCATAAATTCACAGATTATATGATACAATAAAACCGGCGCATTTGCAATGAAAAACATGTAAAATGCGGAAGCGATCCGCTTCCGCGTCAGGAAATTCCCGCAAGGAGCCGCCCGCGCAGTTCCCTGCATTCATTCAGGAACCGCGCTTTGTTCTTTGCCAGGAACGAAATCAGTTTTTCCGCGGTTTTCAGGGCATCTTCGCACATATCTCGCGTGATCTCTCCCCTCCCCGCCGCTTCGCGCAGTTCGTCTTCATCCAGCACCGTGACCGTACCGGACACGGGCGAATACACCACATCGAGGTACAGATCGTGAAACCACGAGCCGCCGTCCGGAAGGATGTGATTTCCGGCTGTCATATCAAAATAGCACTCGAACAGATCCCCGGTTTCATCGAACATGACTGTCGCCCAGACATTGCTGTTTTCGGGTGCAAGGGACAGCCACGAGTAGCCCGTGCGGGTGATCAGCAGTTCTCCCGAAGGCGAGGGCACGGAGAAATCCTCCGCCTCGTCCATCACGATGAGCCCCGCCATGCCCTTTACGCCGAAGGCGGAGACGGTTTTTTCCGTATAGGTGCGTTTTTTGATGCCGCTCCATTCGGCGCGGTTGATGGTCTTTCTCTTCATAGCAAAAGCCGGGATGCTTGCGCACCCCGGCGTCCTCTCTTTACTCGAGGATCAGGTTGCCCGTGCCGGTGCTCATGACCTCAACGGAATGCTGATAACTCGCCTTCATCGCGGCGTAATCCGCGTCGTTCATGCCGTTCGGGCGGGTGCCCGCGTTCACATACTTGGCGGCATTCACCACGAAATAGTTTTTTCCGGAGATGTCGTTGCCGGTCTTCCATACCCAGACGGGAAGATAGGAGGGCGCGGTGATTTCGAAGGTGTGGTCGCCCTTTTCCTGAATGGTGAACTGGAAAATGACGCCGCCGTCCGTGTTGGTCTTGATGTGGTCGGTCAGGTAGTTGCCCACCGAATACATGCACAGCGTCTTCTGCATCTCGCCGAACTGGTTGGTGCCGGTGAGCCATTCCGCCTTCTGTACCACATGGGGATGGCTGCCCATGATGACATCCACGCCCGCGGCGACCAGATTCTTGGCCAGATACGCCTGATCGGCGTTGGTGTTGGTTTCATATTCGGCGCCCCAGTGCATGAAGCAGACGATGACATCCGCGCCCGCCTCGCGCAGGCGTTTGGCATCGGTGCCCACATTGCTGTTCTTGGTGGCGTTCACGCCGAACTTCATGGCGTTGGGGTTGAGGTTCTTAACGAGCGTATCGATGGAGTTGACGCTGACGGTGTAGTTGAGGAAGCCCACCTTGATGCCGTTGATCTCATGGATGTAAGGGGTGTCCTTTTCTTCCTGAGATCGGTTGGCGCCGATGTGGAGGAAGCCGTACTTTTCCACATTCTCGATCTCCGCCATGAGGCCGTCATAGTAGGTATCCAGCATGTGGTTGTTGGCGAGGGTCAGCATGTCCACGCCCGTATCCTTGATGGCCGCCATCAGATACTCGGGAGTATTGAACTGGGGATAACCGGTGTAGCCGGTAGATCTCCATTTCTCGCCGCCCATGGGACCGTCCACATTGGCGACGGAGAAGTCCGCGTTGCCCATTTCGCCCTTGATGTAGCCGAGCCACGGGCTGAAGTCATAGGGGTATTCGCTGCCGGTCTTGGCGGCGATCAACTTGGCGGAATTGAACATGTCGGGGCTGATGACGAAGTCGCCGATCCAGCGGATGGTGGCGGAACGCAGGCCGTTCACGGTGCCCGTCTGCGTCACGGGAGCCACGACAGGCGTCACGACGGTCGTGCCATCACCGCCGTTTCCGTCATCCGCGGAGATGGGCTGATCCCCGGTCTGGAGCTGCGTATCCGTTACGGCGGGCCGGATGTTGGCATTCATGTCCGCGTTCTGATGTTTCGTGGTCTTTTCGCTGCATTTGCGGATGCCGATGACGGAAAGCGTGATGATGCCGGCAAGCACGACGGCGATCAGCAGATAGGCAATCAGCGTTTCCAGATCGATGCCGCCCGCCTTTTTGCGCTTTACGGGAGCGGTACGGCGCACGGGTTGTTTGCTTGCGGGACGCTGCACGCCCGTCCGCGCGGAGGCGGAAGACGCGGTCCTGCGCACAGCCGTTCCGCTCGACGCGGTGGTCCTGCGGACAGTCGTACCCGCAGAAGCGGGTTTATGTACAGCCGTACCGGACGCGGTGCGCGGCGCGGTGCCGGCGGGTTTCTTTACGGTATTGGCTCCCGCGTTGCGGGATACGGGGCGTTTGTTTTCGCTCATTTGATTCTCCTCGGGGCATAATATCGCATACGAAGTTATTATAACACATCTTTCCGCATTTTTCCATAGGTTTCGGGAATTTTTGACCGTGCCGAGATTGACATTGACGCAGCGTCTCCGTTATAATAGACGCACCAATTCCGGGAAGTGATTGATATGATTCGTAAAATGATTGTGATTTTTCTGTTTCTCGCTCTGCTTCTCCCCTGCGCGATTTCCGAAGGAGAGCAGGAGGGTGTTACCATTCTGATCACCGCGGTCGGCGACTGCACGCTTGGCGGCGTCGCCAATCACACGGCATCCAGCGAAAAACTGTTCGAGCAGAGCGTCCGCAAACACGGCATGGAGTGGTTTCTCTCCGATGTCAAAGGTCTGTTTGAGCAGGACGATTTCACCATCATCAATCTGGAAGGTCCCCTGACGACGACGACGGAATACGAGGAGACCGCGAAATTCTATTTCCGCGGGAAGCCCGAATATACGGGCATCCTCACCTGCTCCTCCGTGGAGGTGGCGAATGTGGCGAACAACCACTCTCACAATTTCCGCGACGAGGGATTCAACGAGACGATATCCGCGCTCAATGACGCGGGCATCGGCGTGTGCGGCTACGAAAACGAATACTACGCGGAAGTCAAGGGCATCACCGTGGGCTTCCTCGGCTTTGACCAGTGGCGCAGCACAGACGCGCAGATGAAGGAGCAGACGGAGGCGGCACGCGAAAAGTGCGACCTGCTCATCGTCTCCTTCCACGGCGGCATCGAGAACAGTTACTCCATGTCCGAGCAGGTGGAGCACGCGGGCGAACTGCTCATCAAGGCGGGCGCGGATCTGGTCATCGGCAACCATTCCCATGTGTACGGAGGCCTGCGGCTGTATAAAGGCAAGTACATCACCGGTTCCCTCGGCAATTTCTGTTTCGGCGGCAACACGAATCCCAAAGATTTCAACTGCATCGTGTTCCGTCAGGCGTTCACCGTTTACCCGGACGGGCGCGTGGAGGATGCGGGCATCGACATCATCCCCGCGCAGGTGGGCAGTAAAAAGAGAACGAATGACTGCCACCCCACCCTGCTGGAAGACGGATACAACGCGACCTCGCTGTTTAACGGCGTGCTTCAGCGGAGCAATTTCAAGGCAGAAAATGTCAAGTGGCTAAGTGACAGTTACGCGGTGCGCAACGGACTCAACAGATAAATTAACGCGGATGATGGCTTTCATCATCCGTTTTTTCTTGACAAGCCCGCAGACAGCCCTTATAATGCCAGCAAGAATTATTATCGTTAACGAGGTATTATGCAGCGATTCAGCAAAAAAAGGCAGGCGGTGCTCGACTGTGTGCTCAGCACCCGCGCCCATCCTACCGCCGAATGGGTGTATGAACACCTGAAGGATGCCTATCCCGACATGAGTCTGGCAACGGTCTACCGGAATCTGGGGCAGCTGCGGGACGCGGGCATCATCCGTTCCATCGGCGTTGTGAACGGCGAGGAACGCTATGACGGCAATATTTCGGATCATCCCCACGGCGTATGCGTCCTATGCGGACGCGTCATCGACCTGCCTCCTGCCACAATTCCGCCCGAAGCCCTCCGTGAGATCCGCGAAAAGGCTGGATTTGCGATATCAGATACTGCTTTGCGGTTTAACGGCGTTTGCAGCGCCTGTTCCGATAAACTCAAACAAAAAGGAGAATGAAACATGAAAACTTACAAGTGCAAGATCTGCGGCGAAGTGTTCACCGTAAAAGAAGGCGAAACTCCCGTATGCCCCAAGTGCAAGGCGACCGGAGATAAACTCGCGGAACTCAAAAACCGCTATCAGGGCACCCGGACCGAGAAGAACCTGGAAGCCGCTTTCGCCGGCGAATCCCAGGCCAGAAACAAGTATACCTACTTTGCATCCGCCGCCAAGAAGGAAGGCTTCGAGCAGATTTCCGCCCTGTTCCTGAAGACCGCCGACAACGAGAAGGAGCACGCGAAGCTCTGGTTCAAGGAACTGAACGGCATCGGCTCCACCGCCGAAAACCTCGCCGCTGCCGCTGACGGCGAAAACTACGAGTGGACCGACATGTACGAAGGCTCCGCCGTGACCGCGGACGAAGAAGGCTTCCACGACCTCGCCGCCAAATTCCGTATGGTCGCCGCCATCGAGAAACATCACGAGGATCGCTACCGTGCCCTGCTCAAAAATGTGGAGACTGCTTCCGTGTTCGAGAAGAGTGAAGTCAAGGTATGGGAATGCCGCAACTGCGGGCACATCGTGGTCGGCACCAAGGCGCCTGACATCTGTCCCACCTGCGCCCATCCTCAGGCCTATTTCGAAGTCAACGCCGAAAACTACTGATCAAAATGCCAAATCCTCCGGAAGTGATGCTTCCGGAGGATTTTTTAATACAACATAACACATTCTTCCCTTTATTTATACAGATAATATGCTATAATATATGCATAAATATACATTCAGAGAGGGCAAGACCATGAAGAAGACGATTTTTACCGGCGCGGCCTCCGCCATCATCACTCCGCTAAACGAAAACGGCATCGACTTTGAGTCCTTCGGACGCTATATCGACTGGCAGATCGACAGCGGCATCGACGCCATCGTGGCGGTCGGCACCACGGGCGAAGGCTCCACGCTCACCGACGAAGAGCACAAGAGCGCCATCTCCTTCTGCGTGGACAGAGTGGCAGGACGCGTTCCCGTCATCGCGGGCACCGGGTCCAATGACACCGCCTATGCCATCGAGTTGTCCGACTACGCCGCCAAAGCGGGCGCGGACGCCGTGCTGCTGGTCTCTCCCTACTACAATAAAGCCACCCAGAAGGGGCTCATCGAGTCCTTCACCGCGGTCGCGGACAAGATCACCGCGCCCGTCATCCTGTACAATGTCCCTTCCCGCACGGGCTGCAACATCCTGCCCGAGACCTGCGCGAAGTTAGCCGAGCACGAGAACATCGTCGCCATCAAGGAAGCCAGCGGCAACATCTCCCAGATCGCGCTGACCGCCGCGCTTGTGGGCGATAAAATGGACATCTACTCCGGCAATGACGACCAGATCGTGCCCGTCATGTCTCTGGGCGGAAAGGGCGTCATCTCCGTGCTCGCCGACATCATGCCCCGCGAGACCCACGACATGTGCGCCGCGTACCTGAACGGCGATGTGAAGAAGGCCTGCAGCATGCAGCTCAAGTACCTCCCTCTCATCAACGCCCTCTTCAGCGAAGTCAACCCCATCCCCGTGAAGGCCGCCTGCGCCGCAATGGGACTTTGCAAAAACTATCTGCGCCTGCCCCTCACCTGCATGGAGCCCGAGCACGAAAAGAAATTGCTCGCCCTTATGGCGGAGCAGGGACTCATCTGAGGTATGCTATGAAGATACTGCTTTCCGGTCTGACCGGTCACATGGGTCAGGAAGTCGTAAAACTCATCGGTGCCGACCCCGCTTTGGAACTTACCGCGGGTGTCGATGCTTTCGCGGGCGAAAACACCTGCGTCCCCTGCGCAAAGAATTTTGAGGACGCCGAAACAAAAGTGGACTGCGTCATCGACTTTTCCCACCACAGCCAGACGAAGGTGCTTCTGGATTTCTGCGTTGTAAATCATCTTCCCCTCGTTCTCGCCACCACAGGCCAGACGGAAGAGGAAAAGCAGATGATTCTGACCGCTTCCGCATCCATTCCCCTGTTCTTCGCCGCGAATTATTCACTGGGCATCGCTCTGCTCATCGAACTTGCCAAGAAGGCGGCGGCGACCATGGAAGGCGCGGAAATCGAAATCGTGGAAGCGCACCATGACCGCAAACTGGACGCGCCCAGCGGCACGGCCCTCGCCATCGCTGACGGCATCCGTGAAGTCCGCCCCGAATCCGTCAATCACTGCGGACGCAGCGGACAAGGCAAGCGGACCCCCGAGGAAATCGGCATCCACGCCATCCGCATGGGCAACATCGTGGGCATGCACGAGGTCATCATCGGTACGCAAAACCAGACCATCACCCTGAAACACGAGGCACATTCCCGCGCGCTGTTCGCGGAGGGCGCCCTTTCCGCCGCCAAGTTCCTTATGGGAAGAGGCGCGGGACTATACGACATGAAGAGCATTCTGGCTCTGTGAGGCAAACATGAAAATCGGCATTTACGGCTACGGAAACCTCGGCAGGGGCGTGGAGTGCGCCATCAGGCAAAATCCCGACGCGGAACTCACCGGCATTTTCACCCGCAGGGATCCTTCCTCCATCAAAACGCTGACCGGCGCGAAGGTGTATTCCGCAAGCGACATCCTCTCTTTCAAGGATGCCGTCGATGTGCTCATCATCTGCGGCGGCTCGGCAACGGACCTGCCCGTGCTGACGCCCGAACTGGCCAAGAACTTCAATGTAGTCGACAGTTTCGATACCCACGCGAAAATCCCGGAGCATTTCGCAAATGTGGATAAAACCGCCCGCGAGAGCGGTCACACCGCCCTCATTTCCGCGGGCTGGGATCCCGGTCTGTTCTCCCTTAACCGTCTGTACGCCTCCTGTGTACTGCCCGACGGAAAGGACTACACCTTCTGGGGACGCGGTGTCAGTCAGGGACATTCCGACGCTATCCGCCGCATCGACGGCGTGAAGGACGCGCGGCAGTATACCGTGCCCGTGGAAGACGCCCTGAAGCGGGTGCGGAGCGGCGAAATGCCCGACCTTACCACCCGCGAAAAGCATACCCGCGAGTGTTATGTAGTCGCCGAGGAGGGCGCGGACAAGGCACGCATCGAAAACGAAATCAAGACCATGCCCAACTACTTCGCCGATTACGACACCACGGTCACCTTCATTTCCGAAGAGGAACTCAAAACGGGCCACAGCGCCATCCCCCACGGCGGATTCGTCATCCGCACGGGCAAGACGGGTCTCCACGGCGAAAACACGCATGTGATCGAATATTCCCTGGGCCTCGATTCCAACCCCGAATTCACCTCCTCCGCCATCGTGGCCTTCGCCCGCGCCATCGACAAGAAGCACAAAAAGGGCGAAACCGGCTGCTTCACGGTGTTTGACATTTCTCCCGCCGAGCTGTCCCCCCTTTCCCCCGAAGAGATGCGAAAGAAGATGCTGTGATGGAATACAGGATTCGCGTACTCGAGGAAAAGGACAATCCGGTCATCGAGAGGATCATCCGCGACTGTCTCACCGAGTACGGCGCGGCACACGAGGGCACCGCGTGGGCGGACCCCATGCTGGGGCGTTTCTCCGAGGTCTATGCCCGCGAGGGCGACTGCTACTGGGTGGCGGAAGACGAAAAAGGCATCGTGGTCGGCGGCGTGGGCATCGGTTATATGACCGGCACGGACGGCGTGTGCGAACTGCAGAAAATGTACTGCATCCCCTCCGCCCGCGGAACAGGTGTTGCCGCGGAACTGCTCAAAACAGCGGTCGCGTTCGCCGCAGCCCGCTACAAGCGCGTATACCTCGAGACGCTGGACAACATGCTGCGCGCGCAGCGCTTTTACGAAAAGCACGGCTTCGCGCTGACCGATGAGGTCATCGGCAACACGGGGCACTTCAACTGTCAGGTCAAATACATACTGGTTCTATAAAGACCGCCGCGTTTTAGCCGCGGCGTTCTCGTTTTATTGGGGAACGACAGATACTCATTGAATTTAATAAAAAAAACGCGCTTCTCCGCCGCAATCGGCGGTAAGCGCGTTTTCAATCAAACAGAGAGATTTGTTCATATTCCTGCGGAAATTCGCTCAGATACGAAAAGCAGGCATCGTTATCGTGCAGGATCCCGTATCTTTCGCAGCTATCGTGAAAAATCCGCATCAGGCGTTCATAATCCGGGCTTGCGATCTCGTAGGCGTTTGCGCAGGTCTTCACATATCGTTCCTCTACGCCCGAAAAGACAAAATGTATATTATGATTCTTTCAGTTTCTTAAGCCGTTTCATGACATCGTTTCGGCCCCTGCCGAACAGATCGTGCAGGAGCTTGTATTCATCATAGAGTTTATCATAGCACGCCGCGCGCCCTTCATCGGGACGGTAGAACTTGCTCTCCGCGCTGCTCATGTGCCCCGCGGCGTCACGGACGCTGTCATGTCCGCCCGCTTTGCTTCCCGCGGCGACGGCGGCGTATATGGCGCTGCCGAGCGCGCCCGACTGCTTCGAAGTGACGACGCGGATCTCACGCCTGAGCACACCGGAAAACACCTGCACGAGGAAGGGATTTTTGCCCGCGATCCCGCCGCAGGCGACAAGGTCGGTGACGGGAACGCCCTTCTGCTCATAATTTTCGATGATGACGCGGGCGCCGAACGCGGTGCTTTCGATGAGCGCGCGGTAGATGTCCTCGGGCTTCGTTTTGAGTGTCATGCCGATGAGGAGACCGGAAAGGTCCGGATCGCACAGCACCGAACGGTTGCCGTTCCACCAGTCGAGGGCGATGAGCCCGTGCTCCCCCGGTTTCTGCTTTTCGCAGAGAGAAGTGAGATACCGGTGTTTGCTCACGCCCGCCGTTTCCGCGTTTTCAGCATATTCGGCAGGCAGACAGTTGTCAACAAACCAGGCGAACAGATCGCCCACGCAGCTCTGTCCCGCCTCGTAGCCGCAAAGATCCTCCACCATGCCGCCCATGGGCATGCCGCACACGCCGGGCACAGGGGTCTGCTTTTTCGCCAGCATGAGGTTCACGAGACTCGTGCCCATGATGAGCAGCATCGTCCCCTCCTCCGTGACGCCCGCGGCGGGCAGAGAGGCATGGGCGTCGATGCAGGGCGCGGAGACCGCAATGCCCGCGCTCAATCCGAGGCGCTCTGCCATATCCTGCGTGAGATATCCCGCAAGGAAACCTTTTTCCATAACGGGCAGCAATTTATCCGCCGCATCCGCGAAAGCGGGATGGACCATGCCGAGGATCTTGCGAGAGGGATAGCCTTCCGTTTCGTCCCACAGCACCTTGCAGTACGCCATGGAGCGGGACGCCTGCCGAACGCCCGTCAGAAGATAAGTGATCCAGTCCCCCGCCTCGATGAACCAGCGGGCGGCTTCGTAGACCTCGGGCGCTTCTTCCAGCGTTTCCAGCATTTTGGGCAGCGTCCACTCGGTGGACACCGTGTCACCGCAGCGGTGTAGGAGTTTGGGCTTCTCCCGCGTGAACACTTCCGTGAGCCGCGCGGCCTGCGGACCGCAGGAATGATGCTTCCACAGTTTCACATAGGCGTGGGGGCTCATAGGGAATTTCTCATAAAGCGGGTTCATGTCCGCGTCCACGGGCAGAACGGTGCTGGAGGTGAAGTCGATGCCGATGCCAACGATGTCATCCTTATGCGCTCCGGACGCCTTCACAGCCTCCCCGACGCTCTTTACAAGCGTCTCGGAGTAATCGGCAGGGTGCTGAAGCGCCGCGGAAGAGGGCACTTTCGTGCCGCAGGGCAGGCACTCGTCCATCACGCCATGGGCATAGGGACACACGAAAGAAGCCACCTCGCGTCCCGTGGCGGTATCGCACACGACGGCGCGGGCGGACAGGGTGCCGAAATCGACTCCGACCGTATACTTTGCCATATCAGACCTCAATGATGTGGAACGCCGCGGCGCGGCCCAGACGGTTCATGACCGCGAGCCCGATGCCGTCCGCTTCCACCGCTTCACTGAAAATGGTGCTTACTTTTTCATCGTCCATTTCGCGCAGGGCATCAAACAGCCTGTGCGCCATCTGCGCGGGGTCCGCGCCCAGAGAAAACACCTTGCGCTCTCCGTAAAGCGGAATGTTCCCTTCGAGCGCGAGGATGCAGCGGCTGCCGCTCGACGCGTCATAGAGTTCGTTTATCTCTTTCGCGACTTTTTCACTCCCGCCTTTCACGATGACAAGGGAACCTTCCGGGGCGTAGTGCTTGTATTTCATGCCGGGGCTGCGGGCGATCTCATTTTTGCCGAGGGGACGCAGGACAGACCCGTCCACTTCCACCTCGCCCAGCACATCCGCAATCATTTCGGGCGTCACTCCGCCGGGACGGAGCACGCGCACGGGCGTAGTGCGCACATCGACGACGGTAGATTCCAGACCTACATCGCTTTCGCCGCCTTCGAGGATGAGTTCGATGCGGCCGTTCATGTCGTTAAACACATGCTGCGCCGTGGTGGGGCTGGGTTTGCCCGACAGGTTGGCGCTGGGCGCCGCGATGGGTACGCCCGCCGCCGTGATGAACGCCTGCGCGACCGGGTGGCTGGGAAAACGCACGCCCACGCTGTCAAGGCCCGCGGTGGCACGCATGGAGATTTTCCCGCCCTTGGGCAGAATCATGGTAAGCGGACCCGGCCAGTAGGCATCGGCAAGCGCCTTTGCCTGCGGAGGCATCTCACCCGAAATGACATCTTTGATCTGGGAAAGATCGGAAATGTGCACGATGAGCGGGTTGTCGCCGGGGCGTCCCTTCGCTTCGAAAATCTTCGCGATGGCATCGCCGTTTGTCGCGTCTCCGCCCAGTCCGTACACGGTCTCGGTGGGAAAGCCCACCACTTCTCCCGCGCGGATCAGCCGCCCCGCTTCCCGGAGAGCTGCTTCATCCGCGGGCAAAACTTTCGTCATGACTGCTGTGCCTCCATCAGTTCCGCCTGACGGGCCAGAATGAGTTTGTCGATGAGTTCGTCAAGGTCGCCGTTCATCACATCGTTGATCTTGTAGAGGGTCAGTCCGATGCGGTGGTCGGTCACGCGTCCCTGCGGGAAATTGTAGGTGCGGATGCGCTCGCTGCGGTCACCCGAGCCAACCTGCGACTTGCGCACATCGGAATACTCACTAGCCACCTTTTCCTTTTCCAGCTGATACAGGCGGCTCTTGAGCACCTGCATCGCCTTCTCACGGTTCTGAATCTGGGAGCGCTGATCCTGAGAGGACACCACGAGACCCGTGGGCAGGTGGGTGATGCGGACGGCGGAGTCGGTACGGTTGACATGCTGTCCACCCGCGCCGGACGCGCGGTAGGTGTCGATTCTGAGGTCGTTGGGATCAATATGGATCTCCACATCCTCTGCCTCGGGCAGCACGGCCACGGTGGCGGTGGAGGTCTGAAGTTTTCCGTTGCTCTCGGTCACGGGCACGCGCTGCACGCGGTGGACGCCGCTTTCAAACCTCAGGCGCTCGAACACATTTTTGCCCTGCACCATCATGACGGCTTCCTTGATGCCGCCGATCTCGGTCTCGCCGCCCTGGATCATTTCGGTCTTCCAGCCGCGGGCTGCCGCGTAATGGGCGTACATGCGCATGAGTTCCGCACCGAACAGACCCGCTTCGTCTCCGCCCGCGCCCGCGCGCACCTCGATGATGGCGTTTCTGTGGTCATCGGGATCCTTGGGGAGCAGCATGAGTTGGGCCTCTTTTGTGGCTTCGGGCAGTTTTTCGGTGAGGTCTTTGAGTTCCTCTCTCGCCATTTCCGCCATGTCGGGGTCGTCGCCCTCGGCCATTTCTTTCACTTCTTCGATTTCATCGACCAGAGCGCAGTACTTTTTCGCTTCTTCCGCCAGTTCGCTCATGTCGCTGTGTTCCTGCATGAGACGGCGGAACAGGTCGTTATCACTGATCACTTCGGGCAGGGTGATGCGGATGGAAAGTTCCTCAAATCTGCCCAGAATGCCCTGCATCTGGCCGTAAATCTTCTCTACTTCTTTGTCTGCCATGTTATCTCCTCATTTTGACGACACGGTCGATGCCGTTCAAATCACGGACGGAAGACACTTCCGCCCCGGGGTATCCTTTTCTCAATATGTCCTTGACATCCTCCGCCTGACCCGCGCCCACTTCGAAAAGGACGGTGCCGTGAGCAGGCAGATGCGTTTTCATTTCTTCTGCGAACCTTCTGTATAGGTCGAGCCCGTCTTCCCCGCCGTAGAGGGCAAGGGCAGGTTCCCTCCGCACCTCGCGCATGAGTTCGTCCATGTCCGCTTTGGTGAGGTAGGGCGGGTTGCATACGATGAGGTCAAATTCGCCTTCTACGGCGCGTAAGCCGTCGCTTTCGATAAACGCGATGTCCGCATGATGCCGCTCGGCGTTCGTCCGTGCAAGGTCCAGAGCGTCCGCGCTGATGTCGGAGGCCGTGACAAGGGCATCGGGGCGGCTTACCTTGACGGCGACCGCCAGCGCACCGCTGCCCGTGCAAAGATCGAGCACACGGGGCATTTTCAGACTTCGCATGGCGTTCAGCGCTTCCTCACACAGGGTCTCGGTATCCTGACGGGGAATGAGTACGCGGGGATCCACCGTAAGCGGCAGACCCATGAACCACGCTTCGCCTTCGATGTACTGCTCGGGCTCCCCGTTTTCGCGGCGGACGAGCATGGATTCGAGGGTATCCGCCTGTTCTTTTGTCAGTTCCCGGCCGCCTTCAAGCCGCAGGTTGGCAAGCGGTATCTTCGTGACCGCGCTTGCAAACAGGCGCGCGTCTATGTTCGCGTCGGCGTCGCCGCTTGCGTCAAGCCGCTTTTCCGCCATCGCCTGCCATTCACGGACGGTCATTCGCCGGCTTCCTCTTCGTCCGCGGCTTTCTCTTCGGTCTCCTCGTAATAACTGTCGGACAGGGGCTTTTCCCAGCCGAGGGAGGCTTTCAGAGAAACGAGCGCCACTTCCAGCATGCTGTCATCGGGCTCAGCGGTGGTGAGTTTCTGCGCCATGAGACCGGGCCAGCGGAGCGCCTTGACCAGTTTGGTATCCTTCGCGCGGCCAAGGGATTTGAGCACCTCATAAGAGATGCCGCTCACGGGCAGAAACAGCCAGATACGGGAAAGCATGCGCCAGAGCAGGGACTTGTTCACGCTCTCGGGCATGATGAGACCGAACAGCGTGGAGCAGAGGATGGAAATGACCATCACGATCACCAGAAAACTGGTGCCGCAGCGGGGATGCAGGGTGGTGTACTTGCGGGCGTTTTCCACGGTCAGTTCGTCGCCGTGCTCGAAGCAATGGATGCTCTTGTGTTCCGCGCCGTGATACATGAACACGCGGCGGATCTCCTTGAGGCGGGAGCAGAGGAACACATAGGCGAGGAACAGCGTGATGCGGATGAGACCGGACAGCAGGCTCGTCATGAACTCGCCGAAGCCCGCCCGCTTGATGAGGGAGCCCAGGAAGTTAGGCAGCAGCGAGAACAGTCCCACCGCGAGGATGACCGCGAGCACCACGGCGGAGCCCATCATCACATCGTCGGGCTTGCAGTGCAGCCAGAGCGCCACTTTCTTTTCGAACTTGGTGGGCTCTTCCGTATCCAACCCCGCCATGTCGGCGCTGTCGGTCAGGGTCTTCATGCCCTCATAGAGCATTACGACAAAGTTGGCGATGCCGCGGATAAAGGGGATGCGCAGCCACTTATGCTTCTCCCCTACCTTTTTGCCGGGCTTCAGCACATAGGTCATGGTGCCGTCCGTCTTGCGCACGGTGATGGCGGTGCCCTTGGGGCCCTTCATCATGACGCCTTCCATGACTGCCTGTCCACCTACGGAAGGCAGGCTGTCTTTATATTCTCCGGTCCACCAGGACTTGAATTTTTCTTTGAAACTCATAAATACCTCCGATACTCAAAAACAAAAGGCAGCCCGGTGCAGCGCACCGATCTGCCTTTTCGTTCGCCGCGCCGGTAGGAATTACATTCCGTAGCGCTTCTTGAACTTGTCGACCCGTCCGCCGGTATCGACGACCTTCTGCTTGCCGGTATAGAAGGGATGGCACTTAGAGCAGATATCAACTCTGAGTTCCTTCTTGGTGGAACCGGTCTCGAAGGTCTCACCGCATACGCAACGCACGATGGCTTTGCCGTAAGTGGGATGGATGTTCTCCTTCATTGTTTTCACCTCTCTGCACAGACTCGCAGTCCGTACAAACCGGATTTGTCATGCGCATAAGCCCACGGCATCCGGTGTCGTCATGCAGGGTTTATTATAGCACAGTCGCCCACATAAATCAATGATGTTTTGTTATTTTACGGTTAGATATGGCGGAAATTGCTTATTTGAACATTCCCAGCCAGCCCTTGAGGCGGGAGATGAACTCTCCGTTAGTGCGGGTTTTGGCCATGAGGGAGATCAGTTGTTCCGTGTTGTCCGTGCTGCCCGCAATGTTCCTGCGGATCATGAGGGCGCCTTCGGCTTCCGCGGGCGTGTGGAGCAGTTCGTCACGGCGGGTGCCGGAGCGGGTGATGTCGATGGCGGGGAACACACGGCGCTCGGAAAGTTTCCTGTCTAGATGCAGTTCCATGTTGCCGGTGCCCTTGAATTCCTCGTAGATGATGTCATCCATGCGGCTGCCGGTATCGATGAGCGCGGTCGCGAGGATGGTGAGGCTGCCGCCGTTTTCCATGTTACGGGCAGAGCCGAAGAAGTGCTTGGGACCGATGAACGCTCCCGGATCGAGACCGCCGGAGAGGGAACGACCTGTGGGATTGATGGTGAGGTTGTAGGCGCGGGCGAGGCGTGTGATGGAGTCCAGCAGGATGACCACATCCTTGCCCACCTCCACCTGTCTGCGCGCCTTTTCCAGCACCATTTCGGCAAGGCGGGTGTGATGGTCGGGCTCCTCGTCGAAGGTGGAATACAGCACCTCCGCGTGAGTGGAGCGCTGCATGTCCGTCACTTCCTCCGGGCGCTCGTCGATGAGCAGCACGATGAGTTCCACCTCGGGGTTGTTTTCTGTGATGGCGTTGGCGATCTTCTTGATGAGTTCGGTCTTGCCCGCTTTGGGCGGCGAGACGATGAGTCCCCTCTGCCCTTTTCCGATGGGCGCGATGAGGTCCACCGTGCGCAGGGCGAGGTCGCTGCCTCCCTCCCTGCTTTCGAGGCGCAGCCGCTCCATGGGGAAAACGGGCGTGAACTCGTCAAACCACTTGCGCCTGCGCGACTGGTCCGCGGGGATGCCGTTGACGGAAGACACATAGATCATACCCTCGTAGCGGTCGGTGTCTCTCTGGGGACGGGTCTTGCCCACGATATAATCGCCCTCGCGCAGACCGAAGCGGCGTATCATGATCTGGGACAGATACACATCGTGCTGACCGGGGAGGCAGTTTTCGTGCCGCAGGAAGCCGTAGCCGTCGGACATGATTTCGAGGACGCCTCTGCCCTCGCCCGCTTCCTGACGGGGCGTATCATCGTTATCCGCGTCGGGCTGCTCCGCGGGCACGGGTTCTTCCTGAATAACAGGCTGCTCTGCGGGAAGCGGCTCTTCCTGCACAATGGGCTGCTCTGCGGGAAGCGGCTCTTCTTTCATTCCGGGCTGCTTTTCGGGCGCGATGCGCACGGGTTTTTCTGCCTTGGTTTCTTTTTTCGCTGCGGTTTTCTTCTTTGCGGGCTTTTTCTCCGCGGTTTCCTTTTCGGCAGGTTTTTCATCCGCCTTTTTCACGCGGGTACTTGCTTTTTTCGGTTTTTCTTCCGCCGGAGCCTTGCTTTCGGCGGCAGCTTTTGCCGCTTCCTGCTGTTCCATGTTGGCGATGATGATTTCGATGATCTGGGCTTTCGCGGCTCCGGACGGCAGTTTGATGCCGCTCTGTTTAGCGATGACTTTCAACTGCGCCAGCGTTTTCGCATACAGATAACCGTTATCCAAAGTCATTCCTCCTTACTTTTCTTTCCGGCACACCGCGATGTCGCGGACGATGGCCTGCTCCACCCAGTGCGCCATGTTGTCCCACGCGCCGCCTTCCATGACGGTGAACCCCGTTTCGCGCATGACGGCGCGCACGGTGTCCCGCGGAAGGGTGTGGGTATTGAACGAGACCGCGGCTGCTCCGCCCGGGACAAGACAGTTCTTCCACGCGGGCAGCACGGCATTCAGCATTTTTTCAAAACTAACATTGCTGCCCGGACCGTGCTGCACCCCGTAGGGCAGGTCCGCAGCGATGAGATGCACGGGCGTTTTCGGAATTATCTTTTTGGCAAGCGCGCTGTCCGCGCAGGCAAGGCGCAGGCTCTGGCCGCCCACGGAAAATTCCGTGACCGCCACCGGGGTCTGCTTTTCGATGGTCTGGGAGAACACCTTTTTGCCGTGTTTGATTTTGGCTTCTTCCAGATACCTCTTGAAATAGTCCCCGCACTCGGCGATGTCCTTTTTGTCCATGTCCACGCCGACGGCGTCCCAGCCCCGGTTCAACGCCTCAAACAGCGCCGTGCCCTTGCTGCACATGGGGTCGAGGAAGGTCAGTTTCTCATCAAATCCGAAGTCCGACGCGATGACACAGGTGTTGAGGAGCAGTTCCGTGAAGCGCTCGTTGGTCTTGCCCTTGTACTTCAGGATATAGGGCAAGTCCTTTCCGACGGCGGCGGGAGCCTGACCGAGTACGGGAACAAGCGTCTCCCCCTCTTTTCTCACGAGCCAGAAGCCGTGAGAGAAACGGGAAAGCGCGCCAAGGACGGATTCATCCTGTGCGTCAAGGGAAAACTGCAGGGTGTCGACACCGAAAACGGTTTCGGAAGTGACCGCGGAAGAAACACCTGCTTTACGCAAAAGAAGATCAAGTTCGCTGATTAACGCGCTCTTGATGCCGTTTGCGTATCTCGCGTTGGCGTGCGGCCATAACAAATACGCGTATTGCATGCTATTCACTTATCATTTATGGGATGTCGTTTCGATAAAGAAACCCCTTTGCAGTATGTCTGCAAAGGGGTACATACGCAAAAATCAATACTTACGCTTACGGGCTGCTTCGGCCTTCTTCTTGCGCTTTACACTGGGCTTTTCGTAATGCTCACGCTTTCTGGCTTCGGCCAGGATGCCGGCACGGGCGGTCATGCGCTTGAATCTTCTCAGAGCGCTTTCCAGAGACTCGTTATCATGCACACGGATTTCAGACATTGTTTTCCCTCCCCTCGTGATCAGGTGGCACTCATTGCCTGTAGCATGGGGTGCGCTACGGGTGCAATTATACCGCAAAGCGGGGCTACCGTCAAGCTATGTATTGATTAAGCTTTCGCAAAGTCTCGCTTTTTCCCTTAAATTAACCTACACGAAACATGGTCCCCCGATTAACCCATGTTGTCCGCCAGCTGTTTGCCGCCCAGTACGTGGATGTGCATATGCTCCACGCTCTGGCAGGCGTCCTTGCCGTTGTTGGTGAT
>JAZLLT010000092.1:0-134039 GCA_045598325.1 Clostridia bacterium | reverse complement strand
TCTGTCTTCTATTCCGACAATATCCCCTTGTAGATTATGCACATAACTATACAGAACACCACCATATCTCAACAACGACACCCTGCCCTGCGCATCGTAGTAAAATTGCAGTTCGTCTGTGGTATTTGTAGTATGGTCGGTGTGGATTAGCCCTACTACCTGCTTACCGTTCAAGATATACTCCGTCGTCTCAACGGCTACGCCGTTCTCCTTCTTCACCTTCTTCGTTCTGATACCCGCATGGTTATAGGTAAACTCCATGACCACGCCGGTGGTCAGGTTCGTCATGCGCTTCAACTGACGACCTCCCTGCCACTCGTAGGTCCACTCGCCGTCGTTCAGCGGATTGCCTATGGCATCGTAGGTGATGGTGTGGCCGTCAAAACTGGTAAGCTTATCCTTCCAGTTCGGATCATCGTAACCGTATGCCCAGCTGCGGACCACGGTACCTACCGTGCCCGTGGTGTAGACATAAGCGGACTTGTTCAGGATGTTGCCGCCGCGGTCGTAACTGTAAATCCAGGTCGTGCCAAAGGTGCTGCCGGTCGGATCGTTCGGGTCGTTCACACGGGTCAACTGTCCCAAAGCATCGTACTCGTAGGTGGTCGTTACGCCGTTTCTCGTTTCACTGGTGATGTTGCCTCTGTTGTCGTAGGTATAAGCGAAGTTCATCGCGTTCGCGCCGCTGCCCTGCGTGATCGTTGCTACGAGAGGCGTTGTTGCGTTCGCGCCATAGGTACTGCTGCCGGGGACGTAGGTGTACGCGGTGGAATAAGTCGTTCCGTTGGTTACCGTTCGGTTCGTGATGCGGTTCAGCTTGTCATAGGTATAGTTCACCTTACTGCTGTCGCTGCCGTTGTACTTGACCTCCGTTACTCGGTCATCCGCGTCATAGCTGTATTCGGTTTTCTTGGTCTCAGTCGCCGTTGCTTCCGTAAAGTTCTTGACGCGGTTCTTGATGTCATAGCTGATGAGCGTACGATACTTGAGGTTTCCGTCTCCGTCCCGCTGTTCGCTCTCTGTCGGGCGGTCGGTAAGATCATAGATATTCCGGATCGTGCTGCCATCGCGGGTATCCGTTACGACTGCCGCGCGGCCTTTGGCATCGTATTCATAGGTGAATTTCGGATCGGTATCGTCATCATGAGTGACGCCCGTTACACGGTCAAACTCATCGTAGGTATAGGAAACCTTGCCGCCATTGCCGTACTGTACTTCTTCCAGTCGGCTCTTTCGGTCATCGCTGTAGACATTCGTGGAGAGGAGGGCTCCGTTATATCAAATTATTGAACACATTGGATCCCTATTATTTGAGATTCCATTGGAACATATACATACTCGCTTCGTGCAAAAACCTTTCCCGTTTCGTAATTTAAAAGGACGATTCTGTTCTGATTCTCTTCCAGAGTAGGGATAAAACCGAGTATTTTCGGCGGATTATATTCCTGAAACGCGATAATGCTATAGTTTTCATCAAAGCCGATATTTGTATTATGCGGTCCCCTTTCCAGCTCTCCGAGGCATTCCAATCCCTGCTTTCCTATGTCAATCTTGAATACTTCCAAATCTCCGTCAACAGAAATTAAGTTATTGTCATCTGCCCAAACACAGCCATTTCCGTATGTTGTTTCATAACCGGCAATTTTTCGGGCTGTTTCACCGGGAGAACATACAAATATGCAATCTGGTGCAAAGAAGCTTTCAAATGATGAAAAATCCGCAATCTCCGAGCAGATGAATGCAAGCATTCCGTCACTATTGATTGTGAAAAGAGTGTTGCCAACAAATGTCCCGTCATCAACAAACAGATGGTTGACGCCGTAAGTCTCAATTTTCCCGTTTATCGATATTCTTCGAACACCATAATCATCATCCTGCCAATAGATATAATAGGTATAATCGTCATCAATCGCAAGGATTCTGTTCGTGCCTTGTGGTACTTTCCTTTCGATACTCGAAACGATGGTACCTTCCTCGAAAAACGATATCGTCGCAATCTCATCAATTTCAGGTGTGGATAATATGACTGCTGCTACACCTTCATTGGAAGAGTTGTTTTCGATGATATAGCCATACATATCCAGAATATGACCTTTTTTGTCACCGTTTTTTAGATAGCATATGTTCGGCATTTCGTTTTCTACCAATGCCGTATGATCCGGATAACAGGAGTAATATACATATTGTTCTGCAAGAACATTGGAAAATAACATGACAGATAATGCTAGTAGTAATATCATTGACTTCTTCATCGTATTCCTTCTTCCAACATAATTGTCCACCACTTAATGTCTGGGTGATTATTATATTGGACTGCGCTGAGAAATTGACACCAATGGCCGCACGGATGTACGGGTACAATGTCAATCTTGTTAAGCGCAGTTCCTGAGCCGATATTGGGCTGTTCTCATGTAGCCAAGGTACGAATGTAATCGCTTCCGGTTATGGAAATTCTCTATGTAATCGTCAACATCCTGCTTTACCTCCTCCATTGTAGCATATTTCTTCGTGTATATCAACTCCTTCTTGGCTGTCGCAAAGAAGCTCTCTACACACGCATTATCATAGGGATAGAAGAACTGCAGCAGCATGGATAAACCATACCGCTGCAGACAAAGGAAAATACTTGCTTATGGCAATTCGCCTAAGAGCGGCGGATGCTTTGCGGGCTGTGGACTTTTCCGCCCGGTCACGGTATAATGGATGCAAAACCGCATATGAGCAAGAGCGGATGCGGGAATATTGTTTTGCACCCTGCGGTTGCGGCGGGCGGCCAACATGCGCTCGGCGGTTGGTGGATTTTGCGCCCCCTTTGCGGTATCATCTTCCCGTACCGGTACGAATGACAGATTGCGAGGTAAAAGTATGAGTTTCGGAAAGAATCTGCAGCATCTGCGGCGCCTGATGGGCAATATGACCCAGGAGGCGCTGGCGGAAAAACTGAATGTGAGCCGTCAGACTGTGTCGAAATGGGAAATGGACGCGGCGGTGCCCGAGATGGACAAGGCCATCGAACTGTGCCGCGTGTTCTGCTGTTCGCTGGATAACCTCTTCCGGGAGGATCTCGGTGCCTGCGACGGCAGATACACAAACCTCAGGGCCGAGACCGTTCCCGCGATGCGCTATGTGAAATACGCGGTCATCAGCGCGGATCCCGAGAGCGATGCCATAGGGAAGGTCCGCGCTCTGGCAGAGGAGTGCGGAGATGAGAATCCCCGCGTCATCGGTTGGGACTTCCCGTTTGTGTCTGCGGAGCAGATCAATGTGCACCACATGCACGGCTATGAAGCGGCGTGGATCCTGCCGGAGGGCATCGCGCCCGAAGGGCAGACGGTCTTTTCGCAGGCAGCCCACAGATACGCCGCCATCCACATCGACAAGCCCTTTGAGGACCCCTTCGTCACCATCCCCGGGGCGTACCGCACCCTCGATGAGTACATGCGGGTCAACGGCTTCAAACACACGGAAAAGGATGTGATCCCCTGCTTTGAGACGGACGGGGAGAGCATGGATGTCTATATTGCCTGCGAATGACGCGCGTACAAATCCGCCGGAGAGGATTTCCCTCTCCGGCGGCTGTTTTTGTCAGGTGTCTTGTATTCCCGGTCAGATCGAGATGGGTATGGTCTTCCGCTTTATGGATTTATCCGTTTTACGCGAGTACCCGGCCATGGTATATCCTCCCGCCCGCATGGGTGCGCCGGAATTTGTTTTCCCTATTTTATCAGACTGTGCCGTGTGATTCAAGTATTCTGCGCAAAAAAACGGAGCGCCCCGTGCGGGACACTCCGTAAAACCGATCGTTACGCGTTCACCTTTCCGATGGCTTTCTTGTAAGCCCTGGACATGCCGGCGAGTTTTCCGTCCATCTCGCGGGCGGGGGGATTGTTGAGCCCCGCGACCAGATAGCGGTTCATGACGCTGATCATGATGTAGGGATCGACGAGGGAAGAATGGACCACGATCCACAGGATGAAGGCGATGGCGGCCTTGAAGATGAGGGCCCAGGTTTCGGCGGTGAATGCGATGTCGGGGGCTTCCTCCGCGCAGAAGGCACTGAGGTCGGCTGCCATGGCGGGGAGAGATTCCATGTTCGCGGTCACCAGGCAGGTAAGTCCGAACAGGATGCCGCCGAGGACGATGAGGGAAACGAGCGCCATCGCGATGACCTTGCCCGCGTTCTTCAAAAGGTCTTTCCAGTTTTTGAAGTAGACGATGGCTCCGTCACAGGCGGCGCGCCAGGGGTTCTCACCGGGATGGACGAACACCCAGCCCATGCAGCAGGAGCAGAGGAACGCCATCACGGCAGACACGAAGATGCTGACCGCCGCGCCCGCGTAGTTGGCGGCTTTGTTGTTTGTGGTGCGGGAGATGGAAGAGGTGACCCTGGTCACGGTGTTCGTGATCTGGCTCACGATCATGTTGATGATGCGCTCGATGGCGTAGAACACGGCGACGGTGCCGAAGCGTTCCTTCACGCGCTGCTTGCCTTCGGTGTAGGGGTCTTCGGGCAGTTCGCCGCTGACGATGCCCTCGGCGACCATGGCGATCTGACCCGCGCGGAACAGATGTCCGACGAAGTGGGAAATGAGCCCCACGATCACGCAGCCCACGATGAACGCGCCGATGCAGGCGCCGATGCGGGCACTGTCTTCCAAACGGCCGGTCAGGATGTAGGTGAGCGCTGGCAGACCCGCGATGATGGCGGTGCCGATGAGCCCGGAAAGGACGCGCATGAGGGTGAATTTGAATGTCTTTCTGTAGATTTCCAGATTGGTCATGGTTGTTTTCCTCCGTTTTGTTTTTCTTACGGACATAGATACGAAACGGAAGCATGATTGGCTAATGGCAGAACAAAATTCCGCGCGGGAAAGCGGTTCAAAGTCCGTTTTTCTTGACAGCCGAACCGTTCCGTGATACCATATCCCGTGAAAGAAGAGATGAAACCGGAGGAATGAACATGCTTCCCGAGATGCGATATATCGAACAGGAACTCCTGCCCATGCTCCGCGAGCGGAGAGGCGTTCAGGAAGCGAAGGCGGCGCGGCAGCTGTCCCAGTGGGCGGGGACGCCCGGCGTCTGCTCGCTGATGATCACGCTGAAAGGGGAGAGCGTCCCCGAACGAAAGAATCTGCCCGATTACGACCTCTGTGAAATCCATTATGACCCCGAAAAGATGTTCGTTTCGGGGTTGAAGGCGGCGCTCACAACAGCGCTGGCGGACGGGGACGCGGTGCCCTCCCTGCGCGCGAATGTGGGTGTGGGCTGCGTGAATACCCTGCTGGGCGGGCTCAAACAGACCTTCTTCCCGGACAAAATGCCCTGGCTTTTGCAGCATCTGCCGGCGGAGGAGATGAACGCCCTCACCATCGAAAACCTTGAGGAGTCGCCCGAATTCCGCTTCGGCATGGACTGCATGCGGTTCATGAAGGAGGAACTGGAGGGCACGGGCATCGAAGTGTTTCCCATCGACATTCAGGGCCCCGTGGACCTTGCGCACCTCTGGCTCGGAAACGAGTTTTTCTATCTGCTGTATGATGAACCGGAGACCGTGCATCACGCCCTCGATCTGGCGGTCAGGTGCGACATCTACGCATTCGAGAAGTGTCTTGAAATCATCAAACCGAAGGACCATGTCTGCCATTACAACTGCCTTATCCTGCCGGCTGACAAGCCCATCAAAATCAGCGAGGACACCAGCACCCTGCTTTCCGAGGCGCATATCGATGAATTCATGGTGCCCTACACCCGCAGATTGTTCAACCATTTCGGCGGCGGATATATCCATTACTGCGGCGACAACAGGCATCTTCTGCCCGTGGCGGAGACATTCGAAAACTCCATCGGACTGAACTTCGGAAATCCCGAACGCTACGATTTTGATGAGATTTTGCCTGCCCTCGGCAAAAACGGGAAGTGCTATCTGACCCTCGGCAGCCTTCCGAATGACCACGACGCCCTCGTTAAGGCGGCGCGCCGCGAGGACGGTTCATTCGGCATTTTCCTGACCGCATCCTGCCGGAAAGAAGAACAGGAAGCGGTGCTTGAAAAGCACCGCCTCCGGGTCGAAGAAGCCATGAAAGGGTAATTATTCCGGCTGATATTCATGATAGTATCTGACAAGTTCCTCGCCGCTTCCGACGAGGACTTTGTCATATCCGACGATCCGTTCCTTTGTGAAGAAGGGGCGGTCCGGGTAACTCACCTCGAAGTTGAGAGTGCCTTTGTAGCCGGTCTCTTTGAGCGCACGCATGACGGCTGTGAAGTCGATATTGCCCCAGAACGGGGGAACATGCAGATCGCAGGCTGACATGGCCGCGCCCGGGTAATAGCCGCGGTTGTCGTGCACATGGAGTCCCTTGAGGCGCCCGCCCAGTTTTTTGATGCTCTCATACTGGTCGCAGGAATTGAGATTCGCGTGACCTACATCCCAGTTGGCAGCGACGAGGGGATGGCGGAAGGCGTCCACGAGTTCGATCAGTTCGTCCGCGCTGCGCACATAATAGCCCTCATCCGGCAACCCGATGTTTTCCACGAGGATGGTCATATCGTACTTTTCCGCCATCGGGATGAGACGGGAAATGGACGCCACATTCTTTTCGATGAACTCATCTTTGCTCATCGGGCGGTCGTTGAGGCATCCCGGATGCACCGTATAGGAGGGGCAGCCGATCTCGCCCGCCATGGGCATGGCGAGGGAAGCCTTGGTGAAATAGTAGCCGCCGTTGTCGCTTCCGATGGCGTTGGAGGCGGGCTCGTGGCTCTGCACGGGCGTCACGCCGAATTCGTCAAGAGCAGCCCTGTATTCGCGCACGGTTTTCGCGCGGTAGTCCGCGTCAAAATAGGGCGAGCCCTTCAGAAAGCACATGAAAAAGGACACATCCATGCAGGTAAAGCCCGCTTCGCGCAGACATTTGACCGTCTCGCGCACATTTTCGCAGCGGGATAATAATGAACCGTTGGTCTGGGAAAGAAGCATCGTGAACACCAACTTCTCTTCACTTATGGTTAATGCACATTGCATAAATAACAAAAGGACTGCGCCACTATAACGCACCCCCCTTGTCACGATTATCAACTACCCTACAGGTGAATTCCTTAAATCCGTCAATATAGGAGTAAAGGCATACCCCAAGACCACGACTTATGAAATCATTTCTTCATCGGCACATCGTTCGCTTGGCAAACTCCATACTCTCTGCAGTCTCCTCAATACGACGAGCGTGATAGAGAGAAGATCTGGTACGACTGGAAATGCGGCTTTCCCGAAGGGCTGCTCTTTCTGCGGCATCAGGTTCATGAGCAGGGACAGAAACAGGGGAAGATACCCAAACCTCAGAATCTTCCAACTCATCGATGATATTTTCTGAAAAGAACATACTCAAATGTCACATCTCCTAACACTATAGTATATAAATTATACTACAGTGTTGAGTAAGATGCAAGGGGTTTACAAAAAAATTACAAACGCGAACAGTCATCCTTGAATCTATAAGGTGAAATGAGTTTCCATTCAGTTTCAGCATATTCGATTTGCTTATCCATCCTTTTTAGTAGGAGTGCCTCGGACTCGTCTGGCTTTCGGTATGCATATCTATATGGATAACGAACCCAAACAATGCTCGAATAATCATTGTTCACAGTAGAATGGGTAGTGGCATCAATGATTATTTCACCTACCATGAAGGGCTTTTTATAGCAATAGCTATTCTTAGTATATATTTCGCATACCCAAACAAACCTAGGTAGGTGAACATCTTGGAATTTTTTACGGGCTTCGGAATCGTTGCCATTAATATAACTGGCTACTCGTTGTTCTTTAAGCCTCTTTGACTGGCACAGAAAAATCCTTGTCATAAGAGGATTCGACATATCCGTACCGACATGTTTAGAAGTCCCCGTCTGATCCATACCGTACATATCGAAATCTACGGCATTCAAACCTTCTGCTTTTTCCGATAACTTTTGTATGAATGAAGGGTATCCAAATTCCGGTGACATTAGTAGTGTCTTAAATTTTTCTGTCACATCTTTAGCATCCATAGTCATCTCGCCACTCATAGGAGAGAGGAAACAAGTGACAACTTTGCGTTTTTCTTTAGTTATTGCATCTTCCGGGTATTCTATTACTATTTTGTCGTTATTTTGATATATTGATACTGAAGTGTAGGGCTTCTCGCCGTCATCCATAACTACATAGGCGTTATTGAAAGCACCCTTGCTAATCATCCAAAGGTCATTAACTTCATTTGGCAGATATGTAAGGGTAGATTCCTTGAAAGACTTCTTTCTTTCCTCAGAAGACGAGCCAGCGAAACGCTTTTCTGTACCTATTATGATGATAGAATGTCCGTCTCCACCATCATTATCTTCAATGCCGAGAGCAACTGGAATGCCTGATGCAACATACGCATGTAGTATGTTCAAAAAATTAGTTGCCTTCATTGTCGAAGAAAAGGGGTATAGTATTGGAGAAAAACCAAGTTCAACAAAGACTCTAGATATCATTTCGTATGATAATCCATTCGATGGCAGATTGCGAACATTACTATTGTTATGGACAATATTTACGATTTCGCTTGGCAGTATAGACTTATATTCAGAATATCGCTGAGAATAATAGTCCATCATATTAATTATTGTTGTTTCGGCGCAAGTTGCAACTTCACCATCTTGCATCGTAAATGGGAATGCTACTACGGAGAGAGGTATCCCTTGTAATGTCATATGATACCTGTTTCGCCAAACATTCGAGGATAATCTATCGCTATAACTGGTACCTAATACATATCTGGGATCAATTAATGTTCTTCCGATTTCGCGCCCGGGAAGTGGACGCCTAACAATGGCACCGATGAACGCATTCTGATAGCAATCAGTAGAATTTTTAGCTTCTGCTTTTTCGGTAGTATTGGGCCTTCGTTTTAATCGTCCGTTGTCAAACAAGAATACTCTACCGCACAGATCTGGAAATTGAAAGTGTTTTTTTGAGTAATACAACCGATAGATATCATGATAATATCTATCATTATAACGCTCAACACAGAAAATTCTCAATTCGTGATCAGAACAATGCTGCCTTATTGTCTCTAATAAGTCGGTTAGTATTTTCTGTGCTCCAATACTTGGAGTTGCTGGATCTTCTACTATTGGGTTCTTGGTAAATCTGAATCCCTTTTTTCCCCAATTATACAGAAAAGTATTAACCACGATAGAAGTATCGTCAGCACTTTTGATTGTAAAAGAGGGAGCGTTAATGACACTTTTCATGAATAATCTCCGATTATGCCGAAAGTATTTTCATATTTGATGGCGTTTTTGTTAAAGATACACTTTACTCTTCGGGTTGAAAAAATCTGACATGCCCAATGTGATAAGTGTCACCGGTCTGGTCGGAATCAACGCACTCAAAGCCTAAAGTTTTCAGCAAAGTACTAATTCTATTCTCGGGCATTCCGCAAATTCCGTTAACACAGTGGCCACATCTCTGACCATATTGTATGTAATACTCATCGTTGTATGGGCATGGAATGTTGCATGTTGCCTCTGTGACTGCCCTGAGGGATACATTGCAATCTTCATTAATTAGTTTTGCAGAATTTTTGTTCACGCAGAAATATTCACGGTCTATTTGTCCTTTTGGATATACCTTTTTTAGTAAGTCGGTAAGCCAACCGCTGAGAAGATCATATTGCTTATTTTCAATCCCATGAGATATTATGTTACTGCCGACCTGAATCAAAAAATCCCAAAGCAACTTTGGCACTTGAAAAGTATCAACCTTTTTATTGTGGTACCAAGAAGTGATTTTATAGTTTGCTGATGTGGATGAATCATTTTGACCGAAATTGGCAATGAACATCACCAGAGCATCTGCAATAGAATCTACAAAACGCACATCTTCTGGCTCGTAATCAGCCCCTATTATATAATCTTTTCCCATTTGGCGCTTTATTCCGCTCTTGATGTCGTCATATGTTCCTTCAACACAAAAAGTGGGATTACTATCATTGTCCATAAACTTACCCTCTACTAATCTAGTGAATTGTAGACAATATTATACTAAATTTCACTAATTTGTCAACACACATTTTCCAATAATAGCATCTTTACTTATCAATGTTTGGCTGGCTTTTATGTTGCTTCATATATGAGGATAATCTTGATTTCAGATTCTATCTATTTCTCATGAGAAATGGTAATATCTAGACCTCGAACCTTTCCGGCAGCGCGTTTTCCCGTACTGTCTTGATTTCTCTCACCATTTCGTATTCATAGGTATCGAAGTATTTGTTCCAGAAGCCCATGGCGGCGGGGTTCGCCGTGCCGTGTTCAAGCCAGAGATATTCCTTTCCGCGCAGATCTTCATAGCGCGCGGCGTAGGACAGGAGCGCCTGCGAAAGCCCCGTTTTGCGTCTTTCGGGCGTCACATAGATCTCGCCCACATTGGCGGAAGTTACCGCCGCACCGAGGAAGGGACAGGGCTCTTCGTTGGTCTCGATGATGCCGATGATCTCGTTATTTTCCGAAAACGCGGCGTGGACCGCCGTTCCCTCATCCATGTAGAAGGCGCGGTAGACTTCCTCCGTGAACTCGTTTCCGGGGTAGAAGACAGGCGCCTGCTGCAGCCGGCGGACGATTTCGCGGGTGCAGCCCCGGACCTCGTTCCATCTCATCGCGATCTCCTGTTTCGTCAGGGTGCGGATGTCGAAGCCATTGTCCGCACATCGGGGGAGTTTGCTGATTTCCCGCAGTCCCTTTTCTGCCATGAAGCCGAACTGCATCATGGAAAACACCCTCTGCGCCATGCCGTCGTGGGCGTAGAGATGCACGCGGAACAGGGTGTCTCCCTCCGTCATGACCTTTTCGGACAACTTCGTGAACAATTTCATAAGGCACCGCTCACTGCTGTAGCAGTAGGCGTAGGCGGGGATGTCGCAGACGCGGACGCCGTTTTCTTCGGAAAGGGTGTAGTAAAAAACGCCCTCGTCCTTTTCGTCGTGGATCTGCGTTTTTCGCATCGAATGCAGGACGGGAAGATAAGTCTGCTTATACTCATCCTCATACATCGGTCCGCGCCTGGGCGCGTGGATGAGACTTTCGCGCTGATATTTATCGTAGAGATACCGGAGAAATTCCATGTGATCACCTGCGGCTCATTGATAATGAGATTATAAGGTCACGCGGCGCCGCTGTCAACACGGCGGGGGCGGAAAATTTACACGGGCGATGGGGAAAAAGGCGGCGATCGGGAGTATAATAGGTCCATCAAACGGGGAGGGACCAAAATGGAAATCATCGATGTGCACGCCCATGTGTTCCCGCAGAAGATCGCGGAAAAGGCGGTAGAGAGCATCGGCGGGTTTTACGGCTACCGCATGGAGTGTGACGGCCTTGTGGACACGCTGCTCACGGTCAGCCGCGCGGCGGGTATCGGTCGGTCGGTCATCCACTCGGTGGCAGTGTCGCCCCGTCAGGTTTCAAGCATCAATGCCTTCATTGCGGAGAGCCAAAACGCCCATCCCAAAGAACTTACCGGCTTCGGCACCATCCATGCCCTGTGTGAGCATCCGGAAGATGTGGTGGAAGACTGTATCCGCATGGGACTTCACGGGCTTAAGATCCACCCGGACATGCAGCGCTTCGCGCTCGACTCAACCGAAGCCATGAACATGTTTGCCGCCATCGAGGGACGGCTCCCCGTTATCATCCACACGGGCGACAGCCGCTATGAGTATTCCAACCCGTTCCGGATGAAAAAGGTGGCGGAAGCGTTCCCGCGCCTTGTCTGCGTCTGCGCCCATCTGGGCGGCTGGTCGGAATGGGACGATGCGGCGGAACTTCTTTCGAAGTACGACAATCTCTATGTGGACACCTCCAGTTCCCTCTACGCCCTTTCGCCCGGGAAGGCGGCGGAACTCATCCGCAGGTATGACCGTGAACGGGTGCTTTTCGGCACGGACTATCCCATGTGGGACCCGCAGGGGGAACTCACCCGCTTCATGAACCTGCCCCTCACGGACAGGGAAAGAGAAAACATCCTGCATAAAAACGCGGAGAAACTGCTTGGCTGATATCGGAACACCACTGTATACCGGAAAGGCAGATGCCGCCGCGGAGAACAAAAGTCCTTCGCCGCGGATGCATACGAAAATGAAAACGATCGAAATCATCGGGAAGAATTACTTCGGACACCACGAAGATTCCCGTGCCGCCTGCCGGGGCATCGTACTCGGGGACGGTCGCATCCTCCTGTCCTTTGAACGCCTGACGGGGCAGTACATGATCCCGGGCGGCATTGAAGACAGCGAGAGAGACCGCGAGTGCTGCATCCGCGAGGTGGGCGAGGAGACGGGCTGTCTCGTTTCCTGCGGCGACTGCGCCCTCACCATCAACGAATACTTCGTGAGCCGCTGCTTCCTCTGCGAGGTCACGGGGTCGACGGAACGGAAACTCACCCGCCGTGAGCAGAGTGTGGGCCCGGAGCCCGTGTGGCTGCCCGTTGATGAAGCGAAAAGTGTGTTCGGGAGCCACACCGTCTATGACGGCGTGGATGAGATGAGAAGGGGCCTGTACGAACGGGAGTACAGGGCGCTCACGGAACTTTTGAAATAGAAAAAAGCCTCTCCGCTTGGAGAGGCTTTTCCATATGCGTTACTCTTCGATTTTCTGCGGCTGTCCGCAGGAAAGTCTTCCTTCGGGGCAATAGCCCAGCACCGCGCAGCTGGGACCGTAGTATTTGAACAGCGCGGGGAAGTTTTCGCGCAGGAGCGCGAGCATCTCGCGGGAATATCCGCGCACTTCCCACTGGGCGCGGGTGCAGGTGCGCAGACGGAGGAAGTGGAGCAGTTCTCTGGCGTTCATGCCGAAGAGCAGGTCCACCGTGTTGCCCGCGAGGGCGAGGTAGGAAAGCAGCACGGAATCGCCGGCAAACCGTCTCGCGAAGGCGGTATTCCTTTCGAAAGCGTCGCGGTAGATCGCCTTGGCTTCGGGACGCTCCGCCACGGTTTCGGGCAGGATATAGTGATTTTTGATGAGCGAAGTCGCCACTTCGGGCACCATCAGGGTCTGGATGCGGTGACGGGTGAAGTGGGTCACGGTGGCGAGGGAAACATCCTTCGTGAGGAACCCGTAGTTCAGCATTTCAAGGGCGCGGGGACGGTCGGAGTGCACATAGTCTTTGATGCAGTCACAGCCCTCAAATCTCATGGCGGAGGTGAGGAGCGCCGAGGGCTCCGCGGGAGCGGACACGATTTCCGTGCTCTGCTCCGCGAGGGCGGGAGAAGCGATGGTCTCCACGGCTTTGAGCGGCGCGGGAGCGTGGATGCGCTTCTTTTCCGCGGCGGAGACGCCGGGGAACTTCTCGTCCAACTGCTCGCCGAGCATCGTGCCCAGATACACCATTTCGGGGTACACGCTCAGGCGCCCGACGGTCATTTCATTGACGATGTGGGACAGTTCGCGGGCGTTCACGCTCATGATGAAGTTGCTGCGGAAGCAGTAGGGCAGCACGAAGCGGGCGTCTTCGCGGGGGATGTCCAGAGCGAGGAGTTGGTCATAGGCGGAAAACAGGCTGTCGATGTGAGCGCGGAAAGCGTCTTCCTTTTCGCCCAGCCCTTCGGGCACCACATAGCCCGCGCCGCTGAAATCCACATAGCGGCGGGATTTCACGGTGTACGCCGCGAGGCGGTGCTCGATCATCAGTTGCTCGCACAGCACGCTCACATTATTGAAAGCGATGTTGAACCAGCAATGCTCGATAACGGTGGTGTGTCCGGAGGAAATCACCTTGCCGACCAGTTTGACATCCTTTTCTCTGTTGCCGCTCTTGCCGAACGCGTCCAGAGCGGTGCCTTCACCGGTGCTGATGCGGGAAGCCGCGGCGCCCGCGTTGATGCCGGACTCGGAAAATCCGATGATGGTTACGCTGCCGTTTTTCATGGTGTTCCTCCGAAAAAGTCGATTTTATGCTATTATACCACGAGAGACGGAGTTATACAAGCGGAAAAATCCCGTTTTTGCTTGCGTTTTTCCGTGCTCTATGCTATAATTCAGCCCAATATTACCGATACTATGGAGAAAACCATGGATACTTTCGTCAACGAATCGGATTTCGCGCTGCTGGAAAAAGACAGATACACCTTCAATGTCCTTATTCGCATCCTGCGCGGGGAGTGTGACCTCGTTTTGTCCGACCACAAGAGCCTCATCATCTGTCATTCCGATACGAAGCAGGGCTATCCCATTTGGGTATGGACGCCGGACGGATGCGGGGAAGCGGAGATGGAGCGCGCGTGGCGGGAGATAAACGCCTGCCGCCCCGTGAAGGACGGATACAGGTATAACCTCAAGTATGATCTCGCGGACTATTTCATGCGCCGCGCTGCGGAGACGGGTACGGAGATGAAGATCGCCGCCAACATGTTCGCCTATGACTGCCGGGAGATTATCGAGCCGGAAATCAAGGCGGACGGGGAACTGCACCAATGTACACCCGAAGAGGCGGATGAGGTCATCGCGCGCAAGAAAGAATTCTATGCAGCCATCGGCGAAACCATAGGCGACCTCACGGCGTTTGAGGACGCGGCGAGAGAGCAGGTCGTGCGGGGTACCTATTATTTCTGGAAAAACGGCGAAGGAAAAACCGTGGGTTCCTGCGCGTACAGAGCGGTGGGAAAGGATGCGACGGTGAACGGCGTGCTGGTTTCCAAAGAATACCGCCGGATGCACTACGCCCGGAATATGGTCTATGGCATCACCAAAATGCTCATGGAGCGGGGCTATACACCCATGCTCTACACGGACGCGGATTACGCCGCCTCCAACGCCTGCTACACGAAAATCGGCTATGTGAAACGGGGCGCCCTCTGCACGATACGGAAGGAAGGATAAATCATGAATCATCAGGGAACCAAAAAAATCGAAACCGAACGCCTCATTTTAAGACAGTTCACTTTGGAGGACGCGCCCGCCATGTTCAAAAACTGGGCAGGCGACAGCGAAGTGACGAAATACCTCACATGGCCCGCCCACGGGAGCGTGGATACCAGTAGGTGGGTCGCGGGCATGTGGGTGAAGGATTACGAAAAGCCCGATAATTACCAGTGGGCGATCGAACTCAAAAGCCTCCATGAGGCTATCGGCTCCATCGCCGTGGTGCGCCTGAACGAAGATCTGAACGAAGCCGAGGTGGGCTACTGCATCGGGCGGGATTTCTGGCATCGGGGCATCATGACGGAAGCCTTCACCGCGGTCATCGCCTTCCTATTTGACGAGGTGGGCGCGGACCGCGTCTGCGCGGGTCACGATGTCAGCAACCCCAATTCGGGCAAGGTCATGAAAAAGTGCGGGCTCACCTACGAGGGCACCCTGCGCAGATCGGGCAAAAACAATCAGGGCATCGTGGATGTGAGTATTTACGGGATATTGAGAAGCGAGTACGAGGTGGGGAAATGAAACGGATCGAAACGGAGCGGCTGATCCTGCGGCCGATGACCGTGGAAGATGCGGAACAGGTGTTCGTGTGGTGCTCGGATCCCGAGGTGAACCGCTTCATGCCCTATCCGCTGTATACGGATGTGGAGAAGGTGCGGGAGTGGATCTCGTCCATCAAAGAGGACAGCAACGAATTCGGTTTTGAACTCAAGGAAACGGGTATTCTTATCGGCTCGGGCAGCATTTCTCCTCTTAAAGTGGAGGGCGCGTATGAGTTAGGGTACAATCTGCGCAGTGACTGCTGGGGCAAAGGATATGGCACAGAGGCGGCAAAAGCCATGATCAAGTGGGCTCATGATGAATTGGACGCGCATGAATTTACCGCCACGCATGCCAACGCCAACACCGCGTCGGGTAATGTAATCCGCAAATGCGGGTTTGCTTTCGACCATTTTACGACATATGAAAAACCGGACGGCAGCGAAGTGTTTAAAGCTTCGGCTTATATAATGCACATAGATTAAGGGGGAACGCCGCACATGATGAAGTACGAGGTATCAGGTCATGAACCGAGTTTTCTGCCCGAAGGAAAGAAATGGAAACTCGTCTGGCACGACGAATTCGACGGGAAAGAACTGGACCGCAGCAAGTGGGATTTCCGTCTGTGCATGATGGGAAAGCGCCACAAGACTTGGACGGACGACGGCGTCGTGCTCGACGGCGAATCGCACGCGGTATTCTCGATTTTTGAGAAGGACGGAGAAATCTGCTCCTCCCAACTGCAGACCGGCTACAACTTCATGGATGCCGAGCAGCCGAAAACCGGTACGCTGGACGATGCGGGACTTACCTGGCCGATCGGACCTCTGAAGGACCCGCTCTTTGCCAAGAAAAAGGGATACTTCGAGTGCCGCTGCCGTCTGCAGCAGAAAACGGGCTGGTGGTCTGCGTTCTGGATCCAGTCGCCTGTCATTGGTACGACCCTGCATCCCGAGACCTCGGGCATCGAGAACGACATTATGGAGTCCTTTGCGCCGGGGGAAGTTTCCTGCCACGGCAACCATTACTGCGGATACTCGGATGACCATAAACGCATTTTCGTGGGCGAAGGCCGCAAGAACATGGATACTTCCGTCTTCCATACCTTTGCGATGCTGTGGGACGACAACGGATATACATTCTATATCGACGGCGAGGAGGACGGACATATCGACAGTCCGATCTCCGGCGTCCCCGAGTTTATCCTGATTTCCACCGAGGTATGCGGCTACCGCTCTCTGGAGCACCGCCCGACGGAAGAGGCGCGCGCGGCGGCGAAAGCGGGAGATACCTTCCTTGTGGATTATGTCAGAGTTTTTGATGAAGCGTAATAAACAGGTAAGCAAAAAGAGCGGTTGGTGCCGCTCTTTTTTCGTGGATTACGCTCCTCATCAGTTACCTTCGGTGACAGCGTCTCGCCTGCGGGCTCGGTCAGGTTCGGCTCTGGATGCCCACCGGGCATTCATCCACTACCGAACCGGCGCTTCGCACCCCTCGGAGAGGGGAAGCCAAGAAGGGGTTAGGCGTTTTGGCATATTTCGAGGAGTATGGGATACATGGCTGCGTTTGCGGCGAGAACGGATGTTTTGTGAGACAGTTGCAGCGGCTGTCCCGCCATATCGGTAATGACGCCGCCTGCTTCGGTCAGGATGAGACCGGCCGCGGCGTGATCCCAGGGCTGCAGGGTCATCTCGTAGTAGCCCTCGAGGCGCCCCGCGGCGGTGTCGCAAAGTTCCAGCGCCGCCGAGCCGCTGCGGCGGATGTCGCCAGCGGCAAAGAAGACATCGTGAATGAGCCGCAGGGTCTTTTCGCCCGTGACCGCTTTGTCGTAGGGGGAGGAACCGACACCGACGACTGCCTGCTCGCCGCAGCGGGAACTCGCGCGGATGGGCTTTCCGTTGAGCGTCGCGCCCTTACCTTTCTCCGCGAAGAACAGTTCCTCTGCGTAGGGGTTGTACACCGCGCCGAGCACCGCCTGCCCGCAGACCTGCAGGGCGACGCTCACGGCGGAGCGGTTGGAACCGTGGATAAAGTTTGTGGTGCCGTCGATGGGGTCCACCACGAAGGAGACGCAGGCGTCTTTGCCGCCGCTCTCCTCACCGAAAAATTCCGCCTTCGGGCAGAGGGCAGTAAGTTCCTTTTTGAGGAACGCTTCCACAGCCGTGTCCCGCTCGGTAACGAAATTGGCACTGCCGCCCTTCTGTGTGACAGCGGCGGGGGCGGGATCCAGCATCATTTTGCCCGCCTTGCGGACGACGGAGAGGAACGCTTCTTTGTCGATGGCGGGGCGCCGGATCTCTTCCCGCAGTTTCATCGCGAGGACGGGCCGGCGGGTGGTGATATTGGTGATGCCCATTTTGAGGAAGCGGACGATGTCTTCTTCCTTGTCAACCGTCCACGCGGAGAAGCCGGAGCCGGTTTCGCGCAGGGCTTCATCGTATTCCGGCGTGATCATCTTGAAGTATACATTGAGTGCGGGGCTGCCGTCGCGTTTGTTTGCCGCGATGCCATCCTCTATATTGTCCCCGGGCCACATGCTGCGCCACATGTCCGCGCCGCCTTCGTTGGCTTCGCTCCGGCGGTCGTTGCAGGCGCCCGTGAACACGATGCGGCGGGTGAGGTCATACTGTTTCGCGAGGGCAAGAACGGGCGCGACCAGTCCCTCGGTCTTGACATCCAGATTCATGGAGAGATTGGGCTGTTCCGAAACCAGACGGAAGCACTCGGCAAGGGAAACGCAGGCGGCGGGATCGGCGTTCTCGTCGTGGGAGAGATAGAGCAGGCCGTCCTTTTGACGCACATCCACTTCCAGGATTTCCGCGCCGGAGGCGATGGCGGCTTTCAGATGGCCGATGCTGTTGGGCTCGGTGCCTTCGCAGCCGGAATGGGCGGTGATGACCGTGATGCCGCGGCTCATCAGTTCTCTGTAATCGTAACGCATTGCATGCCTCGAAACTCGTTTTTTGTTTATTATAACACGCTAATGTTGCGGTTGATAGCGTATTTACACGCGCTGCGGTTTATTGTATAATACAGCAAGAGGTGATCGACATGATTTTGAATCCCGTATTCGGAAACGGCTGTATTTTTCAGGCGAATAAGCCCGTCCGCGTGTTCGGTTCGGGCGCGGGCGAAGTGACGGTCAGCATGAACGGCTGCTCCGCCGGGGGCGTTTTTGAAGGAGAAGCCTGGCTTCTCGAACTGCCCGCCATGGAGTACGGCGGACCGTATGAGATGGACATCGACTTAAACGGTGAGAAAAAGACGCTTACGGATGTTTATATCGGCGATGTGCTGTTCGCGGGCGGGCAGTCCAATATGGAAATGAAACTGGACGAGACCGCCTACGACTTAAGCCGCATCGCGGATGACCCGCTGCTGCGCGTCTATGAAACGGACAAGCCAAGCGGAGACTATTTTTCGGAAAAGGACGGCTGGGTGAAGGCGAAAGCGGAGACCGCCGCCCACTTTTCCGCCGTCGGCTACATGACCGCACGGAAACTCCGCGAGGAAACGGGGCACGCCGTGGGCGTCATCGCCTGCTATCAGGGCGCGGCGGCGATCCAGACCTTCCTGCCCGAAAGCGTGTTTGCGGACGAAGGCCTCGTCGTGCCCGAAAACGAGCGGCACGATATGAACTATCCGTGGAATCCGGGCACCTCGGTCTTGTACCATTCCATGCTCGAGGGCATCGCGCCGTATTCCGTGGGCACGGTCATATACTATCAGGGCGAAAGCAATACCTCGGATAAGGAGAGCCGCATCTACGGGCGGCTGCTTTCAAAACTCATCGAGACCTGGCGGGAACTGTTCCGAGATGAAACCCTGCGCTTCATCATCATCCAGATCGCGGATTATCTGCTCGGGAACAGGGAGGCGTGGACCCGCGTCCAGCAGGCGCAGGCGCAGGCGGACGCATGGGAGAATGTGGACACGGTCATCTGCCGCGACATCTGCGAAAGAGACCTCATCCATCCGCTGCACAAGGAAGAACTGGCGATGAGGGTCGCGGAAAAACTGCTGAAGGAGGCGAAATGACATGCTGTACAATCAAAAGAACGAGTGCCCCGAAAACGAGCACAAGTGGGTGATGATCTCCTGTAAGTTCTGCTCGGACTGCGAATATCGTCCCAACGCCGTGGAGGATCTGACCGGCAGCGACTGCTACGAGTGCATCTGCTGCGAAACCTGGAAATGCGAGAAGTGCGGAAAGGAAGAAATCAGGAAAAAGTAGAAGTCGGACTGCACCGCGCAATGCAAAAAATCGCTCCCGTCTTTCGACGGGAGCGACCTTTTTATTATGGATTATTCCTTGTTGCCGGCCAGTTTCTTGTAGTTTTCGAGTCTCTTGGCGGCGTCTTCTTCGGCGGCGCTGAAGAGTTTCTCGGCCTCTACGGGGAACTGACGGATCAGGGAAGCGTAGCGGTTCTCACCCTTGATGAAGTCCTGATAGGATCCGGTGGGAGCCTTGCTGTCCACGGTCATGGGATTCTCATTATCGGGATTGAAGCGGTAGAGCTGCCAGTAGCCGGCTTCCACTGCCTTCTTGATCTCGGCCTGAGCCTGATTCATCTTGATGCCGTGGTTGATGCAGGGAGCGTACGCGATGATGAGGGAAGGTCCGTGATAGGCTTCAGCCTCGGTGACAGCCTTCAGCAACTGCGCGGGGTCGGCGCCCATGGCGACCTGAGCCACATACACATAGCCGTAGGACATTGCCATCATGCCCAGATCCTTCTTCTTGGTGCGCTTGCCCGCGGCGGCGAACTTCGCAACGGCGCCGGTGGGGGAGGACTTGGAAGCCTGTCCGCCGGTATTGGAGTACACTTCGGTGTCGAGCACGAGGATGTTGACATCCTGGTTCTGGGCCAGAACATGGTCAACTCCGCCGTAGCCGATATCGTAGGCCCAGCCGTCACCGCCGAAGATCCACTGGCTCTTCTTGACCAGCAGGTCCTTGTCGGCCATAACAGCCTTGCACAGCTCGCAGTCGCAGCCGTCCATCAGGGCGATCAGCTTCGCGGCAGCCTTCTTGGAGGCTTCTGCTTCTTCCTTGCCGGCGATCCACTCATCGATGGCGGCAACCAGCTCGGCCTTATCGGCAGCGGCTTCCTTCACCTTGAGCAGGTTCTCTTCCAGCTTGGCGCGGCGCTGAGCGGTGGCCAGGAACATGCCGTAGCCGAACTCGGCGTTGTCTTCGAACAGGGAGTTCGCCCAGGCGGGGCCGTGGCCTTCTTCGTTTACGGTGTAGGGGCAGGTGGGTGCGGAACCGCCGTAAATGGAGGAGCAGCCGGTGGCGTTGGCGATCATCATGCGGTCACCGAACAGCTGGGTAATGAGTTTGACATAAGGAGTTTCGCCGCAGCCTGCGCAGGCGCCGGAGAACTCGAAGAGGGGCTTTTTGAACTGGCTGTCCTTGACCATCTTGGGATTCAGTTCACCCTTGAACTCGGGCAGAGTCTGAGCGAATTCCCAATTGGCTTCTTCTGCCTTCTGGGTGGCAAGGGGCTTCATGACAAGAGCCTTTTCCTTGGCGGGGCAGACATTGACGCAGTTTTCGCAGCCGGTGCAGTCCAGAACGGAAACCTGCATGCGGTACGCGAAGCCCTTGAACTTGGGACCGATGGCGGCCTTGGTGGCGAAGGTCTCGGGGGCCTTCTTCAGGTCTTCCTCGGAGATGAGGTAAGGACGGATGGCGGCGTGCGGGCAGACCAGAGAGCAGTTGCCGCACTGGATGCACTTGGTGATATCCCACTCGGGGACCTTCACCGCGATGCCGCGCTTCTCGTACTTGGTGGTGCCGGTGGGCACGGAACCGTCGACGGAGAAGGTGGATACGGGCAGTTTGTCGCCTTCCTGAGCGAGGATGGGAGCAATGACATTATCGAAGTACTCGGTGGCCTCGACCTTCATGGGAACGGCGCCGGTGGTGGCGTTCTTCCACTCTGCGGGAACCTTCACTTCGTTCAGACCGCTGATAGCCACATCGATGGCGGCCCAGTTCATCTTGACGACTTCGTCGCCCTTCTTGGCGTAGGACTTCTTGGCATATGCCTTCATGTACTCGTCGGCTTTCTCGTAGGGGATGATCTCGGCGAGTTTGAAGAACGCGGCCTGCATGGTGGTGTTGATGCGTCCGCCCATGCCGACGGAAGCGGCGAGCTTCACGGCGTCGATGGTGTAGAAGCGGGCTTTCTTCTCGGCCAGGGTCTTCTTCATGGAAGCGGGCAGCTGCTCTTCCAGTTCCTCTGCGGTCCAGGGGCAGTTGAGCAGGAACACGCCGCCGACCTTCAGAGCGCTCACCATGTCATACTTGGTGACATAGGCGGGGTTGTGGCAGGCGATGAAGTCCGCGGAGTCGATCAGATAGGTGCTCTGGATGGGGGTGTCGCCGAAGCGCAGGTGGCTCACGGTGATACCGCCGGACTTCTTGGAGTCGTAGGAGAAGTATGCCTGAGCGTACTTGTCGGTGTGGTCGCCGATGATCTTGATGGAGTTCTTGTTGGCGCCGACGGTGCCGTCGGAACCCAGACCGTAGAACATGCAGGAGACGGTGCCCTTGGGGGCGACATCCAGAGTCTTGCCGAGTTTCAGACTGGTGTTGGTCACATCGTCGATGATGCCGACGGTGAAGTGGTTCTTGGGGGCCTTCTTGGCCAGGTTGTCGTACACGGCTTTGACCATGGTGGGGTTGAACTCCTTGGAGCCCAGACCGTAGCGGCCGCCGACGACCGCGATGTCATTCATGCCGGCTTCGCGCAGAGCGGAGCAGACATCCTCGTACAGAGGCTCGCCCAGAGAGCCGGCTTCCTTGGTTCTGTCGAGAACCGCGATGGCCTTGCAGGTGGCGGGGATGGCCTTGAGGAAATGCTTCATGGAGAAGGGACGGAACAGATGGACCTTGACCAGACCCAGCTTCTCGCCCTTGGCATTCAGGTAGTTGATGGTCTCTTCGATGGCTTCGCAGCCGGAACCCATGGCGATGATCACGCGGTCCGCATCGGCGGCGCCGACATAATCAAACAGCTTGTACTTTCTTCCGGTCAGTTTGCCGACCTGCTTCATGCACTCTTCCACGATGGCGGGAGTGGCGATGTAGTTCTTGTTGGCGGCTTCACGGCCCTGGAAGTAGATGTCGGGGTTCTGGGCAGTGCCGTTCTGATGGGGATGTTCGGGATTCAGCGCGCGGGCGCGGAACTCGTCGATCTTGTCCCAGGGAACGAGCTTGGCGATGTCTTCGTAAGCGATGTCTTCGATCTTCTGATATTCGTGGCTGGTGCGGAAACCGTCGAAGAAATGCAGGAAGGGAACGGAACTCTTGAGGGTCGCGAGGTGGGCGACCAGAGCCAGATCCTGTGCTTCCTGAACGGAGTTGGGGGCCAGCATGGCGGAACCGGTCTGACGGCACGCCATAACATCGGAATGATCTCCGAAGATGCTCAGGGCGTGATAGGCCAGAGCACGGGCGGATACATGGAACACGGCGGGAAGCTGCTCACCGGCGATCTTGTACATGTTGGGGATCATCAGCAGCAGGCCCTGAGAAGCGGTGAAGGTGGTGGTGAGAGCGCCGGCGACCAGAGAGCCGTGCACAGCACCCGCTGCGCCTGCTTCGGACTGCATCTCGGCGATCTTGACCTTCTGACCGAACAGGTTGGTACGGCCCTGGGCCGCCCACTCGTCGGCTACTTCAGCCATGGGGGAGGAGGGAGTGATGGGGTAGATGGCAGCGACATCGCTGAAAGCATACGCGATATGGCTAACCGCGGTGTTGCCGTCTACGGTCTTTTTGATGCTCAATGTAGAGGACCTCCTTAAAATAATTTCGATTTCAGATGCACATGAGAGCATAACTCTGCATACTATATATTATATGCCCATCCCGCGTCAAAGTCAAGGCAAGCGGCCGCGCGCAGTGTTAATATAAGTTGACGATGAAGGGAAATTTTCATGGATGCCCCTGACCACGGCAATGCCGGGACCCGCGGCGGAAGAAAATCATGCCGGATTTCCGAACATTTTCTCAAAACGCTTGACAAATGTATGGCGGGATGCTAATATATCTTCCATCAAACCGTTGACGAAGAGCAAGTAACCATCGAATGCTTCTTCCAAGCGAGCCGCGGGCGGTGCGAGCGCGGCAAGAAGGGCCTTGGCGAATGGGCTTCCGAGGGCGAGCGGAAATGCAAGACGGAGAGGGCGCTCCGTTATCAAAGGCCGGGCGATGAAAGTCGCTTGGAGCGGACGCGAAAGCGTCAATACGGGTGGCACCGCAGAATCATTGATTTTGTCCCGGAGGCTGAGACATCGGCCTTCGGGTTTTTATTATGCAGGAGGTAATTATGAATTACGGCGGAGTGGATTTCGATACCTATTTTAAGAACTACCCGGACGAGAAGGGCTTCTTCGGACCCTACGGCGGAGTGTATATCTCCGACGAGCTGAAGGCCGCCATGGCGGACATCACCGAGGCGTACTTCACCATCTGCAAGTCCCGCAAGTTCATCGCGGAACTGCGGCGCATCCGCAAGGAATTCCAGGGACGCCCCACGCCCATCAGCCATCTGGAGCGCCTTTCCAATTCTCTGGGTCATGTGCAGCTGTACGCCAAGCGCGAGGACCTCAACCACAGCGGCGCCCATAAACTCAACCACTGCATGGGCGAGGCGCTGCTCGCCACGTACATGGGCAAAAAGAAGATCATCGCCGAGACCGGAGCGGGTCAGCACGGCGTGGCGCTCGCCACCGCGGCAGCCTACTTCGGACTGGAATGCGACATCTACATGGGCAGCGTGGACATCAAAAAGCAGGCGCCCAATGTATCCCGCATGAAGATCCTGGGTGCCCGCGTGGTGGAAGTGACCGACGGAAACCAGACCCTGAAGGAAGCGGTCGACGCGGCGTTCGAGGCGTACAGCAAGGAATATAAGGACTGCATCTACTGCATCGGCTCCGTCCTCGGTCCCCATCCCTTCCCCATGATGGTGCGCGATTTCCAGCATGTGGTCGGTGAGGAAGCCCGCGAGCAGTTCCTTGAAATGACGGGTGAACTGCCCGATGTGGTCACCGCCTGCGTGGGCGGCGGCTCCAACTCCATGGGCATGTTCTCCGGCTTCCTCAACGATCCCGTGGAACTCATCGGCGTCGAGCCTCTGGGACGCGGTCCCGAACTGGGCGATCACGCCGCCAGCCTCAAATACGGCACCGAGGGCATCATGCAGGGCTTCAACTCCATCATGCTGAAAGACGCCAACGGCGAGCCCGCGCCTGTTTATTCCGTGGCGAGCGGTCTCGACTATCCCTCTTCCGGCCCCGAGCACGCCTTCCTGCAGAAGATCGGCAGGGTCAAATATGACACCGTGGACGACAAAGAGGCGGTCGACGCCTTCTTCGCCCTGTCCCGCATGGAGGGCATCATCCCCGCCCTCGAATCCGCCCACGCGGTGGCGTACGGCATCCGCCTCGCCAAGACCATGAAGACCGGCTCCGTTCTCATCAACCTCTCCGGCAGAGGCGACAAGGACATGGACTATGTCATCGAGCATTACGGCATCCCGGACTAATTTCGGAGGAAAACCAGAATGGAAAACCAGATCGAACAGAAAAAACGCATTTTTTCCGGTATCCAGCCCACGGGCAATCTGACCCTGGGCAACTACATCGGCGCGCTGCGCAATTTCTCCATCCTCCAGGATGAGTACGACTGCCTGTACTCCATCGTGGACATGCACGCCATCACCGTCCGTCAGGATCCCGCCGCCCTGCGCAAGGCCTGCCTGCGCACCATGGCCATCTTCCTGGCCAGCGGTCTCGACCCCGAAAAGAATATCATCTATTTCCAGAGTCAGGTGCCCCAGCACGCGGAACTGGGCTGGATCCTCAACTGTTTCACCTACATGGGCGAACTGCAGCGCATGACCCAGTTCAAGGACAAGTCCGCAAAGCACGCGGACAACATCAACGCCGGCCTGTTCACCTACCCCGTGCTGATGGCGGCCGACATCCTGCTCTACGGCACGGACCTCGTGCCCATCGGAGCCGACCAGAAGCAGCATCTGGAACTGTCCCGCGACATCGCGGAGCGCTTTAACGGCATCTACGGCGATGTGTTCACTGTGCCGGAGGGTTACTTCCCGAAGGTCGGCGCCCGCGTGATGAGCCTGCAGGAGCCCACCCGCAAGATGAGCAAATCCGATCCCGAGGAGACCTACATCGCCATCCTCGACAAGCCCGACATCATCCGAAAGAAACTGCGCCGCGCAGTCACCGACTGCGATGCCCGCGTGATCTACGATCCCGAAAACAAGCCCGGCGTTGCCAACCTCATGTCCATCATGAGCGCGCTCACCGGCAAGACCATGGATGAGATCACCGCCGAATACGACGGTAAGGGCTACGGCGTGTTCAAGGACGCGGTCGCGGACTGCGTCATCGCCACCCTCGAACCCATCCAGAACGAGTATGACCGCATCAATGCCGACAAGGCGTACCTCGAGGGCGTCATGGTATCCGGCCGTGAACGCGCCGAGGCTATCGCCTACCGTACCATGCTGAAGGTCCGCAAAAAGGTGGGCCTTGCGGCACTCAAACTGTAATGTACAATTTCAAATCTGCCGCGGAGGCCGCTGACTGGATCAACGGCTCCCGCTGGAAAGGCGAGAAGCACGGGTTGACCAACACCCGTGCGCTCTTGTCTGCGTTGGGCTCTCCGGATAAGCGCATGGGGAAGATCCTCCATGTGGCGGGCACCAACGGCAAGGGCAGCACCTGCGCGTATCTGGACGGTGCCCTGCGCGCCTGCGGGTATAAGGTGGGTCTGTTCACCTCGCCCTATCTGCGCTGTTTTGGTGAGCGGATTATGTATGACGGCAAACCCATTCCCGACGAGGACCTTATGGATGTGGCGTCCCGCGTGCGGGAAAAGGCGGAAGAACTTGCACGGCAGGACATCCGCTGCACCACCTTCGAACTGCTGACCGCCTGCGCCTGCCTGTACTACGCGGACAAGCGCGCGGATTATTCGGTCATGGAAGTGGGCATGGGCGGCATGTTCGATTCCACGAATGTGCTTTCCGCTTCGGTCACGCTCGTCGCCGCCATCGGCATGGACCACATGAAAGTGCTGGGCGACACCGAGGAGGAGATCGCCTTCCAGAAAGCGGGCATCTTCAAGCCCTCCGTTCCCGCCCTCGTGATGCCGGGGAAGGACAGCGTCATGGAAGTGTTCCGAAAGCGCGCCGCGGAGGTGAACGCCCCCTTCCGCATCTGCGATGAGGGCAGAGTGCTTCTCTGCGAGGCGGATAAGACCGTCTTCCAGTGCACGCTCCCGACCGGTCAGACCGTCACTCAGACCATCTGCGTGCCGGGGCTTCATCAGGTGAAAAACGCGTCTCTCGCCCTGTCCGCCCTGTCCCTGCTGGGCATCGACATGCACCGGGCGTGCAAGGGCGTAACCCAAACCGTGTGGGCAGGCCGCCTCGACAAGCGGGGCAATGTGCTCGTGGACTGCGGACACAACCCGCAGGGCGCGGGTACCCTCAAGGAGTATGTCGACCGCTTCTTCGCGGGTAAGCGAAAAGTCGTGGTCACAGGCATGATGCAGGACAAGCAGATCGAAGCCTGCTCGAAGATTTTCGCGTCCTTCGCGGACGCCGTGGTCACCACTGCCGTTTCCTGGCCCCGCGCCCTCGCGCCGGAACTGCTGGCGGAATACTATGGAGATAAAGAAGTGTACGCGGTCGAGGGCGTGGAAAACGCCTTTGACAAAGCGAAGCAGTTGGCGGGGGAGGACGGTCTCGTCATCGCCTGCGGCAGCGTCTACATCGCGGGCGCCGTCATCGACCTCATCGAAGAAAGGGAATAAAATGGAAGAGAAACTCCTGATGAGAAGCGAAGTCCCGGTAAATGAGACCTGGGATCTGAGCCTCATTTTCAAAAGCGAAGAAGAGATGGATGCCTCTCTCACCGAGACGCTCGCTCTCGCAAAGCACATCACGGAGACCTACAAGGGCAAACTCACCGACGCCAAAAACATCGCGGATTGTCTCAAAGAATATGAGCGGTATCAGGTGCTTTCCGACAAGGTGAGTTCCTACGCCTACCTTTCCGTGGAAGTGGACTTCTACGACAGCCACAACCAGAGCCGCCTGAGCCGTGTGGAGCGTCTGCTCACCGAAGCGGACAGCGACCTGTCCTTTGTGGAGAGCGAGATCGCGCGGCAGGAGGAAGCGGTGCTGAACGGAGCCGCGGACCTGTATCCCGGCGCGAAGGTGTACCTCTCCGACATCATCCGCCGCAAGTCCCACATGCTGGCGCCCGAGGCGGAACGCGTGCTCGCCGCCTATTCCGAAGCCATCGACGGCGCGCCCTACAGCACCTACAACACGGTGAAACTCATGGACATGGTGTTTCCCGATTTCGAGGTGGACGGAGTCAAGTATCCGCTGGGCTACTCCAAATTCGAGGACGATTACGAGTATGACGCCCGCACGCCCGTGCGCCGCGCCGCGTTCAAGGCGTTTTCCGATGAGATCCGCAAATACCAAAATGTGACCGCGAACGCTTATAACGCCCGGTGCCAGACTGAGAAGATCACCGCGACCCTGCGGGGATATGCGTCCGTGTTCGACTATCTGCTGTCCGAACAAAAGGTCACCCGGGAGATGTACGACCGGCAGATCGACCTGATCACCGAGCGCCTCGCGCCCCACATGCGCAAATACGCCCGCCTCATCAAGGAGCGCTATCATCTGGACAAGATGACCTTCGCCGATTTGAAACTGCCCCTTGACGCGGGCTACGATCCCAAGGTCACCATCGAAAAGAGCCGCGAGTACATCGAAAAGGGTCTGTCCGTGCTGGGCGATGAGTATACCGCCATGGTGAAACGCGCCTATGAGCAGCGCTGGGTGGACTTTGCCGGGAATCAGGGCAAGGAGACCGGCGGCTTCTGCTCCGATGTCTACAAGCAGAACTGCTACATCCTGCTTTCCTGGAACGGCCGCATGAGCGATGTGCTGACCCTTGCCCACGAACTGGGACACGCGGGGCAGAGCATGTACTGCGATGAAAATCAGAACTATTTCAACACCGACATGTCCACCTACATCGTGGAGGCGCCGTCCACCTGCAACGAACTCATCATGGCGCACTACCTGCTGAAGACCGATTCCGATCCCCGCTTCCGCCGCTGGGTGCTCTCCTGCATGGTGGGCAACACCTACTACCACAACTTCGTCACCCATCTGCTCGAAGCCGCCTATCAGAGGGAAGTCTACCGCATCATCGACGCGGGCGGCAGCGTACAGGCGGAGGACCTTTCCCGCATCAAGCGGGAAGTCCTCGAAAAGTTCTGGGGCGACGAGGTGGAGATCACCGAGGGCGCGGAACTGACCTGGATGCGCCAGCCCCACTACTACATGGGCCTTTACTCCTACACCTATTCCGCGGGTCTCACCGTGGGTACGCAGGCGGTGAAGCGCATGGAGCAGGAAGGCGCGCCCGCCGTCGAAAACTGGAAGAAGATGCTGCGCGCGGGCGGCACCATGGCTCCCGCGGACCTTGCCAAGATCGCGGGCATCGACATCACCACCGACGCCGCGCTCAGGGATACCATCGCGACGATCGGCGGCATGATCGACGAGATCGCTTCCCTCACGGAGGAAATCGGAGACTAAGGAATGGATAAACTGTACATCATCTATTTTCTGCTCGGCATGATCCTCTTCTGCGGTGCGCGTCTGTGCCGCAGGGGAGAATGGAATGAGGACTACACGGGCTTACAGCAGACCAAGATCCTGCAGGGCATCACCGCGCTGTTCATTTCTTTCCATCACATGTCCCAGAAAACAGGTGCCCCATGGCACGCGCAGCGGTTCATCGTGCACGGTCTGGATGTGTTCGTGCCCATGGGCTATATGTTCGTGGGCGTGTTCCTGTTCTGCAGCGGACTGGGCTTGTACAAGAGCATGAAGACAAAGCCCGGGTACCTGGGCAAGGGCTTCTTCCGCCGCCGCATCCTGCCCGTTATCGTGGCCTACTACCTGTCCGAGTGGCTCTGGCTGGGACTGCGCCTCATCATGGGCGAAAAGCCCGGCACCGCGGGCATCCTATGGTACATTTCGGGCCTGTGGATGGCAAACCCCAACGCGTGGTATGCGGTGGTCATTCCCTTCTTCTACGCGGCATTTTGGGCGGCGTTCCGCTTTATCAAAAAAGAGGGCCGGGTGCTTACCGCCGTGTTTCTGTTTACGGCCGCCTACACCGTGCTGGGTGCGTTCATTGACCACCAGAATGTATGGTGGGTGCGCGGCGAATGGTGGTATAACAGCATCATCCTGTTCCCGCTGGGCATCCTGTTTGCCAAGTACGAAGCGGGCATCACGAAGTTCGTCAAGAAGGTCTATTGGCCGCTGCTCCTTGCCGCCTTTGCCGGCATCTTCGTTTGCTACCGTCAGGCGCAGTTCGTCAACAATCACCTCGCAGGCTACTACGGCGAATGGGGCGACCCGCTGAAAGTCGTGCACCGTCTCATGAGCTGCGCGGGCGAGTGGATGACGGCGATCATGTACACCCTCTTCTGCTTCCTGCTCACCATGAAACTGCGCCTCGGCAACCGCTTCCTCGCCCTCATGGGCGGCGTGACCCTCGAATACTATCTCGTCCACGGCGCCTTTGTGGAACTGTTCGGCTATGACTTCCTGGAGTTCGCGAAGAGCATCAAATACATCCGCGACATCCCGACTTACCTCGTCGTGGTCCTCGCCTGCTCCGCCGCCGCGACCATCGCGTTCCGCTTCCTGTGGAAGGGTGTCATGCGGCTGATAAACGGAAAACCGGAAAAGGCGGCATGCCGGCGCGTACCATAGGCAGCCGCGCGGATCCGTCTTTTTTGTGATCCATGCACCCCGGCACCGTTTGGCGCCGGGGTTTCATACGAACAGGGAACGGAAAACCGAACATTCTTCATAAATATTGTTCCTTTGTTCATAAAACTTACATAAATTGCCTTTTTTTTTCATAATGGATATTGTATAATATCACCGTATTGAATCGTGCCGGAAGGCACGAAATATAGGAGGATATCTCATGAAGAAGTTCCTGGCTCTGGTTCTTACCGCCATGCTGGTGCTCGGTTGCGTTTCCGCGCTGGCTGACAACATCAAGATGGACAAACTGACCCTCGAGTTCGTTCCCTCCAAGGACGCGGATGTCATCATCACCGGCACCGCCAACCTTCCCCAGCTGCTGCAGGCCGAACTGGCTACCCTCGGCTATGACATCGGCGAAATCGACATCACCGTAGGTACTTCCTACGAAGCCACCGGTGAAGCCCTCTCCGCAGGCACCATCGATATCGGCTGGCTGCCCGGCGGTACCTACGCCATCTACAGCGAAGACAAGTCCGTGGATGTCATCCTGACCGCTACCCGCGCCGGTCTGTCCAACGACAGCACCGATCCCACCACCTGGAACGGCGTTGCCAACAAGACCCTTCCCACCGACGATCAGGTCACCTTCTACCGCGCCCTGATCTACGCCACTCCTTCCGAGTACGGCAAGACCCTGGCCGCCAAGGTCGCTGCCGGTGAAGCCCTCACCTGGGAAGACCTCGACAAGGCTACCTGGGCAGTTGCCAACACCTCCTCTTCCGCCGGTTACATCTATCCCACCATGTGGCTGATGGACAACTACGACGGCAAGAAGATCTCCGACCTCAGCAATGTCATCCCCGGTCTGGGCTACGCGCAGGCTTTCCAGATGGCTGCTTCCGAGCAGGTCGACATCATCGTCTGCTACGCTGACGGCCGCCGCGACTACGAGGATTCCTGGAACATCGCTGCCGATTCCGCTGACGCCACCGGCAAGGCGGGCATGGGCCGCACCGAGTCCATCTGGGACGAACTGAATGTTATCGGCGTGACCGGCGGTATCTACAACGACACCGTTGCCATCACCACCCAGAAGGCCGAAGTTTACAATCCCGAATTCATCAATGCGATGCAGACCGCTCTGGTCAACATCATCAACACCGAAGAAGGCGCCGCCATCTTCTCCGTTTACAGCCACACCGGTTACGCAGTAGCCACCGATGCCGACTACGACGGAGCCCGCGTTGCCCTTACCCTGGTCCAGTAATCACCGCAAAAAAGAACGGTTCCCTGCGGGGGACCGTTCTTTTTACTTGCAAATACAGCCGTCAAATGCTATAATAATGCCAAATAACCTGAATGATTCATCAGGGCAGGGGGTAATGATCCTTGATAGAGTTTAAGCATGTGAGCAAGACCTATCCCAACGGGACCAAGGGACTTCAGGATGTAAACCTCAATATCGAACAGGGTGAGTTCGTCGCCATCATCGGTCTGTCCGGCGCGGGCAAGAGTACGCTCATCCGCACCATCAACCGCATGATCGATGTGACGGAAGGACAGCTCATCGTGGACGGCACGGATGTGATGACCCTGAAAGGCAAGGCCATGCGCCGCTTCCGCCGCAAGATCGGCATGATCTTCCAGAGTTACAATCTGGTCACCCGTTCCACTGCCATCAAGAATGTGCTTTCCTCCATGGTGCCCGACATGAATTTCTGGCGGGTGCTGCTGGGTCTGTTCACGAAAGAGCAGAAGATGAAGGCGCTGGAAGCCCTCGACAAGGTCGGCATCCTCGACAAGGCCTACACCCGCTGCGACGAACTCTCCGGCGGACAGCAGCAGCGCGTGTCTCTCGCCCGCACCCTCAATCAGGATCCCACCATCATCCTTGCCGATGAGCCCGTCGCCGCCCTTGACCCCGTGACTGCCCGTCAGGTCATGAGCGACTTTGCACGCATCAACAAGGAAATGAACATCACGGTCCTCATCAACATCCACCATGTGGACCTTGCGCTCCAGTACGCCACCCGCGTCATCGGCATCCGCGCCGGAAAAATCGTCTACGACGGTCCCACGACCAATGTGACCAAGGACATCCTGGACGAGATCTACGAAGGCAAGACCGTACCCAAGGCGGGCGAGTAAGGAGCATGCCATGAAGAAAACAAAAACGGCAGGCTACCGGGTGCCGCTGTTTGACCGCATCTTCCCGCCGAAGGTCATCACGCTTCCCAACGGGCACACGGTCAGTAAGCCCCGCTCCCGCACGCCGCTCATCCTTGTCACCCTCGCCCTCATGCTGTGGGGATGCTTTGCCCTGACCGACTGTGATTTCTCCGTCATTTTCACCCGCGGAAAGCAGTTGACCGTCATTCTGGGCAAGATGTTCCATCCTGACTTCGGTTACTTCAATAAGGTGCTGAAGCCGCTGCTCGAGACCATCCAGATGAGCCTTCTGGGCTCCGCCGTCGGCGCCACGCTGGCACTGCCCTTTGCCGTGGCGGCGTCCACCAACATCGTCAAAAACAAGGCGGTCGTGTCCGTGCTCCGCTTCATCCTGAGCATCGTGCGCACCCTGCCCACCCTCATCATCGCGGAACTGGCGGCGCTGGTATTCGGTCTGGGCACCTTCGCCGGCACCGTTGCCATCGTGCTGTTCACCTTCGGCGTGGTCAGCAAGATGATGTACGAGGCCATCGAGACCATCGATATGGGCGCTTACGAAGCCATGCAGGCGGCGGGCGCCAACAAGTTCCGCTCCTTCCGCATGGCATGTATGCCCGTGATCCTGCCCACTTACCTGTCCTACTGTCTGTACAGTTTCGAAATGAACATCCGCGCCGCCGCCATTCTGGGCTATGTCGGAGCGGGCGGCTTGGGTGTGCAGATCAACGAGGTCATCGGCTGGCGCCGCTATGACCGGTTGGGCATGATCCTCATCACCCTGTTCGTCGTGGTATTCGCCATCGAAAACACCAGCGAGTACCTGAGAAAGAAACTGAGTTAGGAGGGCGGAACGATGAAAAAGACAAAGAAACCTTTCGCCCCCGCGACCATTCAGGAAGCCTATGAGGCGCGTCCCCGCCTCTGGTGGGTCTACACGCTGGTGCTGCTTGTGCTGATTATCCTGCTCGGCTGGAGCGGCAGCTCCGTCAACTTCAAGGGCTTTGCCAACAAGGGCATCGAGGTCGCCAAGGGCGTCGCCTACGGTCTGACCCATCCCGACAAGAAACTGCTGTTCAATGTGACCACGGACGGCGTGCCCTATCAGCTGCTGCAGACCATCGCCATCGCCATCCTCGGAACGATCCTCGGCGGCATCCTCGCCATCCCCTTCAGTTTCCTCGCCTGCGACCGCATCGTGCCCAAGCCCATCGCCATCATGTTCCGCGCGGTGATCCTCGGCATCCGCACCATCCCGTCGCTGGTTTGGGCGCTCATGTGGATCCGCGTGACCGGTCCCGGCGCGTTCTGCGGCGTCATGACCCAGAGCATCTGTTCCATCGGCATGATCAGCAAAATGTACATCACCGCCATCGAGGATGTGGACATGCGCATCCTGGAGAGTCTCGACGCCGCGGGCTGCAGCGGCTTTCAGAAGATCCGCTACGGCATGCTGCCCCAGATCATCCCGAACTTCATTTCCACCGTCATCTACCGCTTCGACATCAATGTGAAGGACGCGACGACCCTCGGCATCGTGGGCGCGGGCGGCATCGGCGCGGCGCTGGTGCAGTGCATCAACTCCAGCCGCTGGTCCATGGTCGGCTCTTACATGTTCGCGCTCATCGTCCTCATGCTGCTCATCGAACTGTTCTCCACAAAGATCCGCACGGGATTGACAAGGGGACAAAGATAATAACACGCAGGCTGCGGTTCTCCGCGGCCTGTTTTACGGAGTAAATCATGAACCGCAAACTGACCGTCTATTTCACCTCGGATGTTCACGGCTACCTTTATCCCACGGATTATGTGGAGCCGGATCAGAAGAAGCAGGGACTCATGCGCATCCTGCCCGCTTTTGAGCATGACGGCAACACGCTCATCATCGACGGCGGTGACACCCTGCAGGGAAGCCCCATGACCAACTTCCTCTACCGCATGGAGGAAGACAAGCGCCGTGATACCCTTTCGGACACGCGCTTCGGCGAAAATCCCATTGCTGCGGTCATGAATCTGGCGGGCTACCGCTATGTGACCCTCGGGAACCACGATTTCAACCACGGCGTGGATGCGCTTTACGATTATCTGACGGCGCTCGATGCCGAGTGTCTTTGCTGCAATATCCGCGACAAGGCGGGCAGACTGCCGCTGAAATCCTACACGATCCATACGCTCGAAAACGGCCTCACGGTCGGCATCGTGGGCGCGTGCACGGATTTTGTCAGAAAATGGGAAGACCCGAAAACGGTTGAAGAACTCATCATCGAGGAGCCCGTTGAAGCGTGCCGGAAGGCGCTGAATGAGATTCGCGGCAAGTGCGACATCACCCTGCTCATCTACCACGGCGGCTTTGAGCGGGACCTCGACGACATGCACCTGCTGACCGAAAACAAGGAAAATCAGGCGTGCCGTATCTGCATGGAACTGGATTACGACATCGTGCTCACGGGTCACCAGCACATGTCCGTGCCGCTCCGGAAATTCGTCAATTCCTATGTCTGCCAGCCAGCCTACCGCGGTATCGACTGCTGCCGTCTGGAAGCGGAGATGACGGAGGAAGGGCTCACCGTGCGGGGCGAAAACCTGCCCGCCGATAGGCCTGTCTCCCGGGAAGCGGCGGCGCTGCTCCGTCCCCTTGAGGACATGACGCAGAAATGGCTGGATACACCCGTGGGTCATCTGGACGGGGAACTGTCTGTGGGCAACCACATCGAAATGGCGCTGCACGGAAGCCCGCTCGCCAATTTCATCAACACCGTTCTTCTGGAACTCACCGACGCACAGATCAGCACCACCGCCCTCGCCAATGAATCCAAAGGGCTCCCCAAAGACATCACCATCCGCAATGTGGTGTCCGCGTACATCTACGCCAATACCTCCGTGGTGCTGGACATGAGCGTGAAAGATCTGAAGCGCTACATGGAGCGCACCGCGGAATACTTCGATCCCCATGAGGACGGCACGGTGACCGTATCGGAAACCTTCCTGCTGCCCAAGGTGCAGCACTACAACTACGACTATTTCGCGGGCATCGAGTATGTCTTCGACCTGACGAAGCCCCCGAAAAGCCGCGTCGTTTCCGTGAAAATGGACGGGCGTGAACTGACGGACGGCGAGCATGTGACCGTATCCATCAACAGTTACCGCCATAACGGCACGGGCGGCTACGACATGCTGCCGGGGCAGAATGTGGTTCGCGAAGTCCTCGTGGACATCGCGGATGCCATCATCGACTACATCATCCGCCACCCGGATATCAAAGTCGAGCGGAGAAAGTGGTACAAAGTGATCCTATAAAGCAAAAGACGCACGGCTGTGCGTCTTTTTGATTTGCGAAGGCTTGCTGCCTGTTTTTTCGTTTGTGAGGCACGGGAACGGATGCCGTTATACCTTCGGCACGCCTTTCATGGTGAGGCTGATGCGCTTGCGCTTTTCATCCACATCCAGCACGGCGACCTTGACCACATCGCCCACGCTGACCACCTCGGAGGGGTGCTTGATGAAGCGGGATGAGACTTGGGAGATATGCACGAGCCCGTCCTGATGCACGCCGATATCCACGAACACGCCGAAATCGATGACATTGCGGACGGTGCCGGTCAGCACCATGCCGGGCTTCAGGTCCTTCATCTCCATGACATCCGTGCGCAGGATGGGCGCGGGGAGTTCGTCGCGGGGGTCTCTGCCGGGTTTCAGCAGTTCCTTCACGATGTCCGTGAGGGTGGGCACGCCCGTGCCGCAGGCGTCCGCCGCTTTCTGAATCCCGTAAGCGCTCAGGCGGGACGACAGTTCGGAAAAGCCTCCGCTTGCAATGTCTTTTGCGGTGTAGCCGCACAGGGCAAGCAATTTCCCGGCGGCGTCATAGGACTCGGGATGCACGCCCGTGTTGTCGAGGATTTCCTTGCTCTCGGGCACGCGCAGGAAGCCCGCGCACTGCTCGTAAGCCTTAGGACCCAGTTTGGGCACTTTGAGGAGTTGTTTTCTCGCGGTGAACGCGCCGTTTTCCTCGCGGTAGGCGACGATGTTCTTCGCGATGGTGGAATTGAGCCCGGAAATCTGCTTCAGCAGAGACGGGGATGCGGTGTTGAGGTCCACACCGACCGCGTTCACGCAGTCTTCCACCACGGCGCCCAGCGCCTCATCCAGCCGCTTCTCGGGCATATCGTGCTGATACTGCCCGACGCCGACGGCCTTGGGGTCGATTTTCACCAGTTCCGCCAGCGGGTCCTGCAGGCGGCGCGCGATGGATACGGCGCTGCGCAGGTTCACATCATACTGCGGGAATTCCTCGGCGGCGAGGGGAGAGGCGGAGTAGACGGATGCGCCTGACTCGGAGACGATCATGTAGGAAACGCCGCCGCCCACCGCGCGGATGAGCTCCACGGTCATCGCCTCGGTTTCACGGGAGGCGGTGCCGTTTCCGATGGCGATGTGGGCGACCTGCCACCGCTTAATCATCCTTGCCAGGATCTCAATGGCTTCCTGTTTTTTGCGTTCGGAAAAGGTGGGGTAGACAACGCCCGTATCGAGGACCTTGCCGGTCGCGTCCACCACGGCGACCTTGCAGCCGTGGCTGTAGCCGGGGTCGAGGCCCATGGTGACGAAGCCCTTGACGGGCGGCTGCATGAGCAGGGGCTTTAAGTTCAGAGCGAAATTGCGGATGGCGCTCTCGCTCGCTTCATCGGTCAGAAGGCTCCGGATCTCGCGCTCCATGCCGGGCGCGATCAGGCGGTCATAGGCGTCCTCCGCCGCCGCACCGACGAAGTCCGAGCAGCGGCTTCCCGGCACGACCGCGGCGCCGCGCACGAGGAAAAGCGCCTTGTCGCGGTCGGTTTCCACCGCGACCTTCAGAAACTCTTCCTTTTCGCCGCGGTTCATGGCGAGCACCTGATGGTTCTGCACTTTGGAAACGGGGGAGGCAAACTCATAGTACATCCGGTAGACGGAGTCGGTGTCCTCCTTTGCGGCTTTCGATGTGATGCTCGCGCTTTTCAGCATCATGTCCCGCAGTTTTCTGCGGATGGACGCGTCATCGGAGATCATCTCGGCGATGATGTCGTTTGCACCCGCGAGGGCATCTTCGACCGTCTCCACGCCCTTTTCGGGGTCGACATAGTCCTTTGCCGCATCTTCGGGGGCAGGGCAGTTCATTTCCTGCGTGAAAATCAAAAGCGCCAGCGGCTCCAGCCCCTTTTCTTTGGCAACGGTCGCGCGGGTGCGGCGCTTCTGCTTGTAGGGACGGTACAGATCCTCCACCTCGGAGAGCATCTTGGCTTTGTCGATGGCCAGGACCAGTCCCTCCGTCAGTTTGCCCTGTGCTTCGATGGATTTTTTCACTTCCTCCCGCCGCGCGTCCAGATTGCGCAGATAGGTGAGCCTGTCAGAAAGCGTGCGCAGAGTGGTGTCATCCATCGCGCCGTGCTGCTCCTTGCGGTAGCGGGCGATGAAGGGGATGGTGTTGCCCTCGTCGATGAGCGCGATGACATTGGAAACATACTCCTGCTTCTGATTGAGTTCGTTGGAAAGAATGAGCGCGTAATCCTGCATGGTTTTCTCCTTCAAGTTGATAAGGGACATTATATCATATCATCCACGGAAAATCCACAGGGGAGATTTTCATTCCGTGTGAAAAATGCGGCGCGAAGGTTGATAAATCCGCCGGTATTGTGTATACCGGCAGCGCCCGCTTCGCTGCGCTTGAAAGCCCGGAAACCGGCCGGTGTGTTGTCTGCTTGTTATATATATGGTGCGGATAGGTTGTGAGATTGACATCGGTTACGCGCTAAGGTATGGCAGCATCACGGTGCGGGGCAACGAGATCGCTGACAGGACCGTGCGTGCCATCCGCGGGATGGGACTTTCCCACATCCCGGAGGACCGCATGACCATGGGCACCAACCAGAAGGAAGATATCCTGAGCAACCTCATCGCGGTCGATTTCGCGAAGGAATCAAGATTCGGCTTCATCAAATTCAAAGCCCTTGCAAAGAAGGCGGAAAAGCAGATTTCGGATTTCCGCGTGAAGGGCGAACTGCATCAGGGCATCTCCATGCTCTCCGGCGGCAACATGCAGAAGGTCGTGCTCGCCAGAGAACTCACGGATGATCCTGCCATCGTGGTCGCCGATCAGCCGACCCGCGGCGTCGATGTGGGTGCCATCGAATTCATCCACGAAAAACTGGTATCCATGCGGGACAGCGGTTGCGCCATCCTGCTGGTCTCCGCTGATCTCGGCGAAGTGCTGAGCCTTTCCGACCGCATCCTCGTGTTCCATGACGGAAAGATCGCGGCGGAGATCACCGATGTGGCGCATACCACCGAGAATTAAAAAAGACACACCATATTTGCACATAATGTGCATATATAGTGTGTCTAATGTGTATAAAGCCCTATATATTGTGGTATTTTCTAATATCTATACATTGCCGTTTTTGCGTTGTCGCTTGCTTGTCGCTTGAATCTGCAAGCTATTATAAGAAATTGCAGACGATAAGCGACAATTACTTGTTTCCTTTGGCACGGTTATGGGTTGCGCACAGCATTGTGCAGTTGCTTATGTCGGTTGCGCCGCCGTTGCTCCATGCCGTCACATGGTCTGCGTCCATTTCCTTTTGCTTATAAATGCGCTGCCTGTTGTTATCATGTCCCATTGCGCACAGCGGACAGTTTGAAACGCCTGCTGCGGTTGCCGCCTGCGTCTGCTGCGCGTATACCGTTCTTTTCGTTACTTCATCGAATATGCGTATGTCAAGCAGTTTCGTGTCAACGCAGCCGCCTAATATGTATTCAAATACGCCCTTGCGGTTCTTTACGAAAAAGTCAGCATAAAGCGCTTGCAGCTTGTTATGAACCTCTGCCGGGCTATATGCGTTCATGTGATATTTCTCATATAACGCGCCCCAGTTCAAACCGCGCATTTCACTTTCCACATCTTGAAAAACGCTTGATACCCAGTCAATAACGCTGTTGAAATAGGTTGTCAGTTCCGTTATGTTCGTGTCGAACCTGTGACGGCTCATATAATCATCAATATTGCCCTTGCTTACCCAGTTCAACGCCGTGCGCAAATAATCCTGCCGCTTTACGTCACCGCTGATATATGCACTCCATTTCTGAATATTGGCGTTTTGACTGTTGCTGAACACGGATTTTGCCAGCGTTACAAACGGTCCGGAATGAATCGCATTTGACAATTCCTGTTCATTGAGCGGCACGCCCGCAATGTTGATCGTTTCAAACCATGCTTTGATTTCGGATTCTGTGCCGGAACATTCGTAAATCGTCAGCTTCGTGTCAAGGATTCTGCGCTGCAAGTCCTCTGCCAAACCGCTGAAATAATGCGGCACGCCGTCTGCGCCGATGATCGGAAACTTGCCCGTCAGAAAGCGCCCTATGCTTGTAATGCGCTGTTGCCCGTCCAGTATTTCAAACTTATCTTCGGCAACTTTGGTGAAGTAAATAAGTCCGATAGGATAGCCTTTCAGCAGCGATTGAATAACGGCAACGTCCTTTTTACCGTCAGCATAGATATAGTTACGCTGATATTCCGGCTGAATAACAAGTTTGCCCGCAAGCCCGAACAAGCCCTTACCTTCATATTCGTTGTAGACAAAACCTTCACAGACTTTCTCAACGGTCAAGTCGATGTTCAAGACGGTATTCATTCGTTAACTATCCTCCTTATAAGGATTCGCGGATATATACTGATTAAGAAACCATCACAATTATCTGCCGTATAATACACTGAGTCTGTTGGCTTTTCTGAAACACATATTGCCGCACGGGTGTTCACCTTACTGCCCGGTTGCGTTGAACCGTTTTTATTATGTTGAACAGCAGCCGTGTATATCTTTGTCATTTCGTATTCAACAGTATTCCCCAGCGTGATACCCATGATTTCAAACTGTTCTGGACAGTAGTATTTGATAAAGCTAATAGGCACGCCCATAATACCATCATAATCAGCCGGAATTGCGTCAGTAAACGGTACTTCGATAGCATCGTAATTATCATAATGCGGATAGCCGTTTTCTTTGATTTCCTTATGAACGCTGAATTTTAGATTGTCAGCCATTGTCATAAGGGATATAGGCTGATGCCGCCGCCCATGGTCAAGGTTAGTGAACCATCCCGTTCCTGCAACACTAATATACTTCTTTCCATCATCACCAACAAACAATTCTGTTCCTGTCAATGGGTAGCTATCCGGCACACGAAATGTCATTATCTTACCGTTGACACGTTGATTAAAGCGGCAGCCTGTCCAAACACGGTTATCTTTAATCAAAGGGAACATTTCTTTGTATGAAATACAGTTGACATTACCGATAATCAAAAACTTCTTATTCGCCTCCATTACCCATGCGAGAAATTCACGGAACAGCGAAAAAGGCGGGTTAGTAACGATTATGTCCGCTTCATCCCGCAATGCCGTTACTTCTGTGCTTCTAAAATCGCCGTCCCCGTCAAGGTATTTCCATTGCAGATCGTTAATGTCAACTTTTTTGTTCCTGCGGGTCAGCGTAAAAATTCGCCCACGCTTTGGGGATTGTTCAGCGTTATAGAGGGGCGATTCTGTTTCAAATTCTGTCAAAAACTCAAACATTGAAAGCTGAACAGGTTCATGTGCCTGTTTGCTTTCATATGCGTAACTTGTAGATATGAGTTTTTTCAATCCCAGCATTTCAAAGTTCTGCGCAAAAAAGCGCGTGAAGTTGCTCCATTCGGGATCATCACAAGGCAGCAAAACAGTTTTATCCCGGAATGTGTCCGGGTCAAACTCCAAATATGCGTTTATTTCGCGCTGAATATCTTCATACTGCGTATAAAACTCATCGCTCTTTTGGTTTTTTGCAGCTGTTAATGTGTTATTCTTTTTCGGCATGTGCATTGCCACCTTTCAAGTCTCATAGCACCATATACCTACAAATATCCATTTACATTATACCGCAAAATCAGCACACGCGCAACATCATTCCCGTAAATTCATGCAACTTTGCTTGCGGCACACGCCGATTCTGATATAATGAGCATAAGAACAGAAAGAAGGTGCAGCAATGGAAAATATGAAGCTCTGCCCCAAATGCGGCAAGGAATATAGCGAACATTCCGCATTGTCAAGGGACGATAACGAAACGGAAATTTGCCCGGATTGCGGCATTCTTGAAGCGCTTGCGGCAGCAGGCTTGCCCGCTGAAAAGCAGCAGGAAATATTGCAGCAGATACGCCAGCAGCGCACGCATTAACATTTCCGCTTGCAGTACACCTTCAAGTCCTCTTTGCGTCCCTCATAATCGTCTATGCGGGTAATGTCCCACAGAATGCCGCGATAGCGGATAATGTGCCGGGTTGTCAGATCGTTTCGGTAATTTATCTGAAACATGATTTCTTCCTGCACGTTTTCTGCGTTCGCGGCATAGTATTCTTTCCCGGACAACTGCCGATAGTACGCCCACGCAGGCGGGCAAACAGCGTGCAGCGTTTCTTCGGCAAAACCGTTTTCATTTACTGTATACCGCTGAGCATTATAAAGCCGTTGATATGAAAGGAAAAAGACGGTTCAACCGATGAAGTTGACCGTCTTTTTGTGACCCGAAAACTCCGCGATATGCCGCTGCCGGTTCAAGCATCACGATTCGTTACGGGGAGAGCGTCAAAACCCTTCCTGCCGACAGCAGCGTGGAAGCAATTGCAAGACCGGAAAAAAGCTTTGAACAGCGATGTTTGATTTCGGCCTTGTCCCGAACTATTGGTATTTACTTATATAAAGTCTTACACAAGTTTGAACAGGCGGGCTTTGATTCCTTTGACTGTTCCTTTTAAGCTGCCATCGACTTGCTTCCACCGGAAATCCATGGTGTTGTGAGATGACGGGTAGACAAGTTCCGCCTTTGTTTTGTTTCTCATGGGTATCACAAAGTCATCCATACCTTCATTCCTGTGCCACACCGCCATATAACTCTCACTGCCGCAATCTATACCGACAGAAACGATGCTATCATCGAACGATGCGATTCCTATCGGCCAGAATGGCACGCCGTTTTTTGTTTTTTCAACGATATCTTTGTGAAGAGCAATACCCTCCCGAACCAAATCAAATCGTTCGTTGGAAAGTTCGGCCAGATGTCCGCTCTGATGAATGCGCAGCAGCATCGCACTGACCATGTTGAAGATGGTTTCTTCTTCATTACCTGCGCGCATGGGATAGCTCCAAATGGCGGCCTGTTCCGGAGTACAGGCAGTCATGCAGTTTGCTGCAATGACAGCCATATCGATGTAATTTGTTTGATCGGTAATACTCTGAATACTATGCCTTTGCAGCATCGAATATTCCATTCGCATTCCGCCGCTGGAACAATTTTCAATGACGAGATCCGGATAGCGGGTGAAAACATTGTCAAGCCACTCATGATACGCTTTGGTATGTTCTGTCAACCCTTCTCCAACGCTGTCGGACCGGATATCTGTTCCCATTCCGGCGTTTATGTTGTAATCCATTTTGATATAACCGACTCCATACCGGTTAACGAGCCTGTCAATGACAGAATCGGCATATTTGCGTACAGCCGGATTGCGGAAATCCAGCTGGTATCGACTGTGGTCGATTACACGCTTTCCGCGGATGCAGAAAAACCAGTCATCGGGCACTTTGTCTGCCATCGGACAGTTGATGCCCATGACTTCTATTTCCAGCCACAACCCCGGAATCATACCCTTGCTTTTGATATATTGCAATACTTCTTCGATGCCGTTGGGGAAGCGCTGTTTTGACGGCATCCACTCGCCGACTCCATCCCACCAAGCCCCGTCAGCATACCAACCGGCATCAATACAGTAATACTTACATCCGGCTTTTGCGGCAGCATCGATAAGAGGGATCTCTTTTTCTGTCGTGGGATCACCGTCAAGACAGTTCATATAATCGTTGAAAATTACACTGGGATGATCATTATCTGCGTTTTTTCTTCGGATCAGACGGCGATATGCGGTCATCTCTTGGACTGCTGTCTCGAAATCTGATCCGAATGCTACTGCGCACGGAACAGATGTGAACACTTCACCCGGGTGCAGTGTTTTCATAAATTGATGATCCTGCCACTGAGCACCGCCGGCACGCAGACAAAGCTGCCCATCTAAATCAGTAATCTCCCACTGCCAATCGGTTCCTGCTTCTATCTGCCATAGCATTGCCTGATCTTCCTGTTCAAAGCAGCCCATTGGAAGGTATTCACTGCAAGGCCATGTACCTGCCGAAGAAACTTCGATTCTTTTTAAACTGAATAAATCAATGGGGTCATATCCCAACTCGCTCAAAGAATATTTCTTCCATTGGCACTCCCTCTTCCATGTCGTGTGCGGCAGCCATAACCGGTAACTTTCATCCCTGCGGGGATCTTTGCCCCAACCGATGCCGGTGATTGCAAAGGAGGAAATGTACTGCAGATCGATATCTTCTTTTCCGGTGTTCTCTACGCTGACAGTGCAGCGTATCACTTTTGCCGATTTGAAAAACTGCCACTGCGTAAGAACTCTTACTGGATCTGCTTTTTGAACGATTGTCAGAATTCGCCCGAAGGCATTTTCGGTGATCTCATGTCTCTCATATTTCAATAAGTCGGCAGGGGAAGTCATGGTATGTTTAGAACCATGATGATCGTTTTGATTATATCCGTTTATCTGGATTTCATTAAGAGGATAGAAACAACCGGTTCCGCTTTTGATATTGCTTTGCAAAGAGCAATTGCGTAATGAGACCCGGTCATCATTTTCGACTTCCAAATGGATAAATATACCGTTGTGTTCAAAATCAATGTTCATTTTTCAGTATTCCTCTCATTTTGGTTTAGTCAGCGGAAAAATTCATATCCGACAAGTCGACTGTTCATAGAATGATTCCGGTAAGGCAAACTGTTTTGACAGCAACTAAATCGATACGGCAGTTGCTGCCTGCTCAAACAGAAGAGCAATACCGACTGATGCGGCAAAGAATGGTTTTATCAAAGATATATCAGATGATGCAATGATTTTTCAAGGCATCGGCAAACCGTACGCCAAGCTCGAATGCTTCTTTTCCGGTCCAGTGCCAGCAATCAATTGCGGGGTCAATGGGTAAATCACAGGTGGAAATGTAGTAATTGTCGGGTTGCTTACCCACCTGTTTCTGCGCGGCAACGATTTCGGCGGCATTTACGATGCAGACACTGAATTCGTTGATCTCTCCGAATATGATGGGCAAATGTGTCTGATCGCTGCCTGTGATGGCTGTCAACTCCGTTCTGAACGCCCGGAACAATTCCGTAAGGTTATGTTCATATACGGAAGAAGCAGCATATTTTTCGTTGTTGAACTGGATTTCGCCATCTGTTTCACCCTGCATCCAAACCAAACCCTTTATCACAGGGTTATAGCCGAGTGCCTGCAGGGCAGACAAACCGTTGCGTATCGTCTGCAGCGATTCGGTGTATAAACGCCCGGATGTGGACTCGTTTACTTCTTCGAGTGTAGAGGCGGGAAGTACACCGTCCCACGGGCCGTGCCAATTGTCATGATTTGTCGGCTTGTTGTTCAGATCGGGATTGCGGAAGATGGCGGTTCCGCCGTATGCATATTTCAGGATGGCGGCTGGGCGCTCTGATGCGGAAAAAACCGAAGCCATACCAAGCTCCGGTCCGAAATACGGTTCTTCGCCGAATCCCCATCCCTGACCTGCATGAACCGGCACGAGACGGTTCTTCTCTGCGGCGGGACAATCACCGCCGTTATAGATCAAAACATCAGGGTAGGTCAAGTCTGAAATGCCTGCAAGAGAACGGACCTTGGCCATACCTACCGCGTTGCTTTGTCCGACCAGGACATATACATCAATATCCATTATGTCAACCTCTCTATTGTTCATCGGGCAGATTTCTGACGGATTCGCGTTCAAAAAGTTTCGCCGGGATATACAATCTTTGAGATTCCGCGTTGGGCGTTGACTGAAGAGTGATTAATGCCTTTAGTGCCTGCTGGGAGAAAACTTTGGTGTCGATATTGACACTTGTCAGTCCGGGGTGCGACAGACCGGCTAACTGAGTATTGTCGAAGCTGATAATCGATACATCCTGAGGACAGTAAAGCCCTCTGACGGACAGGGTTTCAAGCATATAATATGCGGCACGGTCGCAATGACATACCAAGGCGGTGGGCATCTTGGCAGGAAGCGAAACGGTGGAATAGTACATGCCGCTTCGGGAATCGTTATTGACAAACAGCCAATCCGGACTGAATGCCAGGTTGTTGAGCAGCAATGCTTTTCGGTATCCGAAGTAACGGTCCGTGATGCTGTTTGTTGAACCGACGGGCCCTACAAAACCGATATCCTTGTGCCCATGGTCGATCAGATATTGCGTCACCTTAAATCCCCAATGGTAATTGTCCGTCAGCAACACGGTACTGTTGATTTTGTTGCTTTCAAAGTCCATCAGCACCATGGGTTTCTGAAGGGAAGCAAGGAGCTTTAAATAAGAATCCGACATCTGACCCGCAACAGCAAAACCGTGAAAGCGTTCTCTCTCCAATTGAATGGGCAGAATACATTTTTCTTCATCGTTGTTGTTGACGATCATGAGTACGGCATTGTGACCGTTTGCCAGACACCTTTCATTGAAATAGTAAAACATTTCACTGTAAAAGGCGTCTGTTTCGAGAAAGAAGCGTTTGCTGACAATAAACGCGAAATTGTACTTGTCATCGGGAACAGCCGGATTGTAATCCATTTCGCGTGCAGTTTGAAAAATGGTACGGCGAAGTTCTTCGCTTACACCCTTATGGCCGGCCAGCGCTTTGGACACGGACACTTTGGAAATGCCGAGTTTATCTGCGATGTCCTGCATGGTTGTTTTTCCGGTTTTGATTCTTCCGGGAGGCATATTGATTCTCCTTTTGCCATTTTGTTACTCTATTATAAGTTTTGTTAGGCGGAAAGTCAATAAGTTATCTCCCGGAAGAAGCAGAATTACGGCTCTCAGGCCTGTTCAAAGGGCATAAAAGGGTCATCAATCACGGCACAGTATGCCTCGCAGTCGGATACGCCCGTGTAAAGTGTTGCGGAACCGTCTCCGTTTCTAACAATACCTCCCGTGAACAGAACATCCTTCAGATCCGGACGCTTGCTGGGACCGGAAGACATGTCCTTTCTGCAGGCAACAATTTTGACAGGGGAATGAGTACGCGAGGCGGGATCGAACACGAAGCACATGCTCTGATAGTGGAGGCCATCTTCATCGCGTCTGGCAATATGCCCCATCACACCCAGAAGACCATTGCTCAGAAGATGGATGTCGTTGGTGCCGCCCCACTCTTCGGGCAGAAAATGCGTATCGTAGAGTTTTGCCTGCAGCATGGATTCGCCGTTTACGGCGTCCAGATTGTCAAATTCGATATAGCCGATTTTGCCCCTGCCGCCGGCAATGCCCTGAGGACGGGTAAAGCATGCGACCTTTCCGCCGGGCAGACCGCACAGGCGTATATCCTTCATGTGAGAAGGACCGATGGCGAAAAGGCGCAGTGAAGTAATATCCGTTCCTTTATAGAAACAGGTGTGCCAGCTGACGATACGATTGGGTACAAGAGGATCGGCAATAATCTGCACGCCGCCCAGGACGAGATTACCATCAATAAAGGTGACAAATGGGTCCTGGAAGTTGATAAATGTCATTTCAGGGAATACCGCGGTGTATTCGTCGTCTCCGGTCTTCTCGAAAAACCTGACCATGGAGAATTCCGTGTCCCGTTTTTCTACACGGCCTGCAATGTACTCTTTGCCCGCGCAGTTGAAAGCCACGGAGATGTTGTATACATCGTATCCATCGACGCCGAGGAACATGATTTTCCGCGCGCTGCGCAGAGACTTATCCTTCTCGTATTCGCAAACGAGATCCTTACAGGGGATGGCGCGAGTTCCTGTAAACATAGTCATACCTCCATTAAACTACTTTTATGAGTTCGAATCCGTTGCATTTAAGGATGCCGTTCTCCTCTTCGATGGTTCCGCCGCACGGAATGACGGCGGCCATACGGGTACTCTTTGCGGGGAGAGTCAGAGTGAGGCTGCCGCTGACGGGAGTGACCTCGGCTTTTTCTTCAAACAGTATCATCTTTGCGTCCAGATGTCCGTTGCAGTACATGCCGGGCTGCAGTTTTTCCCATACGGGTGCAGGATCGAAGGTGACTGTTTTTTCGGTATCGTAAGGATTGCGCAGCAGGAAAACGGGATACTTTTCGTCCGCAAGCCAGTCACTCAGAGAAAGGTCAAACGCGAGGATTTCGCTGTCGTCCGTCTTTCTTGCCAGTGCCTCTGCCCAGTACAGATATCCGGCTCCGTATACGGAACGCTGACCGGCGAAATCACCGCATGCGGTGGGTATATGGTCTTCATGGAAGGTGTCGACACGCTCATAAGGAATGTTGTGATCGGACTCGGGAAGGGTCTCATAAATCGGCTCGGTTCCACGCGCGTAGAATAACTGGAAGTTGGCAAGCGTGCATCTCATGTACTTGCAGACCGCTTCTCCCAGTGCCGGCGCATAGCGGACGGAGGGCAGAATGAACTGGATGGGCATGAGGGTTTCCATACTGTATGCGCACCTCAAGGCATTTTCGCGTATATCCCGCCAGCCCATCATGAGGCCATCGATTTCTTCTTTTCCCCATTTCCCGATATGGAGGGGACCTTGCTCATGGTCAAATATCCACCCGGCCAACTTTTGAATATCGAGAGGTTCGCCATGTGCATTGAGGTAAGATGCGGCAAACAGACCGGCAGAACCGTTGGGGATTTCATACCAGGGGTTCGAATCAAAGGATTCATAGAGATGCAGCGCTTTGACGCTTTCGGAATAATAGTCCTTTTTTCCTGCATGGAGAGCAGCATACAGCATATTGTAGCCGTAGCCCGCGATGGAGTCGGGCTGACGGTAGATATCCCGATTTGTGAAAGGAGCATGAGTGTCGAAGTGATATCCCTGCTGATTAAAATCGTAGTTGAGATTCTGCGCTTCGGCATACATCGTATCGGCTGAACGCTGCAGCATGGAAAGAACATCCGCTCTGTTCGGGAACAATGCCCGTGCGACTGCGCCTGCCAGTGCATTTACATAAAACAGGTACCAATGCTCGGAACTCTTTCTTCCGGGACTGTTCATAAACAAGCCGATTTCATCATTGAAGAAGTCCGGGAAAGTAGGCATAATCCAGGTGCAGTCACGGTTCTGGAGCCATTCACCCACGGCGAGAATGCCCCAGGTGACCATCTCGTTGGTGTTTGAATCGACATAAGCGCCGAAGATGGGATGACCATTGGGCGCATAACGCAGAATGTGATTCTCGCTCTTCATGACCGATGAACGGAATTCACGGTTGAGCGCGGCAAAATCGGGCAAGGGGAGAGCAGGGAACTCGGGCATGGAATCAATCTCGGGAAAATGCAGATACTTCATACGATTCACCTCGAATTAAATTAATTAAGTTAGCCATTGACTTGATAAAATTATATCAAATGATTCGATTTCTGTCAATAATCAAGAATATACTATTGACATTTACAATAACATTGCATAAAATAAACACAAAGCAGGAATCGGAGGGTAACAAATGCTAACAAAAAGGAGATGTGAGCATCATGGGACTCGTATCTAATATCCAACGCTGCTCGGTACATGACGGCCCCGGTATCAGAACGACCGTATTCTTAAAGGGGTGTAATCTGAAATGCGCCTGGTGCCATAATCCCGAGACGATCTCCAAACACCCGGAAGTACTGCTGCACCCCGAAAAATGCATTCATTGCGGAATGTGTGAAGAAGGTTGTTTCTCCGGAGCCCGTGTTCTGTGCGGCGTTGAAATGACTGCGGAAGAGGTAGTCAAAGAAGTGCTGAAAGATAAAGGGTATTATGAAGGCGGCGGCGGTGTTACCGTCTCCGGCGGTGAGCCGACCTGTCAGGCGGAGTTTACCGGTGATATTCTGCGTTTAGCCAAAGAAAACGGAATTGCCACCGCTATCGAGACCAATCTTTGCTGCAGCCATGATAATATGAAAACCGCGACAGATCCCTGTGATCTGGTGATGGCCGATTTGAAGATTTTTGATGGTCAGATCCATAAAAAGTACACGGGAGCGGATAACGCCATAATCAAACGGAATTTGTCAGAAGTAAACAAGCCGCTCATTGTGCGTACTCCGGTTGTTTGCGGAATCAATGATTCCGATGAGGAAATCGGTAATATTGCCCGATTCGTGAGCGGAATCAAAACACTGATCTATTATGAATTGCTCCCGTATCATCCGTTGGGGCTGAGTAAAGGTGCAGGAGAACAGGAGCGTTTTGCGGCACCGACAAAAGAGCGGATGAGAGAACTGGCCATGCTGGCAAAAGAGTATTGCGCGGAAGTAAGGATCGCGGGGAGGGTAATAGGATGCTGAGTTACGAGGATAGAATCAAACTGCTGAGAGAAAAGAAGATCGAACATACGCTTGCCAAAAAAGCAAAGAACGGATACATGGACGGTGATGATTACGGAACGATACCGCTTCCGCCCGATTATCATTTTACGCCGATCCCGACGGGAGATCATCCGTTCTTCTATGGCGCTATCGGAAATGCCATCAATTTCAAAGCCCTCCTTGAGGGTCATCCGGTATATGTGGATGAACTTGAAATCATGTGCGGCAGATGGGCCGATATGCTGCCGTTTTACCGCGGTGGAAGTTTTGCCAAACTGTATCCGTATGATCATTTGCATGAAGAACAGAGAAAATACGGTTTGAATACCGGAATCGGTGCCGATGCCCACTTTGCCTGCGACTATCGTATCGGTCTCAGACTTGGATTCGGCGGACTGCTTCAGAAAATCGAGACCTGCCGTTTGCGCAATCCCGCGAAAGAGGAGTTCTATCTTGCGGAAGAAATCACCGTGAAGGCGATCATCAGCTTCATAGACCGCCATATTGACGAAATCAAGCGTAAACTGAAAACGGAACAGAGACCGGAAATCAGAGAAAGTCTCACCGAAATGCTGCGCGCGAATCAGGCTGTGCGGGTATCTCCGCCCGAAACATTCCTTGAAGCATGTCAGTGGGTTTCGTGGTTTTCCGTGGTATCCCGTATCTATGACCGGGACGGTGCCGGATGCAACCTGGATGTGCTGCTTTATCCTTATTATCGGAAGGATATCGAAAACGGCACTTTGGACGACGAGAAAGCAAAGTTTATTCTTGCGAATCTGCTGCTTATTGAAACGCATTACCACCAACTTTCCGGTGCGGATGAAAACGGTGAAGATACGACAAATCACCTTTCCTACCTGATACTGGATGCGGCGCACATGTTGAATACCTCCGCGAATCTGACCGTGCGTATGCACGACAAGATCGATCCCGCGTTTCTGAGGAAGGCGGTCACCTATCTGTTCACGGATCGAAACGGATGGCCGAGATTCTCGGGTGCCAAAGGACTGATGAAGTATGAAAAGAACCCGGGAGCGACCCATGAAGATGCCGCCAGACGCATAGCGGTCGGCTGCAACTGGATGGCAACACCCGGTGTGGAGTATCCTCTGAACGACTGTGTGAAGATCAATGTAGCAAAAACTTTCATGATCGCTTTTGATGAGATGATGGAAGAAGGCGGCGAAAAGAGCATTACCGTGCTCATGCGGCGACTTGAAGCTCATCTGAAGCGGGCTGCATGGGTCACGGCGGAGGGCATTAAACTGCATCTGGCGAAACAGCAGTATGTCATGCCGGAACTGGTCATGAATCTGATGATGGAGGATACTCTTGAGAAAGGAGAGGACATCAGCGTCTGTGCCAGACTGAAGACGATCGGCGTGGATGGTGTCGGCCTCGGAACCATCGCCGACTCCCTTTCCGCATTGGAAAAATGGGTGGAACAGGAGCACAGATTGACCTATGACGAGGTATGGGAAAATCTGAAAAACGATTTTGAGGGCGTGAAAGGCGAGCGGGTTCGTCTCATGCTCCAGTCCGCACCGAGATATTGCGGCGGAGGAACGAGTGGAGACAAGTGGGCAAAGGCAGTCAGCGAGATGTTTGCCGAAATCATATCGAGCTTCCCGATGCCGGAAGGTATATCGCTGGTTCCCGGCTGGTTCTCCTGGTCAAGCACCATCGCGTTCGGCAAGCAGGTCGGGGCAACGCCCGACGGACGGCATGCCCATAAGCCCGTGACGCATGGGGCAAATCCCAATCCCGGATTCCGCAAAGACGGAGCGGTAACCGCGATGGCTACGGGAATTGCCGATATTCAGACCGGTTGGGGGAATACCTGCCCGCTGCAATTGGAATTTGATCCCGGCTTGTCTGCGGAAGAAGGCGGCGTGGAAAAGGTCGAGCAGATTCTCAAGACCCATGTGGATAAGGGAGGAACATTGATCAATATCAATGTTCTGGACAAGGAAAAACTGATGAAAGCGCATGAAAACCCGATGCTGTATCCGGATCTGGTGGTGCGTGTAACCGGCTTTACCGCTTATTTTGCCACATTGTCTCCCGAGTTCCGGCAACTGGTGGTTGACAGGTTCATTGCGGCAGAGGAGGCCATCGGATGAAAAGGGCATTTGCGTTTTTGATGCTTGCTGTGTTTCTGGCAACGAATACAATTGCGGAAGAGGTGCTGCAGATGAATATTTCTTACATGGATAATTGGCCGAAACTGCCCACGCCTTATATGACGCGCGATTGGAATGAGACGGCCAAACAGGTTACGATTCTGTCTCTGGATGCAAACGCGGAGTATAAGTATTTCCCCGTGTCCACATATTTCGAGCGTACCGAGCCGACTTCCGGAGGTTATTCGGGACTTGGCTACGGCACGCATACCTACCTGAGAGCGGATAATACGATGACGAACTACGGTGAAGCGGTAGCTCAGCTTTCTGCGGTCCTGACGGCGGCTTTGACGGAAGGGATCGATCCGAGAGATATCGGCGGTCTCGATTATGTGAAGATGGCGCAGGTGTATTTCGGCCGTACGCCGGACGGACGCGGATTCATCAATAACAATGCACCGTCTTCGGACTGCGCCGGCAGTTTCTGGTATACGCTGTATCCTACGATTTTGTATTTCCATCTTGCTGCCATGTATCCGGATGATGCGGCTCTCGCGCAGCAGATCCGTGAAGTGGCGGATACCTGGCTGGATGCGCTCAATTATATTCCGAGCTGGGACGCTATGGGCGTTTCGCTGAAAAACCGTCAGTTGGTCATTGGCGGACATACCGAGCCGGAGGGAATTATCGGAGCGGCCTATGTGTTATACATGGCATATGAACGCTTCGGTGAGGAGAAATATCTGGACGGCGCCATGAAACTGATGAATCAGACCGCGGCCATGAGCAAGAATCCGTATTATGAGATCGTCGGTTCCTATGGACCTTATCTGGCAGCCCGCATGAATGCGGAAAAAAACGCGGGTCTGCCGCTTGAGAGGATGCTGGACTGGGTCTTTTGCAACGGCTCCGATTCCGCCCGCGGCGGTTGGGGCATCATTAACAGCAGATGGGGTGACTATGACGCTTACGGTCTTTCCGGCAGCGTGACAGACACCACCGGATATGCTTTTGCCATGAACACATTTGTAACGGCCGGAGCGCTTGCGCCTGTCGCAAGGTATGCGCCGAGATACAGCCGTGCCCTGGGACAGTATCTGACTAATGTTGTCAATAACAGCAATATGTTTTTCGGAGACGGACTTCCCGCCGATCTGCAGGATGACGGAGATTTCGTCGCGGAAACGGGCCTGACCTATCTCGTATACGAAGGCGTCCGCAATAAGGGTAAAACCACACCGTTTGCTACGGGTGACGCGAAGAGCCAGAAGAACCCGACCGGAACGAATTTCAGCTTCTATTCCAGCGGTCCCATGGGACTTATGTCCTCCATGATCATCGCGACCGACATCAAAGAGATATTGTGCTTCGATCTGCTCAAAACCGATTTTGAACACAATAAGGCATATCCCACCTACCTGATGTACAATCCGTTTGATGAAGCAAAGACGGTTACCGTCACGCTTCCCGGTATTGACAGCGGTCTGGCTTACGATGCCGTTTCCGGAGAAGTTCTGGCGAAAATAACGGACGGCTCCCTCAGCGTCACCATTGCCCCGGATTGCGCGGTTCAGCCCGTGGTGATTCCGGAAAGCGCGGAAATTACGGAAAAGAACGGCTGTGTATACGCGGATGATGTAGTGATCAGATACGCGGATGCGTATGTGACCATTCCGGAACTGGAAGAGAGTATTCTGATCGAAGGATCGTTTGAGATCAATCCCGTTGTCAAGACCGAGCCGGGCGATGCTGTGGCAGATTACGAATTGAGCTATGACGGCACGGTGATTGCAAAGGGAGAGGGCGTTCCCCAAACGATCGCGGCTGATACCTCATCTTTGAAGGCAGGCCGCGGCGCGTTGATACTTGCGGTAACGACAAAAGGCGGGAGCAAACTTTCCTGTTCTTACGGAGTCAAATTGCTTCCGGAGGGCGGGGAAATCCTGATGGATTATAACGGAGAAGAATTGTTCAAAATCCTGAAACCCAAGGATAACTGCGGTACGGAACTTACCGAACAGGGCTTCAAGATGAAACTCCGCCGTGATTGGGCATGCTTCAGCATTCCCTATGTCTATCTGAAAGCGGAAGATCACCCGCTTCTCATCGTTGATGTGCCTTACGCGTGGGGCGGCTGGGGATTGTTTGCTTTGATCGACGGCAAGCAGTATTATATTCAGGGTGACTGCGCCGGCGAAGGAGAAATGCTCTACGATTTGGGCACCCTGATGAGCAACTGGGGCATCTCCGAAGGAAAAGTCGTCATTCAGCCGTTTATTACTACGGGCAGCGGGGCCGAAGTGATCATCTCAAGAGTGAAGATCGTGGAGGAATGACCATGATGAACGGAGCAGAATGGGCAATCGGTCCCTTTACCAAGTCTTCCTGCAATCCCGTGCTGACGCCGGGGGAGACGGGATTTGATTCGTGGGCTGCTTATAACCCCGCGGTGATATATGCCGATGGTTTATATCATATGTTCTATCGTGCCGAAACCACAGATGAGAGAGATACTCCCTACTGCGGCACTTCCCGTATCGGTTATGCCGTTTCGGACGATGGTGAGCATTTCACGAAAAAAGGGATTATTCTTGACGCGGATGAGGAATATGAACTGCCCGGCGGACTGGAGGACCCGCGCATCGTCATAGCAAACGGTGAGTATCATCTGTTGTATACCGCATACCATTATCCGAAGGTGATATTGTGCAGGGCGGTGAGCAGGGACCTGATTCATTGGCAAAAGAAAGGCCCGGTGTTCCGTGAGTGGACGCAGCAGGGCAGACAGAGCAAATCGGCCTGTGTCGTCGTTAATCCGCAGTTGGAAGCTGTCAAAATCGACGGGAAATACCGCATGTTTACGAACGAAGTATACGCGGAATCGGAGGACTTTGAGAACTGGGTCTGCGAATCCTTTGACGCGGCGGAATACAGCGGAACATTCGCGGAAGTGTGTACTGCAATCACGGACTACAAAAATCCCGGCAGCGATGATATCGTGCTGTTTGTCGCGGGAAATCTGAGCAGAGTCTGCCCGGAAAGAAACCTGTTCTACGCGGTCAGCGAGTGCCTTCTGGAACGGAATCACCCCAAACACAGGATCGCGGAACTGCATGAACCGGTCATTTTCGCCGAGCATGAATTCGAGAGATCCCTCTTCCGGCTCAGCGGAGACGCGGTCAAAGGAACGATTTTCCTGGACAGCGTATTCCGTAAAGACGGAGTCTGGCATATGTATTACGGAGCATCGGATTCCAATGTGGGAGCGGCGTTCTGCGCGGAAGGGAACGGATAATGAATATACAGAGACTGCATGGGGGCGACTTTGTTATCGCGCCGACGGAGAACAGTTGGGAAACGAGAGGGACCTCGAATTCCGGCGCCGTGTTTCTGGAACACGACGAGGCGGTCTTCGATATCGTTGAAGGGGTGCTGGGTTACCGGATACGCGATGACGGGAGACTGAAGGACGGTCTCGTGATCTGCCTGTACAGCGCCAATGGGGTGCTGCCGTCGGATCCGGTGAGCAGGCAGCGCAGGGGACTCGCGGTGTTGTCTCCCGAACTGGAACTGTGTTACCGCCATGACAAACCCATCCTGTCACCCGATACGGGAGAGGACAGCGTGGACCTGCTGGGGATTGAAGACGCGAGGGTGACCTACACGGATGGGAAGTTCTTCATCTGGTACTGTGGTTATAATGGAAAGTATGGTATGCCCTGCTGCGCGTGGAGCACGGATTTGATACGGTGGACCAAGATCGCGCCTCTGACGGGCGGACTGGGTGAACATGAGAACAAAGACCATGTGATTTTCCCGTATATGTATGATAACAAATGGTGGATGCTTCACAGACCATGGGGGCATGAGATACCGGATGCCAATGATTATGTGATCCGTCTTGCGACCGCGCCGACACCTTACGGTCCCTGGGAAGATAAGGGGGAAGCGGTGAGAGGCATACCGGATGAGCGGAAACGGATATCATGGGTAGGCGGCGGAGCGGTACCTCTGAAGGTTTCGGAAGGAAAATACTTTGTCCTGTATCATAACGGATGCTTTTTCCATGACGGATACAGGGAATATGACGCGTGCGCGTGCATGATGGACCTTTCACGGTTTGACGAATACGGAGCGGGGGGAGTGGTTACTCGCCGGCTTGAACCGCTGATGATACCGGAAACGGCAAACGAGAAAAACGCGGACAAACGCATCGATATTATTTTCCCCATGAGCGCTCATGTATATAAAGACAAGCTGTATTTCCTGTACGGTGCCGGAGATAAAGCAACCTGCGCGGCATGCATTTCGGTTTCGGAGATCAAGGAAACGCTTGACATTAAACTAACATAAATCGTGTATTAGGCTAACATAAATAGATGATGGGGCAATAAAACGAAATATTGAAAAAATATCAATGAAAAATCGACAGTAGACACTTGCAATTTTGGGAGTATTGTGATATTCTATTAACAGAAGCGGAGCGTGAGATGTAGAAATGTTGAAGGTTATAGGCTAACGCAAAGTAACACAAATCATTGCGAAATCCGCGTCCCGTACAATAATGAATGGAGGACATACCATGAAAAAGACGCGTTTCCTGTCTCTGCTGCTGGTCATCATGTTGATGCTGACCGCAATGCCCGCTCTCGCTGTGAACGAAGTGTCCGGCGAACTCACCATCTGGTTCCGTGGCGATGAAGGCACCAATGGTATCTGGGCAAGTGAACCCGGTGACCACTACTACGAGTTCATTAAGGAACAGTTCCCGAACCTCACGATCAACTTCATCCTGAATAAGGGTTGGGGCGAGCTCGATGCGGCTGCTGCAGCAGGCGACGCTCCCGACATCTTCTTCTGGGAAGATGATCCTGCTATCTGCGTCAAGAAACTTCTTGAAAGAGGCCTGTGCGAGAACCTTACTCCCTACATTGAGAAGGATGCTTCTTTCGTTAACAACTTTGTGCCCGAACTGATGGAAGCACACAGCATCGACGGACAGCTTTACGGCATTCCCTTTGATGTAATGCCCTACGGTATTTTCGTGAACTACGATGTACTGGACAAGACAAATGTGGACTATCCTTCTCTGGATTGGACGCTCGATGAGTTCACTGAGCTGTGCCAGAAGGTCACCAACAAGTCTGACCCCTACAACACTACCATTGCCATTGCGAGAAATGTCATTGAAAACGACTATGTCCGCTTCATGAACATGTTCTTCGCTGCTTACGGCGTGAAAACCTACGGTGTCCGTGAGGACGGCACCAAGTACTCCAACCTCTCTGAGGATCCCGCGGCTATCACCGCGCTTGAGAAGTACATGGAGTTGCAGGCTAACAACTACGCTTACACCCTGTCCGCGGAAGAGCGCAATGTGATCGGTCTGGACAACGGCATCTGGGATATTGACTGGGAAGCTGGCGTTGCCGCAACCTTCCCCGGCGTTTCCTCTTGGGCTTATATGACCGTAGACGGTGAACCCAAGTACAATCAGGTCTTCTATCCCGCTTTCATTGGTCCCGAAGGCAGCGGTGCTACTCTGAATACTATCAGCTATTCCATGTATGCCGGCAGCGAGAACAAGGATGTTGCTTGGGAGTTCCTCAAGACCATCACTTCCAAGGAATACCGTGAAGCTGCGTGGACTCTTGATGAAGCAACCGGTGAGATCGTATATCCCCATGCTTATGATGTGAATAGGACCAGCTTTGGCTGGGGTCTTCCTCCCTTTGCTGCAGAGTATGAACTGGACGAAGACTTCGCCAAGCTCTTCAACGGTCTGTCTGCTGCTATGAGTGCTCCTTTTACTTCTTATGTCAGCCAGTTTGATCTCCTCGAGGCCACCCGCAAGGTCGCCAGGGGCGAGATGCAGCTGGTCGATGCTCTGAAGGAGTACGACGAGTATGTAAACTCCAACGGTCTTATTGTCTACTAATACCGTGCCTGTAGAGGGGAAGTTCTTTCGGGGGCTTCCCCTCTTTTCCAATTTATCACTGCTTTAAGGATGGTGTGATCTCGTGGAGAAAGTTACACTTCGAAATGTATGGAAAATTTACCCCGGAGCCAAGAATGTGGCTCCTGCCGTGCGGGATTTCAACCTTGAAATCAAACAGGGAGAATTCATGGTATTCGTCGGAGCTTCCGGCTGCGGAAAGACGACGACTCTCCGCATGATAGCGGGGCTTGAGAGCATTACGAAGGGTGAAATACTCATCGACGGAAAAGTGGTCAACCATCTGTCTCCCAAGAAGAGAAATGTAGCTATGGTCTTCCAGAACTATGCTCTGTACCCTAACCTGAACCTGTTTGAAAATATGGCGTTCGGGCTTCGACTGAGCAAGATGGAGAAATACAAGATCAATGAAATCGTGAATGAGCGAGCCAAGAAACTGGAGATCGATCATTTGCTGGACCGTCTGCCGAAGGATATTTCCGGCGGTCAGAGGCAGCGTGTGGCACTGGGCCGCGCGATTGTGAGAGATCCTTCTGTTTTTTTGATGGATGAACCGCTCAGTAATCTGGACGCCAAAATGCGCGTTCAGATGCGTGCTGAGATCATCCGTCTGCACAAGGAATTGGGCACAACGACGATTTATGTGACCCATGACCAAACCGAAGCCATGACGATGGGCGACAGAATCGTCGTTATGAACGGCGGTGTTATCCAGCAGGTGGGTACGCCCGAAGAGATCTATAATTATCCGCGTAATCGGTATGTGGCGGGGTTTATCGGAACGCCGCCGACCAACTTCATTCCCGGACGCCTGATCAAGACGGAAACGGGTTATGCGTTCAGCAACTCCTTTATGCTGCTGGACATTCCGAAAGAGAATATGACGCCCGGTCTGCTCCGATATGAAAACAGAGATGTGATCGGAGGACTGCGGCCCGAATATATGACGATTGACCATAAGCATGAAAAAAGCGGAGATACCTTCCCGGGCGAGCTGGAACTTTCCGAGCTGGTCGGAGCCGACCGCTACCTTCATGTCCGGTACAATACCATCAACAGAACGGAAGCTCCGGTCATTGTCCGCGCAACCGTACACGACAGATACGATGCCGGAGAAAGACTGTTTATCAAGGCGGATATGAAAATGTTCCTGTTTTTTGATGTCAATACGGGCGAGAGGATTGTGTGAGGGATCTTCCATGCGTAAGTTATTTTTCCTGGTGATTTTACTTGTCGCTGTGCTTGCAAGCGCGGCAATGGGAGAGGAACTGCCGGACTACGGTAAGTTCCTTTCGCTGTATGCGGAAAATCCGCGGTCTGAGGAAACGCTCATTGTCGATATGACAAACTATACCGTGACCGAGGTCGGCGTTACGGAAACGGAAATTGACGGAGAAACGGCGATCAAGTGGAATTCTGCATATGGCAGCGTTGCTTTTAATGTCTGCGCGCCTGAGGCGGGATTGTACAGCATGTATGTTCGTTATGCTCAGCTGGACGGCAGCAGCGGTCAGATCGAGCGCGGCATCATGATCAACGGAGCATATCAGTATGAGGAAAGCAGGAATTTCTATTTCCCGAAACGCTTTTCTGATAACTGCTATCCTTTCGAGAAAAATGAATATGGAAACGAGACTCGTCCCCGTCAGGAAGGCGTACTCGCGCCGTCGGGTATCTATCTCAGAGACAGAAACGAGTTTTATGCGGAGCCGCTGCTCTTTTTCCTGAACGAGGGCGATAATGAGGTTAGTTTCGTTGGTGTCAAGGGCGGTATCGCGCTCATGAACATCGAGTTCAGACCTTATGCCGCAGAAGAAAAACTGTCTCCCGCTGATGAAACGGCGGAAGAGCGGCCGTTGATTGTTGTGGAAGCGGAAAAAATCTCAGTTCGTTCCAACAAAGGCATTCAAAATATGACGGTTTCCGAACCGGGCATCACCCCTTCGGAAGCGGGTTACAAAATGCTCAACTGCATCGGAGGCAGCAACTGGGACGATGCGGGTGATTTCATCGAGTGGGATTTTGAGGTTGCTTCTGCCGGATACTACTCTTTTGCTTTTGATTATAAGCAGAATTTCAACACGGCCATGACCTCATACAGGCGTCTTGAGGTGGATGGAGAAGTTCCCGCAAAGGCTTTTGAGACGGTGGCATTCCCTTACAGCAGTTCCTGGACGCAGACATTTGCTGCGGGCGGGGAAGAAGGGTATCTGTATCTGAGCGAGGGTACTCATACGCTGCGGCTTACCTGCGTGAATGAGCCCTACAGGGAGTTGTATACCCGTCTTGACGCGGTAGTCAACGAAATGAAGGAACTGGATTTGTATCTCAAAGGGATCATTGGCTCTGATGTGGACATCTACCGTATTTGGAAACTGGATAAGTATGTTCCCACGATCGGCGATGATTTGACGCGGCTCTGTGATGAAGTAAAGGATATTTCCGCTGAACTTGGCGTCCTGCTTGGAAGCACCGAAAATCTCGGATCATTGACTGCGGCTATTGAGGACCTGCAAGATTTGGCCGGGGATTTCAATGAGATCGCCAAAAAGACGGATGCGCTGAGCCTTATTTATACGGTGTTTTCAAACTGGCAGGAATATATGATGTCTCAGCCGGTGTTGATGGACAAGTGGTATGCCGTACCCGCCGGACAGATCGCTCCCGAGGCGGGGGCGGGTTTCTGGCAGAGATTGAGCTTCGGCACCAAAAGTTTTTTCCGCTCCTTTATCAACGGCGGTGAAGAGATGATCCATGAGGACGAGGAAGCGGTGACGGTTTGGGTACAGCGCAGCCGCGACTATGTGGATATGATGCAGCTGCTGGCTGACGAATACTACACCAAGGAAACGGGTATCAAAGTCAATGTCACCTATTGCCCGCCGGGTTCTCAGCTGCTGGTGCTGGCGAACGCCTCCGGAAAACAGCCCGATATCGTGACGGGCGTGGATATTGCGCTGCCTTTTGATTTCGGCATCCGCAACGCGCTTGTTGATTTGAGCACGATGGAGGGGTTTGAGGAGGTCGTCAGCCATGTGGCGAAGGGCAGCCGTATCCCGTATTATTTCAGCGGCGCCGAGTACGGCATCGCCGAAACGATCAATGTGACTCTTTTGTATTACCGTACCGATGTTCTGGACCGACTTGATATCGAAGTGCCGGAGACATGGGATGACGCGGTCAATGCTCTCAGCACGCTGCTTCAGAATAACTACGCGATCTACTATCCTTACGGTGATTATCTGACCTTCTTCTTCCAGAGAGGCGTGGATGTTTATACGGATGACTGCAGGTCTCTGGCCTTTACGGACGAAAAAGGCATGGTCGCGTACAAACAATGGGTGGAACTGTATACCAAATACGGACTCCAGCCCGCGATGAGCAGTTTCTACCAGCATTTCCGCATCGGTGATGTTCCGCTGGGATTGAGCGGACTGGATCAGTATATCCAGTTCGATCTTGCCGCGCCGGATATTTCCGGCTCCTGGAGCGTGGCTCCCGTTCCCGGGACCTATGATGAGAACGGGACTCTGAACAGGTGGCAGGCGGGCACTCAGACCGGAGTGATCATGTTCAAGACCCGGGAGGACCGGGAACAGCGGGCATGGGATTTCCTGCGCTGGTGGCTTGATACCGAGACGCAGTGCCTGTATGCCGATTACATGGAAAACTACTACGGCGAAGAATTCCGCTGGCTGTCCGCCAACCCCGAGGTCGTAAGCCGCGAGGCATGGCCTGATGACGCGAAGCAGACTATTCTTGAGCAGCTCAGCTGGTATAAGCAGCTGCCGATGGTTCCCGGCGGATCCTATATGACATCCCGTGAACTTTGGAACGCGTGGACCCGTATCGTCGTAAATCACGGTAACTACCGCGAGGAAATCGAGGCGGCGATCGAGGATATCGAGCTGGAAATCGGAATCAAGCAGCAGGAATTGGGCTATATCGATGAAAACGGAGATCCTCTCATTGAGATGTCTTTGATGAGGATGGACGAGCCTGATGAAAGGTGGGAAGAGCCGTGAACGGATATGAAACTGTGAAAAAGAAAGGCGGCTTCAAAAATACGCTGGCGGATATGCGCAAGAACTATCTGGCATATCTGTTCATTGCGCCGTTCATGATTGCTTTCATCATCTTTGTTGTGGGTCCTGTTCTGTCGGCTACACTGCTTTCTTTTACCCGATATGACTCTATACAGACCCCGAAATTCATCGGCTTTGATAACTTCGTCAAGATGCTGACGAAGGATGTGGTGCTGATGAAGTATGTTATTCCCAACACCATTGTGTTTGCGGTCGTTGTCGGACCGATTGGCTATATTCTGCAGTTTTTGCTGGCATGGCTCATCATGCAGGTGCCCAAGCATACTCAAAAAGCTTACATTATGGCAATCTATACCCCGTCCATTGCCGGCGGCGTTCTCATCAGTGTCGTCTGGGCGGTATTTTTCAGCAGTGACCGACTGGGCTATTTGAACGATTTCCTGCTGAATCTCGGCATGATACAGACGCCTATCGCCTGGACACAGGATTCGGCGTACCTGCTGCTCATCATGATTCTGGTTACTCTGTGGGGCAACATGGGCGTTGGCTTTCTGTCCCTGTTTGCCGGCATGCAGAATGTGGATCAGCAGTTATACGAAGCGGGCCGTATCGATGGTATCCGCAGTCCTCTGCAGGAACTCATTTATCTGACGATTCCCTCCATGAAGCCGCAGATGCTGTTCTCGGCAGTCATGGCCATTGTCAACTCTCTGAAGGCAGGCTCAATCGGCGTTACGCTCTCCGGTCAGAATCCCACACCTAACTATGCGGGTCAGTTGCTTCAGACCCACATTGAGGACTACGGATTTGCCCGGTTCGAATTGGGATATGCAACTGCACTCTCGTTTTCTCTGCTGATCGTTACCTACATTCTGTCGAAGGTGTGCTTTAAGTTCCTGGGTACAAAGGAGGACGAATAATGAAACGCAGTACACGCGCCCGTTATGCCCTCCGTGAAGGATGGCACAACTTTACCCACATGCGTTTCGGCACTGTGGTGATTTTGCTCATACTGACTGCCATTGCGCTGGTGTCGATTTTGCCTATCATCTACATTATCTGCAATGCCTTCAAACCCATGAGCGAATTGTTCATGTATCCGCCGCGGTTTTTTGTCAAAAGCCCGACGCTGCAGAACTTCTATGAATTCATTTACGCGACGGATGTCTCCACGGTACCGTTTACGCGTTATCTGTTCAACAGTGTATTTGTCACCGTTATCACGGTGGCGGCCATTCTGCTCATCAGCAGTACCTGCGCGTACGCGTTTTCAAAGATGAAATTCCCGGGCAAAAAATGGCTGTTCGATCTCATTGTGACGGCACTCATGTTTGCCCCGGAAGCAGTTGTGATCACCAGATATCTGATCGTTTCCGGCCTTCACATCATCGATACCTATTGGGCTCATATTTTACCCCAGCTGGCGCTCCCCATGGGCGTATTCCTTATCAAGCAGTTCATGGATCAGATACCCGATTCACTCTGCGAAGCCGCGAAGATCGACGGCGCGAATGAACTGCGTATCCTGTTCAGCATCATACTTCCTTCGGTCCTGCCTGCTATCGGTGCTGTGTTGATCATCAGTTTCCAAACGGTTTGGGGAGATACGAACACCTCGACCCTGTATACCGTCAACGAGTCCATGAAGACGCTGCCGTACTTCATCAATACTCTGACCAGCGGTCTCACGGCATCTTCGGTGGCCCGGAAGGGCGCATCAGCCGCCGCGGGTCTCATCATGTTCCTGCCGAACTTCATCATTTTCGCGGTTCTGCAAAAATCCATGATACAGACCATGGTAACCTCAGGAATCAAGTGACAAGGGAGCAAAATCAGGTGAAAAGAAGACTGTTATTGCTGATGACGGTGATCATGATCATCGTTTCGTCGGTTGCGTCAGCGGATGAACCGCCGTACCGTTCGTTCAGCTATACGCCGGACGGAGAGCCGTTTTTCATGCAGAGTCCTTATGTCCCCATGGAATTGGTGGGACAGAATCTATATACCGTTAATGACGCGGGTGAGCATGAACCGCAGAACGGCTTGAGGAATCCGGCGGATTTCTGTCTGGATTCGGATGGAAATATCTATGTCGCGGACAAGGATAACAATCGTATCCTCAAGATGACGATCGAAGGTGAAGTGCTGGATATCTTCGGTGAGGGTATTCTGCGCAATCCCGAGGGCGTTTTCGCGGCAGATGACGGAAAGGTTTATGTTGCGGATACAGGAAACGCCCGCATCGCGGTACTGGACCGTGAAAATAACCTTGTGGCGGATCTTGGCGCGCCGAATGATGTGCGTCTCGAAAATATCATGTTTACGCCCACAAAGGTGGCTGTGGACCGCAGAGGATATATCTATATCCTGCTTAAAGGCGGTAATGATGGCCTCATGCTCATGGACATTACCGGGAAATTTCAGGGATATTTCGGCAGAAACGCCACCCAACTGACTTTGTCGGAGCGTGTAAAGCGTTTGATTTATACGGATGAGCAGATCGCTACCAACCTGAACGCGGTCTCGCCGACTATCTCCGGAATGTGCGTAAGCGGTGATGGGTTCATTTATACCTGCACCAGCAACCTCTCCGACAAGCAAATAAAGAAATTCAATGCCAGCGGTACCAATCTTTTTTCCGAGATAAATACGCAGGTTCAAGTGAGCAGAAGAGACAAAACCATGTCCGCTGTGAGCTCGATCTATGTAAGCGATGACGGGATCATTTACGGTATCGATAATGTAAACGGCAATGTCATCATATATGAATCCAATGGCAACCCTCTGGTTACCTTCGGAGAGAAACTGGTGGGCAATGATAAGCGCATTGGCTACTTCAATGACCCTGTGGCCATCTCCGTGATGGATGACGGAACGCTGATGGTGTTGGATAAAGGATATAACGGCTTCCATGTTTTCCGCCCGACGGAACTCATGAGCAAAATCCTGGGCGCGGTGTCTCTTTACGATGAGGGCCTGTATGCCGAAACGGGAGACGCTTGGAAGAGTATCCTCAAGATGAATGCCAACTATTACTGGGCGAATCTCGGCCTTGGCAAAATCGCATTCATGGAGAAGGATTATAAAGCCGCTATGCGGTATATGAAGCTTGCTTCCAATCAGGAATACTATTCCGATGCCCAGTGGAAGTACAGGGCTATCGTTGTGCAAAAATACGCGGCACCTGTCATTGGCGTGCTGGCGGCATATGTTATCATCCACTTCCTTGTGGTCAAACTGACGGGCTTCAGTATCTATTCCGCCATTGGCAAGGGACTTGGAAAACTGAATGGTTTTGTGTCGGAGAAACTGAACCGTTATTTGCCCCGTACGGCAAAGCTCTATCAGCAGATGCGCTATTCCCTGCGCATGCTTCGCCACCCGATCGATACCTATTATGAGGTGACCCGGCTTGGTAAAGGCAGTATCGCTTCGGCTGTCGGCATGTATGTGGTGTTCTTTGCTGTAATGATCGCCGAGCGCGCACTCACCAACTTCGTATTTGACGAAAACGGCATCCACGGAGTGAGTCTGGTCAGTTCTGCGGCAACCTATGTTTTGCCTGTGCTGCTTTGGATTGCCGCCAATTATCTGGTCGGCTCCATTACCAAGGGACAGGGCACCTTTAAGGGTGTTGTTATCAGTACGGTGTACGCGCTCATGCCGCTGATCGTATTTACGGTTCCGCTGGCGCTTATCAGTAATGCTTTAACATTGGCCGAGGGATCCATTTACTGGATAATCAGAGGATTCCTGTATCTTTGGGTTCTGTTTCTTCTGTTTATTCAGGTCAAAGAGATCCACGGATATGAATTTGGAGAAACCATCAAAAATATACTGTGGATCCTCTTTGTTGCCGTTATGACCATAGTTGCCGTGATGGCGGTAGTGGGTATATTGATCCAGGCATACAATTTCGTTAATGAGTTTATCAGGGAGTTGTTGGGTTATGTTTAAAAAAACAATCATAACAATCGTGGTGATCGCTCTGCTGGCCGGTACAGTTTACGGCGTGAGGATGTACAACGAGAACAAATCTCCCCGGCTGATGTATGGTGAAGCGGAAGGAGAAATTGTTGTACCGAATGATACCCTGACGCCTGTAGAGGAGACCGGGTATTTTGTAGCGGCTGAAAGCAACGCTCTTCGGCTTCTCGTGTGTGCGGAAGACGGCAACATACAGGTCGAGAACAAGGATAACGGCTATGTCTGGAGGTCCTGTCCCACCGAAGAGGAAATGCAGATGGAAAGCAGCAATACGCTGTGGAAGAATAATCTGCGTTCTCCCGTAATGTTTACCTATACCACGCAGGCAACCAGTAATGATACGAAATACACGAACCCTCTGTCTCAGAACAGCAAAACGACTGTATTTTGGCTTGAAAATGGCGTACGCGTATATATAGAGTTCCTGGATAATCATGTTACTTTTGGGTATGACTTGTTTCTGGAGGATGATTGCCTGCGGGTCGAGATCCCTTCATATTTGATCTCCGACCCCGGAGAAGTGTATAAAACCAATCCGAACGGAACCAAAACCTTCGTCAAAAAGGATTCCTGCCTCGTGGTGGATTTTTATCTGTTCCCCAACATGGGCGCGGCCCGAAGCGATATGGGTGTAGAAGGGAGTCTGTTGGTTCCTGACGGTTTGGGAGCACTTATTGATTTCCAGTCGGAAAACTACGCCGGCAACCAATATATCACCCATGCATACGGAGCGGATATGGCGCTGTATAATGGCTTTGATACGCAGCTTCGCGCGGAACGGGAAAAACCCAAGGTGATTTTCCCGGCCTTTGGCGTTATCCGGGACGGCAATACCATGCTGACGGTCATTGATGAAGGAGAGACGCAGTCTGACATCATTGCATCCAAGGCGGGGGTGCAGACCGGCTTCAATACCATTACAGCCAGGTTTGTTTACCGCATGAAATACAAAGTGGTCACCAATGCCGCCACGGGTACGGGTTATCTCAGCTTTACGGATTTCAATGTAAATGAAAAACGCACTCTTAAGTACTATTTCGGTACCGGCGACTATGTGGACATGGCACAGACATACCGCACATACCTCTGTGACAAGTATGACCTTCATCAGATCGATGCAGAGGCAGACGAACCGGCTCTGCAGTTGTATGTGGTCGGCGGAGATGTGGAAAGCAGGATAACCGGTAAAAACTTCATACCGATGACGACATTTGCTCAGGCAGAAGAGATCCTGCGTTATTTGAAGGATGCCGGCGTTGAAAAGGTTGATGCGGTCTATACCGGTTGGGGTAAATGGGGTGAGTCGACGCAAGTGCCAAACCGTTTCCCCGTGTCGAAGAAACTGGGCGGTATAGGTGGACTTGCTGCCTTGTCTGATGTGGCAAAAACACTGGGATACCGGGTGTATGCGCAGGACGATCATCTGTACCTTGACAGCCACAAAGGTCTCTCTGTTTCCCATAATGCCATATATAATATTCAGGATAATCCTCTGTTTGACGGCGCTTTTGCCAACAGCGCTTATATGCTGGAAAACTATGAGAAATGCTTTGATGAATACCGGAAAATGGGTATCTCAGGTGTAGAGGAGACGGGAATCGGCACACTGCTTTCCTCAGACTACTCCGATTCCAGCCCGACTAACCGGAAAGAAATGAAAGACAGTTCACGCTCAGTACTTCTTAAGATGCGGGACGATTTCGGCACGGTCCGTGTTGTGGGAGGAAATGTGTGGGAGCTGATGGATGGCGCGGTGATTACGCAGATGGAGGGCGCCAGTTATTTGTCTATACTGGATGAGAATGTGCCTTTCTACACCATCGCGTTGCATGGAATTATTGATTACATCTGTGGTGACTACATGGAGTTCTACGAACCGAAAAGCCAGCTGTTGGATGCAGTTTCCAAGGGGGGAAGCGTAAGCTTTACGCTGAGCTATGAAGGTACGGAAGAGTTGGCTTTTGCCGACAGCGCGTCCTATTACAGCACGCAGTTTGATGTTTGGAAGGACGATGTGCTGGCGGTTTGGGCTAACCTTGAACCGTATGAGCGTGCTACCCGCGGTCACTTGATTACCGGTCACCGGGTACCTGTGCCGGGTGTTTCCGAGACGGAATATGATAACGGTGTTCTGGTTATCGTAAATAACACCGATGCGGAATACCTTTCTTCAACGGGAGATACAGTGCCCGGACGGACATTCATCGTAATAGGAGGAGAAGACTGACATGCGCAAACCATTATCTTACGAAAAGCATAAGCGTCTGGTCGGCTTGAGCTTTGTTGCGCCATGGGTGATCGGTTTTGCGGCTTTTACGGCTTTCCCGCTGATTTATTGCTTCTATATGGCCCTCAACAAGGTGAATTTCGTCCTGGATCATCTGGAAATGAATTTCATCGGTATTGACAATTTCCGCAAAGCTCTGTTGGAAGACGCGGAAATCCCCAATAAGCTGCTGCAGACCCTTCAGCAGAACATACTGGTTATACCTACCATTGTTGTATTCTCGCTTATCATGGCTTTGCTGCTCAACGAAAAATTCGCGGGACGCGGTTTCTTCAGAGCCATCTTCTTCCTGCCTGTGGTATTGACCAGTGGAAATCTGATTGCAACGCTCACCTCCGAGGGTCAGGCAAGCATCGACTTTCTCCAAAGTGATACGGCGAAGAATCTGGTCAGCGGCATCGGCGGCACTTTGGGCACGAGTTTAAATACCGTCATGGATAACTTCCTGGTGATACTATGGTACTCGGGCGTTCAAATGCTGCTGCTGATTGCGGGCATGCAGTCGATAAACCCCAGCACCTATGAGGCGGCAAAAATCGACGGTGCCGGCAAGTGGGAGACACTTTGGACCATTACTCTGCCGGGTCTTGCGCCGTTCTTGTTCATCTCAGTGGTCTATACCATAGTTGATCAATTTACCACTAATATAAACCCCCTCATGGATGTTATTACCTGGCATTCCAATCAGACAAATACCGGATACGGATATGCCAGTGCCATCGCGTGGCTGTATTTCGCGCTCGTGCTTCTGCTTTTGGGATTTGCGGCACTGATTTTCCGAAATTCCATTCGGTTCTCTGATAAACGGGAAAGGAGGAAGACGCCATGAGAAACGGGAAATTGAAATGCGAGTCACTTTCGCTGGGTATCGCAGAGCGTTTCCGGTCACTTTCATTTATGCGGAGACTGCCCCTGTATATCATTCTGACCGCCTTCGCTCTTCTATATCTTGAGCCGGTACTCTATATGCTCTCCATGAGCTTTAAAAGCGTTGCGGATGCTACAGACAGTACCGCCAAGTGGATTCCGCGCAATCCTACTCTGACAAATGTGAAGTTCGCGTTCAATTCCATGGGTATCGCCCCCAAGTTCTCCCCTGACCGGAGCCTGTGGCAGGACCTTATGAAGTCCAATCTGTTCGTGTCTATTCTTACCACCTTCCCGCCGGCGATTATTCAGGTATTTACCTGCGCTATCGCGGGTTATGCTTTTGCCAGATTGGATTTCCCCTGTAAACGGTTTTTGTTCATCATGCTGCTGCTGTCATATATCATTCCGCCGCAGACGGTGTTCATGCCGCTCATCTCTGTTTACCGCACTTTGGGGACCATCAATAGTCCGATGTCGTTCATATTGCCCGCGATATTCGGAGGCGGATTGAAAGGCGGGCTGTTTGTTATCATATATATGCAGTTCTTTAAGAAACTGCCTGCCCAGCTTGAGGAAGCGGCTTACATTGACGGCGCGGGGACATATAGAGTCTTCTTCAAGGTGATGCTGCCCCTTGCCAAACCTGCCCGAATCACGGTTTTTCTGTTTTCCATGGTTTGGCACTGGAATGAGAGCTACCTGACCGGCTTATTCTACACACGAATCACTACGCTTCCCGTCGCGTTGTCCCGAATCACCGTGCCTAATGCCGATTACTCTCTGACGCTGACAGCCGCGAAGATCGCCGGTGCGCTGCTCTTTGTTGCACCGCTTCTGATTATTTACCTGTTTACCCAGAGACACTTTACCGAAAGTATTGAACGAACCGGAATCGTTGAATAAGGAGATGTGAGAATGAATATTACCGAGATGAGAGAAAAATTCCATGAGCAGGCGCACATCTATGAGAGCAGTCTGCTGAAGTTCCGCGGTGTCCGCAATATGGATGTTTATAACTGCTCGATTCCCTTTGAGTGGAATGGAAAGCGTTACATTTTCGGGCGGGTTGAGAAGCGCGAAAATTTCGCCGATTCTACTGCGTGGCTGTTTGAGGAAGTGGGAAAAGACGAGTACGCGCCTGCTGCCAACAGTCTCATTTACCCGCTGGAGGATCCGTTCATTGCCTTTATTCACGGAGAAATGATCATGGGCGGAACGCATGTGCGCAAGAGTTCCGGTATCATCGATAACTTCTATGGTTACTTTTATCGTGGAAGCGATCCTTCCCTGATGTCCCATTTCACTTGCGGTCCTGCCGATATGAAGGATATCCGTCTCGTTGAAATGGCTGATGGAAAAATCGGTGTTTTTTCTCGTCCCCGCAGCGAGATCATAGAAAAAGAATTCGGTTCCGGCGCGGTGATTGGCTTTGCCACGATCGATGACATCAATGAACTGAATGCGCAGGTCGTAAATCGCGCGAAAGTGATCGAAAATCTGTTTGACCGCGGTGAGTGGGGAGGATGCAATCAGTGCTACCTGCTCAAAGACGGCCGTATCGGCGTGATCGGACACCGTTCTTTTGAAGAACCGGTAAATGGCATCAATATGTTGGTTTATATGAATATTTCCTTCATATTCGATCCCAAGACGCACAAAGCCTCCGATATGAAGATCATCGGTGATAAAAAATGCTATCCCGCGACTGAGTGCATGCGTCCTGATCTGGCAGACTGCGCGTTTACCAGCGGAATCGTGATGCGGGCGGACGGGAAAGCGGATCTCTATAGCGGCCTCGGTGATGTGACAGAGGGCAGGATTACCATTGATGCACCTTTCGGAGACTTACTGTAATTTATCGGGAGGCCGTTTATGTTTGACAATAAGGGAAATCTGGTCCGTAATGGTGAATGTGAACTGATTCTGTTTCAAGGTGATTCCATAACGGATATGAACCGTACGCGTGACAATGATGTGACGCTTGGTTCCTGCTATCCGATGTATATTTCCAGCGCGGCGGTTATTGATGGCGGTAAAAAAGTACAGTGCATGAACCGTGCCATCAGCGGTGACCGTGTCGTGGATCTGCTGGCACGCTGGAAAAAGGACTGCCTCAATCTGAAGCCGGACATCGTCAGCATTTTGATCGGTGTCAATGATATGTGGCACGAGTTCGACTTCGGCAACGGCGTAGATGCGCAGGAGTTTGAGGAGGTTTATGATTTGCTGCTCAATCTCACGGAGCGGAAAAATCCCGGTACGCGCTTTGTAATCATGGAACCGTTTCTTCTTCCCGGGCATGCTACGAATGCCAAATGGGATCAGATGATGCCGGAATTGCGCCTTCGCGCGGAAGCCGCCAGAAGAGTGGCAGAAAAACACGATGCGATATTTGTGCCACTTCAGAATATGCTGGACGAAGCGTGTGATAAATACGGAGCGGGTGAGGTTGCGTTGGATGGCGTTCATCCTAACGCGCTTGGGCATCAATTGATTGCGAAGGCGTGGATGCATGCAGTCTGGCCCGAGACCTTTTGATGACATTACATGTCCTGCGTAAATCCGGTAAACAATAAGCTACACAGAAAAAGAATTCGACTCCGGTGCGGTGATTGCCTTTGCCGCGATCGATGACATCCATGAACTGAATAGTGCTGCCTGCTCAAAGATCGCCGTATCGGCGAGATTGGGCACCGTTCTTATGAAGAACCGGTAGATGGAGTCAATATGCCATCCCGCGACTGAGTGCATGCGTCCTGATCTGGCAGACTGCGCGTTTACCGGCGGAATCGTGATGCGGGCGGACGGGAAAGCGGATCTCGATAGCGGCCTCGGTGACATGACTGAGGGCAGGATTACCATTGACGCACCCTTCGGAGACTTACTGTGATTTATCGGGAGACTGCTTATGTTTGACAATAAATGAAACCTGATCCGGAATGATGAATGCCGATGGATTCCGTTTCGAGGTGATTCCATAACGGATATGAACCGTACGCGTGACAATGATATGCGGCATGAGTGCGACTCCGGCAACGGTGTAGATCTTCGTATCTGCCTCGACGGCCGGAGTTCCGCATATGCATGAGAAGCTCAGATCAACTGATGTGCAGGCGCGCAATATGGAAGAAATGAACCGCTCTTTGGATGCTTTTGAGAAAATACAGGAAAGTTGAGGATTGATAACGATGTTTGAAGACTGTTATGTCCGGTTCAATGAAAACAAAACGCAATTGGTCATCGGCAACAGCGGCATTGAGAAAACGGTGGAAATCAACGGAGCATTTCTCCGCACCGTAAGCGTCATGGATAAAAAACAGGGTGTTGTGTGGACAGGCGAAGCCAAAGCGTGGCAGCGTCCGCCTGTGCTGTACCCCGGTGAATCACCCGAATGCAGTTTGGATTGTTTTGCGGTGAATGACAAACCGTGGATCGGCGGGCATCTGAAAGCAGCACTGGAACTGAAGGGAAAAAACGGAACCGCCCGGTATGAGTATATCGTTTTTCCGAAGATTCCGTTTATTTTTCAGCAATGCTTCCTGCAAAAGACCAGAGAGGTTGTTTCCGTCGAGGAAGCAGAGGAGACCTTTGTCAGCAATGGCGTGGAAAAGTGGCAGGAAAAAGGCAGTAAAGAGGATGTTTTCTGCAATAGCGACACGCTGGAATGCATTCCTCTCACCAGAAAGCAAATGATGGTGGAAAGCTACATTTTGGTCGACAAAACGGACATGCACGATTGTCTCGTGGAAAAGAGCGAAATTCCGGTATATTTTAATTTTTCTGTCGAGCGTGAAGGCAATATTTTCTGTATTAAGGATTATCCTAATAAAAACGCCCTGCTTTTGGTGAAGCACAGTCCCCTTCCGTCTTCTGCATTGAACCGGAAACGGAAAGATCTGGAGATTCAGGACACCCGTTACGCCCTGCTCCGGGGTACCGGTGTGGATGAAAAAGACCTATCGGACGAGTGCATTCCCTGCTATGCTTCTGCCATCGGCGCCGCATCAACGGATGATATATGGGAGGAATTCTGGCGTTATTCCTGTGCTTTTTCCAAGGGGGATCCATCCAAAGAGCTGTTCGTCATGTCCAATACCTGGGGTGACTGCAACGCCGATATGGCTGTCTGTGAGCACTTTATTCTGGGCGAGCTTGACAGAGCGCATGAGTTGGGCGTCGATATCATGCAGATCGACGATGGCTGGGAAAACGGTGTTACATCCAACGCACGGCGGAAAAAGGGAGGCGTTTGGGAGAATTTTTACGGCTACGATGGAGATTTCTGGACGGTCAATACCGAGAAATTTCCGCATGGACTGGAACCGGTCATGGAACGCGCGCGTGAGTACGGCATCAAGGTGGGCTTGTGGTTCGGACCGGACTCTTCCGATGATTTTGCCAATGTGGATCAGGATATCGAAACCTTATGGAGATTGTATCGGCAATACGGTGTGGAATACTTTAAACTTGACGGCGTCAAAATCCGAAGCAAGTTAGGAGAAGCCCGTTTTATCCGCATGCTTCGTGAACTGACGGAGCGAAGCAACGGAAAGATATCCTTTAACCTTGATGTTACGGCGGAAGACCGTTTCGGCTATTTGTATGAAATGCAGTACGGTACGCTCTTTGTGGAAAACCGGTACACGGACAGGGGAACATACTTCCCCCATAACACCTTTAAAAATCTATGGTCACTGTCCAAAGTGGTACTGCCCCGGAGACTGCAGATGGAAATTTTGAATCCGAGACGCAATGCCAATCAATACGCAGGCATTCCTTTTGAACCGAATGGTTACTCAATGGATTACCTGTTTGCAACCGTGATGCCCGCCAATCCTTTGGCATGGATGGAACTGTCTCATCTGGGGCAGGAGGATGGGCTTGCGCTCTCCCGTATCACCTCCTTGTATCGGATGTACCGAAAGGAACTTTTTGAATCACGCATCATACCCATCGGTGATTGCCCGAATGGCATGAACTTCAGCGGATATCTTTGCCTGAATGATGAAAAAACCGCCGGGCATTTGATTCTGTTCAGGGAAGAAACGATGGATAAGGCGTATTCATTCATGCTTCCCTTCGGCAGTGCGGACACGAGCATGATCTACCAAAGCGGCCCCGCGGAATATGCTTTCCGGGATAACGCACTCAATGTGAAATTCGAAAACAAAAAATCCTTTATTTGGCTTCGTTTTGAAAACGCATGTTCCGCCTTCTGATAAGCAAGAGCGATTATGTAAGGATGGAGCCCGTTATGAAGAAGATTACATTTGGAATACCGGAAAAATTCGTTCCGTCACTATTCTGTGATAAGTTCCGCTATGTCGAAGGTCCTGTGTCATATCCTGTGGATAAAATGACTTTCAGACAAACGGATGCGGGTTGTGTGATCGAATTCCCGATTGAGGATGATTGCCAGATTTACGGATTCGGTCTGCAATTGAAGCAGTTTAACCATCGTGGACGGAAACTGCGTTTGGCTGTCAATGCTGACCCTGCGACAAATAACGGTGAGACCCATGCACCTGTGCCCTTTTTTGTGACCAACAAGGGCTATGGTATGTATTTTGATACCGCCAGATATGCTGAGTTTTACTGCGGTTATCAGAAAAAGAACGGTGCGGGAAATATTGCCGGCGGCGGTGCTGCTGACGAGATAGAAGATCTGTATGCGGTTCGAAATGAGACCTGTGCATACATGAGTGTACGGATACCCGTAGCGAAGGGGATCGATGTCTATCTGTTTGAGGGTCAGACCATAACGGATATCGTAGCCCAATATAACATGCTTGCCGGTGGAGGGTGTACGGCTCCCGAATGGGGACTCAGGATGCGTTATCGGTTTTATCATAAATGGGATGCCGAGAAAATCCTGGAGGTAGCGTCTTCTTTTAAGAAAGAGGGAATTCAATGCGGCAGCATCGGACTTGAACCCGGGTGGCACAGCCATTCTTATTCCTGTTCTTACAAATGGAGTGAGTTATTCCCGAATCCTGAAGACTTTATAACCGGGATCAAGGAAATGGGCTATCATATCAACCTTTGGGGGCATGCATTTACCCATCCGGATGCGGAATTCCATGATGAAATCGCGCCATATAGTGGAGATTATCTTGTATGGGGAGGACTTGTTCCCGATTTTGCGACAAAGGAAGCAAGGGATATTTTCGCTGACTATATAGCGGACAAGTTCGTCAAGCATGGTGTTGATGGTTTCAAACTGGACGAATGTGACTCAAGTGATAATACCGGCAGTTGGAGTTTTCCGCTGCATTCAACTTTCCCTTCCGGCTTAGACGGAGAACAGTATCATTCTCTGTTTGGCACACTGTACGCAAAAACAATTTTGGACGCGCTTGGAGAAAACGCGACAATGTGTGAAGTGCGGCAGTTGGGTGCGCTGGCAGCTTCGTATCCTTTTGTTTTGTACAGCGATCTGTATGATCACAAGGATTTTATCCGCGCACTTGTGAATAGCGGATTTTCCGGTATTCTCTGGTCTCCGGAATTTCGCAGAGCCAAGTCAAAGGAGGATTGTGTTCGCCGCCTGCAGTGCATCATGTTTTCCGTGACCTGCGAGGTGAATGCATGGAATTATGACGGTATTCCATGGAAGACACATGAATGTGAGGAAGAACTGAAGGCACTGCTGCTGGAACGAGAGAAACTGATTCCGATGCTTAAGGCAGCATTAACCAGGTATCACGAAACCGGTGTGCCTCCGGTACGGGCACTTGTGATGGACTATACGGACGATCAGGAAACATGGAATGTGGATGACGAATACATGTTCTGTGAGGATTTACTGGTAGCGCCGATTGCTGCCGAATGTGGAAATGAGCGGGATGTGTACCTGCCGGTCGAAGAGGAATGGGCGGATTATTTTACCGGTGAACCCGTCGGAAACGGATGGATCCATGTAGACACGGAAGGTATTCCCGTATACCGCAGGAAACATTGATTATTGTGAACCGTTTTTGAACGCCTTTAAGCGGCGACAATGCACACTGTTATCAGAACAAAGACATAAGTAAGGAGATATAGTATGAATAACTTTATTGTCGGTGCGCAGATCTATTCTGTGCGTAGGTTTACCCAAAACGCCAACGACCTTAGCTTTGCGATGAAAGCGTTAAAGTCCATGGGTTACAACACAATTCAGCTGTCCGGTCAAAGCCGTGATATCCCCGATGATGTTATCGCTGAACTTTTGCAGGAAAACGGCCTGAAGTGTGTTGTGACGCATAACGGAATTGATGACTTTGAGAGTGGACTGTCCGCATTGATCGCTCGACACAAGAAGTGGTCTTGCTGTTATGCGGGGTTAGGCGCCATGCCGGAAGAGTACCGTACAAGCGCTAAAGGTTTCCGTGATTTTGCTCACCGTGTAAATGAAGCCGGAAAGAAACTCAAAGATGAGGGGATTGTGTTTGTTTATCACAATCATGCGTTTGAGTTTGCGCGTTTTGATGGTGTGCTTGGCATGGACATCCTTTTTGATGAGTTCGGCGATAATGTACAGTTCGAACTGGACTCTTATTGGGTACAGGCCGGCGGCTGTGATCCTGTTAAATGGTTCAAGAAAGTTGATGGCCGTATGGATGTTGCCCATTTCAAGGATATGGTTGGTAAGGAAAATACGGGTTCTGTTCAGACAATGGTTCCTATTGGCAGCGGAAATATGAATTTTCTGGCGCTTAAGCAGGTATGTGAAGAAACCCATGTAAAATACGCAGAAGTCGAGCAGGATAACGCATCTGATATGGCGGATCCGTTGGGCCAGATGAAGATGTCTGCGGACTATCTTAAGAAGATGGGCTTTTATCTGTAAATGCAGAACTGCGCTGTGTTGAGAAATTGACACGAATCCACGAATCGCAGAATGGCTATAACCATAATGATTTTGAATATCCTGTTTGGAACAAATATCGCAATTGGAGGGTGAAGGAATGAAACAGATTCGTGTTGGACTTATCGGACTTGGCAGGGCCGGTTGGGGCGGTCATACAGTTGAACTTGAGAGCAAGCAAGATCGGTTTATTTATACTGCCGCATGCGATTTGATAGATGAACGATTGACCCGCATGGCAGAGCGTTATCCCGGATGCAAAACATACCGGGATTACAGGGAATTGATCGCGGATAAGGATGTGGACCTGGTTTGTATCGCGACGAGATCGATAGACCACTATAAGCATGCTAAAGAGGCACTTCTTGCCGGTAAAGATGTACTGGTAGAAAAACCGATGTCCGTGTCATATGAACAGGCGCTGGATTTGAAGTGTATCTCTGATTCGGGTAAATATGGCAAGTTATATGCGCGGCATAATCGCCGTTTTGAGGATAACTTCTTATACACGAAACAGGTGATTGAGTCCGGAATATTGGGAAATGTCTACCGGATAGAATTGGCCAGAGACAATTATCAGCGCAGAAATGACTGGCAGACCATTTCCGAGTTTGGCGGAGGTCAGTTGTTGAACTGGGGACCGCACATTGTTGATCATTCTCTGCGGCTGTTGGGCGGGGATGTAGCATCTTTCAGCTCTGAACTGAAGCAGATTGCCGCGGCAGGCGATTGCGAGGATCATGTTGAACTGAGATTTCAGGGGAACAACGGGAGAACCGTTCATATGGTCATCAGCGGCGGCACATCGATACCCGAACCGGAATATCGTATTTACGGTGACAGGGGAACGATGATTATCGAGAACAATACTGCGAAAATGAAGTATATCGATCCGGAGCAAGTCCTGCCTTATATTGAAGCAGATCCCGGAACGCCCGGCGCACAGACATTTGGCACGACAAACACATTTTCATCAGAGGAGCCCATACATTGGATCGACCGCGAAGTCCCAATAGAACAACATCTGCTCAACCAGACTTGGGATTATTTGTACGATGCGATCGTTAACGGCAAAGAATATCCCATTACACTTGATGAAGCCGTCGAGGTTGTCAAATACCTTGACTTGGCAAAGCGGGGCACCAAATTTGACAAAAAGATAGTGTAAAGTATTGCAAACCGATATTGTAGAATATGTCATGCCGCGGAATATACGCGGGGCAAATGGATAATCATTATTGAGCATTACGCATTTTGCGGGACCGTTTAAGGGAGGTGTCGCTTGAGCGATATACGGTATGAAGCGTTTATGGGGCTTTGGCCTGCGCAGGTGCCCCACTGGGAACATTGGAGCGATCCCGATGCGGAAACCTACCTGACGGGAATTGATTACTACGAGCATCCGCGGCTTTGCAGGCTGAAGATGCGGGAGTTGTATCCCGAACTGGGCTTGTGGATACCGGATTCCGATGCGCCGAAAACACGCCCGGCGGCGGGCGATGATGTCAATCACACGGTGCGCTGGGGCGAGGGGCAGACCGCCACATTCCGACACGGAGAGCAGTATTTCAAAACGCCCGAAGATGTTTTCGGTTTCCATCCGCTGGAACACGCCGACATGAGGAACTGGCCTCATGTGGTGGTCAACTTTGATTATTCCAGCGAGGAAAGCATCAAAAAAGAGTTTGCTGCGCGCACGGGTCTGCCGCTTCCCTGGGGCAAAGCGGAGCCGGGCGTCGCCTCCGATGCGGGCTTTTATAACACCACCTTCATGTGGCCTCTGCTGACCTTTGGCTGGGAACTGTTTCTGGAATGCTGCCTTGAACCCGAATTTGAGGGCGTGATGGAGGAGTTTGCCGAAATCAACCGCCGCGTGTTTCGCGTGATGGCGCAGCTGCCCGTGAATTTCATTGTATGCCATGATGACATCGTGAACACCCGCGGGCCGATTTGCTCCCCCAAATGGATGCACAAGTATGTGTTCCCCCGCTATGAGGAATACTGGGACATCCTGCACAAAGCGGGCAAGGAGGTCATCTTCATGGTGGACGGCTGCGTGGATCGTTACGCGGACGACATATTCGCCTGCGGCGCGCGGGGCATCATCTCCGAACCCTATACCGATTATAAAGCCATCGCAAGGAGGCACAAGGACTGCTTCATTGCGGGCGAAGGCGACAACCGCATTTTGTGCCGGAACGATCCTGCAGAGATCCGTGCGATGGTGGAGAGAATGGCAGAAACCGCGTCCATGTGCGGCGGCTACATGATGTGCATCGGCAACCACATCCCGTGGAATGTGCCGGGCGAAGCCGTCAAACGCTATCTGGAACTGTCCCGCGAGCTCGTGAAGCGGTGAAGAGCCTGTGCAAAAAAGTCTGTATAAAAATCCGAACAAGGAAAAAGCCTTCTATGATAGAAATAAATAATCATAGGAGTCCTAAGAAAATGGCAAAGAAAACAGAGTACTACAAGCCGGGACCGATGACAGAAGGGAAACGGAACATCATTCAGGGATTACTTCAGGAGTACAAAATTGAGAGTGCGGCGGATATTCAGGCGTGAAACAGAACAAACAAGCACCGTTCCGGTATCTGCCGGAATTGGACTGCGCCGAGAAATTGACACCAATGGCCGCACGGACATACGGGTACAATGTCAATCTGATTAAGCACAGTTCCTGAGCCGGTATTGTGCCGGACTCATGTAGCCAAGGTACGAATGTAATCGCTTCCGATGATAGAAATTCTCTATGTAATCGTCAACATCCTGCTTTACCTCCTCCGTTGCAGCATATTTCTTCGTGTATATCAACTCCTTCTTGGCTGTCGCAAAGAAGCTTTCTACACACGCATTATGATAATAGGGATGACCCGCCTTGCTTTGACCGGATCTGATCCCATTAGTGTCCAACATCCTGTGGAACGACTCGCTGCTATACTGACTCCCACGGTCAGAATGAAACAATTCCGGGCTCAACCCTTTGTCAAGTGCTGATGCCGGTGCACGCTTCACAAGCTCGGTGTCGATTGTCTTGCTCAGTTCAAATCATCATGGGACACGATTATCACGGGTTATCTGGATTCGCTTCGTAAAGATGGTACGGAGCAGCTTGCCTCGCTCTATGCCCCAAACGAGAGCGAATTTCAGAAAACAATCGAAAAGAATGTCAATGCATACGCTGAACTTGAATAACAAATCTCATGTTTTTCATATACTGAGAGAAAGGACGAATCATTTATGTTTTTTGAAAATGATTATCTGAATCTTCCAATCAATGCTCAGGCTTACCGCGCACACATCATCGAAGAAAACGGAGAAATCATCCTTACAAACGGCATCGCGGAGCGGAGATTCATCACAAAGCCGGATTTTGCCTGCGTCAGCCTTACGAATCTCTATTCCGGAGAACAGTTTCTGCGTTCCGTCAAGCCTGAGATCACCGTCACCGTGGACGAAAGAAAATATGCTGTGGGCGGTGTGACGGGTCAGTATGAGCACGCGTTTCTCAAGCCCGCATGGATCGAAAAATTCGGTCCGTCCGACGGCTTCCGGTATCGGAGTCACCGCGAGGTGCCGCTTTCCCGTTCCTTCGGATGGAAACGGAAGCGTTCCGCCTCCTCGGAAAACTGGCCGCCGAAGGGCGTCTGCCTTGAAGTCACTTTTGCCTCCGACGATCCTTCACTTGCGGGAATCGAAATCGCAGTACGCTATGAATGCTACGACGCGCTGCCCGCATTCGGAAAATCCTTTACAATCATAAATCATGGCGGTCATGAGATCCGTTTGAATGAATTTGAAGCCGAAATTCTTGCCGTAACCGAGCACACTCTCAGTTATACAAAGGGGATTCGTGTGAGCGAACAGGCGCGGAATCTCTTTGCGGAGGCTTCTATTGACAACAACCATAACCCGACTTTCTCTTATTCCGTTGACCCCGAATATACCTCTCAGGTCGACCATTGGTGCGAATTTCCGATTTTGCTGATCTCCAAGCCTCCGGTCGGTCCGAATACCAGAATTGCGGACGGTGAGGTTTTTGATTCCTACTCTGCCCATATCATGCTGTTTGATGACAGCGACCGGATGCGCCGGATGCTGCAGATCGCCCGCTTTTATCAGATTCTTGCCCCTTGGACGACAGAAAATCCGATTTATGTCCATATTGTTTCGACCGATTATGAGCGCCTGAAAATGTGTATCGACCAGTGTGTCGAGGTCGGCTTTGAAATGGTCATCCTTTCCTTCGGCAGCGGACTCAACATGGAGGACGCATCCCCTGAGAATATCGCAAAATTCAAAAAGATCGCGGATTATGCGCATTCCAAAGGCATCGAGATCGGCGGCTATTCGCTGCTTGCGTCCCGCAGCATTGATGCAGAGAATGATGTCATCGCGGACGATGTCGTATTCGGGGCTTCTCCGTGTTTGGGCAGTGAATGGGGAATCCGGTATCTTCAAAATATCCGGAAATTCCTTGAGGAAACCGGTTTTGACGAACTGGAACACGATGGTTCTTATGCGGGTGATACCTGTTCTTCGCACAATCATCCCGGTCACGAAGGATATGAAGATTCCCAGTATACGCAGCTGATGGCAATCACACAGCTTTATCAGTGGTGCCGTGAAAAAGGGGTCTATCTGACTGTTCCGGATCTTTATTATTTGTCAGGTAATACGAAATATGCGATGGGCTACAAGGAAGTCAATTGGTCGCTGCCGAGAGAACAGCAGGTGCTGCTCGCACGGCAGAATATCCATGACGGTACCTATGAAAAACTTCCGTCGATGGGTTGGATGTTCGTTCCGCTGACAGAGTATCACGGCGGCGGGGCTGCAGCGACCATCGAGCCGCTCTGTGAGCATCTCGATCATTACCGCCTGATGCTCTGCAACAATCTGATGGCGGGTGTACAGGCGTCCTACCGCGGAGAACGACTGTACGATACCGATGAAACCAAAAAAATGGTTAAAGATGCCGTTGATGTCTACAAGGCACACAGAGCAATCCTCGAAAGTCCCGCAATCCATATCCGTCGTCCGGACGGGCGCAATTATGACGGTTATGTGCATGTCAATCCGACACTTGAGGAAAAGGGACTGATTGTTCTTTTCAATCCGCTTAATGAGGAGATTACCCGGACGATCGACATTCCGCTTTATTATACAGGGCTTTCGGATACGGCAAAAATCGCTCGCTTCGATGAAAATGCCGAAGAATACATGCTTGCCCGCGATTATTCCGTAAAAATGACCGTGATGATCCCGGCAAACGATTTTGTTTGGTTTACCGTAAAATAACAGTACAGCACAGGATGCTTATTTGAATTCACAAATACATACTGTAAAAGACATCTCACATCGAGAGCGTTCCCGGTGTGAGATGTCTTGTTCCTTTTTGGGGATACATTGAATTATGTATACATCGAAAAAACCGGAATAGAATGTTGTTTTTTGTCCCAGAAATAACATCAGAAATTATGCCTATAATCGCTGATATAAGGGACAGCATGGCGGCTGTTGGAAATTCTTAATTGATCAAGCCGAAAGACCTCGTCTTCCGTAAGATCTCCGAGAAAATTTCCTTCGGCTCCGGAAACAGAGAGCGATTCGGTACCGTTCAGTGTGATCACTGCTGAAAGAGCAGTATCGTATAAAAGACAGTGTTTCAGCTGTGTGGTCTTTCTATACTCCTCTTCGGAATAACAGTGATTTTCCAAGTCTGTCCAGTAAAAAGATACGGAGTTCAGGTCAAGGCAACAGACATCGTTTATTACAGAAAAACAGTCGCAGTGATAGTGTCCGTTGATCCACAAAAGAACTCTCGTGTCAGTCTCTCTGTGCACAGCGCTGATGATGTTCCATGCGTCGTCTCGATTGTAAATACCGTTGGTCCGTTCTGCACTTTCATGGCTGAACAGGATACATGGATAGGGCGATTCTCGCAGAGTCCTGTCCATCCACTCAAGCTGCTCCGGGGGCAGATACCCGCGGGTGATGTGTCTCTTCAAACCGGGTTCATAATGGACACAGTTCCGTCCGTCAAAATCGTAATTCGGATCGAGTACCAGAAAACGGTATCCACCGCGGTCAAAGAAATAGAAATTGTTTTCCATATGGAACAATGCAAGGTTTTCTTCAACAGTCATCGCGTCGGTATCGTGATTGCCAAGTACGCTGTACACCGGAATCGTAGTGGACAGATATCGATCAACTATCCAACCATTCTTTTCGCGGTCATATAAGAAATCGCCGAGTTGAATGATGAAGGACACCGCCTCCTTTTCTGCTCGTGTGAGAATGGTCTGCAGACGCGCGGGACTGTCGCTGCACCAAGCTCCCGGTGCATAGTGTAGATCGGAAAAGACCAGAAAACGAAATGATGTTTGAGAAGTCTTTCCGGAGGATGCTGAAGAAAGTTCAAAAGCCATAATGCAATACTCCTTTTTCATTCAAATTGATCAAGATCAGATTAACATTGACATTGAAACATCCAACCGCTTCATCTTTCAATGCAAATATAAAAATATGGACCTTGCAGATCGGACACATGATTGCAATCGAACTGTCAGACACAATAGAATCCCGGCAATGATTCTTTTCGCTTTTCGGCTCTCTACAGTTTCATATTGTTCAGACATGCAGTTCCCTCTTCCACAGTTCAAGCATGACATCGTAGTTCCTGGGCAGAACACCGGTCTGCTGTTCACTCTGCGCTTCGATGAGCCGCATGGCGTTGTTGACCACTTCGCCGAGACTCGTCATGATATGGCCGTCAACTCCCTTAAGACCTGCGGAGGAAACATCGCTGGGCAGATTGAGCAAATATTCATACTGTGCTTCCTTGGGCAGATACAGTGCACCCTTGGCAGCAAAATCGCTGGCTTCCACAGGCATCGTGCGTCCGCTGCGGGAAGGACGGTTTTTCAGAATTTCCGCTTCTACTTTCTATAAACGGCTGTAGGCATAACGCAAAAAGATCAGCCCCAGCACGGGCATGCAATATTGATTGGAGGTCGGCTTGGACCCCTGACGCAGAAGATCGGCCGATCCCCAAAGTTCGGTTTCCGGTTTCCTGATGTTGATCATGTTTCCCTCTGAATAAAGCATACAACAATTCATCTTATTATAGCACGCAAAATTCAGAAAAACTATCACAAAAAATGGATTGTTTGCGGGAATTTTCGTATAACGCCATTGGACGATGTGCATATCTGCACATCGATTTCCGCATTTTTGGAGAAATGTGCAGATTCGTCGCAAATCCGGACTTGGAGCTGTCACCGGTCACAGCGAAACGGAAACCGAATCAGTGCGCATCCGGAAAAATGTAAAAGAAAAACCTTGCATTTCTGCAGGGATTCTCAAGCTGATGGCCAGATTCGAACTGGCGACCGTATCCTTACCAAACGGGGCTGAGATGTTCGTTTCAATCAAGAAACGGAGCAAAAACGCAAAATAATGACATAAAATGGCGGTTCAGAGCTTAATTCTGGAAATTTTGAAAAAAGCAAATAGTATGCGAGTTGGCATTTATTTTACGAAACCATAACATGATGCAGCGCGGTCAGCTTATCGGTTGTCTCTATGGCGTCATCTGTGGTCTCGGCGATTCCACGCAGGAAGAAACGGATCCACTGCTCATAATCACCGGCTTTCCGTACCTCGCTCATCCTGTCATAGTATTCGATCCGGTTGGATTTCAGGTAGCAGGAAAGATATAGAACGGGTGAGGAGAGGATGCGGTTTTGAATGAGGAATATGGTGATGAGCAGATGTCCGACATATCCGTTTCCGTCAAGAAACGGATGAATCGTCTCGAACTGGTAATGAATCAGCGCTGCCTTGATGAGAGGGTCGGTGGCATCAGATTCGTCGTTTATGTACTTTTCCGAACTGGTCATGCAGTCGATCATGTCCTGCGGATTCGGCGGAATGTAACGGGCATTTTTGAGCGTGCTTCCGTAGCCGCCGATCCGGTTCTGAGAAGCGCGGAATTCTCCGGGCGTTTTGTCGCACCCATGTACACTGTTCATAAGCACGGCGTGTGTTTCGCGTATCAGGCGGTTGCAAAGCGGCAATTCGTCCAAACGCTTATTAGCAAATGATATTGCCCGCACATAATTGACGACATCGGACACATCGGCATTGACATTTGCGTCGATGGCAGGATTCAGCATATCATCAAGCGTGCATTGCGTTCCTTCGATTTGTGATGAAGCGAGTGCTTCCTTGCGCACATACATGGAAATGAACAGATTCACATTTGGAATGCGGTCTGAAAGTCCATTGAGCAGCGCAATGGCCTTATGTGCCCGCAGGAGCAGTTCCCACATCTCGGGATCTGTATTAATCGGAGGATCCGGGGCAACCGAGACGGAAGGAATGAATATTAAGCGCTTTCGCCGCTGAAATTCTGCACCGTTTTTCCTGCACGATTCTGCATAATATAAACTCCTTCCTGAAATTTGTATAGCAATTCTACTATAGAAATTTCAGAAAGCCAAGAAAAATGAAAATAATCAGAAAGAGAATTCAGATATTATCAATGTTGTGAAATTGTAAGCTGGCTTTCGCATATGCAATTTCATGCTATCATCGTAAACATCCGATATGAACAATGTATATTATTTACCCGGAGCGGAAAGAGTATGTGTTCGGATCTGTGTGTCCGAGTTTCAACATATAGGTCTGCCTGATTGAACTGTATTGACAGCGAGACTATAGGGGAAAGAAACGCTTTCTAAACGCAGAGAAAGTATATTTACGGATTTTGATGAAAAATACATATTGATGTATTTTCGATAGGAAAGGATGCTGATTTCGTCTATTCTGTATATTATCTTGTCCCTTTTCCCGCCTGCTGGCGTTTCGTCATCGCAACGAAATGGGGCTTTTTTTTCACAGCCCCATTTATTGGGAATATGTTATTGATTTGCCGGACGCATGGTAAATGAATGGACAATCATGGGGGTAAGGGGTTCATCTTTACTTGTTGCGTATAAACCTATTACGGTTCCGGTAAAGCAGCGGCCGGACAGCTCGGTTGCCACAAAACGGGTCGAGACCTGACCGATGACAGCGGGTTCGCTTCCATCAACCGAATAGGCGAACATATACTTCAGCTTATCCGCGGTCAACAGAAATGTTACTCTGCCCGTCGGTATGGGAATATTTGCAACTTCATGACGGATATCTTCCGCCTGCAGAACGAGATGGATAAATCGACCGCTTTCATGAACACTCATGGTACAGACAATGTGAAAATTCATGTCGAGACGAATCGCGAGACCGACTTCACTGCCCTGCCTGTGTGCGTCATAGTCAAAGCTGCACGCAACTTCACATTCAAAGTCGAGCGGACGGACAGCCGCGTAGGTCGGCAGCTTGTCCCTGAGCGTATCAGCGGACGGGTAAAGGAGCATTTTGCCTTCTCTGCGCAAAAACTTCGCCATATCCGGTTTTCGGAGAAAAATCCATTCGGGTTCCCAGTCCGTGCGGGACAGGTCCGCCTGAAAAACAGACGACGGCATTTGATTCGCGGATAATGGGCCTGTTTCGTTCAGCACCGTATGACGCATATGACCGCACATCGGCCACCCGTCTTTCCATGTGACCGGAGTCAAAAAGGTTTCACGACCCAGGTGTGTCATCGTCCGGCGTGACAGGCGAATCCCGAGATGGACAGCCCACCAGTTTCCCTTCGCGTCCTCAAACAAATCGGCGTGTCCGCTGCACTGCACCTGCCAGGAAGGATCGCACATATTCGTCAGAATCGGATTATCGGGGCAGCTTTCATAGGGTCCCAACAGGTTTCTGCTTCGGGCAATGTTTTCCATATGGTTAAAGAAAGTGCCGCCCTCAGCAACCATCAGGTAATACCAGTCTCCGATTTTATATAAATGCGGCGCTTCGATGAATCGGGCACCGGTGCCTCCCCACAAAGTATATCTGCTGCCTATGATTTTTCCCGTCTTCGGGTCAATTTCCTCCAATGATATCCCATCTGCACCGCTCAGACTTTCGTTGGTGCAATAATAAACATGACCGTCTTCAAAGTACAAAGACGGGTCGATACCGCCGACTTCTCTGACCCATACTGGGCTTGACCATGGACCGGAAGGATCTTTCGCCGTGATAATGAAATTGCCGTAACCTTCGAGCGTAGCGGTAACATAGAATACTCCGTCATTCCGGCGAATGGTCGGAGCCCAGATGCCGCCGCTGTCGCCCACCTGTTCCAGGGGAAACTCGTCTGCGCGCGTCACGCAATTTCCGATCTGCGTCCAGTTAACGAGATCGGTGCTGTGGTATATGGGAATCCCCGGAAAATACTCAAATGAACTGACGACCAGATAATAATCATCGCCCACACGGCAGATACTGGGATCGGGGTGAAAGCCCCTCAAAACAGGATTCGTGTAATTCATACAGCTTCCTCTCTGCCTCCGATTCTGTTCGGTATAGATATTCCAGCAGTTCCTTTGTATATTATATCAATGTCTCCCGCATATTTCCATGCTTTGATTCGGAATGAGGCTCTGCTGGCACATGAAGTTTTTACCCTTTATGGAAGCGGTGAATGTGCCGGGGGATATACTGACGGTATTTCTGATGTTCCCATTGAAGTCCGTGATAACGCGAAGCCCCGACGAAGCATTGAAGAGAGGAATGCCGTTGCACCTGACTTCAAAGGAAGCGGCGTTTTTGACCAGTTCATAGCAGTCGGTACCGATTTTCTGTGTATATACGGAGTTGCTTTCATCGCGTACCGCTGCGAACGCAAGGCGATTCTCTTCTATCCTTATTCCGTACATGAGGGCGATGTATTCGAGCGCGGATAATGCAGTCGGTCCGTAAGAGTCCGTTCCGATGCCGGGTTCGCCTGTGAAGGGATCGTACTGCTGGGTAAGGACACCGGTGCGGATCAGATTGTCCAACCATCTTTTTCCGAATGCCGCGGCTTCTGTATGATAGCCGTATTTCGGCAACGCAATCGCGGCGCGCTGCCAGGTCAGTCCTTGAGAGGGACCGCTCCAGTTGTTTTTCGGTTCATTTCTGTACCATGGGTCATTTGCGGCAATCGAGGGCAGCGGAATGAAGGTATTGAATTCCTTGTCGTTCAGGAGATGGTATTTCATGAACTCATCGGCCATGTCCTGCGTGAACAGGCCGTAGTACATGCAGCGCAGATTGACATGAGAGAGACAGTCGATGATCTCACCGGAGGAATAGCGGTCAAAACAAGCATGCCTATGCAAATCCCATAGTTCATTGGTTGTTTTTTCGCGAACCTGTTCTGCCAAGGACGCCCAGAAGCTTTCTTTCCCGTTATCCAGAATCCCGGAAATTTTGGCAAGTGTATTCCGTGCGCAGTAGGAATATGCCATAAACTCCATGGATTTCCACGGCATCCCGCGTCCGTTCGCTTCGGGACGGAACTCACCTCCGAAATGTCCGTCCGTGCCTCCGTTTTCGAGCAATACGGACAGATTATCTTCGCCGGTGTCCCAACAGCACCATCTTTCCAGCAGGCCGTCTCCCGCGTCACGGTAGGACCAGAGATAACTGTCAAAAGCCGAAAGGCAATCATAGAGCATGCGCAGATATTCTTTGTCTTCACCGATCAGGTAATACATCTGCAGAGCCGGTTCCGGAAAACAGAATCCCTGAAACCAGGAATACGCGGCGCATAGTCCCTTGTTTGGTGCTTCAAACAGCATACCCGGCATACGCCCGTCACGGCGCTGGTATTGCATGAATACGAGGATGTTGTTAAGCGCGGCTTCTGCATTTCTGCATGCATACATCGCGCCGCCCATAGGCTGCGTTTCGAGCCATAGGTTGCGATAGTCACCGCCTTCCCGCAAGAAAGGTTTCCCGTCGTATACCACGATGTTCGTTCGGCATGCGTTTTCTGCTCTGTCATATAACCCCTGAAGAGCCGAATCATTGGTTTTGAATGTGACGGAAGTTTCGGGCAAGCGGTAATATTTCGCATTGAACGGGCTGATCATCATATATGTACCTTCTTTCCGGATGGGAAGAAAAGTCTCCCCAAGGCAATCGGGGAGACTTGTGCTTTACTCACGCATGCTGTCTATGTCGATTCGCTTCCCGTTATAGGATGCAAAACCGCGACAGGCGGATTTATCAAGGCGGGGAGGGGTCATATATCCGCCGCCCGTAAAGGAGATGCGCAGATCCATTTCGCCCTCGTCTCGTCCGGTCAGCTTGACCGAGGCTTCGTAAACAAAGGATGTGTCGGCTTTCTGGGTAATGGTCTCGTGGCCGTTATAAAAGTTTTCGCCGTCATCGGTGAAGTTCTTGTAGGTCGTTGTACTGCTTCCCGCGGGCCGTCCGTTCTCCATACCCCACTTGGGTTCAAAAGTCAGATATCCGCCTTTTTTCCCCATAACCTTGCCGGAGATGGGTCCGGCTTTTTCCATAGCCGCGGGTTTTGATGTCGCATACGGGATATTGTCGGGCGTCGGTACGGCGGGTACCATGGGAGACGGGATATAATCATACAATTCGGCAATGCGGATACGGGGCTGGCTGCCGCCGCGCATCTGCTCCTGCCACATGACTTTTTTGCCTTCGGGATGCCAGGACATGGGGGAGTGGTAGATCCAGTTTTCGTCGGGATCGTTGAGCGGTACACCGAAGTAATCCTTGTCCGATATGGACTTTTCGATATCGATGAGCACGGGACCGATATTGCCCTTGCGGTAGAAACGGGAACCCGCCACGGCATACATATAGATATTATTGAATACCATGGAGAGCGTATGGGAGGCGAAGGGACGGGGGAGAAGCCCCAGAATCGCGCAGTTTGTCGCGGGCGAATTGCGTGTGGACATGACCAAACCCAGCTTTTCGTCGGGCGAGAAAATGGTGGTTTCCTCATAGCCCGGACAATGGGTGATCTGTGTCATGCCGTCATGGGTCAGATCCTGTATGACCGAATTGGGAAGCGCGTCATAGCAGCTTCCGCCGCCGACCTGAGACACGGCTGTGCCGCCCTTTACGAACTGTTTCACTTCACCGCCCTTAAAGGGGAGCGGAATAATGCAGCCCTCGTGATCCGGATCGGGTGCGAAGGATTTATCGGAGGAAATGACCTGCGGATTTTCGATGATGTATTTATCCTCGTAACGGACCAGTTTGCCGACGCCGACTACGCAGGTCATGTTCTTGAACAAGCTGGTCCAGCTCATATGCTCGCTGTCTGGCGCGACAATGATTTCGGACCAGTGCATCCAGATCATCGGATCGTGTTCCAGATCCCAGGGGTATTCCACCGGAACGATTTTGACGCTGCTGCAGACGAACAGGTCCGGCTCCGCTTCCAGTACATAATCCCCCATCAGAACACGTTTATTGTCCTGCATGGGCATATGCCGGATGCCGTTGCTTGTCTTTTTTCTGGGGATGTCTCCGCAGAATATTTCGCGGAAGCCGCTGCCGTCATCATTCAGAAGAGCAATGCGCTTGAAATCATCTCCTGCCGGGTCACCGTCTTTTTTGTAGTAGATCATTACCTGTCCCGTGTACAGATAAGTGGCGAACGCGTCCCGCACAAATGCGGGCAGGGCAAGTGTACGCACCTCTATGCGTCCGAAACCGTTTGCGTCATTGATCAACAAACTCAGCACCTCCGTTTATTTGATATATCGAATCCGGTATTCGCCCGGGGTGACGCTGGTATTCTCTTTGAACACGCTGTAGAAGTAACTCAGAGAGGCAAATCCGAGCTCGTCCGAAATGCTTTGAATGGAACTCCCGCGCTCCAGCAGCATGACTCGTGCGCATTCTGTTTTGTATATGCCGACTGCTTTGGAAACCGTCATTCCGGTCAATTCACGGTATTTCCTGCATACATAACGGGGATTCATTCCCAGCTTGGCGGCTATCAATTCGTCGTCGATTTTCTCATTCAAATGCTCGCGGATCAGGCGGTTTACCCGTTTGACGAGCTCCGGATCACCGTTTCTTTCCTTTGCCTCCAATACAAGGGAACAGTAGCCCTCAAGAATGTCCTTCATATACAGGAGCATATCACGCGTGGTTTCGGATTCGTACAGGTGCTTTACATTGGTATAGCGCAGAGCATACACATCACCGATATCTGCGCCGCCTTCTATGGCTGCCTGTGCACAGATTTGAAGTGCGAACAGGGACTCGATGAACCGGTCTGTGCGTTTTTCTCCGGTATATTCAAATGCAATGAACGAGGTCTTGTTATAGCATCTGTACAGAAGAGGCAGATTCCCACTCCTTATGATCTGCGCCAACTCAATGTATTGCTCATAATCTGTCTGCGCGGCATAGTACATGTCGTCACTTGACAGGCTGCCGGTATTCAACTGAACCAGACGGTTTGTCAGCCGTCCCCGCTCATCCTCCCAAAGTATAGCATACTTACTCAATTTGTGATACCCCCTGTAAAGCCGTTATCTGTCTGTATTATATCAAAACATACAGAATAACGCAATACAGATACTAATATAAGGAATTGATATTAACATTCGGGATATATACTATAAACAGTGAAGAATCTATAGGGGAGGTCTGTATTATGAAAAAATACATCGCGATGATTCTGGCGATCATTCTGCTGTTAGGCATCCTTCCTGCTGCTGCAGATGAGGATGCTGTCCGCCTTACCGTATGGATGCCCAAAGGCGAGGACAGTGTATATTACGCCGACTATTCCCTGAATCCCGTCATGCAGTATATCCAGACCAAGACCTGGTCCGACGGAAGGAAAGTGGAACTGGAATTCTTCGTGCCGATTTCCGGTGAGGAGAAGAACAGTTTCAACACCTATCTGAGTACGGGTGAGTATTGCGGAATGATGAGCCTGAGTTATTCGGACTATTCCGTTGACGAACTTTACCGTGAGGGAATCGCTCGGGATCTGACGGAATATATAGAAGACTACATGCCCAATTATCTGGCATGGCTGGAGAAAAACCCCGATACCGTCAAGGAATGTATGACTCTTGTGGATGGGGAATGGAAGTATCTTTGTGTATGCGGCTGCGCCGACAAACCATCCAAGGCATTTGAGGGCTATCTGTATCGCCGCGACTGGATCGTAAAGTATGGTTCCTGCCCCGAATATATCTGGGATACGGAAAGTGATTATGTGCAGGAAAACGGCCATCCCCTGTATCCTGTTTATTCCGAAGCGGACAGTGAGAACGACTGGACCGGCTGGAAAGAAAATGAGGGTTACGAGGAATTTTGGGCTGAATACGGAGACGATCCGGATAATACCTACATTGATAATGTGATCTTCCCGTCCGGAACCGAGGAACCGCTGTACATCAGCGACTGGGAATGGATGATGGAGATTTTCGCCCGGGCACTGGAGGATCTGGGTGTGAGCGACGGTTATCCTTTGGCAATGGTTTATAACGGCTATACCGGCTGCGGCGATCTTGTATCGTCCTTTGGCGGCGGTGTACCGCACTGGGGGCGCACGCCTGATAATGAATGTGAGTTCGGCGGCACTACAGACAACTTCCGCACCTATCTTGAGTGTTTGGCAACCTGGTATGACAGGGGCTGGATCGAGCCCGGCTTCGATCAGCACAGCGGTGATATGTTCTATGCTGTCAATACGACCAAGACCCATATGGGCAAGGTCGGTTTGTGGCAGGGACGAATAGCGGAAATCGGCTGCGCGATGGATGTGGGATCGGAGTTGACTGAGGGACTCATGGCTTTCGGCTGCAAGCTGCCCATCAACGATGTCTACGGCGGACCGGAGCAGCAGGACAAGATTCCCGACAGTTTCTATCAGTTCTCGAAGATCAATAACAGTCATATCATAACGACGGCCGTTCCGGAGGAAGATATTCCCACCATTCTGGAAATGCTGGACTTCTTCTATACTGAAGAGGGCGCTTATCTTGCCTGCGGTCTCAATGCGGAGCAGCTTGCTCAGATTCCCGATCCTTCTCTGTATGAGCGTTTCGGAATCGACAGTGCCTATACGATCGACGAAAACGGGATGGGTCATTATCATAAGGCACTTTGTGATGATACCTATTTGCGCAATGCTTCCATCAACAACCGCTGGTTCGGATACGGCAGCCGGTTCTACTGGGACGCGGACACGGGCGACAGCAAGCTGCAGACCTATTCTATCGGCAAATGGGACGCGTATGAGAATACCGGGTATAAAGTATTGAACGCGATCAAAATGTTTGATTCCGAGCAGTCTGCCCAGTACAACAAGACCAGCAACTATCTGATCACATTCTTTGATGTCAATGTGGTCAAGTTCATCAAAGGACAGAGTGATATCACGGATGACGAGGATTGGGCGAAATTCTGCAAGTCCGTCAACAAGTATCGCCCCGAAATCGTGACCGGATTCTTTAATGCGGCATTTGAAGAACTCTACGGACAATAAACCGGAGTGAGGAACATGACCGTTAATTACATGACTGCCTCCCGACGGGGCGGCTCCTGGCGGGAGGATTTTCGGAAGAACGGCGTTTTGTACTTGATCTTTTTGCCGGTTGCGCTGTTTTTCATCCTGTTTCACTATGTTCCGATGGCGGGCATCCTGATGGCGTTTGAGGATTATTCCTTCGCAAAGGGGCTCGCACGCAGCCGGTGGCTGGGACTTGGCAAATTTGTCGAACTGTTTGAAGGCGAGATGTTTCCGCTCGCTCTGCGCAACACCTTTGTGCTGAGTCTGTTCAAAATCACCTTCGGCTTCATTGCCCCGGTGCTATTGGCGCTTATCGTTTCGGAATTGCGCTCCAAGCGATATTCCAGACTGGTACAGACCGTGACATATATGCCGTATTTCGTGTCCACGGTGGTCGTTTGCTCTCTGGCAAAGGAATTTCTGGGACAGAACGGCGGTATAACCGGGCTATTATCCTCACTGGGCTGTGAACGGCAGAATTGGCTAGCAAATACGGAAAAGCCCGTATTCTGGGTGATATGGTGCTTCATCGAGATTTGGCGCGGAGCGGGACAGGGGGCAATCGTCTACATTGCGGCGATTGCCGGAATCAACGGTGATCTGCATGAAGCGGCGGTCATAGACGGTGCGAACCGCTGGCAGCGGCTTACCCGCATAACGGTTCCGTGTATTCTGCCTATCATTGTGATGATGTTTACCATACAGGTCGGATTGGCGTTCCGAGTCGGCTACGATTCCATATTGCTGCTGTATATGCCGTCCACCTATGAGGTGTCCGATTGCTTGTATACCTACACCTACCGTATGGCATTCGGCACCACGACGGATTACAGTTTATCCACGGCAAGCGGTTTGTTCCAGTCCGTCATCGCCACAATGCTGCTGGTGCTGTCCAATACACTCAACCGGAAAGCCACCTCGCTTTCCCTGTTTTAGGGAGGTGTGTGCATGAGTACGAAAAGAGCGTATCATGACGGCATGGTGGATAAGCCTACCGCCGGCGGCATAATTGCGGATATTTTGATCATCGTCTTTACCATTCTGTGCATGTTTGTATGCATTGTGCCTGTGTGGCACACACTGATGAGCAGCGTATCGGACGGATTGCTCCTTATGACCAACGAAGGTGTAGCATGGAAGTGGCTCGGAAAGTTCAATTTGGGCGGTTACCGTTACCTGTTTGCTGACTCGTCTATCGTCCGCGGCTACATCAATACATTGATCTATGTGCTGGGGAATGTGGCATTCGGTCTCGTTGTGAATGTCCTCGGTGGGTATGTCCTGAGCAGACCCACAAAACTCAAGGGCTTTCTGACTGCGTTCCTCATGTTTACCATGATGTTCTCGGGCGGCACGGTGCCCACCTATATGGTGGTCCGTTCGCTTGGCATGACGGGAACCGTATGGGCGCTCATTCTGCCCGGCTGTACCAATGCGATGTTCGTTGTGCTTATGATGAATGCGTTCCGCATGGTGCCGGAGTCTACGGTTGAGGCGGCACAGCTTGACGGAGCGGGTCATTTGACCATCATGTTCCGCATTATGCTGCCTCAGGCGATGGGCATCGGCATGGTGACCATCATCAATACCGCGATCCTTGCGTGGAATGCGTGGTTTGATGCCTCTATTTATGTGACCGGACAGCGGGAACTTTGGCCGCTTCAACTGTGGGTCAAGCAAATCGTTGCCAATAATCAGGAATTCTTGAACTATACGAATCCGGATTATGACAGGTATTTGATCCAGTATGCGGTCATTATCGGAGCGACCATGCCGATTTTGATCGCGATGCCTTTCTTCCAGAAGCAGCTGCAAAAGGGATCTTTGGCAGGAGCCATTAAAGAATAATAGGAGGAATGACCATGAAAAGACTTGTATGCCTGGTACTTTGTCTCGTACTTGCAATGATGTGCATAACGATTTCCGCGAACGCGGAAACGCCCTCGCCCGCGGGCAAGTATTTCCATTACGGATTTACTGCCGAAGGATATGGTGATTTCCATCATTTCTTCCATTTCTATGAGGAAGTGCCGGTGCTGGGCAGCGTGTTCTACGCCGGCTTCACCAACAATGCTACGGTATTTGCCGGTACCTACAAGGTTCTGGATGAGCCCTGTGCGTATTCTGTATATGAGAACAGGCAGGCGATAGAAGCCGGAGCAGCAAAGATTGAAGGTACCGCACCCTATACGGTCGTGTTCTATGATTTTGCCGGAGGCGAACTCGACCGCTGCGGCTATGACGGGGAAAAGCTGTTCTATGACTGTGATGTCATCAAGGGCACTTCCTGCGGTCCCACTTATTATTATGAAGATCAGGAACTCAAGTATAAGGCCGCTGCCTATGATAACGAAGTGGGCGTCACCTACCTGTCCTTCGTTTCGGATGATGATGATACCTGCACTGTGCAGCTTTCCCATAATATGACCTATGTGGATCTCATGCTCTTCATCGTGGAGGGTGGCTGGACCATGATCGAACGAGAGGACGGCGGATATGACTATGCCCTTACTCCCGATAGTCCCTATGATCCCGCAGCTACACTGTCTGTTTCCGTAGATAGAAAGACTGCAGTTTACATCGATGACATGGGCGAACAGTACGCGATGACGAATGTAAACGAACTGGGTGCGAAGCTGGTTTATGTGGCCAGCGCGGATGTGGAAATCGCCGCATTTGCAACTACCGCCACGGTGTCTCTGGAGATGTACGATGATAATTCCTGCCTCGTATTCTTCGATATCTTCGGCAACCATTCCAAGGTCGACCAGGGTGCTTACACCATGAACGCCGACTATTCCATCGACTATAAGTTCGAGACTGCGGGCGAACTGAAGGCCTCTGTCGATATGTCGACCTTCTCCCTGGTGCTGCCTTACATGGCGAATCTGGAGGGTATGGGCGAAGTTTCCGCTGAGCTTTCCATCGTTGTACCCGCAGCGGATGCCCCTGCGGCACAGATTGTGCTCACGCTGAACGGCGGCTACACCACTCTGGACCTCTACGATGACGGTACCTATGCCTTCAATTTCGCTTCCTACAATATCACCGAGAACGGAACCTGGAAAATCGAGAATTATCAGTTCTCCCTGACCCAGAGTAACGGTACCGTGATACTCGGTTCTCTCGATCCCACCAGTTATGCTCTCACCATCGAGTATACCGCTGAGATCAACGAGGCACTTAAGGACAGCTACACCTGTGATGCGCAGACCTGGGGCTCGTTGATGTAACTTACAAGCTCATCGGAAGACGACCGGATGATTGTGTCATTGACCGTCCTGCAGAAGCAGGCCGGACAGCAATAATACGGCAACATGAAAGCGGCACCACTGTGCCGCTTTCATGTTGCTTTCAAGAGTTATACGCGTAGACGGATTTTCGTATTTTTAAAAACGACGATATACATATTGCTTTCGTAATACTGGACAAGTATTCTGATATGGAAAAAATACCTCCCAATATTGTTGAAGAAATTGGAGCAGAAAAGTTTATTTTCATGGATACATATAGAAAAATCGAAGAACTTTGGCCTACTCATCTTATGGAGTAAAAAATGACAAAAGAAGAATCACTCGATAAGTTACTCTTCTGTATTTTGTCTGCAGTTGTGGAAAGCATAGAACGCTTTGACCAAGAGTACCAAGATAAAGATATAGAATAACAGAATGCGACCGCGGCTCAAGGGCCACCAAATCCGGCTGAAAAGCGCGGACGAGGGGTATTGAACCGAGGCCGTTTTTTTGCTGTCGCTGTCCGCGCTCCGATTTTCGTTTCCTCGATGTGCATATCTGCACATCGATTTTTGCATTTAGGGGGGATAAATGTGTAGATTCGTTGCAAATCCGGACCTGGAGCTGTCACCGGTCACAGCGAAACGGAAACCGAATCAGTGCGCATCCGGAAAAATGTAAAAGAAAAACCCTGCATTTCTGCAGGGATTCTCAAGCTGATGGCCAGATTCGAACTGGCGACCTCATCCTTACCAAACGGGGCTGAAATTCTCATTTCAAGCCCAAAAACAGAGCAAAAAATCGACATAAAATGGCGGTTCAGAGTTGAATTTTGGAAAATTATGAAAGATGCAAAAAACATGCAAATTGGTACGATGTTAACGCAATCGTAACGCGACCGGGATCAACTAAGGCGAAGCCATGGCTTTCGGCGCAAATGCCGCTGCAGGATAGCTTGCAGGAAAATGCATTCTGCGATTGCCATTATTAGTCCTTTGGAAAAGATCTTTCAGACATAAGCAACTTGACCTATATAAAGTGATTTGGTATATGGTTATGTAATCCCATCGATGTTTTATTGTATTCTGTGTTTTTACCAGAGAAAAAACATGGATCTTACGCCCATCGGCTGAAAGTCCAGGATTTGTTACTTCAGTAAGCTTTGCGATCTCGCCAGATGCGCCGAGTAATCAAGAACAATATTCCTCAAGGAAGGAGTGCCAAACAATATAACATTCCGATCATCAGATGAGTATCATGCATGTTGTGAAAGACTTGTCAAAACTTGCTTTACGGCTGCTTATTCTGTATCCTTCACTCAAAATGCGGTGTATATGGAACAGGTCGATCTCGGCTTCCTTTATGACACATAGCAGTAATCTGACTTTGGCCATGGCATCATGAGCGGCCTTTTTGTTTATTGTTTTCTCTGCGGAAGGCGCCGGGGGTCATGTTGACAAAACGGAGGAAACATCGGTTAAAATAGCTGAAATTGCGCCAGCCGGTGCTCATCGCGATCTCGGAGATCTTTGCCGTGGTGTCGGTCAGGAGCGCCTTGGCCATGTTGATGCGGTATTCCATCAGATATGCGATGGGGGAGCGGTTCATGATGCGCCTGAAGAGCCGCTCATATTGACTGACGCTGAGATGAACCTGAGAAGCCAGTATTGCCGTTGTCAAATCTTCATAATAATGTTCGGTGATAAATGACAAGCTTTGCCTTATAACGGCTGTGATCGTATCGCGGGAAGATCCGGTGTTCCGTTCCTCTGAGTATCTGAAAAACAGATACGTAAAATGAAACAGATGTGATTTGATGAGCAGTTCCTCTCCGCTCCGCATGGTCTGGGAAAGCAGTCGTATGATTTCCAGAAGGTCATCTAACGCTTCCCTTGCATAGGGCTGCGACGCGGTATACACGAGCGCGGGAGAGAAATCGTCTTCGTCCATCCGGGACAGGTATTTCCTGAATATGATGTCCTGCTCTGCGGGGCGGCAGAGGATCAGACGATGGAACAGGACGGCAACCGTGTCGCAGATCTCCGCGGAATGAAATTTCGCATAATGGATGGAACCAGGTTTGATGAGCAGAATGTCGCCCGCGTGCAGAATATACTGCGTGGCATTGACCCATACCTCGGCGCTGCCTTCCAGAACGGCAAATGATTCGATTTCCTCATGAAAATGTGCGTAGAACAGGTATTCTCCCGGGGGCTTGTAGCAGATGGGGTAAGTGGCTATCGGGAAATCACGGCTGCCGTGAGCGGGTTCTCTTGCGGCGGGGAGTGTACTGAGGCGGGAAGCATCTTTTTGAAGCATAATCATACCTTCTTTCCGGTCGTAAACCTGCGGCAGATATGTTATATTGGCGCAAAATAGCCGAAATAGTATTATTAGATGAAGAAATAATGCTATACATGATTAAATAATAGTATATAATAAATCATGTAAGATGTCAATAAATATCCTGCAGCGCATAAAGGGGAGGACGATTTGCTATGAAAAGATGCCTGTCGGTTTTTCTGTCGCTCATCTGCCTGTTCGGAATGGTTTTACCCGCGTCCGCGGAGGAAAAAAACTGGGATCTGAATGGCAGGACCGTGACACTCGGCTCTTATCGGAACCTGGCACCATCGGAAAATTCGCCTACCTATGCCGATGAGGTACAACTGATTGAGGACATCGAGAAGAAGTACAACTGCAAGCTGGAATTCATAACCACCGGAGACTTCCACTCCTGGGACGCGGTGGTGAAGGTGCAGGCGATGAGCGGCGAAAAGGTCGCGGATGCCTTCTGCCACGTGATCGACTATATCCTGCCCACATGGGTCTATGCGGATCTGCTGTCCCCGCTAGATGACTACATCGATATGGATGATGAGATGTGGAACAAAAACGCCATGGATCCCTGGAAATATCAAGGGAAAAACTATACGGTCTCGGTGAGCGATGACGCTCCCGGCACGGTAATCCTGTTCAACAAGCGGATTTGCGCGTCCATGGGCATCACGGATGAATATTTGTACGAGCTGCAGGAAAATCGTGAATGGACCTGGGACAAACTGCTGGAGCTGGCGCGCAAATGCACACTGGATACCAATAACGACGGAGCGACGGACATCTGGGGCTTCGGCGCCTACGGTTCAGCGCCCGTGATTGCGGAGTCCTTTGTTTATGCTAACGGCGGACAGTGCGTCACGGTGGACGAAAACCTGAAGTATACCTACGCGCTGAACACCCCCGAAGCTATTGAAGCCATCGAGTGGTGCCGCGCGCTTGTCAACGATTACGGCATTTGCTACAGCGATGCTTGGTCCTGGGGTATGTGGGAAAAGCTATGGAACCGCGGAAAGATCGCCTTCTATCAGGTGTACAGTTGGGAAGTTACCAACTACACGAGCAATCTGGAAGATGATGAATTCGGTATCCTCGCCATTCCGATCGGCCCTCAGGCGGATGACTATGCGAATGCCCAGAACATCCATGACGGCTGGTTCATCCAGAACTGCGTTGAGGACAAGGAAGCCATTGCCGCGATTCTCACGGATTTCCTCTATCCCTATGACTGGAAGGATGAAGTTGAGGCGTGGGAACGCTTTGACAATATCGTGTTTGATGACGAATCCATTGACTCGCTGCGGATCATGACGGAGCGGAGCGTGCTGGCTCTGGGTGAAAACGCTACGTGGTTCAGAGATCATGTTTTGTGGTCTGACTTTGGAGTCAACAGCAACATCCCCGGACGCGTGTTCGCGGAAACCTACGAGAATCCTTCTCAGGAATCGCTGGATGCGCTGAGCAGTTTAGTGCAGCCGGAGATCAAGATCGAATGAACTCAGGGGGCAGAAAGCCCCTAATAATAGAGTAAGGAGAGGTATGGTTATGAAGAAACTGGTTTGCCTGCTGCTAGCGCTGATGGTACTCTTTGGCGCATTTGCCGTGAACGCGGAGGGCATCACGCTCGTCGCGCACTACGATTTCGAGGATGCGGAGAACCTCGGCAAGGATGTTTCTGGTAACGGGAATGACCTGATTAAGAAGGGCAAGGGAACCCTGAACCTCAGTGATGAAGCGGCTGTCGGCGCGGGTGCGCTGGAGTTGGACGGCGAGACTGTGCTGGTTACCGAAGCAACGGTCGGAGACTTCACCGATGCTCTGGAGAGCTACACCATCAGCTTCTACGCCAAGCATTTGGGTTATGCCGGAGAAGCTTCCCGAGTGTTCTCTACCGGCTACAACGGATTGCAGAGCGGCATTTGCCAGTTGGTTGCCAAGTATACGTATAATGGAAGCGATCACCTGATTTATTCCCCCATTGTCGGCGATCCTGAACGCGATTTCTGGGGCCGCATGGACAGTACCAATACCGTGCTGGAAGGTATCAAGGATTATCACTGGTACGTCTGCTCTCTGGATGCCGTGACGAACACTATGACGGCGTGGATCGACGGCGAACTGCGCGGCAGTATCGACTGTCCCTGCCCCACGGTGAACTGTGATCCTTACGGCGCTGCCATCGGCGGCAGCTATGTGCCCTGGGATGACAACGTAATGTATGGGTTCATCGGTCTTGTTGATGACCTGATGATCTTCGACGGAGCCATTGCCGACCTGAGTGAGCTGGAAGGAATCGGATAATGAGCATCGGAAAGAAAATTCTTTCCGCAATCCTGGCAGTGTCGCTGCTTTGCGGCACTGCCGTTTTTGGACAGGCGGAGGATAGAATTATGATCAGGGCGGATTTTTCTCATCTTTCGGGGATTCCGCTGCTTAAGCGGCAGAATACGTTTTCCGTCTCCTATTCCTTCGGGCTGGGCACTGACAGCACTGCTTATATGAAAGCGGTGTCCACATTGCGGGAGTTGCGCAGCGAGAATATGCGCGTGGATCTGTCCATGGGAAACGGGGGACTGGGCAAGTATTTTGCGCAGGGTACCCGGGACAACATGACAAATCAATATACGGCGTTGGATCTGCTGCTCAAAAAGCTCTACGAGAACGGGACGCAGCCCTATTTCTCCTATGGGTATATGCCGGCCCTCCTGCAGTCAGAGGATGGTACCTGGCGCAGTGCGCCGGAGGACATGGAACTCTGGCGACAGCTTTGTGCGGATATTTCCGCCCATTACGCGGAAAAGGGCTGGCCGCTCGCGGCAAATGAGATCTGGAATGAGCCGGATCTGACGAATGGCAGCGGAATGCATGTATTTTACAGCGGAACTTGGAAAGAGTTTATTGAAATGTACGGATACGGTGCGCAGGGCATTCGAGACGGCAATCCGTATGCATCCGTAGGCGGCATGTCCATCGCCTTCCCGGAGTATATGAATAAGGAAGAAATGAGGTCATTTCTTGACACTGTAGAGCAGAACGACTGGCCGATGGATTTTGTCTCGTTCCATAACTATGGTACATTGCGGTATTTTGCGAATGTGAAGACCATGAATGATCTGCTGTCGTCCCTCGGCGATGTCTTTGATACGGTGGGGCTGCACATCAATGAGTTCCATGTGCGGGAGGCGGGAGCGGACGGCAAGTGGAAGACGGAGGAAAGCAGCGGTCTCAACTCTGCCGTACTGGCCGCGGAAGCCATTCGCAATCTGGTGGAAATGCCCACGGTGACGAGCGTCAACTGGGCGACTTGGCGTGATAACGGCGAAGGGCTGAACATGGTGGACAACAAGACCAGCGAACGGTCGGCGCTGTTCCATGTGCTGGCTCTGTACAACCGGCTGCCGGTCTGCCGGGCGGAGCTGACGGAAAGCAAGTACATCAAAGGTCTTGCGGGTATGGATGAGGAACATGTGGGAATCCTGCTTTATACAAAAGCGGTGAAGACGCAGTCCTTTACCGTGGCGTTGGATGGTTTGCCATTTGACCGGTCGGATATACGGGTGTATACTATAGACGCCGATCATCCCGGCATCTATAACGGAACCGATACGGATGAACTTTATCTGCTGCGGGAACTGACGGATGTAAGCACGAGTGAACTGACGCTGGACTTTGAACTGGCGGGGAAAGGAATCCTTTATATCGAAGCAATTCGTGCGGGAGAAACGTATGAGCCCGCCGCCGTGTGGAGCATGGAGAACGGAGTACCCATATCCGGCGAAACGGCGAAAGTACTCAAAAAGGAGTATTTCTTTGAGAACAGAAATGCCACTTTGTATTCGGAATTCGATCTGGGTACCTTCTCCGCCTGGGCCGGAATGGGCAGTGAGGAAACGGGCACGGCCCGCGGCAGCGTGGTGCTGGACGATCTGCCCGAAACGCTGTTTGTTACGCCGGTTTTGTATAACGGTGGGGAAAACACCGTGTGCACACTGACTGCGGAATATCTGGACGAAGCGGAGAACTGCGTGGAGAGCAAGACATTAAAGCTCGGAACCGATATGCAGAGCGGAGAAACCTATGAAATGGCCTGCCCGGAGGGGTTCCGGGGCGTACTGAAGCTCACTTACTCCATAATGGACGGAGGAGTGGATGCCGCCGTTCAGTGGAAAATTACCAAATAAAGCTTGAAAGGAAGTCACGGTATGCAGTGGTTTTCACGGGAAGGCAATGATCTTATCTGGAGAGGGCACGGAGAAACGCTGGTGCTCTCGCCCTGGGGACAGGACAGTATCCGTGTGCGCTCCGTGCTCATGGGTGAGGCGGCGGACAACCGCTTTGCGCTGCTGGAACCCGATAATCCGGCAGACCCTGTCATTGAAGTAAATGATGAAAGCGCTTCCATCCGCGTGGGAAAACTGCGGGCGGAAATCACCATGGATGGCTGGCACCGCTATGCCCGCATAGGATTCTACAATCAAAAAGGGGAACTGCTGCTGCGCGAAACCGCTCCCGCCAACGCACTGAGTCTCAAAAGCCGCAGGTTCCAGCCACTGACGGGTGGTGATTTTTCTCTGGATGTGACCTTTGACGGGCAGGACGGAGAACATCTGTACGGCATGGGACAGTATCAGGAGGAGATTCTGGACTGGAAGGGCTGCACGTTGGAACTGGCGCACCGCAATTCTCAGGCCAGCGTTCCTTTTTATATTTCGAGCAAAGGATACGGCTTTTTGTGGCATAATCCCGCCATCGGCAGCGTGAGCTTCGGAAAGAACCGCACAACATGGCATGCGGATTCCATAAAGCAGCTGGATTACTGGGTGACCTGCGGAGACACGCCGGCGGAGATTTCCGCACACTACGGCAAAGCCACGGGAACGGTTCCCGAGATGCCGGAATACGGTCTCGGCTTCTGGCAGTGCAAACTGCGCTACTGGAACCAGGAACAGCTTCTGGATGTGGCGCGGGAATACAAGCGCCGCGGTCTAAAGATAGATGTCATAGTCTGTGACTTCTTCCACTGGCCGAAGATGGGCGATTACCGCTTTGACCCGGAGTTTTTCCCGGATCCTGCGGCGATGGTGAAGGAACTCAAGGATATGGGTATTGAGCTGATGGTCAGCGTGTGGCCTCAGGTGTCCCTGACCAGTGAGAACTATGCCGAAATGGAACAGCAGGGTCTGCTGGTACGGGCGGAGTACGGCGAACAGGTTGGTATGCGATATGTGGAGCCCAGCATGTTCTTTGACGCTACTAACCCCCGCGCCCGTGCCTATGTATGGAAGAAGATCAAGCAGAACTATTACGACGATGGCATCCGGATCTTCTGGCTGGATGAAGCGGAGCCGGAGTACGGCACTTATGATTTCAAAAACTACCGCTACCACCTTGGCTCCGTACCGCAGGTGGGCAATATATACCCCCAGTTGTATTCCCGTATGTTCTATGATGGTATGCGGGCGGAAGGACAGGAGAATCCCGTGAATTTGGTGCGCTGCGCATGGAGTGGCAGTCAAAGATATGGCGCGCTGGTTTGGTCCGGCGATATCATGAGCAATTGGGAAGACTTCCGTAAGCAGGTATGTGCGGGTCTCAGCATGGGCGCGGCAGGCATTCCGTGGTGGACTACTGATATCGGCGGCTTTCATCAGGGATATACAGAGGATCCGGCTTTTGCGGAGCTGGTCATCCGCTGGTTCCAGTGGGCGACCTATTGCCCGGTCATGCGTCTGCATGGGCACCGTCAGCCATCTCTGGACGTGCTCCGCAAGGACGGAACGCCGGTACTCAACACGGGTGCAGACAACGAAGTTTGGAGCTTCGGTGAAGAGGTCTATGGCATCCTGGCGGATTATATGCGCAGAAGGGAAGAGATGCGCCCCTACCTGCGCCGTTTGATGCGTGAAGCGCATGAAAACGGCACGCCGCTGATGCGGGCCATGTGGTATGCCTTCCCGGATGATCCGGCTTGCGCGGATATCAAGGATCAGTATATGTTCGGTGACAATTATCTGGTTGCTCCCGTGATGACAGCAGGAGCCAGAAAGCGGAGGGTCTATCTGCCGGAAGGCAAGTGGAAAAACGAGGATACGGAAGAAGTATTCGCGGGTCCTGTATTCATAGAGGCAGCCGCGCCGCTGGAAAGAATGCCGGTATTTGAAAAACAGTAGGAATTTCGTTTTCAGGCGGCAGAAAAATCTTGCCGCCTGACATATTATTGATTACCTTCTCTATATGCCTTTGCTGAGATTCCGTTTTGCCTTTTGAACACCCTGCAGAAGTAATTGTAATCCGCGAAACCGACTGCCTCCGCGATGGCGGATACGGGGTGGTTTGTTTCGGTCAGCAGGCGGCGGGCTTCCTCCATGCGCAGGTGATTTAAGTATTCCATGATGCCCGTGCCGAGGTTTTGCTCACATTCCGTATACAGCTTGCTTCTGCTGCAGTGCATGGCATCGGCGATGATTTGAGCTGTGACCGGCTCGGACATATGCGTCTTTAGGTATTCGCGGATGCTGTCGGCAAACGCCTGCCTGCGCAGAGCAATCGCCTTCTGGTACAGCGCGTAGTAGGTCAGTGCTTCCATGATTTTGGAGGCCGCCTTGATCTGGTCGAGAGATCTGACCGGGATATCGTCAAAACAGACATCCGTGCAGTCGATGGCAAAATCCTTTGCGTAGGTACTCAGCCGCGCGGCCGGATCGCCCTGCTGTGCGGAGTCGCAGATTTGTCCGAACATCAGATAACCTATGATGATTCCGCCGTCGATGAGTGGCAGCGTGGCCTCGATGAGACCTGAGTGGCAGTGATACAATGACAGCTTTCGTGTGGATGCGCAGGTACGGAAGGAGTGCTCATCGCTCATGCGGCATAGGCGCTCCGACGCGGGCACGGATTTCATGATGCTGCAGAAACGGCAGTCGTGGTCCGGGTAGGACAGCAGCATGCGGTATTCGTCATCGAACATCACGATGCGCATACCGGTGCTGATGTAAAAATCCTTCATGAGGCCGGTGAGCTGCTGTCTGTCATACTCAAGCTTCATTGTGTTTTCTCCCGTTCAGATGTGATTGCAAAATAATTTGGACGATTTTACAGTTAATTGTACGGGATGTACTATACATTGGCATTAATTTACTGTAAAATAACGGTTAGATAATGCTGTTAAGGAGGAATTCATATGCTTGTCGATCTGCGTGATATACTGAAGATGGCGGAAGAAGGAAACTACGCGGTAGGTTCGTTCAACACGCCGAATCTGGAGTGCATTCAGGCGGTCATCGAAAATGCCGAAATGATGAATGTGCCCGTGATCCTCATGCACGCTCAGGTGCATGAGTCGGTGGCCCCCATCGATGTGATCGGACCTGTGATGGTGCTCATGGCGAAGCGGGCAAAAGTGCCGGTATGCGCACTGCTGGACCACGGCGAAACGCTGGACTATGTAGAGAAGGCGCTTTCACTTGGCTTCACTGGTATCATGTATGACGGAAGCACGCTCCCCTATGAGGAGAACGTGAAGAACACCGTCCGTGCTGTGGAAATGTCTCACAAGGCAGGCGCTGGCGTGGAAGCTGAGATTGGTCAGCTGGCTGCGCGCGAAGGCGGGGCGGCAAGCGCCGGTCCCATCTACACGGATCCCGATCTGGCCGTGAAGTTCGTGAAGGCGACAGGCATCGATGCGCTCGCGCCCAGCTTTGGTACGGCGCACGGCATCTATAAGTCCAAGCCCGTATTGGACCTTGACCGCGTGGCGCGCATCAAGGAACTGACCGGTCTACCGCTGGTCATGCACGGCGGCAGCGGCGTGTCGCCTGAGGACTATGAGATCGCTATCCGCAACGGTATCCGCAAGGTCAACTACTACTCCTATATGTCCAAGGCGGGCACGACTGCGGCAAAGAACTATCTTGCCGAAAACGACGTGACATTCTACCACGATATCGCACTGGCGGCGAAAAACGCGATGGCCGCCGATGTGGAAAAAGCAATGAAAATCTTCTATAAGAGATAAGGGAGGCACGAACATATGGATCAGAAGAAAATGACGTTCGCACTCGCATTTTGCAACCGCGGTTTTATGCCGGGTGAGCTGATCTACGGCGCGCGCGAGGATATGATCAAGGCGGTCACGGACGCGGGCTATGATTACATCGCCATGGATGCTTCCCTGACCCGTTACGGCGGTATCGAGACCCGCGATGAAGGTCTGCTCTATGCCAAGTGGCTCAAGGAGCACGATGGCGAGTATGATGGCGTGATTTTCTCCATGCCGATTTTTGCTGATGAGAACGGTGCCATCACTGCTTTGCAGGATGCGGGCGTCCCCATCCTGATGCAGGCATACCCCGATGAGATCGGCAAAATGGACTTTGCCCACCGCCGTGACGCTTTCTGCGGAAAATTCTCCGTGACGGACGTGTTTACCCAGTATGGCGTGCCGTTCACGGTTATGAAGCCCCATGTGGTGCATCCGCTTGACCCGAAATTCAATCAGAATCTCAAGGACTTTGCCGCTATTTGCCGCGTAGTCAACGGCATGAAGCGCTTCAACCTCGGCTGCATCGGTGCGCGTACGACCGCGTTCAAAACGACGCGCTTTGATGAAATCGCGATGCAGAAAAACGGCATCAATGTGGAATCCTTCGATCTTTCCGAATTGTTCTTTAAGGTGCAGAACATGATGGACAACGACCCGAAGGTGGTGGCCAAGAAGCAGCATCTGGAGGAGTATTCCGATTTCTCTCTGGTTCCGGAAGATAAGAAAAACACGCTTGCCAAGGTTTCCGTTGCCATTGACGGTTATATCGAAGAATATCATCTGGACGCCTTGGCGCTCCGCTGCTGGAATGAGATGGAACAGGTGCTCCGCGTCTGTCCCTGCGTGCTGCTGTCCGAACTCAACGACCGCGGCATTGCCGCCTCCTGCGAGATCGATATGTGCTCTGCCATTACCATGAGAGCGATGAGTCTTGCCAGTGAGCAGCCCACCGCCGTTCTCGACTGGAACAATAACTACGGGGATGAGGAGAACAAAGTCATCCTGTTCCACTGCGGTCCCGTTGCCCAGACGCTTATGACGGGCAAGGGTACCGTGACCAATCACAAGATGTTCGACAAGACGGATCCCGGCTCCGGCTGGGGCAGCAATGAGGGACGCATCAAGGCATTTCCGACCACTATTTCCAATTGCCAAACGAAGGATGGAAAGATTATCGTCTACGCCAGCGAGGCAGAGTTCACGGGTGATCCCATCGAAGACGGCTACTTCGGCTGCGCGGGCGTGTGTGAAGTGCCCGACCTGCAGAACAAGATGATCCGTCTGGCGCGCGGCGGCTTCAAGCACCATACCAGCGTCGGTGTCGGTCACATGAAAGAGATTCTGAAGGAGGCATTCACGACCTACCTCGGATACGACTGGGTGGATATCGACTGAGGTTAAGCATACTTTTCTGCGGAGGGAGATTATGAAAATCGCGGGACTCGATATCGGTACGACGGGCTGCAAGTGTACCGTGTTTGACGAAAACGGGAAATATCTGAACAAGGCATACCGCAGTTATCCGGTGATCCGCCTTGAAAACTCGGATGAGATCGACGTGTCCGTCATTATGGACTGCGTCTATGACGCGATTTCCGAGATGACCGCGCTCTATCCGGATATTGCCGGTATCGGTGTAACCAGCTTCGGTGAAACCTTTGTATTGTGTGACGAAAACGGCAGACCGCTGCATAATGCCATGCTTTATACCGATAAACGCGGCGCGCAGGAGTGCGCCGAACTCACAAAGAAGCTTGGTGCGGAGAAGATAGCCCGCATTTCGGGCCTGCGCCCTCATGAGATGTACTCTGTGCCCAAGCTCATGTGGATGATCAAAAACCGTCCGGAGGTCTACGCGGCGGCATCCAGGATCCATCTGATCGGTGACTATGTGGTGTGGCATCTGACAGGCGTGCATCAAATCGACTGGTCTCTTGCTTCCAGAACCATGGGGTTCGATATCCGCAGGATGGAGTGGAGCAGAGAGATTTTCGACGCGGCCGGAATCGATGTGTCCCTTATGGGAAAAACCGTTCCGTCGGGCACTCCCGCGGGACATGTTACCTCGGAAGCGGCGGCGCGGACGGGGCTGTCCATAAGTACGCTCATCGTGAGCATCAGCCACGATCAGGTCGCGGCGGCGGTGGGAGCGGGCGCGTTTGATTCCTCTGTCGCTGTGGACGGAGCGGGTACGGTGGAATGCTTGACACCCGTATATGACACGATTCCGGACGCGGATGCGATGTTTGACGGCTTTTATTCCACAGTGCCCCTCATGTCGCATGGTAAGTATGTGGCTTACGCGTTTTCCTATACAGGCGGCGCGATCCTGCAGTGGTTTACGCAGGAACTGGCTTCGGGCGAAGACTTCACCGAACTGGAAAACGCTTATGATTCGGACTGCCCGACGGGGCTGCTGGTGCTGCCGCACTTTGCCGGAGCCGCGACCCCGTACATGGATACGGGTTCCAAGGGTGCCGTAATAGGACTTACCATGTCCACAACAAAGGCGGAGTTGTACCGTGCCTGTATGGAAGGCGTTGCCTATGAGATGCGCCTGAACTATGAGCATCTTCTGAAATCGGGCATCCGCTTTACGAAAATCAATGCGACCGGAGGCGGAGCGAAGAGCAAGGTCTGGATGCAGATGAAGGCGGATGTACTCAACATTCCGATCACGGCGCTCAAAACCGCGGATGCGGGCACAGTGGGTTCCGCCATGCTGACAGGGATCGCCATAGGGTTGTTCCGGGATCTTGCGGATGCCGCGGAACATATGATCGAGGAAACGGAGACCTATAAGCCCAACGCGGAACATCACAGTCAATACATGCAAGTTTATGAACGGTACAAGCGCGTCTATCGTGCGGTGCGCGATTTGGTTTAGGGGGTCATGAATATGAACGAATATATCGGACATGACAGTCAGCTGGCAGGTGTGGAGGAACATCTCCTTCTGAACGGAAAGGGCAGCGGTATGAAGCTGTTCGAGGTGCATACCGCCGCGGGCATCGATATGACGGTGTCACCCGATCGCTGCTGTGACATTGCGCGGCTCCGCTATAAGGCGGTCAATCTGAGCTATCTGTCTCCCTGCGGTTATGTTGCGCCCGCATACTATGACAGCATCGAAGCCAACTGGCTTAAATCGTTTACGGCGGGTTTCCTGACTACCTGCGGTCTCAACAATGTGGGTTCTCCCAATACGGATGCCGGAGAGCGGCTTCCTCTTCACGGGACCATCTGCAATACGCCCGCGGATCACGCGTGGTGGGAAGAGGCGGAGGATGCGTATGTTATTCACGGTGAAATGTCGGATGAAACGATTTTTGACCGCAAACTGAGACTGAGCCGTAAAATCACGGTCAGCAAGACGGAAGCTCAATTTACCGTTGAGGATACCATCGAAAACAGGGGAGACCGGAAACAGCCGCTGGAAATCCTGTATCACATGAACATGGGGTATCCGCTGCTGGACGAAGACAGCATCGTTGATATTCCGGCTCTGTCCGTAGTTCCGAGGGATGAACATGCGGCGGAAGATATTGCAAACTGCCTTCGCATGGAAAAGCCGCAGGCGGGTTATGTGGAGCGCTGCTACTACCACAAATTTGGGCCGGGCGAGCAGACGGTATCAATCACCCAGCCGAAAAACGGCATCAAGCTGTCCGTTGGCTTCGACAGCCGTTTACTCGATGGATTTGTTGAGTGGAAAATGATGGGCGTGCGGGACTATGTGCTGGGGCTCGAGTGTGGGAACTGCTATCCGGACGGACGCGATGTGATGCGCAGGACGGGCATGCTCAAATTCCTGGAACCCGGTCAGAAGGTGACCTGCAGGGTGAAGGTAAGCGCGTCGGATACTCTCAAATAGTAATATGGTCCGAGTAACCAAAAGTGATAATTGTGTGATATCAGCACATTCACGGGCGGCGAAAGGACCTTATTTTGATGATTAGCGTTCGTAAACGCATAAAAGCGGGATAAATGCCGCGGTAAAAATACGGAATATCATGCATATGTCCTGAAGCAAAAACACATATGTTATAGTATTAGCATCATATTATGGTTGCATTTGTGTTAACAAAACAGTATAATCATAATAGGAAAAGTGTATTCCTATCCCAATGGAAAGTAGGTCACAGTATGTCGGGTAAGAAAAAAACCATGCTTTTGCTTGTTGCGCTGTGCATCATGGGTCTGTTTTATGCTCTTTCAGAGGACGGACTCATATCATACGCACAATACCGTGACTGTTACGGGTCCGAACAGAGCCCTCTGCTCAGAGAAGAGGCCCTGCCCGGCGCAGATGCGGTAACTTTGGACGGCGTGCCGTGTCTCGTTGCCGCGGAGGGGGAAGAAATCTCCTTTACTGTCGTTTGCCCCGAGAGCGGGACATACCAAATCGGCATTTCCTATTACCCGCTCGCGGACAAAGGGCTGAATATTGAATTCTCACTGGATATCGATGGTGTTGTTCCGTTCTCCGAAGCGCAGTACAACACCTTATACCGTATCTGGGCGGATGATACCGCGCCCGGCATGAAGAGAGATTCAGCGGGAAATGATATTATTCCCGGACAGCATGAGGAACCGGAATGGACGGATATCCTGATTTCCGATACTACGGGCACCTACGCGGAACCCTACCGTTTTTATCTGACCCGGGGCGAGCATACCGTGACGCTCAGAGCAAACCGCGAAATGCTTGCGGTTTCCGTTCTTTACCTGACCAATGAACCGGACCTTCCTTCCTATGAGGCGGTTCTGGCAGAATATGAGTCCTGCGGTTACGCGCCCGCGGAGTGCGGGGATATTGTTTTTGAGGCGGAGAACACCCTTCGCAAATCGGACACCGTACTGTATGGCAGAACGGACCGCTCTTCACCCCTGACGACACCCTACAACACCATGGAGACCCGCATCAATACCATCGGCGGCAGCAGCTGGAATGTGCAGGGCCAGTGGATCGAATGGGAACTGGAAGCTCCTGCCGATGGATTGTATTTTCTCGCCTTCCGTGCCCGTCAGGATGTAGTCAGCGGTTCTTTCACCACGCGGAAAATCTATATCGACGGAAAGATCCCCTTTGATGAGTTTTCGGACATCCGTGTCAACTACGATATGAGCTGGCAGAACGTGGAGCTGCCTTATGCGGTTTATCTGACAAAAGGCCGGCATGTTCTCAGAATGGAAGCCACCATCGGGGATCTGACCGATATCGTAGCAATGGCAGAAGAATCCGTTTCGGAGCTCAATGAGGCCTACCGCCGTATCGTGATGATCACCGGCACGACTCCCGATACATACCGTGATTATCAGCTGGAAGCGAATATTCCCGAGGTGTTCGAGACATTTGAAAAGCAAAAGGAAGTTTTGAAGCGCTGTGATGAGATGCTGGTCGAAAAGACCGGTAAACGCGGCAGCATGAACGGAATCCTGCAGACGCTTTCTGTACAGCTGGATGACTTCTGTGAAAAGCCGGAAACGGTTCAGAAGCGGCTGAGCAACCTTAAGAGCAATGTGGGCTCGCTGGGTTCCTGGCTTACCCAGATCAAAGGCTTGCCTCTGGAAATCGACAAGATTTATCTGAGAGGCGCGCAAAGCACGGAACTGCCGGACGCGGAAGCGGGCTTCTTCCGTCAGATCGCGCACGAGGCAAGCTTGTTCGCTTCGTCTTTCAAAATCGATTACTCGGTCATCGGCACCATGGCAGACAGCGATGAGAACCGCACTATCGAAGTGTGGGTGTCCGCCGGACGCGATCAGGCCAATATCATCAAACAGCTCATCGAAAACAGCTTTACGCCCGAAACGGGCATCACAGTTAACCTGAAACTGGTGCAGGGACAGCTGATGAACGCTACGGCATCCGGCGTTGGTCCGGATGTGGTGCTGCAGCTGGGCAATTCCGAACCGGTCAATTACGCCGTGCGCAAAGCGGCTTATGACCTGACACAGTTTGACGACTTCGAGGAAGTCGCGTCCAGATTCCGCCCGAGTGCTCTTGTGCCCTATGAACTGGACGGCGGCATCTATGCCCTTCCCGAAACCCAGACCTTCACCATGATGTTCTACCGCACGGATATTCTGGAGGAGCTGGGGCTCACTCCGCCCGAAACATGGGAGGAGATGTTCAGCGTTGTCGGAAGACTTCAGCGCAAGAACATGACGGTCGGAATCCAGCCCCCCAACAGCGTGGCGGGCAATTATTACGCCCTTTCTTCCATGGCGATGCTTCTGTATCAAAGAGGCGGGGAAATGTATACGGACAGCAACACCCGCAGCGGACTCGGGTCCGAGGCGGCAAAGGACGCGTTCAGCATGTGGGTCTCGCTCTATGCGGACTATGAGCTGCCGATTAAATATGACGCGCTCACCCGGTTCCGCAGCGGCGAGATGCCCGTTGTGATCGAGGACTTCACCTTCTACAATTTCCTTCAGGTCGGCGCACCCGAGATCCGCGGACGCTGGGCGTTTATGAGGGTCCCCGGCACCGTTCGGGAGGACGGCACGGTAGACCACAGCGTGACCGGTTACAGCATCTGCACCATGATGATGGCAGACGCGGATGACAAGGACGCTTCCTGGGAATTCATGAAGTGGTGGCTGAGTGCCGACATCCAGACCCGTTACGGGCGGGATATCGAAAATCAGCTGGGCGTTTCGGCACGCTATCCCTCCGCGAATATCGAGGCGTTTGCCAATATGCCGTGGTCGGTCTCCGAGCTGGGTATCCTGAACGCCGAGTGGGATAATGTCAAAGGAATCCCGGAGGTCCCGGGCGGTTATTTCACATCCAGACACCTGAACAACGCTTTCCGCAGAGTGATCAATCAAAAGGAGAACGCGGGAGAGACGCTTCTGGATTATGTGAAGAACATCAATGAGGAAATCACATCCAAGCGCAGAGAATTCGGATTGGAGGTGTACGAGGGTGAATAAAGCGGCTATCCGAAAACAATGGAAAAAAGACCGCGTGTCCTATATGATGCTGGCACCGTATCTGCTGCTGTTTATCGTGTTCACGGTCATCCCCGTCGCCATTTCCATGGGACTCAGCTTTACGAGCTTTGATTTGTTTGAGGCACCGCGGTTTGTGTTTCTGGATAATTACAGGAACCTGTTCCTGCATGATGACGTCTTCATGACGGCTTTGCGCAACACGATGGTGATCGCGGTCATCACGGGCCCCATCAGCTATATGGCCTGCTTCCTGCTGGCCTGGATGATCACGGATTTCAAGCGCATCCCGCGCGCCATCCTCACAACCATATTCTATGTTCCTTCCATTTCGGGCGCGGTTTTCATGATCTGGCAGATCATGTTTTCCTCCGACAGCTACGGCTATATCAATACCATCCTGACGACGCTCGGCTTTATCCGTGACGCGGTGAACTGGCTGGAGGATACCCGCTATGTGCTGGGCGTGGTCATTATCGTTTCCCTGTGGCTGAGTCTCGGCACCAGCTTCCTGTCGTTTATCGCGGGTCTTCAAAATGTGGACAGAAGCTTATATGAGGCAGGCAGTGTGGACGGCATCACCAACAGATGGCAGGAGCTTTGGTATATCACCCTTCCTTCCATGCGCCCCCAGCTTATGTTCGGCGCGGTCATGCAGATCACCGCTGCATTCGGCGCGGGTGATGTGAGCGCGCGTTTGGCAGGTCTGCCATCGGTAGACTATGCCGCGCATACCATTGTCAACCATATCACGGATTACGGTTATACCCGCTTTGAGATGGGCTACGCCTCCGCAATCGCGGTGATATTGTTCGTCCTGATGGTGGGCAGCAATAAACTTGTGCAGAAGATGCTCAGAAAGGTTGGCTCCTGATGAAAGACAGAACGCATAAGCGTACAGCTTCACGGGTCAACCGCAGCAGAGCGGGCAACACGGTTGCGCTGATGTTCCTGCTCATTCTGGGAGCATTTATGCTGCTGCCGTTGGTATTCGTGGTGGTCAACGCATTCAAACCTCTGGAGGAACTGTTCATCTATCCGCCGAAGCTGTTCGTTATGAACCCGACGACGGATAACTTCCGCAGCATGATCAAGCTCATGTCCGAGTCCTGGGTGCCTTTTTCACGGTATTTGTTCAATACGGTTTTCCTGACCGTGATAGGTACCGCCGGGCATCTGATCATCGCTTCACTTGCGGCTTACCCTCTTGCAAGGCACGATTTCCGCGGAAAGAACCTCATCTTCAGCATGATCGTCCTTTCCCTCATGTTCTCCTCGGCGGTCACGCAGATCCCGAGCTATATCATCGTATCCAAACTCCGCCTGTTGGATACGCACTGGGCAACGCTGCTGCCCGCCATGCAGTATTCTCTGGGACTGTACCTCATCAAGCAGTTCATGGAGACGCTGCCCGATTCCGTATTTGAAGCGGCGCGCATCGATGGTGCCAGCGAGTGGCGCATCTGGCTGACGATCGCCATGCCTATGGTAAAGCCGGCATGGCTCACACTGATCATCCTGATGATCCAGTCCCTCTGGAACACGATCTCTCCCTATACCTTCAGTGAAGAACTGAAGACGCTGCCGCAGGCGCTCAATCAGATACTGTCCGGCGGTATCGCCCGCACGGGTGTTTCCGCCGCGGTATCCCTCATCATGCTCTCCGTTCCCGCTGTGACATTCATCCTTTCCCAGAGCCAGATCATCGAAACGATGAACTCCTCGGGCATGAAGGATTGAGAAAAGGAGGAGAATATGCGAACATTCAAAAGGATCTTTCCGCTGCTTCTGTGTCTCCTCCTGTTGACTTCCGCGATGCCGTGCAATGCCGCGGTCGAGTCGGGAGAAACCTACGACACATACAATTATTCCTTCGGCAACAACGGAGAACTCCTGTCTGCTGAGGCCTATTCACCCGTTCGCATCATCCGCGCGGCGGATATGGGACTCACGTCCTTCCGAAACCTTTCCGACATTTATATCGTGGAAGATACCGGGGATATCTATTTGGCTGATACGGACAATAACCGTATCATTCGGACGGATGCTTCTTTTGCGGAAGCGGAGATATTCACAGAGGCGGATGGAACGGCATTTTCCCGTCCTTCCGGCATTTATGCCGACGCGGCATTTGTTTATATCGCCGACACGGGAAACAAGCGTGTGGTCAAGATGACGCGCAGCGGGGAAACCGTGACAACCTACGGTAAACCGGATTCTCCCCAGTTCTCCGCAGGCGTCGATTTCAAGCCCCAGAAGGTCGTTGTGACCGCGCAAGGCGAGATCAGCATCGTCTGTGAAGGCATCTATGAAGGCCTTGTGACCATCGATCAGGAGGGAAATTTCCTGGGCTATTCCGGAACGATCCCAGTCCGTCCTTCCCTGTGGGATCTGTTCTGGCGTCTTGTTTCCACGAGAGAACAGCTGAAAAGTATGACCTCCTTCCTGCCTGTTACCTATATCAACGCGGATCTTGACGAAAAGGACTTTGTCTATGCCACCTCTCAGGCGGAACAGAGCACCATGGCCAACTCCGTACAGAGATTGAATCCGGGCGGAAACGATGTGCTTATCAACAGCACGAGCCAGAAGCTCGTGGGTGATTTGGGCAACCTGTACGACGGACGCTCCGTAGGAGCTTCTGTTTTCGGTGATGTGGCCTGCCTGCCCGGCGGCCTGTTCGCCTGCGTGGATCAGAGAAGAGCCAAAGTCTTTCTGTATGATGACGAAGGTGAAATGCTGTTCGCCTTCGGCGGTCTGGGAAATCAGAAAGGCAATGTCTCCATGCCCTCGGCTATCGATAACATCGGCTTTGACCTGTATGTGACAGACTCGACCAAAGGTCAGATCGTTGTCTACGGGACAACGGTCTACGGTCAGTGTCTGATAGACGGTATTCTCGATTACGATGCGGGTAACTACGAAAGCAGCCGCGAGAATTTTTACGAGGCCTTCCGCTATAATACGAACAGCGAGCTGGCTTATCTCGGCATCGGAAAAGCGCAGATGCGGGAAGGACATTACCGTGAGGCGATGCTCTCCTTCCGGCTTGCCTCCAGCAGGATCTACTACAGCCGGGCGCTCAAGCAGTACAGGCGCGAGGTTCTGGACAGGAGCTTTTCCTATCTGTTTGCCATCGTGGCTGTGTGTCTGGCAGCCATTGTGGCGGTTTCCCTCATCAGAAAATACCGTACGGGTACAAAGAGAAAGGAAGAGGGCAGAGCTTTGCGGGAACCCCGCACGGAGTTCGGAAGAAAAGCCGACAAATTGCTTGAGAGCGTGGATCATGCCTTCTATTGCATGATGCATCCCTTCAAGGGCTTCCATGAGCTCAAGTATGAGCACGCGGGCTCCATGCCGGGAGCCGTGACGATCCTGATCCTCTACATCATTTCCGCGGTCATTTCGAGTACGCTGACCGGCTTTCTGTATGGCGGCGGCAGCAAGGTGAATCCGCTCATGGTCATAGCTACCGTCTGTCTGCCCGTGCTGCTGTTCGTTGTTGCCAATTGGTGCATCACGACGCTGATGGAGGGCGAGGGCTCCATGCGGGATATCTTCATCGCCGTGTGCTACGCGCTCATGCCCATGGTCATCGGCCGTGTGATTCTGATGGCGCTTTCCAACTTCCTCACGCTGGAGGAAAGCAGCGTCTACAATGTGGTGTCCTACGGACTCACGATCTATACCGTTTTCCTGCTCCTCGTCGGCAATATGCTGGCTCACGGATTCACCATGAGCCGGACCGTTGCCGCGGCGATCGTAACGGCAATCGCCATGGCGGTCATCGTCTTTATCGGTTATCTGTTCTTCAATCTGCTGTTTGAAGTGGGAGATTTCATTTCCCAGATCTACCGCGAGATCGTATTCAGGGTATAGGAGGCACACAATGAAGAAATATCAAAAAAGACTGCTTCTTGTAGCCCTGTTCATAATGGTCGTGATGTTGATTTCGCAGGTGTTCATTTCCGCGACCTTCAATGTGGATGCGGGCGAGCTGGATATTGATATCAAGGGCCGGGCGAAGGGCCCTGCTGTTCCCGGTATGCAGAGCAGACCGCCGTATACGGAGGATGAAATCGATCTTGACGGGTATGATACGGAGCTTGCTGCCGGTTTCGGCGAAGTAATAAGGAACGAAGAGGCGGCGCTGTATTTTAACGCGGATACCGCGGAGGTGGCACTGCTGGATGCTGCCACGGGTCAGGTCTGGTATTCCAACCCACAGGACCGCGCCGGCGAGACGATGGTGGAAGGTACCACGCGTCTGCGCCTCGGCGCGCAGGCGACCGTCACCTATTATGATGCCAAAGGTGCTTTCGGTCAGATGGATACCTATAACGACTGCATTTCCTACGGCAACATGAAATGGGAAGCGGACAACGAAAAACTGACCGTGCACTATTATCTGGGCAAGACTACGGTCACTCTTGCCGATGTGCCTCAGCAGATTAGTTATTCCCGTATGCAGGAATTCGCCTCCCGCCTTAATGAAAAAGACCGTGAGGACCTGCTGGGTTATTACCGCGTCGCGTCCGTTACGGGGCAGGAGCAGTCTTACATTGATAAAATGAAGGTCAAGTATCCGAACATAGTCAATGAGGACACCTACTATCTGACGAAGGACTCGGCGAGGATCCTGAAAAAAATCAGGGCATATCTCGACGAATGCGGCTACACCTGGGACGATCTGGATTATGACAACGCCGAAAACCAGGTGGAAACGGAAGCTGTTTCCAGAGCGCATTTCGGTTTTGACCTTGTATACAGATTGATGGGCAATACTCTGTCTGTTGCGCTGGACGGAGCATCGCTGGATTATGAGGAAACGATCCCGCCGTATGAGATCGCGCTGCTTGAGTATTTCGGCGCAGGCGGGAAAACGGAAAAGGGCTATATGCTCCTCCCGGATGGGTCGGGCACTCTTGTGTATTACAATAACGGCAAAACGACGGAGAGCACCTTCTCTCTCAGGATATATGGAAATGATACGGTTTCCGATACGGAGAGCAGTTATGTGATCGGTAAAAAAGCGTCCCTGCCCGTATTCGGCATCAAGAACGGCAAGGCGGCGCTGCTTGCTGAAATCAGCCGTGGAGAAGCGCTCTGCACGGTTTCCGCCCGCGTTGCCGGCATGCAGAATTCGTATAATACCGTGTTTGCTTCTGCGCTGCTGACTGCCGTTGACAAAATGGTGCTGGCGGATTCACAGCAGATATACTTTGAAAAAGAACCCTACCGCGGGAACATTGAAATCCGCTATACGCCCATGAGCGAAGGAAACGAAACTTACAGCGGCATGGCGTCTGCCTACCGCGATAAGCTTCTTGCGGATGGCCGACTGACGGTCAATGAGTGCGGGACTTATCCGCTCATGCTGGACCTTGTCGGCGCCGTTCCGTCTACGAAGGTTGTGGCTGGAATGAATGTGCCGGCTCTTGAATCTCTGACCGGATACGCGGAGACCGCGGAAATCGCAGCCCGTACGGAAGCGCAGAATGTGTGGCTCCGCATGGAGGGTTGGATGGACGGCGGCCTTGCGCAGGAGCGCTTTGACGGCATCAGGGCGGAAAAAGCGCTGGGCGGAAAGAAAGAACTGACAGGCCTCATCGAAACGGCAGAGAAAAACGGCTGGAATATCCTTCCGGATGTATACATTCAAACAGCGTTTACCGCAGCGGGATTAAGCACCTCGAAGGAATGTATCCGTGACCTGTGCAGAGATATTGCCGTGCGCTACCGATACGACTATACAAGCCGCTACCGGAGGTATGACGGATACACGGTCTATCAGCTGAATGCCGGAACCATCGCCGACGCGGCCGGGAAACTGAGTGAAAGCTGCGGTCAATACGGGTTGAGCATCGTATCTGTGCCGGACACGGGTAATGTCTTGTACTCCGACTTTTCGGTAAAATCGCCCGTAAACCGGGTTCTCATGCAGGAAGTGCAGAAGGATACGCTGAAGACGCTCTCGGAGGATGTAAGGATTGCCCTTGACAATCCCAATGCCTATGCGCTTGCGTATGCCGATCTGATTTACGATATGCCCTGCTCCGACAGCGCGTTCCGCCTTTCGGATGAAAGCGTTCCGTTCTATCAGATGGTCGTGCGCGGGTGTATCGATTATGTGAGCGAGCCGCTCAACTACGCCGCGGACTACAGAACCGCGCTGCTCAGGGCGGTGGAGTACGGTGCGGGTCTTCAGTACACGGTGACCGGTAAAACGACGGCACTGCTCAAGGATACTTCCTACCAGTATATCAACAAGGGTTTTGCCGATGACTGGATGCAAACCATCAGAGAGGACTATGAAAAGGCATCCGCGATTCTGTCCTCCGCTGCGGGACAGCGCATCACTGCCCACGAAAGACTGGACGATGCGCTCTATATGACGCGGTACGCGGACGGAACGGAAGTATATGTGAATTATTCCGCTGAAGCCCGGTGTGTCGGCGGTGTTGAAATCGGCCCCATGGATTTTGCGGTAGGAAACGGAGGTGAACGGGAATGAAAAAGAAGCGTAGAAAAATCATGACGCTTTCGCGTAAGAAAGCGCGTTACGGCATTCTGTTCATCATACCCCTTTGCCTCGGTCTCATTTTCCAGTTCGGCATTCCGATCCTGCGCTCTCTCCGCTTCTCGGTGAGCAAGGTGAATATCTCTGCGGATGGTTTTTCGACGGAGCTCATCGGCATCAGGAATTACTATGACGCGCTGTTCGTCAATACCGTGTTCCGCGAGAAGGCGGTGCAGTCCCTTTTGTCGACGCTGCTCAATCTGCCGCTCATCATTATCTTCTCGTTTTTCGCGGCGAGTCTGCTCAACCAGAAGTTCCGGTGCAGGAGTCTGGTCCGCGCCATCTTTTTCCTGCCGCTGGTGTTGGCCGCGCCTGCCCTCATGAACTTTGATGCAGGCGATGCCATGCAGTCTCTGATGGGTGCTGCAGGCAATTTCAAGGCGAGCCAGTCACTTACGGGTATTCAATCGATGAGTCTTTCCCAGCTCATGATCACCAGCGGCATCCTGCCTACGAAGATAGCCAACTATCTTGCCGGTGCCGCGGACAGGATTTACGATATCATCGTCCTTTCCGGTGTTCAGATACTGGTGTTTCTTGCGGCGCTCCAGTCCATTCCCCAGACGATGTATGAGGTGGCTTCCATCGAGGGCGCTTCCGCGTGGGAGAGCTATTGGCGCATCACATTCCCCATGACCTGCCCGATGATCATGACCTGTATGATCTATACCATCATCGATTCCTTTACCTCGTCGGGAAATGCGACCCTGTCCATGATCGAGGACACCGCATTCTCCACCTTCAATTTCGGTGTATCCGCGGCGATGTCCTGGATCTATTCCGTACTGATCCTGCTCCTTCTGGGGCTTGTGGTACTCGTGATGAAAGGGGTGATACGGAAGTATGAAAACTAAGAAAAAAGGGGAGCGGAAGGCACGCAGCATCAAGCGCGCAAAATCCCTGCTGCTTTCTGTTTTCCGCTTCGGCATCATTGTCGGCATCTCCTATGTCATTCTGTACCCGCTCCTGACCAAGCTTTCCGTCGCCATCATGTCCAGAGAGGATATGTATGATATGACGGTCAAGTGGGTGCCGAAAACCCCCACGCTCTCCAATTTCCGGGAACTGCTGGGGCTTATCGATTACCCCTCCTATTTCCTGACGACCGTCGGCGTGAGTCTTGCAGCGACCTTTATGCAGGTTTGCTCCTGTACGCTGGCGGGCTACGGCTTTGCGCGCTTCAAATTCCGCGGAAGGAATGTCGTTTTCTTCCTCGTTATCATGACGCTTGTCGTGCCCCAGCAGACCTATATGGTCACGACCTACATGCAGTACCGCTACTTTGACTGCTATGGGCTTTTATCCCTGTTCGGTATGGGAAACCGCTCGCTCATCGGTACTCCCTGGCCGCTGCTGCTGATGTCCTTTGGCTGTCAGGCGGCCAAGAACGGTATGTTCATCTATATCCTGCGCATGTTCCTGTCGAGACTGCCCGTAGAGCTGGAGGAAGCGGCGTGGGTCGACGGAGCCGGCATGGGAAAGATTTTCCTGAGGATCATGCTTCCCAACGCGGGTCCGGCGCTCATTACCGTATCTGTTCTCTCCTTTGTGTGGACATGGAACGATCTTTATACCGCGAGTACCTATATGCCCAGCATGAATCTGTTCCCGACGCTGCTCAATAACCTGTCGTTCCAGATTTCGCGCGCGGCAGGCGGTGCTTCCGTTGTGGATACGGTCCGGCTCTCAATGCTCACCAACGCGGGAGCACTGCTCATCATTGCTCCGCTCATCCTGCTGTTCCTCGTGGTTCAGAGGTTCTTTGTACAGGGTGTGGAACGCACGGGACTTACCGGTATGTAGAATATTCAATGAAACATATGTTATAATCTGTGCATCATAAACTATTGCGCTTGGGTTAACTTTGGTTTATAATATTAATACACCATAAAAAGGAGGATTATCACATGAAGAAGATCACTGCAATCATAGCGCTCGTGCTGGCGCTCGTACTGCTTGTACCCGCAATGGCCGAGGAAGTGCCCGAGGAAGTTATCTATATCTTTGGCGGTTCCTCTAATCCCAACCGTGCCAAGCTCAAGAGCATGGGTCAGCAGAGCTGGTATCCCATGTACAGCACCCAGACCAACGCAGGCGCAGACATCGATCTTACCACCTTCAAGGAGTGCCAGCTGACCGAAACCGGTCTGTGGAAGCCCAATGAATCTGTCATAATCCCGTCCCTTGTGCCCGGTTCCGAAGAAATGGCCGAGTATTCAGGTGCATGGTTCAGCATCCGCAAGGACGGCTTCATTGCCGGTGATACCGGCTTCAGTGCGGCCCTCAAGTGGGTTTGCGAATACGACGGCATGTATGATGTGCAGGTCGCTTACTCCGGCGGAACCTCCGCGGGCGGCCCCACCGAGTCCTATTATCAGGACGATGGTTCCTACACCCCCGCTGTGGACGGTGTGTTCATGAGCTTCTTCATCAAGGGCGAAATGATGTTCATTGAAGACAGTCTTCTGGGCGAAGGTCTCCGCATTCCCAATACGGAACTGACTTTTAACGGTGTTGATCTCAAGGCCGGCGATGAGATCTGGCTGGTTGCCGATACCAAGGTAAACGGCGGCTGGGACGATCCGTGGTGGTGCGTGAATATCACCAGAACCGGCGAAATCGAGTAAGTCAGCCGGTACATAACGCAACAATGACTGAAGGAGAAACGGAATGAAAAAGATTCTTGCATTGGCGCTTGCGCTGGCGTTCATCCTGTGCGCGTCCTTCGGGACTGCCATGGGCGAGGAGCCCGAGTATGATTTGGGCGGACGTACTGTTACCATAGCATATTGGTATGATCTGACCCCCAAGGAGTCATCCGATACCTATCCCGAGCAGATGGAGCTCATTGAGCACATCAATGAGAAATATAACTGCGATTTGCAGTTCGTTTTCACCAATGACTGGCATTCCTACATGTCCATCGTGAACACGCAGGCCATTTCCGGCGAGAAAATCGCGGATGTGTTCTGGGCAGCTTACGGCACCATGGTCCCTACCTGGGTGCAGAACGGTCTCATCGTTCCCATCGATGATTACTTCGATTTCGACGCTCCCCAGTGGAACCCCGGTATCAATGACGAATGGCTCTACAACGGTCAGCATTACGGCATCACCAACTGGGACGATGCTGTAGGCCATGTGATCATGTTCAACAAGCGCATCTGCGCGGAGAACGGCATTACCGACGAATACCTGTATGACCTGCAGCGCAACGGCGAATGGACCTGGGACAAGCTGCGTGAGCTCGCCATCAAGTGCACCAAGGACACCAACAACGACGGTGCCATCGATGTGTACGGTTACGGCTCCTATGGCACCTGCCCCACCTGTCCCGAACCCTATCTGTATTCCAACGGCGCGGCTCCCGTGACCTTCGATGAAAACTATCATTACACCTATAATCTGGATGATCCCCGCGTCATCGAAGCTATCCAGTTCTGCTACGACCTGTACTGGGTCGATCAGGTCTGCTACATGGGTTCCACTGACTGGGGTTCCTGGGAAGGCCTGTGGCGTCTGGGCAAGACCGCATTCTATGAGGTCGCATCCTGGAACATGTACGACTACTTCGAGGATCTGGAAGATGACGAGATCGGCATCCTGATGATCCCCAAAGGACCTTCCGCCGATGATTATGTGAATGCCCAGTCCATGCCTTCCGGCATGTTCATGCAGCCCATGGTCGAGGATAAGGAAGCTATCGGCGCCATTGTTTCCGAATGGTATGCCGAGTATGACTGGAAGACGCCCAACGATGTCGTTTCCCAGTGGGAAAACTACGTGTTCGATGATGAATCGCTGGAATCCATCGAAATGATCAACGGACGCACTGTCTCCCTCCTCGGCGAAGTTTCCACCTTCTTCCGCGATGAAGTGCTCTGGAATGACTGGGGCATCAAGCAGGGCATCAGCCCCCGCACCTATGTGGAAACCATGAAGGCATCCTGCCAGGCGTCCTTTGACGAGCTCTGGAAGGGTCAGGAATAATCAGCATTCTGTCCGGCGGTGCGGTTTGTTCCGTACCGCCGGAATATACCGGAGGAACCATCCGTGATCAAAATCCGCGTGAAATTTCAAAACCGTGATTCGCTGAGCAATGAGTCATTCATGAACTACTCCATCTTCAGCGAAAAGGGTCTTGATTTGTCTCTGATCGAATGCGGATATGAAAAATGCGAGCCGGATCATATCTGGGAAGGCATCAAGGGGTTCCACATTTTCCATTTCATCCTTTCCGGTTCCGGAAAACTGGAATTGGATGGAAAAGTCTATGAGCTGAAGGCAGGGGACGGATTCTATATCCCCTTCGATAAAGAGGTCCGTTACCGGGCGGATCATAACGACCCATGGGAGTACCGGTGGCTGGGTATCATGGGCGTGCGCGCCGTGACCGCCATTAACCGTATGGGGCTGATCGAAACACCCGTGTTCCGCATGACGCAGGAGCAGCTTGCGAAATATGCCAATGACCTGAAGAGCGTCTACGAGGATGCCATCGGGGGCACGGAATACGGTGAATACAAGGCGCTTGGCTGTGTTTATTCCCTGCTGGGGGATATGCTGAGCTATTATGGTATTTACGATACGGAGAACAAGCTGACGGACGAATATATCCAGCGCGCCGTCATGCTCATCAGCGAAAACTACGCCGGACAGTTTGAGATCAACGACCTGTGCCGTGAGCTTCATCTGAGCCGCAGTTATCTGTATAAGATATTCAAAAAGCAGTTCAAAATGTCGCCGTCGGCTTACCTTTTGAAATTCCGGCTTCAAAAAGCATGTGAAATATTGGAAAACGGATCATGCGCTATCGGAGCGCTTGCGGAAAAAACCGGCTTCAACAGCCACGCGTATTTTACCAAGCGGTTCCGGGAGCAATACGGTGTCCCGCCCAAAGAATATCTGCTTCGCAAAAAAGGAGACACTTCCAAATGAAAAAAGTATTGATCGCGGCGCTCGTGCTTCTGTTTCTGTGCGCTTTGGCGGCAGCCGAAGAGGATCTGCAGGTTTATCCGGTGCCTGCGGGAACTCCCTGTGAGGATGTATGGTTTGAGGTTACCGTAAACGGCAGGGAAGCGGGCATTTATTCCGACTACAACTTTGATTTTGAAGAGATCAATTTCACTTATTTTAATTTCAAACCCGGTACCGAAGTGGATGTTGCCATCAAACCTCTGTTCGCCTTCGCACAGGTGGAAATCCTGCCTGCGGATGAGAACCTCGAATGGGATGTCACGGACAAGGTTATCCATATGCATCTGAATGAGCCGGGCGGGGATTATAGCTTCGTATTCGACGGAAGATACCAGTCGACGACGCTCCATATCTTCACGAATCCCATTGATGAAGAGGAGCAGAAAATCAAAAACGCATTTACGACGGTTTATTTCGGCCCCGGTTATCACGACCTCGGCGGCAAGCAGATCAAGTTGACCAGCGGCATGACCATGTATGTTGCGGCCGGCGCCGTTGTCAATGCGCCCATCGCGGTGGAGTATGCGGACAACGTGAAAATCTGCGGGAGCGGTATCATCATGATGGATAAGATCAATGCCGATAACCCGCAGTACGGCAACATTGTTATCTGCTTCAACCATGCCAATCATGTGTCTCTGAGCGGTGTCATCGCCCACACGCATAAGAATCAGATCTGGACAACGCATGTGTATTTCTGTGACGATGTGGATATCAGCAACTATCATGTGGTCAGCGGAAGATACGCGAGCGTTGACGCTCTGGATATCAGCAACAGCCGGAATGTTACGGTAACGGACTGCTTCCTGCGCTCCTGTGATGACTGTATCACCATCAAGGGTCTTGCGGGAACTCAAACACCCGCGGAAGCTCCCGCCAATGAGCATATCCATGTGAGCGGCTGCACGCTTTGGAATGACTGCAACAATGCTATGGTCATCGGAGAAGAGAGCATGGCGGCATACTACGACGATATCTCCTTCAAGGATATCGATGTGCTCTATTCCTACGACGACAGAGATAACCATGAGAAGCTGGACGAACGCGCGGTCATGTCCATTGTGACGCTGCACGGTACCTACATCCGCAACATCCTGTGGGAGGACATCCGCGTAAACAACTGTCAGAGACTTGTCTGTTTCAATTTCAAAAACAGCTTCTGGTTTGGCAGCATTCAGGGTAATCAATCATTCCCCGGCGGCATCAAGGGCGTGACACTCAGAAACATCAGCTGCAAGAGCCCGAATGAAGGCAAAATCGCAAATGAGATACTGATGCGCGGATGGAGCGATGACAAGCTGGTGGAGGACGTTCTGTTCGACAATGTGGTTGTCAACGGAACAAGGATCCTGGGCCTCATGAACCCCTACATGAAAATCAATCAATACACAAAGAACATCCGTTTCAAATAAAGAGCGGAAAGAGGGATTTCTATGATCAGGCAAATGGTTCAACTGGGAAACATCAGCGCGGCTGTCTGCGACAGAGACGGCAGAACATCGCTTTTGCTGGTTCCCGCAGGAATGGAAAAACAGATTGCGGAAGAGAAGACCGGCAGCTCCTATGCGATGGCGCAGCTGCACATCCACGGCAACAGGCACGAGGTCCCTTACAGCAGGGGTATCACGATGCTCGGCTCTTCCTCGGCTGCCGGCATGAAACTGACCGGCATCGAGACATCTGCGGACAGCGTTACCATTGATCAGGAAAATGAATCGGGTCTGCACCGCACCCAGATGCTTTCCGTTAGGGAACGCGCGCTGCACTGCAAAACCGTTATCGAAAACCGCGGCAAAGAAAACATAACCCTCGATCAGGCATCTACTTTCTGCATCGGCGGCATGACGCCCTTTGAGGCAGGACCCGCCAATGATTGCCTGAAGCTGCACCGGTTCTCTTCCTTCTGGTCCTGCGAAGGCAGGCACGAGTGCCAGACGATCGAACAGCTCAACATGGAAGTTTCCTGGTCCAGATGGGCAACCAAGACCGTGAAAATCGGACAGTACGGCACGATGCCCGTTCGCGGCTATTTCCCCGTGATGGCGCTTGAAGATACGAAGCGGAATGTGACATGGGCTGCGTCTCTTGCATGGGCAGGGTCGTGGAACATGGAACTGTTCCGCCAGAAGGATGACCTCGCACTGGCGGGCGGCCTTGCGGGATTTGAGGAAGGACACTGGCGCAAAACACTGGCACCGGGCGAAAGCATCACACTTCCCGAGGCGGCACTGACGGTTGTACGCGGCGGCGTGGATGAAGCGTGTGAAGCACTGCTGGATGTTCAGAAAGCGAATCTGAAAATCGTGGGGGAGGCAGAAGAAACGCTTGCTCCCATGTATAATGAATATTGCGATACCTGGGGCGCACCTACGGAGAAAACCATCAGCGCGGAGCTTGACGCGATCAGAGACCTCGGTCTCAGCTATTTCGTCATCGATGCCGGCTGGTACGGACAAAACGCGAGGTGGGAAGAATGCACCGGGGATTGGGATATCAGAAAGAGCTCGTTCCCGGACGGACTCAAGCCCGTGACGGATAAAATCAGAAAAGCGGGCATGATTCCCGGCATTTGGTTCGAAGCGGAAGTGGCGTCCGACAGGAGTGCCGTATTTGCAGCGCATCCCGAACTGTTTGTCAAGGAGGACGGCAAGCCCATCAACGAGACCAACAGAGTGTTTTTGAATCTGTCCAGAGATGATGCGCAGGAATATCTGAAGACCCATGTCATCGATCTGATGAAAGAAAACGGATTCGGATATATCAAGGTCGATTACAATAATACCTATGGTCTCGGCTTTGACGGCTTTGAGTCTTTGGGTGAGGCGCAGCGGCAGGGTATCCTCGGCACCTATGCGTTTTTCGACAGGATGCATGAGGAGATGCCGGAGCTTATCGTGGAAAACTGCTCCTCAGGCGGACACAGACTGGAAACCGGGATGATGAAGCGCTGCAGCATGGCGTCCTTCTCGGATGCTCATGAGTGCCCCGAGATCCCGCTGATCGCGGCTGACCTGCACAGATTGATCCTTCCTCGTCAAAGCCAGATCTGGTCCGTACTGCGCAGTAAGGACAGCATCAAGCGCATCATGTGGTCCTTGTCGGCTACGCTGCTGGGACGCATGTGCATTTCCGGTGAGGTCGCGAAGCTGTCGGAACAGCAGATGGACGCGGTCAGGGAAGCTATCCGCTTCTACCGTCTCGCGGCTCCCGTTATCAAAGACGGCTCCACTAAAGTGTACCGCAGCGGCATTACGGCCTATGCGAACGCGCATGGATGGCAGTGCGCGGTACGCACGGGCGGCAGTCGAAAGCTCATCACCGTGCACGCCTTTGAAAAGCATGAGGCGTATATCGAAGTTCCGGGCGATTACTCCGGGTGGAAGATCGCGGACCGGTATATGCCCGCACCCGCGGAGGCAACGCTTGAAGGCGGCAAACTCAAGGTCTATCTGCCCGAGGAGTATATGTCTGCCGCGCTGCTTCTGGAAAAATGAAATTAATTCCGGCATACCGGAGTTAATATAAAAAAGGAGGATGTCTCAATGAAAAAGACTCTCATCGCTCTTACCCTCGTAGCATGTCTGCTCCTGTCCCTGTGCTGCGTGTCGACCGCTGAAGAAGCGCCCGTTCTGCTGGCCTACTTCACCTTCGATGATGCGGAAAACCTCGGTGCCGACGCATCCGCAAACGGCAATAACCTTGTAAAGGCCGTCAATCCCGATGGCATCAAGGCAGTTGAAGGCAAGTTCGGCGGCGCGGTCTACTTTGGCGGCGCATCCGGTCTGCTGGCTCAGGACGATGCAAACAACGATTTCATTGACACCTATGCAGGCAAGTCCATTACCGTTTCCTTCTATGCCAAGGTGGATATCGAAAATGCCCGCACCGGCAACAGCCGCGTTATAGACGAAGGCATCAACGGCAGCGACCTCGGCTTCACCATGCTGGTCAACACCAACAAGGCAGAAGACGGCACCGCTTCCGTGTTCGCTATCATGAAGGTCGGCGGCAGCGACTGGTGGGGAAGTGCTTCCAACGCGGAAGGCGATCCTGCTGACTGGCATCACTATGTGATGGTTTACGACAGCGACGCCTGCCTCGTCACCACCTTTGTTGACGATGTGAAGATCGCCGAAGTATACGCTGATGAAGAAGAGAAGATCTCCTCTGACTTCACCTTCTGCGTAGGCGGCAACTGGGCCCAGTGGGATTGGTTCATGGGCGGCAACTTCGATGTTGTGTGCGAAGGCTTCACCGGTTCCGTTGACGAAGTCAAGGTCATCGGCGGCGCAGTGTACGACATGGCAGCCATCGAAGCGCTCAAGTAATTCTCATAATAACCATGCCGGGGAGAAGGCGGGAAGGCCCGCCCTCCCCGGTTATCTGTACTGACGGAGGTTTGAAATATGCGGGACGGCTTGAAAAAGATAAGCGCGATCGTCATCATTCTTTGTCTGATGGCGGCATCAATGTGTACAGCGGAAACAACGGTCCGTGCGGCGGGCGTAAGCGGCGGCGCGGATATTATCGCAGATTTCGGCAAATACACCGGAGTGCCTCTGTTCAAACGCCAGAATGTGTTTTCGCCTTCGCATTCCTTTGTGGGCAGTTATGCCGCTGAATTCGTACGCGACGCGGCCCTCCTGAAGGACCTGCGCTCCGAGAGTATGCGTGTCGATCTGTTCATGGGCAACGGCGGCATCGGGGGCGCTCTCGGTACGGGGGACAGCGGGAATCCGACTATGGCATTCATGGCGCTGGACGCGTCCCTTAAACAATTCTACAAGAACGGCTGCCTGCCGTATCTGGTCTATTTTGCTACGCCCAACGCGCTGTATGACAAGCAGCGCACATACAGCAGCTACTGGAAATATCCGCCGAAGGATATGGATAAGTGGGGCGAAATCTGCGGAGAAATCGCGTCTCACTATGCCGGCAAGAGCTGGCCCCTTGCGGCAAATGAAATATGGAACGAACCGGACTGGTTCGATGCAAGCACCAATTCCATGGCCTTCTATGGAGGAACGTGGGAAGAATATCTGGAAATCTATAAATATGCCGCGCAGGGGATACGGAAGGCAAATCCCTACGCCGCTGTCGGCGGCTTATCTCTTGCCACCTTCTCGACTGCGGTCGAAGACGGCAAAGTACATCAATTTCTGAAATTTGTTGAAGAGGAAAAGCTTCCTCTTGACTTTATATCCTATCATTGCTATGTTCCCGGTAATTACGAGGCCTATACTGTACTGGCGAACGCGGCTCTTGAAAAATACGGTGCGACATTTGCCTCTACGGGTCTTCACCTGAATGAATTCAATATTTCCATGTCCGATGGCACAACCTCCACGGAGAAGGCGATTTCTCCCATGATGGATGCTTTGTGCTACTTTGCCGATACGCCGCAGATCACGGATGTCAACTGGGCCTGCTTCCGTGTGGCAAGCGAAAAAGGGATCCAAATGATCGACAGCCGCACCGGCAAACGGTTTGCGGGTTATCATCTGCTGTCGTTCTACAATGACATGCCTATCGGCAGAGTGGAGCTGAAGACTTCCAAGGGCATTAAGGGATTCGCGTCTGCGGATGAAGACAGAGCCGGTGTGATGCTCTATAACAGGACTTACAAGGAAAGAATGTTCACTCTGGCGCTGGAGCATCTGCCGTTTGATGTCTGTGACATAACGGTATACGCCATTGATGAACAGCACAGCAACTATGGCAGAAACGGCGGCAGTGATGAAGCCGACGTGATTTTCGCGGAAAACAGCGTCCATACGGCGGGACTGCGGTATGAGATATCGCTTCCCACAAACGGGCTTGTCTATGTGAAAGTCGAAAAGAGCGGACTCAATTATGAGGCGGCTCCGGTCACGCAGCTCGTGAATGATATCGCCATAAACGGCGGAGTCGCAACGGTGCTCCGCAGGGAGTATTATTTCGAAAACCGAAAAACGACATCCTTCAGCGAATTCGATCTGGGTTCCTTTACCGCGTATGCCGGAATGGGCAATGCAGATAAAGGACTTGCTATGGGCAAGGTCGTGTTAAGCAATCTTCCCGACTCACTTGCGGGTTATCCGCAGCTTTTGAACGGCGCTGAGGAACCGATCAACGCGTTCCTGCTCGTGCGCTATGAAGACAGGGACGGCACGACACTGAGCGAGATATGCTATGCGGTAAACGATGTTCCTGCCGGGGTGTGCGGACAGGCGGCCATACGTCCCCTGACAATGAATGAGAAGCTGGTGCTGGAAACGCCTGCCGGCTTTGACGGTGTCCTGACCATGACTTATGGATTGCTTGACGCGGATAAGGACCAGACACTGAAAATCAAATTCGATAAGGAGCGTTAAATATGAAGAGGATTATCATACCGCCGTTTGTCTCCAGCGTGGAAAAAACCGTCAGCAGAGAACTGGAACGAAATCAGGGAAACGAACCCCATGACGCGGCAAAGGAGAGCGTGAGGATCTCTTCTGACTGGCTTTTGTATGCGGATGGCGAACCTGTACCTGTATACTCCGCTCCCGTAACCAGAGGAGGTCCCCATAGCTTTGCGCAAATCAGCTACGAGGGCGATGAACCCGTTTGCTTTGAAGCAGTACGCATAGACGGTCTCGCAAGTGCCGAGATACTGCCCCAAAGCTACGGGGTTGTATGTACGGTCGAAGAAAAAAAGGTGAAATTTGAACTGGCCCGCACGGGACATATTACGATCCTTGTTGACGGCGGTATCGAACAGCCGCTCACGGTTTCCGTGAATCCTGTCCGCGCGGAGAAAAAGCCGGAGGAAGTCAACGGTCTTTACTTCGGACCCGGTGTCCATGAAATCAGCGTCTTCGATTTTGAGGACGGACAGACGGTTTACCTCGCTTCGGGAGCAATCGTAATTGCGCAGCCCCACCCGCAGGATGAACCCTGCCTGAATCCCAAAGACTGGGCCGGGAAGCCCAATTACCGCACCTGTCTGCTCGCGTCGGGGAAAAAGAATGTCTCTGTCGAAGGCCTCGGCATTTTGGACTTCTCTCTTCTTGACTGGCATGAGCGCAATCCGCTGGTATTCAGAAACTGTACGAATGTGCTCGTTCGGGATGTGACATTTGTAAATGTGCCTGCCTGGACCGTGAATATTTCCGGCTGTGACGGGGTAGAGGTGGACAATGTCAAACTGTTCGGTTATCGCGAAAACAGTGACGGCATCGATATTGTCAGCACCATGAACGCAAGTATTCACGATTGCTTCATCCGCACGGGTGATGATGCGGTCGTCGTGAAGGCAATGATCAAACCACCCGTCGTCGGTGGAAAGAATATCGACTGCCGCAGGTGCATCGTCTGGAACGATAAAGTGCGGTGCTATGGCATCTGCGCGGAATCCGTGAACGATATCAGCGATGTGTTCTTCACGGATTGTGATGTTATCCGCAGCTATGCGGACTGGACGCTGGAGCTTGGCTCGCTGGTGGTCTATATCTGCGACAAGGCGCTGGTCAAAAATGTAGTGTTCGATGATATTCGCATCGAGCATGAGTGCCACCTTGCAACCAATGTTATGGTAACGAAGGATTTCTGGTCGAAGGATGTCGAAGCGGGCAACATCCGCGATGTAGTGTTCCGCAATATCCGGGTGACTCCCGAAATCGGTTCTCATATCGCCGGCTATGGACCGGAAAACACTGTCCGGGGCGTGCGCTATGAAAACTATGTGATGAACGGCAAAAAGGCAAAGTCCATCGAGGATGTCAAAATCGATATCGGTGATTATGCCGATGACATCGAAGTAATCGGGTAAGCTGTGCCGGCAACCGCATCGTACACACAATCCATATGAAGCAATGAGGTAAACAGACGGTATGACAAGGCGTGAAAGAGTGATAGCGGCTCTCGCGTTTCAAAAGACGGACATCGTTCCGTATTCCGTTTCTTTCACACGGCAGATGAAAGAAAAGATGCTCCGTCACAGCGGCAAAGCGGACTATGAGAGCACACTCAATAATCACATAACCATGGTCGATCTGATCAAACCGCAGGTGGAAGTAAAGCCGGAATTCTTCCGTGATGAGTACGGTGTTATCTGGAATAAGACGGGCGTCGACAAGGATATCGGCGTAATAGACGGCATCATTCTGGAAGATACCGATGACCTTGATAGTTTTGAGCTTCCGCCGGTGGATGAAGCATTTATCTGCGGAGAACTGGAACGCCTTGTGGGCGAAGCAGGTGACCGTTTCCGCATCGCGGGAATCGGATTTTCGCTGTTTGAACGCGCGTGGACGCTGCGCGGCATGGAAAACCTTTTGTGTGATATGCTGACGGAGCCGGAGTTTGTGGAACGTTTGATGGAT